>NZ_LYVF01000069.1 GCF_001655685.1 Desulfotomaculum copahuensis
CAATATTTTTTCAAAGCCTCAGGAGTACTCCGGAGGCTTTTTATGTTCGCCCGGCCCGTTGGAGCCGGAAAAAACGGGAAGGGGCGGTCCTTTGGGGAGTAAAAAACCGGTGGCGGCGGGAAATTGCCTGAAGCGGGTAAAATGTGTCATGGACGCATAATATAACGTTATATAAGGCGTCAAAGGCAAGGCGGCTTGAAGGTAACTCTTACCGGCCGGTCCCTTTAACGGGCTGGTCCAGGCGGTTTGGCGGTGCACCGGCGCCGGAATTGTGCAGAAGGGCCTTGACGAAACCGGGTGATTATAGTAAAATACTTGACGGTGACAAAATACCGTTCCTCGATAGCTCAACGGTAGAGCAACCGGCTGTTAACCGGTAGGTTGCAGGTTCGAATCCTGCTCGGGGAGCCAGGAAAAGCCACGCCTGTTATTTTTTGCGGGTGTGGTTTTTTTGTTCATTTTTTATACTTTATGCAGGTAAAATCGAATAATTATCGAAAATAGAAAGTGCAGCTTTTCACATGTTGCTTGGGGGCATTCACATTGAGCGATCAGTCCTCCCGGATATTGGAGTATCTCTATGTTAATTGTGGTGTGGACCTGCGCGGTTACCGGAAGGAAACGCTGGAGCGGCGTTTGACCGTGCGGATGGCCGCCACCGGATGTGTCAGCTGCGGGCAGTACATTGATTATCTGCAGGAGCACCCCGGCGAATGCGAGGATTTTATTGATGCGTTGACCATCAAGGTAAGTGGTTTCTTCCGTGATCCCCCGGTCTATGAAATCCTGAAAAATAAAACTTTCCCTGATCTGCTGTCGGCCAGAACAAAGCAGGGGAAATCATTCGTCAGCGTCTGGTCGGCCGGCTGCGCCCGGGGGCAGGAGGCCTATACGGCGGCGATGCTGTTGCATGATCTGGCCGCAAAAGAAGCGCCATTTTTAACGCTGCATATAGTGGGTACAGATGTCGACGCCCGGTCACTGCAGGCGGCCCGGGAAGGTCGCTATCCGGCCGGGGAACTGGCCGGTACGGAAGAGGGCTTTTTAAAACGTTATTTTGTCAAGGAAGGTGATTATTACCGGGTCGTCCCCGAGATCAGGCGGATGGTTACTTTCGGGCGGCACAATCTGACCGGGATGAACAGTGGCGGTCCTTCGGAAGGTCTTTTCGCATCATATGATATTATTTTCTGCCGCAATGTGCTTATTTATTACAACCGTGACCGGCAATCCCGGGTTTTGAAACGGCTGGCCGGCATGCTGAATACGGGCGGCTGTCTGGTGTTGGGGAAGGCGGAATCGCTGCCGCGTGAACTTTCCACCGCCATGCCGGAAGCATACCGGGGAACAAAAATATATTTCAAGAGGGAGAGTCTATGCCTTTGAAAGAGGTTGCCAATGAGTATCCCCTGCCGGCGCATGGTTTGCGCAACCGCCTGCTGACGGGGGTTTTACCTGTTTTGACCGGCATGATTGTGATCATCTTGGTGATCAATTTTATTTATCAGATGGAAAACGGTAAGGCCGTCGCCGCCCAAACCCTTTCCCTGGTGGCTGATTCTTATGAAAATGACATTCAGCAGTGGCTTGCCCGGCGGCAAAACGAGGCGGCATTGACCGCGGACAATCCTTTGATCCGGCAGAGCACAGTGGAAATATTGAAGAACGGGCCGGAAGCGGCACCGGCGCGGGATACGGTAACCAGGTTTTTGCAGGTGATGCTGCAGGAAATACCTGTTTACGACGAAATTTACTGTCTGGATCCGGCCGGACGGATCTTGTTTTCCACCAACCAGGCCCGTGTGGGCCTGACCAGGCCGGTGGACAACCTGCTTAAACAGCCCCTGGAGCACGGCGGTGTATATTTTCAGGATGCTTATTTCGCTTATTCGACCAAAGTGCCCTGTGTGGCCTATTCGGCCGCCGTCAGTGATCCGGACGGAAAACGCCTGGCCGTGCTGGTTTTCCGGGTGAAAACCAGTGAGTTTCTGGATTCCATCGCCCGCGGGCAGGCCCGTTTGGGGAAAACCGGCGAGGTGGTGCTTTTGAAGCGCGACCGCACAGTAATTAATGAACTGCGCAACAAGCCCGGCTCCAGTCTGTCTTTCCGTTCCTCCTCCGAACCGGCGATATTGGCTGCAAAAGGAGAGGAAGGGGTCAAGGAAACCACCGACTATGACAACCGTCCGGTGATGGCCGCCTACCGCAGCATCCCCTTTGCCGGTTGGGGCCTGGTGGTCAAACAGGACATGAATGAGATAATGTTGCCGGTATGGCGCTCCACCATGCTGATTACCCTGCCCGGTTTGACCGGATTGCTCCTGCTGGTGCTGCTGGTCACCTTTATTATCGGCCGGGCCGTGGCGCCCTTGCAGACTCTTACCGGGGCCGCCGCCGCCCTGAGCCGGGGTGATTTCAGCCGGCGGATTGATGTGGCTCTGCATAAGGATGAAATCGGTGTATTGGGCCGGACTTTTAATGATATGGCCGCCGGCCTGCAGGCGCAGTTCGGTGCGCAGGAGCGGCTGCAACAGCTGCTGGAGGTGCTTGTTTCCACCATTCAGACCGGGCCGCTGCTGTATACTGCTCTGGAATCCATTGCCCGCAGCCACGGCTTTGCTGTGGGGGCGGTTTACCTCCAAAAGGAGGAAACAAAAACTTTAAAGCTTATGGCTGTCTATTCCCCTTCCAGCCGGCTGTTGCTGGCGGATGAATTGCCGGCCGGCGAGGGACCGGGCGGCCAGGCGCTCTCCTCCCGCCGGCCGGTGGTGCTGGATGATGTGCCAGCTGATACGAAATATACGGTGCGGACAATCAGCGGCGAATTATTGCCGTCGTATATTTATCATTTGCCCCTTGTTTTCGGGGAGCGGGTGCTTGGTTTGCTCGTGCTGGGCGGTGTGCAGCAGCCGGCGGCGGATTGTCTGGAACAGCTGCAATCGATGGCCACCCTGCTGGCAGTGGCCGTAAACAATGCCCTGATGTTCGAGCGGGTGCAAAACATGTCCGAAGAGTTGTCTGCACAGAACGAGGAGTTGCAGGCGCAGGCCGAGGAACTGCAGGCGCAGGCCGAGGAACTGCAGACGCAGGGCCGGGAGTTGGCTGAAAAAAATCAGCAGCTGGAGCAGGCCACCCGGATGAAATCCGCTTTTCTGGCCCGCATGTCGCATGAGTTGCGTACACCGCTGAATGCTGTAATTGGCTTTTCGGAAATTTTACTGGAAGGTTTGTTTGGCGAACTAAACGCCAAACAAAAGGAATACCTGAAAGACATTTTATCCAGCGGACGCCACTTGCTTTCATTGATTAATGATATCCTGGATCTGTCCAAAATTGAGGCCGGGCGGGTGGAACTGGCTTTGCGGCCGGTGGATCCGATGGAAGTTATGCATGAAGCGCTTATTTTGACCTGGCCGGAGGCGGTGCGGAAAAAGCTGCAGATTGATCTCCAGTTTTCTTCCGGTCAATACAAGGTAATGGCAGACAGTGAAAAGTTGAAACAAATTTTTGTCAACCTGTTGTCCAATGCCGTTAAATTTTCCCCTCCCCAGGGCCGGATTAACGCCACCGCGGCCGGGGATGGAAAGGAATTGACGCTGAGTGTGACCGATCAGGGAATCGGCATTGCGCCTGAAATGCACCAGGTGATTTTTGATGAATTCAAGCAGGGTGAGTACCGGCCCAATACTCCGGTCAAAGGAACCGGTTTGGGACTGGCTATTTCCAAAAAACTGGTAGAAATGCACGGCGGACGGATCTGGGTGGACAGCCGGCCCGGCTGCGGCGCCACTTTCAGTTTCACCTTGAGGCTGGCGGCGGAGCATGCCGCGCCCGCTGGCCGGACCGGTGCTGCCGACCAGGCGGCGGCGGCTGTTGAAGCGGAAGAACCGGTGCTGCTGGTGGAGGACGACCCGTCGGCCTGCAGGCTGCTGGAAGCCTATCTCGGCGAGGAAGGCTACCGGGTGGAAACGGCGGGCACGGGGGAGGAGGCTCTCGAAAAAGCGGATCGTCTGCACCCCTGGGTGATCATTCTGGATATCATCCTGCCGGACCGGGATGGCTGGGAGGTTCTGGCGGAACTGAAAAGTGCGCCCGGGACCAGGGATATACCGGTGGTCATTGTTTCCGCCTTGAACGAAGCCGGGCGCGGCATAAGCCTGGGCGCGCTGGATTACTTTGTCAAACCGGTGGATAAGGATCTGCTGCTGGCCAGGCTGCGTTCCCTCAAGGGCTTGCCGGAAGGAAATCCCAGCGTGCTGGTGGTTGATGACGATCCGAAAATCGTGGAGTATCTGGCCGCAGTGCTGGAATCGTCCGGTTACAGGGTATTTCGGGCCGGCGGCGGGCGGCAGGCGGTTGATTTGGTTTTGCGGCAGGCGCCGGATGTGATGATCCTGGATCTGGTAATGCCCGAAATGACCGGCTTTGACGTTTTGGAGGAGCTTTCCACGCATCCGGAAGCGGCAAAAACCCGTGTTTTTATCCTGACGGCCAAAGATCTGACGGCGGCCGAAAAGGACAGGCTGAACCGCCGGGTGATCACTATCGCCCGCAAGGGTGAGTTGTCCAAAGGGCAGTTTTTAAAACGCCTGGAACAGGTCAGAAAAATGACCATGAGAAAGGGGACGAACGCCTGTGACCATCCTGATCATTGAGGACAACCCGATAAATACCAAGCTGGTGCGTGATCTGCTGCAGGCCGGCGGATATACCACCCTGGAGGCGCAGGATGCTTCCACCGGCCTGGAGATCGCCCGCCGGGAAAAACCCGATCTGATTTTAATGGATATCCAGTTGCCGGGTATGGATGGCCTGGAGGCCACCCGCATTTTAAAAGCGGATCCCGCCACCGCCGGCATTCCGGTTTTGGCTGTGACGGCCTATGCGATGAAAGGTGATGCGGAAAAGGCGCTGGATGCCGGCTGTGACGGCTATGTGACAAAGCCCATTGAAATCCATCACTTTATCAAAAAGGTGCGCAGCCTGCTGACTTTCTAAAAAAGCAGGGTGCCGGGCAAACCGAAAAGCAGGGTGCCGGGCAAACCGCCCGGACCCCGGCCGGTGGACCGGCAGACGAGCCGGGCACAAACAAAAAAGTGCCCGTTTCTGCATGAATTCTTCATTGAAGAAACGGGCTTTGGCAATAAAGTTTGGGAAGGGAGAGGTTTATGCAAAACATTTGATCGCCTGATTGCCTTCAGTGTTCTGGAAGCAGGATACGAACAGGTCCCCGGCCCTGACGATGCCGACTATCTTGCCTTCATCAAGTACCGGCAGGGAGTCGACCCTCTCCTGAAGCATGATTTGCAGTGCTTTGTCGACAGTATCGCCGGCATTCACGCCGAGCATTACATATCTGGTCACTTCCCTGGTGCAGGCATACATACCGGGGTAAAAAACGCGTTCCGTGATCAGGGCATGGTGTACATCCTGCTGGTGAACAAAATCACTTGCATTGCCGTCATACGGCTCCATCATTTCTCCCACTGTCATCATTTCGTTTCCGGCCATTAGCCGGTTCCGGGCGGGAACCGGCGGCCCCGCGGCCGGTAATCACTCCTTTCACATTTTAATTGTCCCCGTTGGCGGGGAGCGGTACAGGGGCCGGTTAAATTGCCGTTCCGGGCGCTGCTGCCATGCTTGCCGGGTCAACCCCCGCAGGGGCGATGTCCTTGGGATTGTTATCTCATTCACATTTTAAGGGATGATTTTACTTTTGTCAAGACCGGAATTTTTTTCACAAAGAAAAAATTGAAGAGTCCAGGCGGTAATTGGATATTGATTTTTCTCCAAATAATTGATAGAGTATCATGTGAAATAGGACTCATTAGGGGGTGATTTATTTCCCGAATCAGGCGCGGCAATAACCTGCCGGCGGGCATTACGGAGTTTGAGCGGCAATTACATAACCGGTGCAATGACGGAAACGGTATTTTGAAACGGGGTGAAGGTGTTGAATATCCGCGTCAAGATGTTGTTGGGATTCGCGGCGGTATTGTTGCTTTCCGTTTTACTGGCTGCGGTCGCCCTCTTCAAAATTTACCAGCTCAACGATTACGCCGCGGAAATGGCCATTCAGGTGCAGAGGGTCCGGGCGGCCGAAGAAATGCGCTACAACCTGGTTATGAAAGAGGCCTGCGCGCGCGGGTATTATCTTTACCGGCAGGCCGGTTACGTACAGGATTTCAAAGAATATGCCCGGCGGAACAAGCAGTTGGAACAGGAGTTGTACCAGCAGGCCCGGCGCAAGGAGAACCGGGATTACGCCGCCCGGCTGATGGAATTGGAAGACCGCTACAACAATATTGTCCTGCAACAGTTTTTCCCGGCCGTGGCCGCGGCGCAGGGGACGGCGGCAAATGCGGCCGGACGGATGGCCCCGGCTTTTGACGGCATATATAAAATGACGAATGATTACGCCGTGAAAAGGGAGGCCGAGATGTCCCAAATCAACCAGGGCGGCGGGCAGGAGGTGCGTACGGCGCAGGTTGTCCTGCTTTCCTTAACCGGATTAATTCTGATTACCGGTCTATTGTTCAGCCTGCTCTTCGCCGGCCGGCTGGCCGGGCGGTGCCGCCGTCTGGCCGGGGAGGCGGCGCGTATTGCGGAAGGGGATCTAAGCGGCAATGTGCAGGAATGTGGGCGCGATGAACTGGGTCAACTGGCCTGGGCATTTAACCGGATGGTGGAAAGCCTGCATGCCATGGCGACGGAAATCCGGGACAAGAGCGTTCTTTTGGCCGGGCATAGCCGGGAGCTGTCCGCTGCCAGCCAGGAGGTTACGGCCAGTGTGGAGTCCATCGCCACTGCCACGGCCCAGGTGGCGGCGGTGGCCGAGGAGGAAGCCGCCAGCGCCGGCAATGCGGTGGAAATGGCCCGGCAGGTGGAAAGCGCGGCCGCGGCGGGCAACGATGCCGTGCAGCAGGTGGTGGCCAAAATGCACAACATCCGTTCGAAAGTGGACAACAGCGCTGCTTCTGTAAAACGGCTGGGTGAGCGTTCGGAAAAAATCGGCCATATTGTGGATGTGATCGGAGGCATTGCCGGGCAAACCAATTTGCTGGCCCTGAATGCGGCCATCGAGGCCGCCCGGGCCGGGGAGCAGGGCCGCGGTTTTGCCGTGGTGGCCGAGGAGGTGCGCAAATTGGCGGAACAATCGGCCCGCGCGAGCGGTGAAATTGCCGTGCTGATTGGAGAGATTCAGACGGAGACCGGGAACGCGGTGTCCGTCATGGATGAGGGTGCCCGGGAAGTGCACGACGGGGTCGAGGTGGCCGACGTGGCGGGCCGGTCCCTGTCGCGCATCATGCAGGAGATCCGCAGCAACGGTGAAGTTGTGGAGCAAATTGCCCGGGGGGCCGAGCAATCATCCCGGGGGGCGCAGGAACTGGCGCAGTCCACGGAGCAGGTGAACAGTTTTGTGCAGCAGATCAGCGCTTCAGCCCAGGAAATGTTCAGCATGAGCCGGGAGTTGGAGAAACTGGCGGCCCGGTTTAAAACGCAGCCGGCTTGAATGGGGGCGGTCCTTTCCGGGCGGCGTCCCCTGATTTTATTTTTCGCGGACAAGCTTCCGGGCTTGTTCCGGAGGCGTATTATCAGCCTTTTGTAGAAATGGTGAGTAATAAGACGCGTTATCGAGTATTACCCGGTGTAATATAAAATCCTTCCCATTTTGGGCTTATACCGGATTTGCATAATTACAGCAAAATATGTAAAAAATATAGTTAAGGTCAGTCAAGGTCAGGCAAAGAGGTGAGGGCCACGGACCATGCATAATATTTCGGACCTGATCGAACAGCATTTGAAGGCTTTGCTGGCCGCCAGCGCGGAAGGGTTTATTGAGATTCAGCGCAACGAACTGGCCGGCCGGTTCAACTGTGTGCCTTCCCAGATCAATTACGTATTGGCCACCCGTTTCACCCTGGAACGGGGATTTCTGATCGAGAGCCGGCGCGGCGGCGGTGGATATGTGCGCATTATGCGTTTGAATCTGGACCGCCGGCTGGATCTGGTTGCCCAACTCTGCGACCTGGCGGGCGGGGCGGTCTCGCAGCAAAGGGCGGAAGATTTAATCCGCCGTTTGTTGGACGAGGAGTTGATTACCAACCGGGAGGCCCGGTTGATGCTCGCGGCGGTCAGCCGGGAGGCGCTGCGCGTGGGGCTGCCGGCCAGGGATCAGCTGCGTGCGCTCATTCTGAAAAGCATGCTGATCAGTTTGTTGCGGATAAACGGGAAATCAAACGGTGTTTTATGAACCACCCGGCTGGAATGTCCCATCCGGTGGAATAATTTATTCAGACGCTTGAAAAGGTCGGTGAAAATTGATGGAATGCGAACGTTGCCACCAGCGCCCGGCAGTGATCTTTTTAACTGAAATCACCAACGGGCAAAAACGCACCATGCGCCTTTGCGAACAGTGTGCCCGGGAAATTCAGGCCGAGAGTTTCGGTTTTTTGCCCCAGATTGATCTCCATAATTTCCTGGCCGGCTTATTGCATAACGAATTCAACCCACCGGCGTCCGGGCCGGCGGAACCGCCCGCCGCCGGCGCCCGTTGCGAGGCCTGCGGTTTGACCGAGGCGCAGTTCGCCCGCCAGGGCCTGCTGGGCTGCGGGGAATGCTATAAATATTTTGGTGAGCGGCTGGAACCGGTTTTCCGGCGCATCCACGGCACCACCTGCCACGCCGGCAAGGTGCCCGAGCGCACCGGCGGCCGGGTCAAGGTGGTCAACCGTATTGAAAGACTGAAGCTGGAAATGAAAGAAGCGATTAACCGGGAAGAGTTTGAACGGGCGGCCCAACTGCGGGACTCCATCCGGGAACTGGAAAAAGAATTGCAACAGGAGGACCAGGCCCATGCCTCTGAAAGAAACTCTGAATAACGCGCACAGCCACTGGATGGACGGCAGCGGTCCCGAAGCTGATATTGTGATCAGCAGCCGGGTGCGGGTGGCCCGCAATCTGGCCCAGTTGCCGTTTCCCCACCTGCTGTCGCCGCAGCAGGCCGGTCAGGTGATTGATGCCGTGCGTGCGGCGGCTGATAGCGCGGCTGTGCGGGAAAAGGCGGGCGAACTGACCGTCATCCGGATGAATGAATTGACTCCGGTGGACAGGCAGATACTGGTGGAAAAACATCTGATCAGTCCGGACCTGCTGGAGGATTTTGAGCGCAAGGCGGTGGTCCTGCGGGAAGATGAAGTACTGAGCGTGATGATTAACGAGGAAGATCACCTGCGCCTGCAATGCCTGCTGCCCGGACTGCAGCTGAACGAGGCCTGGCAGCTGGTAAACGCTTTGGACGACGGACTGGAGGCCACGCTTGATTACGCCTTTGACGAGAAGCTGGGCTACCTCACGGCCTGTCCGACCAATGTGGGCACGGGCATGCGCGCCTCGGTAATGCTGCATCTGCCCGGCCTGGTACTGGTCAATCAGATCCGCGGTGTGCTCGCCGCCATCTCCAAGCTGGGGCTGACGGTACGCGGCCTTTACGGTGAGGGTACCGAGGCCGCGGGCAACCTGTTCCAGATTTCCAACCAGATCACCCTGGGGCAGGCTGAAGAGGACATCGTCGCCGGACTGATTTCCGTCACCCGGCAGTTGCTGGGCCAGGAAAGGGCGGCCCGGGAGGCATTGAGCCGGGAGCGGAAGGAACAACTGGCGGACCGGGTGGGCCGCGCCTACGGGGTGCTCAAACACGCCTGCATCATGTCTTCCGAGGAAGCGATGCGCCTGTTGTCCGACCTGCGGCTGGGCATCAATCTGGAGATGATTAAAAACATTCCGGCCAGTTTGATTACCGAATTGATTGTGCTCACCAGGCCGGCTTTTCTGGTGCACGCCGCCGGACGGGAATTGAGCCCGGTGGAGCGGGACGTTTACCGGGCCAAGCTGATTCGCCGGAAAATAGCGGCGGCGCAGCAATGTTAGTTCCCCGGCGGGGATGAATAACGGCGGTGTTCCCGGAGCAATTTGTGCAGGGAAGGGGCACGGAGGGAAGCCGGCGTAACCGTCCGTGTCCCGGCGGTTGTCCGGTATGTCCAGTAGCGGCGCATCCGGCGGCACGGTAACACCCGGAAGGTCTGTGTGGAGGAAAACCGCCCGGTTGCACTGCGGGCTACAGGTTTAAAGTTCCCAAGAAAAAATTGAAGGGGTGTTTTCTATGTTTGCCCGTTTTACACAAAGGGCGCAGAAAGTACTGTTCCTGGCCCAGGAAGAGGCCAGGCGTTTGAATTACCCGTATGTGGGCACCGAGCATCTGTTGCTGGGCTTGATCGGGGAAGGAGAGGGTGTGGCCGCCAAAAGCCTGGCCGCGCTTGGTGTCGAAGCGGATAAAGTGCGCGCCATGGTTGAGCAGATGGTGGAAAAGACCGGCGGTCCGCTGCCGGCGGAGATCGCCCTCACCCCCCGGGCCAAGCGGGTGCTTGAACTGGCAATGGACGAGGCACGGCGGATGGGCCACAGCTATGTGGGCACCGAGCACCTGCTGCTCGGTCTGATCCGGGAGGGCGAAGGGGTGGCCGCCCAGGTGCTGGCCGCTTCCGGCGCCGATCAGAACCGGGTGCGGGGTGTGATCATGCAGATGCTGGGCGGCGCGGCACCGCAGGGGCAGGGACAGCCCGGGACCGCCCGTCCCGCCAACAATACCGCTACTTTGGATCAGTTCGGCCGGGATCTGACCGCACTGGCCCGGGAGGATAAGCTGGACCCGGTGGTGGGCCGGGAGAAGGAAATTGAGCGGGTGATTCAGATCTTGAGCCGGCGCACCAAGAACAATCCGGTGCTGATCGGCGAGCCCGGGGTGGGCAAGACAGCCATCGCCGAGGGTCTGGCCCAGCGCATTGTCACCGGCAATGTGCCGGAAATACTGCTTAAAAAAAGGGTGGTCACTCTGGACCTGCCTTCCATGGTGGCCGGCACCAAGTACCGGGGCGAGTTTGAGGAACGGATTAAGAAGGTAATCGGGGAAATCATCAAAGCCGGCAATATCATCGTCTTTATCGACGAACTGCATACCCTGATCGGCGCCGGCGCGGCCGAGGGGGCCATTGACGCGGCCAATATCTTGAAGCCGGCGCTGGCGCGGGGTGAACTGCAGTGCATCGGCGCCACCACCCTGGACGAGTACCGCAAGCACATTGAGCGTGACCCGGCGCTGGAGCGGCGCTTCCAGCCGATTACCGTCGAAGAGCCGTCGGTGGAGGAGACTATCGCCATCCTGCGCGGCCTGCGGGACAAATACGAGGCGCATCACCGGGTGCGCATCACCGACGAGGCATTGGAAGCGGCGGCCCGGCTGTCGGCGCGCTACATCGCCGACCGCTTTTTACCCGACAAGGCCATCGACCTGATGGATGAAGCCGGTTCCCGCGTGCGTCTGCAGGCATTCACCGCACCGCCCAATTTAAAGGATCTGGAGAAGCGGATTGAAGCCTTGCAGAAGGAAAAAGAGGCGGCCGTAAACGGCCAGGAATTTGAAAAGGCGGCCCAGCTGCGTGATCAGGAGCAGCAATTGAAAAAGGAACTGGAATCACGCCGTCAGGCCTGGCAGTCGGCCCGGGGCAACCAGGAACTGGTGGTGGGCGGGGAGGATATCGCCCAGATTGTGAGCAGCTGGACGGGTATCCCGGTGAAAAGGCTGGCCGAGGAAGAGTCGGAGCGCCTGCTGCGCCTGGAGGAAATCCTGCACCGGCGGGTGGTCGGCCAGGACGAGGCGGTGCGGGCAGTGGCCCGGGCGGTGCGCCGGGCGCGGGCCGGGTTGAAAGACCCCAGGCGGCCGATAGGTTCCTTTATCTTCCTCGGTCCCACCGGGGTGGGCAAGACCGAGCTGGCGCGGGCATTGGCCGAAGCGCTGTTCGGCGACGAAGACGCCCTGGTGCGGCTGGATATGAGCGAGTATATGGAGCGTTTTGCCGTTTCCCGGCTGGTTGGTTCCCCGCCCGGTTATGTGGGCTACGAGGAGGGCGGCCAGCTGACCGAGGCGGTGCGGCGCAAGCCCTACACGGTGGTGCTGCTGGACGAAATCGAAAAAGCCCACCCCGATGTGTTCAATATTTTACTCCAGGTGCTGGAGGACGGCCGCTTGACCGACAGCAAGGGGCGCACGGTGGACTTCCGCAACACGGTGATCATCATGACTTCCAACGTGGGCGTGCACCTGCTGCGCCGGGAAGGCACCCTGGGCTTCCGGCCGGCCGGCGATCAGGAGGCCGGCTATGAAAAGATGAAGGACCGGGTGACGGATGAGCTCAAGCGCACCTTCCGCCCCGAGTTCCTCAACCGGCTGGACGAAATTATCGTCTTCCATTCCCTGACGGCTGAGCATATCCGGGAGATTGTCGGTCTTATGCTGCAGGACGTGGCCGCCCGGATGCAGGAAAACGACGTCATCATTGATGTCACTGAAGCGGCCCGGGACCTGCTGGCCAAAGAAGGCTTCGACGAGCAGTACGGCGCCCGTCCCCTGCGCCGGGCCATTCAGCGCCAGATTGAGGACCGCCTGTCGGAGGAAATGCTCAAGGGCACTTTCAAGCCGGGCGACCGGGTGGTCATCGACGCCGCCGAAGGCCGGATTACCGTGCACCGGGCCGGCGACGGGGCGGCCGCGGCGCCTTTGACGGGGCGGCTTGATCAGATGCAGCAAACCCCCGGTGTTTCCCCGCCCCCGTCCGGCGGTCCGGACGAACGGCCGGAGGAAACTGGTTATACCCATTAAAGGGCTCATGTTATGTAGAAGTTTGTCACAAATCCCCTGGGCTGGATGGCTTAAGGGGATTTGTACTTGGGCTTTATGAAACTTTTCATTTTGCCAAAGCAGGAAAAAACATGCATTTTACCGAAATTTTAAGGCATTACATACTATTTTCTCTCGCTGGGTAATCATGGGATACCATAATGGAGGATGAAATAATGACTTTAAATTTATATAAATACGGACTCGACGACTATTTCGTAAACGAATCGTTAATATATACGAACTTGTTTATAGCACGCGTTACTGAGCAGCACCGTGAACAATATAAAGTAATCACAGAATACGGCGAGCTGAACGCTGTTGTTTCAGGAAAACTTGCCTATCATGCAGATGGCAAAGCCGGCTTTCCTGCTGTTGGCGATTGGGTGATGATCGACAGAGTGGACGAAAACAGTGGGCATGCCGTCATACATCACATACTAGGCCGCAAAAGTAGGTTTACTCGCAAAGCTGCAGGCACGGCGAATGAGGAACAGATTGTTGCTGCAAATATTGATACCATCTTTATTTGTATGTCGCTCAATGCCGATTTCAATCTCAGACGATTGGAAAGATATCTGACGATTGCTTGGGAGAGCATGGCAACCCCAGTAATTGTTTTGACAAAATCTGATTTGTGTGAGGATGTAAGGCTAAAATTGAACGAAGTAACATCTGTGGCTATGGGCGTTGATGTAGTGGTCTGCTCCGCCGAAAACTCTGATGGTCTGGATGTGATCCTGACTTATACCAAGCCTGGAAAAACCATTGCTTTTATCGGTTCGTCAGGTGTTGGCAAGTCAACGCTTATTAATCGTTTGATGGGTCAGGATATTCTTGCGACAAAGCAAATCCGCCGGGATGATGACAAGGGCAGACATGCTACGACCCATCGTCAATTGCTTCTGCTTCCAAATGGGGGCATCGCAATTGACACTCCTGGTATGCGCGAGCTTAAGATTTTCACAGGTGACCTTTCGAAAACCTTCGAGGATATAGATGAACTCGCCTTGGGATGCAAATATAAGAACTGCGCCCATAGCAATGAACCCGGTTGCGCTGTAAGACAGGCGATTAAAAACGGAATACTGTCAGAAAAACGTTTTGAGAGCTATCAAAAGCTGCAACGCGAGATGTCCTATGACGGTCTGAACGCTCGCCAACGGGAGAATGAAAAAATCAACCGTATGTTTGGAAGCAAGGCAGAAATGAAGCAGGCATTCAGGCAAATAAAGGGAAATAAAAAACGATGATAACGATCCATCCCGGAAGAGCCGTCCTTACGGACTTTCGGAAAAATACCGGCAATTTATCGGCAATTTTTCGGCAATAACCTGGCAGGCGGAAAGGCCCGTTGCCCTGATGGGTGGCTGGTCTTTATTATGTCGAAGACAGGCGGCCTTTTTACGTTGGAAATAGGGCCGGCATAGGGTCTATTGCGAGTTAATCTGCAAGACGAACAAACTATATCTCCGTCCGGTTGGGCCGGCAGGTGCGGGTGCCCGCCGGGAAGCTGCTGGAAATACCGGGGTATGCCCAAAAGGATTGATAGGCTTTTCATCCCGGCATTCGATAGCCGGGATTTCGCATTTTTAAGAAAGGAAAATCAGCCGGGCGGGGAGAATACTTTCCTATCCCCGCCCGGCCCTGGAAGGAAAATCATGAAAGGAAGCATAACAAGCCGTGGAGAGAACACCTGGTTAATCCGGTATTACTTGCCGGGGTCGAAAAAGCAAAAATCTGTCACATTCAAGGGCAGCTATGAGGACGCGGAATTTAAGCTGGCGGACTTGCAAAGGGAGGCAAAAACTGGCTTTGCTACGGAGCCGGAAAAGATTACGGTGGCTGAGTGCCACGTTCCTGCTTCGCCAGAAAATTCACCCGAAGGTTTTAAGTGAAAGGCTGGGCCATTCAACTTTAGCAACAACAGATATGTATAGCCATGTACTGCCGGACAGCCAACAGGAAGCGGTCAAGGCGATGGAGCGGTTGGATTTTTAGAGAGGATAGAAAGGATGAACCCAGATAAAGAGGCTGAACAATAAGATCAGAACAAGATCAAAAGAGCGAAGGAAACCCTGGAAGCCTTGATTTTACTGGGATAAGGAAGCCCTTGTAACTTTTCACTAAAAAATGTTATACTATGAAAAAATAAATGGGAAGCGGGTGTATGGCCGTAAAAACACGCTTTTACTGCCAGGAATGCGGACATGTGTCCCCCCGCTGGCTGGGTCGCTGCCCGGACTGCGGGGCGTGGAATTCCCTGGTGGAAGAAAAGCTGTCCCCGGCGCCGAAGTCCGCGCCGGCGTCCGGCGGGACGCCGGTCCAACCGGTTACCGCCGTGCCCGGCGTCCGGGAGGAGCGTTTCCCCACCGGCCTGGCCGAACTGGACCGGGTGCTCGGGGGTGGTGTGGTACCGGCTTCCCTGGTGCTGCTGGGGGGCGATCCCGGTATCGGCAAGTCGACCCTGCTTTTGCAGATGGCGCATCTAATGAGCGCCGGGCAAAAACCAGTGCTTTATGTTTCCGGAGAGGAGTCGGTCTCCCAGGTGCGTATGCGCGCCGGCCGGTTGGGGGCGGGCAACCCGCTGCTTTACCTGCTGGCCGAAACGGATGTCGAGCGTATCGCCGCCTGTGTGGAATCCCTGCGGCCGGCGCTGGTGGTGGTGGATTCGATTCAAACCATCCACCGGGCGGATCTGGGTTCGGCACCCGGCAGTGTGGGCCAGGTGCGGGAGTGCGGCGCCCGGTTGATGCGTCTGGCCAAGGAAGGCGGAGCGGCCGTTTTTCTGGTCGGCCATGTAACCAAGGAAGGTCAGCTGGCCGGTCCGCGGGTGCTGGAGCACATGGTGGATACCGTGCTTTACTTTGAAGGGGAGAGGCATCAGTCATACCGCATCCTGCGCGCGGTAAAAAACCGCTTTGGTTCCACCAACGAGATTGGCGTCTTTGAAATGCAGCATTGCGGGCTGGTGGAAGTGCCCAATCCGTCCGCCCTGTTCACCATGCACCAGCGCACCGCACCGGTGGCCGGGGCGGCGGTGGTGAGCGCCCTGGAGGGCACCCGCCCCCTGCTGGTGGAAATCCAGGCGCTGGTGTCGCCCACCGGTTTCGGCATGCCCAGGCGCATGGCCGCCGGGGTGGATTACAACCGGGTGGCCCTGATTATGGCCGTGCTGGAAAAGCGGGTCGGCCTGCATCTGGGCAGCCACGACGCCTATGTCAGCGCAGTGGGCGGGGTGCGTCTGGACGAACCGGCGGCGGATCTGGGGGTTGCCCTGGCTCTCGCTTCCAGTTTTCGCGACCGGCCGGTGGCCGAAGGTACGGTGGTGGCCGGCGAAATCGGCTTGACCGGCGAAATCCGGCCGGTATCCGGGGTGGACAGGCGGGTGCAGGAAGCGTCGCGGATGGGTTTTAAACAATGCATTTTACCCCGGGGCAACCTGGTTCAGATAAACGGCAGCGGCTCACTGAAGATTGCCGGGGTGGAGACCCTGGCGCAGGCTGTCGAACTGGCTTTAAGCCGGTGAGGGGTGAATTTTTTGAAAGAGGAAGATAAATTGCTAAAAGTGTTGCGTACAGTCGCCCCCGGTACCCCTTTGCGGGAGGGGCTGGAAAACATTTTGCGGGCCAAAACCGGCGGTCTGATTGTCATCGGCGACAGCCCGGAGATAACCGATCTGGCTGAGGGCGGGTTTGCTGTCAACGCCGAGTTTTCTCCGGCCAACCTTTATGAACTGGCCAAAATGGACGGGGCGATCATATTAAGTGCCGATGCCCGGCGCATACTGGCCGCCAATACTCAGCTCATTCCCAACCTGAGCATTCCATCCAGCGAAACGGGCATCCGGCACCGGACGGCCGAACGGGTGGCCAGGCAGACCGGCGCCCTGGTGATCTCCATCTCCCAGCGGCGCAGTGTGATCACCCTTTATAAAGGCACGATCAAGTATGTCCTGCGCGATGCCGGAGTAATTCTGGCCAAGGCCAACCAGGCCATCCAGACCCTGGAGAAATACCGTTTGGCCCTGGACCGGGTGGTGACCGGCCTTTCCATGCTGGAATTTGAAGAGGTGGTAACTCTTTTTGATGTCACCAGGGCCATTCAGCGGGTGGAAATGGTGCTGCGCGTGGTAGAGGAAATCGAGAAGTATATCAGTGAACTGGGTGTGGAGGGGCGTTTGATCACCATGCAGATGGAGGAACTGGTGGCCAATGTGGATCACGAGGGACTGCTGGTGATCCGTGATTACGTCACGACAACGGACAAACCGCCGCAGGCCGTGCTGAACATGATCAGCAGCTGGCCGGCCGAGGACCTGCTGGACCTCTCCCTGATCGCCCGTGCGCTCGGCTATCCCGGCAGCGCCAGTGTACTGGACCAGGGTGTTTCACCACGGGGGTACCGAGTGCTGGATAAAATCCCCCGCTTGCCGCTGCCGGTGATTGAAAACCTGGTCAAAGAGTTCGGTTCGTTGAAAAGGATTCTGGAAGCCAGTATTCACGAGCTGGACGAGGTGGAAGGCATTGGCGAGGTGCGTGCCCGCTCCATCAAAGAAGGCCTGGCCCGCTACCGGGAGCAGCTGGTTCAGGAAAGGCACGGCTAAAGGGCGCGGTTCAACCGCGCCGGTTTTTCCGGTACTCTTTTCAAACCGCCAATTATCTGAAAAAATGATGTTGACAGCCTAATGACACTATGCTAAAATAATATGTTATTTGACAGGGCAGCGCCGATGTGCTATAATTTATGCAGGAAGATTTTTTAAGGGGGTCCGGCGTTGTTTAAAATTGGTGATCGAGTCGTGTACCCCATGCACGGGGCGGGCGTAATCGAGGCCATTGAGGAAAAAGAAGTGCTGGGAGAAAAGAAACAATACTACATCCTGCGTCTTCCCGTAGGCGACATGAAAGTGATGATCCCCATCGACAACTGCCAGGAAATCGGCCTGCGGGAGGTGATTGACGGGGCGGGCGTGCAAAAGGTAATGGGCATTTTAAAGCAGAAGAGCTCCAGTATGTCCACCAATTGGAACCGGCGCTACCGGGCCAATCTGGAAAAAATAAGGAGCGGTGATATCTACGAAGTGGCCGAGGTGGTCCGGAACTTGATCAAGCGGGACAAGGAAAAGAGCCTTTCCTCCGGGGAAAGAAAAATGCTGGATAACGCGCGTCAGATACTGATCAGTGAACTGGCCCTGGCCACCGAGTTGGAGGAAGATAAAGCCCAATCCCTGGTCGACAGCGCCGTTGGATAGGACACGTCAGTTTTATCTGACGTGTTTTTTGTTTCAGCAGGTAAGATTCGCCATTTTTTTGTTGAACTGGTTGTACTTTAGCGCCTATAATATAATTGGTACTGTAAATAATATCAGGTAAGGAGGTGAGAAAATGGTCAAGCGGATTATTTTTTTTGTTTTGCTCGTTATTTTTGCCGCAGCGGGGTTTTACGCCGGGCTTTACGTGCTGGGGTTGGGTGTGATTCCCTTTCCGGCCGGCCTGCCCGAATTAAAATTCGGCCTGCTTGGTTTGGGTACGCTGGTGGGCCTGGTCCTGGGGCTCTTGCTGGCTCCCTGGATTATCAGCGGCGCGCTGCGGTTGATCGCCCTGCTGGAGATGTACCTGCAAAAGACCCCCACCCAGGATCTGGTAATGGGTTCGGTGGGGCTGATCATTGGACTTATAATTGCCAATTTATTGGGCTCAATTCTATACTTCCTGGGGCCGCTGGGCCGGTTGATCTGGATTTTGGGCACCGTATTGCTGGGCTACCTGGGCATGAGCATCGCGGTGAAAAAACGGGAGGAGCTGTTGGGCCTGTTCAGCAATTGGCCCCGTTTCGGCAAGGATAAAGCGGCCCGGGGTGAGGCCCGCCACACCAACCTGAAACTGCTGGACACCAGTGTGATCATCGACGGACGCATCGCCGATTTGTGTGAAAGCGGCTTTATCGAGGGGGTGCTGGTGGCGCCGAACTTTGTGCTGGAAGAGCTGCGGCACATCGCCGACTCTCCCGATGTATTAAAGCGCAACCGCGGACGGCGCGGCCTGGACATATTGAATAAAATGCGCAAGGAATCGCCGGTCAAGATACAAGTGCTGGACAATGTCCGCGGCCTGGAAGACATCGCCGAAGTGGACTCCAAGCTGGTCAAACTGGCCCAGCGTCTGGGGGCGAAGATATTGACCAATGATTTCAACCTGAACAAGGTGGCCGAACTGCACGGCGTCAAGGTGCTGAACATCAATGAGCTGGCCAACGCCATCAAACCAGTGGTGCTGCCCGGGGAGGAAATGACGGTCCAGGTGGTCAAAGACGGCAAGGAAATGGGACAAGGCGTGGCTTATTTGGACGACGGCACCATGATTGTGGTGGACGGCGGCAAGCGCTACATGGGCCAGACCGTCAGCGTGCTGGTGACCAGCGTGTTGCAGACCGCCGCCGGGCGCATGATATTTGCCAAACCTAAAACAGCGGAGCGTCAGTCCGGCAATGCCCGGTACAACGGGGTGAATGTGATTGGCTGATGTTTATGCCGTGGTGGTGGCGGCCGGCCGAAGCACCCGTATGGGGGCGGGGGTGGATAAGCAGCTGCTGCCCCTGGCCGGCCGGCCGGTGCTCTGGCATACCCTGCGCGTTTTTGAAGAGGCCGCGGTGGTGGCCGGTTATGTGCTGGTGGTGCCGGCGGGCCGGGAGGATGATTACAGCCGGCTGGTGCCGGGCGAGTGGCGTTTTGGCAAACTAGCGGCCGTCGTGGCGGGCGGCGGGCAGCGACAGGAGTCGGTGTGGCGCGGTCTTATGGCCGTGCCCCCGGATACCGCGGTGGTGCTGGTGCATGACGGTGCGCGGCCCCTGGTCGCGGCAGCGGATGTAAAGGCGGTGGTGAATGAGGCCCGGCAGTGGGGGGCGGCCACTCTGGCCGTGCCGGTCAAGGATACGGTTAAAGAGGCTGATCAGCGCGGTTTCGTGGTCCGTACACCGCCCCGGGAAGCTCTCTGGTTGACCCAGACTCCCCAAGGCTTTGCCTATGCACTTTTGATGCAGGCACACCGGGAGGCGCGGGAAAAAGGTTTTTCGGCCACCGACGACGCCGCCCTGGTGGAGGCGCTGGGGCGCCCGGTGCGGCTGGTGCAAGGCTCCTACCGGAACATCAAGATTACCACGCCCGGGGATCTGGCCGTGGCCGAAGCGCTATTTCACGGACAGGCCGCGGCCGGCCGGGAGGCGGAGCGGGGCGGCGGGTTTTAACCCGGCGCCCCGTTAGTGCTGACAGTACAGTTAATGGTTTTTACACCGGCTTAATAGCGCCCGCTCGTCCAGGCTGAATACCGGCCGTAGCGTTCAAAAAATCATGGTCGTCCGGGCGTAAATTATGAGGTTAACGGGAGGGGATGTCTTGCGTACCGGGTTTGGTTATGACGTGCATCGCCTGGTAGAAGGGAGGCCCCTGATCCTGGGGGGCGTTAACGTGCCTTATTTCCGCGGCCTGGCCGGCCACTCCGACGCCGATGTGCTGGTGCACGCCGTGATGGACGCCCTTTTGGGCGCCGCCGGGGCGGGGGACATCGGCCGCCACTTTCCTGACTCGGATCCCCGTTATGCCGGCATCTCAAGCCTGCTGCTGCTGGAGAAGACGGCACACATCCTGGCGGAGCGGGGGTTTAAGGTGCACAACATCGACGCGGTGGTGGTGGCCCAGGCACCCAAACTGGCCCCTTACATACCTGAAATGGAAACAAATATGACCCGCGTGCTGGGCCTGGATCCCGGCCGGGTCAACGTCAAGGCCACCACCACTGAAGGCCTTGGTTTCACCGGCGCCGGGGAGGGAATAGCCGCCCATGCCGTGGCCAGTTTGGAGGGTTTTGACCGTGGCAAAAGTCGGCAGTTTCAAAACCATCATCCTTTCGGCAAAAATTAGGCAGCGCTTTAAACGGTAATTCCAACCGCTCAACCAGTTTGTTAAAGCAGTTGACTTGCCTGTAGGGCCTATAACCCACTGTTGCAGGGACACTGATGCCCGAATGCACTTCCTAAACTTTTTCAGTTGGAATTCGCCTTTTAAGGGTTGCTATTTGCATATTTTTGGTATTGATAAATTGATCAATTTTCCGGAGACGGCTGCCCCTGGTTTTTCTACCACTGGGCGGACTATCTTCGGATTATTTTTTAACTGATGATAAAATTATGATCAGGTAGTTATGGAAAAACAAGGGGGTTTGTTTTGAGTGGCCGTAAACAAGGAAGTTGCCGCCAGCTATCGTCCTTACTGGGACGGGGAACTGGAAACCATGCCCCGGGCCGTACTCGGGGAATACCAGCTCAAACTGCTCAAGGAAACCGTCAACCTGGCCTATCACCGTTCTCCCTATTACCGGCAGAGTTTCGCAAAGGTCGGTCTTTCCCCGGATGATATACATACTAAAATTAAAAAGTTTTCAGGGGCGGATATGATAAACCCTTGCCGCGGGTCGAACGGCAAGGGATTTTTTGTTGAGAAGGGATGGCGGTCGTTCAGCTTCAAGGCTGGTGAGGACGTGGAGAATACGTTTTTATGCCTGGAGAAAGGCTGGTGGCTAATTTCAGGTGTCGCAACCAATTTACTTGAAAATCACTGGCAGGATTTGCATAAACAGCGGGGACGGGATAAAATAGCTGGTGAAGGTTTTTGGGGGAGAGGCAATATGTTCAAAATCTTGAAGCGGACTTTACTGCTGGTTGTTGTCGCTTGTATATTATTGATGCTCGTTTTTATCGAACGGGAACAGCCGGTGGTGCGCTCGCTGCCCGTTCTGGTGAAGTCACGGGTGGAGGATCGCGGCGGGACCTGGGTACCGCCGGCACAAATCCCCGTCCCACTGCAAAAGGCCGTTATAGCCACTGAAGATCGCAGTTTTTACACCAACCTGGGGGTTAGCTTTGAAGGCATCGCCCGTTCCGTACTGGTGGATTTGCTCAGCGGCAGCTTCCAGGAGGGGGGAAGCACCATCACCCAGGAACTGGCCCGGAATCAGCTGCTCACGCCGGAAAAAACCATTTCCCGCAAGTTGAAGGAAATGGTGCTGGCGCTGATGATCACCAGGGATTTTTCCAAACAGGATATTTTAAATATGTACTTGAACAGCGTTTATTTCGGTCACGGGGCTTACGGGGCTGACGCCGCCGCCCGGACATATTTCGGCCGGCCGGTGTCCGCGCTCAGCTTCGCCCAGTGCACGCTGCTGGCCGGACTGCCCCAGGCGCCCAGTTATTTTGACCCCTTGAAGAATTATCAGGCCGCCCGGGAGCGCCAGGGACAGGTGCTCCAGTCGATGGTCCAGGCGGGGGATCTGGATCAGTCCGGGGCGGGGAAGATCTGGCGTGCGCCGCTAAATTTACGCCGCTAACAACGGCGGCGGCATTGCGGGTTGCCGTCCGCCAGCCGGCCCAAACCTGAGCGCCGGCGCTCTTTCGGTGCCCGGCGCGTTTTACCGCCCCGGAAGAATTTAAGCGGGCGGCATGTACGCGACTATACCCGCCGTTCCGTGCCGGGGGAGGGAAGAACGGCCGGCTTGCGGACGGGGGCGGTGGGACCGTGCGGCGGGCCGGCGGCATGTTTTTTCAGGCGTGCCAGGTCAACCCGCGGTTCCTGCACCGGAAGCCTCCCGGGAGGTTTATGCCGGGCCGGAGGCGGTGTCTCCGGTTGCAAATGAAAAGTAGCGAACCGTTCGATTAATGCATAGGCTTCGCCGCGGGTGAGCGGGCTGCTCGCCTTTTCCGGCCGGAAGCGGTCCGGCTCCCAAAAACCGCGGCGCGACAAGAATTGAAAAGCCGTTTCCGGAGGCAGTTTATAATCCCTGAGCGCGCAGAAGAGCGCCGCGGCCAGGGGCGCGGTCAACGGTTTGCCGGTGTTTTCCGGTAATAGCGCCAATGCTGCGGATGCCGGTATTTTCAAGGCCATGGCTGCAGTCACTTCTTTTAAGTCGGAAATGAACTGACCCGTAGTCATGACTTCATTCAGATGGTAATTATTATCATAGCCTCCCGCGGCCAACCCCCAGCGCCTCATAAAACAAAGCCCGGCGGCATACCGCTCGCGGGACGGGGCGGTATGAAAGGGATGAATGTCCATGCCCTGACTGTTCAGCCTGTGTTGCAGCTCCTTGATCAGCCGGGGGGATTTGCTCAGGGCCGGGAAGTCAAGCCTTTTTTCAATACTCAAGGCGGCGGCCGCACCGGCCGCCTGGCCGCCGGCCATGCCCACCGGGATCACCCGGGCGCTTCCCGCGGCCAGGGAATCGAAACTGGCCGACCGTCCGGTGACCAGCAGGTTGTCCACTCCACGGGGTACCAGGCAGCGGAAGGGGATGGCGTACTGCACCGGCCGGCCGATGATGTTACCGGGTTCCGCCGGTCCGGACGGCTGAATGTCCACCGGATAAGAGCCGAAAGCAATGCGGTCGGGGAAGTCGCGGTTGTCGAGCACGTCGTTGATTGTCAGCCGGTAAAGACCGATTATGTGCCTCGACTCCCGGGTGTACAGTTCCGGCGCCGTTCCCGCCAACCGGGTGTGCCCCAGTCCGGGAATGTTTTGGCGCATATAGGCAATTATCCGCGGCAGTTCCCGGACGGCCAGCAGGCGCGCGGCCGCGCGGCTTTGCTCCGCCAGCGGGTTTACGCCGTAGAGCTCCAGGGCGTTGACCAGCACGCTGCCATCCTTTTGCCGGCCCAGGTTCAGGCCGGTCATGGCCAGAGCGGTGGGGTCGGTGGAATGGTAGTGCTCCATGATGCGGTTGAATCCCCACACCGTTACGGCGCTGGAACCGGTCGGGTCGTTGGGATCCTGCCGGTATTTTGCCGCCAGGCGCAAAAGGAGCCAGTCCGCGTTGCTGATACCCTTGAGTTTGAAAATTAATGTGGAGGCCATCAGGCGGTGCGGGTGGCCACAGTCGCTCTGGCCGAAAGTGAAAGGCACTTTTGCCGCGGCTGCCAGATCCGCATCCTGGGTGGCGTCGATGAACCGCCGGGCACTCACGGTAATCGTTTTCCCCGCCGGCAGGGTCACATTAACCGCTGTGATCCGGGTTTTATTTCCCTCCGTTTTCAGTTCCGGGGTGATGTTTTTTACTTCGGTCAGTACATCCAGGTTCTTTTCCTTGTTTACCGTTTCATTAAAAAAATTGATTGCCGTATCCACATCAAAAGAATCTCCGCCCATAGCCCGGTAAAACTCGAGAAAGAAGCCCTGGTTCAGGATTTGTCCGCGGGGGTTGTAATTCATGTCAATGCCGTTCAACCAGCCTTCGGTCATCAGACCGCCCAGGGCGGGCCGGCTGTCCAGCAGCAGGGTGTGCAGGCCGTTGCGGGCGCCGGAAACGGCCGCCGCAATACCTTCCGGATCACCGCCGGCCACCACCAGGTCGTATTGTCCGGCAATGGTGCTTTTTTTTAACGGAATCAACGGCGGTTCCTGACCATGGTGAAAAATGACGATCAGCGCGACAGCAATGGCAATAAGCATGAAACAACAGCCTGCCGCCAACCAGCGCTTATGCGGTTGCAATCCGGGGCGCAAATATTTCACCTCTTTGCAGGACCGGAAAAACGGTCTTCTTTTAGTGGGTGATTTTTCCCGGTTCATTGCCGGCTATTATATATTCGCTTTGTTCTTTTTTACTCCTGCCGTGACAGTTGACGGATATTGCCGCAGGAAAAAAACCGGTTCTGGAAGAACCGGCTGTTCAGGCGGGGGCTTGAATTAAAATAATCCTTTCAGCTTTGAAAACAAGTTATAGATCCGTTGCTGTATCCCGGCGGCCCAGTTATTACCGCCGCCCTGATTGTTCAACGGCGGTGTATTGGCCGGCGGTGTCACCGGTTCCGGATAAATGCCCGGGTAAAGACTGCGGAAGTGGATCACCGGCTGTCCGGCCAGCGCGGTGGAGACCACCTGGCGGAAAATACCGGCCGGGTGCATGCCGCCGTTTTGATCGCTCATATCCTGCGGTTGATCACAGCCGATCCAGACCACGCCGGCCAGTTGGGGGGTAAAGCCGCAAAACCATAAGTCCCGGCCGTGTTCGGCGGTGCCTGTTTTACCGGCCACCGGCCGGCCGTTGACCCGGGCGTTGACACCCGTGCCGTTCAGAACACCGGTTTCCAGCATCGAGGTGAGAGCGGCGGCCGTATAGAGTTTCATGGCCGGGTGCGTTTCCGGTTTGGCCTGATAAAGCATGGAACCGTCCTGTCCAGTTACTTTTCTGATCACAAACGGCTTTACATATGTTCCACCGTTGGCCACCGCACCGTAGGCACCGGCCATTTCCAGCAGCGACACCCCCTTGTACAGGCCGCCCAGGGCCATGCTCAAACCTTCTTTGACCGGGTCCAGCGAGGTGATGCCGCTCTGCCGGGCGAATTGCACCGCCTGCGGTATGCCCACCCGGTCAAGCAGCTTTACCGCCACCACGTTCCGGGAGAGGGACAGGGCGGTGCGCAGGGTGACCGGTCCCAGATACCTGTTGTCGTCATCCCGCGGTGCATAGCGGCCGAAGCTTACCGGGCTGTCATTTACGATCGAATCCGGGGTCAGACCTTCGTATTCAATGGCCGGCCCGTAAGCGACAAACGGTTTGATGGCGGAACCGGGCTGCCGGTAGGTTTGACAGGCCCGGTTGAGCACCTGGCGGCCGGTGTATTCCCGCCCGCCGACCATGGCCCGGACGGCGCCGCTCCGTGGGTCCAGAAAAACAGCCGCCCCTTCCGGTTGAAGAATGCCGCCGGCGTCCCGTACCGAGGCCGGGAAATTGGCCGGATCGGCGAAAGCCGCCTGCAGCGCCTGCTGCGTCATTGGATCGAGTGTGGTGTACACCTTCAAGCCGCCCCGGTAAACGTTGTCTTCGCCGAACCGGGCAACCAGGCGGCCGGTTACGTAATCCACAAACCAGGGATATTCCCGGCCGGTTTCCGGCGGCGGGTTGAGGCCGGTTTCAGCTGCCGCCGCTTGCCGGTACTGCTGTGCGTTAATCAGTTTATAGGCCAGCATTTTGCCCAGAATCTCGTTCCGCCGCTGTTTGGCCGCGGCAGGATGATTGACCGGCGAGTAGGCCGACGGCGCCTGGGGCAGGCCGGCCAGCAGGGCCGCTTCGGGCAGGGTGAGGCGGCCGACGTCTTTATTGAAGTAGGTTTTGGCCGCCGCTCCGATGCCGTAGGCGCCGTCCCCCAGGTAGATCTTGTTCAGATACATCTCCAGGATCTCATCTTTTGAATAGCGGTGGTTCAGCTCAAAGCCGAGCAGGACTTCCTGTATTTTTCTTTTTATTGTACGCTCGGGAGTGAGAAAAGCGTCCTTGGCCAGTTGCTGGGTGATCGTGCTGGCCCCCTGGCTCAGGCTCAAGGTGGTCAGGTCATGCCAGGCGGCCCGGGCCAGGGAGCGCAGGTCGATGCCCCGGTTCTGATAAAAGCGGATATCCTCGGCGGCCAAAAATGCGTTCCTGACCATTGGCGGTATCTGGTCAAGTTTGACCGGGATCACCTTTTTGTTCCCCAGTTGGGCGACCAATCTGTCATTGGCGTCGTAAACCGTTACCGGTTCCACCGGCCGCAGGGAGGCCGGATTGATGGCGGGCAGATCCCGCAGACTGATATACATGAGCCATGCACCGCTTAAAAAGCAGACGATCAGGATAACCGCAAGGAAAAGCAGGAATAGTTTGGCCGGTTTTAATTTCCTTCTTTTCGGCATGTCAGATTCACCCCGCGAACAATAAAAAGGTAAGATTCCCGGGCCCGGATGCTTATGCTCCGGCAGCGGCGCATTTAAAAGCAGCTTGTACTAGGAGTGTATATATTTCCCTTTCAATTTAGAACAAGCCTTTTGCCATATGCACCACGATCCGGTGTTTTGCGGGGAATGACCGGCGGAACACGGGTGGCGTACGGCCGGGCGGAACCGGATTGAAGTTTGGCGGAGAACGGGGGTGGCCGGGTACGTGGCGGGATGCTCAGGGAAAGCGCCCCGCCGTCAAAGGGGAAGACGGCAGCGGGGCTTTGTAAAACAGGGCGGCGGTGTACCCGGCGGCCGGTTTGGGCAAATAAGCCAGGCGCTTCTTTGGGGCTGGAATGCGGGCATTCGATCACCCGTACGTAGCCTGCCGGTGGTGATGGAGGGGGATGCCGGCCGGGACTAGGCCGGCGCCTTGAAGTCAACCGAAACCGTCGAGCCCCGGGAAGCCGCGGCGCCTGGTGCGGGGCTTTGCTTTACCGCTATACCGCTGCCCGTCGCCTTGATTTTCAGCCCCAGCCCGGCCAGTATTGAGCCGGCTTTTTTTATTGTTAGACCGGTAAGATCGGGTAATTTTAAACGCCGGGATGCGGGGGCGATTTTTAAATCCACCACCGTGCCGGGTTTGGGCCGGCAACCGGAACCGGGCTGCTGTGCCGCGACGACGCCTGTTGATCCCGGCGCCCAGCACTGGAGCCCGTGTTCGCCCAGCCACCAGCGGGCGTCCGGTACGGGAAAACCGACCACATCAGGTATAGTGGTAGCGGAGGCGGCGTAAGAAGTGTTATTGCCCGCGGCGTTTCCAGGCGGCGGTTGTTCCACCGGCACATTCCAGTAGCGCAGTATTTTCCCCGCCAGGTCGCTGAAAACAGGGGCCGCCACCGTGCCGCCGTAATATTGTTTGTGCGGCTCGTCAACCATCACCAAAACGGCCACCCGGGGGTTGTCAGCCGGAGCGAAGCCGATAAATGAGCTGATGAATTTGCCCGGCAGGTAGCCGCCGGGACCGGGGATTTGAGCCGTACCGGTTTTGCCGGCCACACTGTAGCCGTTTACAGCCGCGTTTTGCCCCGTTCCCTTCTGCACTACCTTTTCCATCAACCCGGTTATTTCGCGGGCCAGCTCCGGAGAAATGACCTGCCGCTCAACCTGCGGCTGAATGGTATGGATTATCTTTCCGGAAGCGTCTTCGATCGCCCTGACCACGTGCGGTTTAAGCAGTTTGCCGCCATTGGCGATGGCGCAGGCTGCTGTCAGGAGTTGGACCGGCGTTACCGAGATGGACTGGCCGAAGGACATTTCGGCCAGGTTCAGGGGAGTGACATTTTTTTCCGGGATGATCACCCCCGGTTCGTCGCCGGGCAGATCAATGCCGGTGGGTGCGCCGAAGCCGAAGGCATGAATGTATTTGTACAGGTTTTGCGCACCCACCTGTTGCGCCACCTGGGAAAACACCACGTTCAAGGAATCGGCCAGCCCTTTGGCGAAGGTGACCGGCCCGAAGTCTTTACGCTCCGCGTCTCTGATCGTTCTCCCCTGTATCTTAATATAACCGGGATCGTTAAAATAATCGCCGGGTTGCACCGCGCCGCCGCCCAGTGCCGCCGCTGTGACAAACAATTTGAACACAGAGCCCGGTTCATAGGTAAAAAAGGTGGCCGGGTTTTCCGCCCAGACGGAGGAAGGATAAGCCTGCCAGCGGGCCGGATCGAATCCCGGTGTGCTGCCCATAGCCAGCACACCGCCCGTATCGGGGTTCATGACCAGAATCAGCGCCTGTTTGGGCTGATAGGCGGAAACAATCTTTTGCAATTCCCGCTCCACGTAAAACTGGATGGTTTCATCCAGGGACAGCACCAGTTGTTCCCCCGGCCTGACGGGAGTGATGATCCTGCTGTCCGGGAGAAGTTCTTGTCCCGTGGCATCAATCTGAAAGGTCATTTCCCCCGGTGTTCCCGCCAGTTCACGGTTGTAGCTTTTCTCCACTCCTTCCAGCCCCTGGTTGTCGTTGCCTGTAAAACCAAGCAGGGAGGCGGCCAGATCTCCCTGGGGATAGGCGCGCCGGCTGGAGTCGACCAGTCCGATACCCGTCAGGTGCATCCGGCGTATTTCCTCGCCGGTGTTATAATCGACATGATACTTGAGCCAGCAAAAATTTTTTTTGTCACCAAGTTCCTTGATTAAATCACTGGTTTTGATTTTCAACAGCGGAGCGATTTTTCCGGCTACAGTCGCCGGATCTTTAATCAGGACGGGGTTGGCATAAACTGTATAACAGGGTACGCTGGTCACCAGCAGTTGATGATTGCGGTCGTAAATATTACCCCGCTGCGGCTGCAATGTCACGCTCCGGGTTTGAATTTGTTCCGCCTCCCGACGCAGTTCGCCGCCCCAGACGATTTGCACCCAGAAAAGGCGTAAAATTAACAACAAGAAAAGAAATACCGCGAGCAGCGTTAAAAGACAAAGCCGTTTGGGTACCGGGTTGACGCGCAACACCTGGAAGAGCCCCCCGCTGGAAAATTTTCGCTCCCGGTCACACGTAATTGAGCGGATTGACCGAAATCATATGTCCGGAAGAGTCAAAGCCGGTGATTACACTGAAGTGCAAATGCGGTCCGGTGGCGAATCCATCCGCCCCTACGGCGGCAATTTGCTGGCCGGCCGAAACGTGTTCGCCCGGATGAACCAGAATTTCGTTGGCGTACATGTGTCCGTATACGGAAAACAGGTGTGCCGAATGTTCAATCACAATCCAGTGGCCGAATCCCTCCGCCGGTCCGGCGAATAATACGACGCCGCTGTTGGCCGCCACGATCGGTGTGCCGTCCGGAGCGGCAATATCAATGCCGTCGTGGAATTCGCGAAAGCCCATAATCGAACGCCAGCCGTATCCGGAAGAGATTACATGCGAAGCAGGCACCGGCCACACCCAACCGCCGGACGGCGCCGGTGCGCCGGAGGCGCCGCCGCCGTATTGTTGCTGCAGGGCCATGATTTGAGCGGCCATGTACTGCATGGCCCGGGTTTCCGCATCCAGTTCGCTCTTTTCATGGTTTTCCTGCTGCTGCAGGGAGGCCAGCAGCAGCCGCTTTTGCTTTTGTTCGGCCAGTTGCCCCGCTTGCAACTGTTTGAGACCGGCCAATTCATTTTGAGCCATGCTTTGTTCGTTGACCAGCGACTGATTTTCCGCCGTCAGGGTGGCCTGAATGCGGGCAAGGTTTTTAACTACATTGTTGTCAAAGGCCAGGATCTGCTTTACATATTGAAACCGGGTGAGAAAATCAAAAAAATTTTGGGCGCCCAGCAAAACATTCAAGTATGAAGCCGGGCCGTTTTGATAGGTGCGGACCAGTATTTGATCGAGCAGCTGTTGTTTTTGCCGCCTTTGCCGGCTGGTAGCCTGAATGTCGGCCTGCTCTTTCAAGATCGCCTGTTTGAGACCAGCCAGTTTTGCCTCTCCGGAGGATATCTCCCGCGCCTGATTGCCCAGGTCGTGATCGATCAGGGCCAGCTGTTGTCTGATAACGGCTGATTTGGATTGCAGCGCCTTTATGGTAGCCGTTGTTTGTTCCTTTTGTTGGGAAGCGGACTGGTACTGTTTTCTGGCTGAAGAAATCCTTTGCAGCAAGGTGGTCAAAAAACCAGCCTGCGACACGGCCGGCTGTCCAAGCACCAGCAGGATGCACATTGCTGCCGCCAGCCAGTAAACAAAAGATCTTCTTGGCATAGCTGGCATATCCCTCCATCTAAATTAAGCTGGAAGATCTCTTCGCCAAATTGAATCAATATCCTGCATGCAGCGACAAATATGGGGCGCTGTTTTAATATTGTAATAGTATTTCTATACTTTTGTAACAATATCGCATTAAGATTAAGGCAACCGGGAGCGGGATATAATTTCCGGTACCGTGCTCCCCGCCGGCCGTCCCGGCACGCACGGTTACGTCAAAGTGGTTTTTTGCTGCAATCACCGGTAACCGCTTCGCCCACTTCCTTTTCACCCCCGCCGGAAAGTTTGCCGGCGGGGATTTGTATTGAACGTTTTCCCCATGAATTCGATCCGGTTTATTTTCAGTCACCCGGTGCTAATTCTTTTTATGCGGGGTGAAGCGGATGAAAATCAGGTCCGGGAAACGAAAATTGAAACCGGCCGGATTGTTCAAACTGCTGTTTTTATTGACTGTGTCCGGATGTTTGCTAACCGGCATTTGGATTGTCTATATCAGCGCGCGGGATCTGCCCGTTATAAATACGGCTGCCTTGCGCCCGTTCACGCCCACTGCCGTATACGACGCCAATGGGCGGTTGGTTGCCCGGTTGGGCGACAAAAAAGTGATTCCGGTCAGTTATGCCCAGTTGTCGCCGGTGGTCAAGAACACTTTTTTGGCTGCTGAAGACATTCGCTTTTATCAAAACCGGGGCATCGACCTGCGTTCCATTGCCCGGTCCGCCTGGCACGATCTGATTACGCTGAGCCCGAGCCAGGGGGCCAGCACGATCACCGAGCAATTGGCCAAGGACGTCTTTCTTACTCCCGACCGCACCATCAAAAGGAAGGTACAGGAGATTATGCTCGGCTTTGAGCTGACCCACCGCTATTCCAAGGACGAAATTCTGGAAATGTACCTGAACAAGATCTATCTGGGTGACGGCGTCTACGGCATCGGGGCTGCCGCCAGGGCGTATTTCAATAAGGACGTGAATCAACTCACCCTGCCCGAAGCGGCCCTGCTGGCCGGCCTGCCCCAGGCGCCGTCGGCCTACTCGCCGGTCAGCCATCCCGCCGCGGCCAAACAGCGGCGGGATGAGATTCTGGGCAAAATGCTGGCCTATAAACTGATTACCAAACAACAATACCAGCAGGCGGTGGCGGCAAAGATCCAGTTAAACCAGCCGCCTGAAAGCGGGAAAGCATATCCCTACTTTATTGACTATGTAACCAGCCGTTTGGTCCGGCGGTTCGGGGAAGATACCGTTTACCGGGGCGGCTTGAAGGTGTACACCACACTCGATCCAATGACGCAGCAGGCGCTGCAGGCGGCTTTCGCCGATCCGGCCAATTTCCCGGCCTCGGTACGGGACGCCGGCGGTATTCTGCAGCCGGAAGGGGCGGCTGTTTTTTTGGATCCGCGGACCGGCGCCATCCAGGCCATGGCAGGCGGCCGGCAATATACCCCGGGTGGTTTGAACCGTGCCGTCCAGTCCTACCGGCAGCCCGGTTCTGCGATCAAGCCGTTTGTCGCGTACGGGCCGGCCATCGAGTATGACGGGATGACCCCGGATTCCATTGTGAACGACAGTCCGGTGCGTTTTGGCAGTTATGCACCGCAGAACTACGACCACGTTTACCTGGGACCGGTCACCCTGCGCACGGCGTTGGCCCAGTCAATAAATGTGTGTGCGGTGAGATTGCTTGCCCGGGTGGGTATTCCGGAAGCAGTGCGCTTTGCCCGCGGGGTGGGCATAACTTCACTGGATCCGGGCAAGGAAGGTCTGAGCATGGCTTTGGGCGGATTGTACAAAGGGGTGACCCCGCTGGAGATGGCCGGTGCATACGGCGCTGTGGCCAATAGCGGCTTGTACATTAAGCCCCACGTCATCAATGAAGTTACCGGACCGGACGGTTCCGTACTCTACAAGTCAAAAATTGATATTGACCAGGCCATGCAGCCTTACACGGCCGCCGCCCTTACTTCCATGATGGAAACGGGCGTACAGGAAGGCACCAGCGTCAGCGCCCAGGTGTATGGCCGGCCGGTGGCCGGGAAGACAGGTACGGCCGAACACGGCCGGGATTTGTGGTTTTGCGGCTTTACACCCCAATTGGCGGGGGTGGTCTGGATTGGCTGCGATCAGCCGCAGAACATGCCCGGCCAGTTCGGCGGGATGCATCCGGCCGGGATCTTCCGCCAGGTAATCACCGCCGCTTTGGCCGGACAGACGGTGATTCATTTCCGTTCCCTCTATCCGGACATTTACCCGGTGCCGGCGGCGCCATCCGGGAATAATGCACCGCCGGCGGACAATGCCGGAACGGGCGGCGGCCGGTTCCCGCCGGGGAGTGCTTCCGGGCCAAAAACCGCACCGGGAAACAACTCCCCACTCGCTGCTAATGGTAATATGCTGTCGTCCGGAAACGGGCAAAAAGGGAAGGGGGTGCCACCAGGCAATCTGCTTCCGGGGAATTCTCCGGAGCCGGTTAAAATTTTGCCGTCACCGGATAAGCCCGGTAAGGTTGCCCCACCGGGGTCTTTGCCGGCACGGGAAAAATTCCGGCATCAATTGCGCCGGGAAATGAAAAAAGGGATCCACATCGTTTTCGGGGGTGAAAGATGATCGAAAACAGTATATGGAAAAAAAGACTGGATGTCTTTTGGTATATAATCGTCGTTGCTTTCGCTATTTTATGTTTTCATCTGGTGGAGCTGATGCTCTTGCAAAGCGGACGCTACCGCACGCTGGCCAGGCAGAATTACATGCGCATGATCCCCATCCTGGCGCCGCGCGGATGCATTTACGACCGTAACGGACTTGAACTGGTGGGCAACAAGGCAGCTTTCAACATTGATCTTTTTTATACCGACATGCAGAACAAAGACAAGGAGATTGCGTACATCAGCAGCCTGCTGGGAATCAGTACGGTTCAGATTCAGGATGCAATCCAAAAATATAAAGATGCCGGCCAGCTGTACCTGCCCATCCCCCTGGTACAGGATGCGGATCAGGCCACCGTGACCAAGGTGGAAGAAAACAAGATGAGCCTGCCCGGAGTATACGTGGATGCAGTCCCGCAGCGCAACTACCCTTACGGCGGCCTGCTGGCCCAGACGCTGGGCTATGTACAGCAGATCACCCCCCGGGAGTTGGCCGCCCACAAGGATGACGGCTACCAGATGAACTCGTTTTATGGACAGACCGGACTGGAAAACGAATATGAAAGCTACCTGCGCGGGCAGGACGGGGCGCGGGAAATCGCCGTGGACTCCCTGGGCCGGCCCATTCACGATCAGGGCGTGAAACCGCCGGTGCCCGGCGACAACCTGCAGTTGACCATCTCGAAAAAACTCCAGCAAACTGCGGAACAATCCCTGATCAACGCCGTTCAGCAGGCCCGGGCCGGCGGACGCACCGATTCCATGGGCGGCGCGGCCGTGGTGGAAGACGTGCATACGGGGCAGGTTCTGGCCATGGCCAGCGTACCCACCTTCAATCCGGGCGATTTCGTCAAAGGCCTGTCATCCCGGGAAGCACAGCAAATCTTCAACGGACCGGCCCACCCCTTTTTAAACCGGGCGCTGGCCGCCTTTGCCCCCGGCTCGACCTTTAAAATGGTGGTGGCTACGGCGGCGTTGGAAGCAAAAGTGATTACGCCGGGCACGTTACTCTTTGACCCGGGTTACTACCAGCTTGGCAACCACATATTCCATAACTGGTATGCTCCCGGTTTTGGCTGGTTGAATGTGGAGAAAGCCATCCAGGTTTCCTGCGACACTTTCTTCTGGAAGGTGGGCGCCATGCTTGGATGGCAGCCGATCGCCCACTGGGCGGCGGAATACGGCCTGGGAGAAAAAACGGGCATCGACCTGCCCGGAGAAATGGCCGGCACACTGCCCACACCACAGTATAAAAAGAACATGGTGGAAGGCTTTTTGGACGCTGTGAACAACAACCGGATTAAAGCAGTTGAAGAAAAATACAACCAGCTAATCAACAAGACGGCCGGCAAGGCACAAAAAGCGGAATTGGCCAGGGAACGCGACAGCGCGGTTGGCAAGCTGAAAGAACAAATTTATGCCAGGCACGGCTGGGACATCAACTGGCACCGCTATGACACCATCAACATGTCCATCGGTCAGGGCTACAATATGTACACTCCCTTGCAACTGGCCGGCTATGTCTCCACCATCGCCAACGGGGGTACGCTGTACCGTCCCTATCTGGTGCAAAAGATAACTTCACCGGACGGTCAGACGGTGAAAACATTTCAACCACGGGTAATTCGCCGCCTGCCGGTATCCACTCAAACCATGGATACGATTCGCAAGGGTATGTCCCTGGTTACCCGGGGAAACGGCACCGGAGCAGCCGCCTTTGCCGGGTTCTCCGTGCCGGTGGCCGGCAAGACCGGTACCGCCCAGGTGGCCGGTCATAATAACAATGCCCTGTTTGTCTGCTATGCCCCGGCGAACCACCCGCAAGTGGCTGTGTCGGTAATCGTGGAACATGGCTGGGAAGGAGCGGTGGCGGCGGCGCCGGTGGCCCGGGACATTCTGGCGGCATATTTTAAGGTTAAGTAGATTCCCGCCGGCTGTAATAAAAAATTAACAAGGCTGCCTTAAATTCGTAAAAAAAGAGGTTTATTCTGGATTTAAAATTTAAAACGACAGGAGGAGTAAAAATGCTTAACTGGAAGCGCTCTTTGCTGTTTACTGCTCTGGCCGCTTTTGTGGCCGGCATAATGTTCACGGGCGGCTGGGCACTGGCCGGCCGGCCGGGGTTGAATGGCGGCCGGAATCCGCTGGCGCCTCAAATTGCCGACGCCGCCCCGATCGGGACCAATGCGGTGGCGGACATCGCCAGCCAGGCCGGTCCGGCGGTGGTAAAGATTGACACAGTGCTGGTAAGTAACAGCGCTAACAACAACCCGTTCTTCAATGATCCGTTTTTTCAGCAGTTTTTCGGCGGCCTGCCGTTCCAGGTGCAGCCACAGGTGGAGCACGGCATCGGGTCGGGGTTTATTATTTCCAAAGACGGTTACATTTTGACCAACGATCACGTTATTAACGGCGCGCAAAAGATTACCGTGACCATTCAAGGGCAACCCAAGCCGCTGCCGGCAAAAGTGGTGGGAGCGGACTACGCTCTGGATCTGGCCGTGTTGAAAGTAAACGCCGGCCAACCGCTGCCCACATTGACTTTGGGCAATTCGGACAACATGCGGACCGGGGACTGGGTAGTGGCCATCGGCAACCCCTACGGGCTGGATCATACCGTGACAGTGGGCGTGATCAGCGCCAAGGGCCGTCCGATCAACATCGGCAACCGTGATTACAAGAACCTGCTGCAAACAGATGCTTCGATTAACCCGGGCAACAGCGGCGGCCCGTTGCTCAACATGGACGGCCAGGTAATCGGGATCAATACCGCCGTAGCGGAGCAGGCGCAGGGCATTGGCTTCGCCATTCCCACCAGCACGGTGCAGCAGGTGTTGAATCAGCTGATGAAAGGGGAAACGGTGGCTCAGCAATAACCCGGAAGGAAGAGCCCGGCCGTTAAGCCGGCCGTCACCGCCGGATGTATTTCGCACAAGCCGGGGCGATAAAGCAGCCGCGCGGCCGAAGTAATGGCGTTGGGCCGGATGTGGGGTGTGGAGCCGGAATTTTTAGCGCATGAAATGTGGATATTTCTTCGGCAGTTCAGGCAGCAACGGTTTTTTGGTGCGCCGGCGCTTAATGGCAGTTTATGACTGGACAGGCACTAAAAAACGTGTTATTATTTTAAATAGTTGATAATCAAATAAATGAGCGGAATGAGTACACTTTCCCGAGGGGAAGTGTTTAAAAGGGAAGCCGGTGTAAATCCGGCGCGGTCCCGCCACTGTAAGGGGGAACCGCTTCACATGATGTCACTGGGCGTCGCGCGATGCTGCGCGCCGGCCCCGGGAAGGCGTGAGGCGGTGATGACCTTGAGCCAGGAGACCTGCTCGTTCCGGCACCGCAGGAACCTACGGATGATAGGGGAGGTGTTTTTATGCCCGGATGGCTGTTGTTTTCTCCAGGCTGATAAAACCCTTTGCAGGTTGCTGTGAAGGGTTTTTAATTTTCCCGGCCGGGCATTTTACCGGTTGCGGGACAAAAATCAGTTCATGGGGAGGTAAATTATGCATATTGAAGATGGAATTTTGCCGCCCAAGGCCTGGGGCATGTGGTACGGCATTACGGCACTGTTTATCATTCCTGGTTTGAAGGAGATCAAAAGGCGGGTACGGGAGAACCTGGCCTACAAGCCTTTCCTTTCCATGGTCGGGGTGGCTGTGTTTGTTATTTCGGCCATGCATTTACCGGTGCCGGTGACCGGTTCCTGTTCCCACCCCTGCGGCACACCGCTTGCCGCCATTATTGTCGGTCCTTTTGCCACGGCGGTGATTTCCGCCATTGTGCTGTTTTTCCAGGCACTCTTTCTGGGGCACGGCGGGATCACCACCATCGGCGCCAATGATTTTTCCATGGGTATTGTCGGCGGCATTTCCGGTTACCTCTGCTGGAAGGCGTTGCGGGCGGTAAAGGGACCGATCTGGCTGGCTGCCGGAGTGGCCGGTTTTGTCGGCGATGTGGCCACCTACCTGACCAGTGCCTTTGAGCTGGCCCTCAGCCTGCACGGTCATGTTCCTCTGGTTAAGCAATGGATGATCTTTTTCCTCGGCTACGGCCCCACCCAGTTGCCGCTGGCCATTGCCGAAGCCGTTTTCACTGCCGCCGTGCTGCAGGTGATGGTCAACCGTCGGCCGGATTTGTTGCCGGGCGTGGCGCCGGCCGGCAAATCGTGAAACGGGGGAGTTGAAAACATGGCAGAACAAAAAACGGAATGGTTCGATCCTTTCACCCGGTATATGTTAATCACCATGTTTGTTTTACTGGCTTTGATCTTCGGCGCGGCCAAGTACATGGACATGCACAAAATGGAAGGTGGCGGCACCGATGATACGGTTAACGCCATGGCTTCGCAGGTGGTCCATCATCAGTCCCACCCGTTCATCGATCTGCCGGGCGATGCCCAGGTGGGCGCCTTTTCAGTGGCCAATTTTTTTGCCGGACTGATTGTCGGGCACAACTGGCGTAAGCTTTTTGAATTGAAAGATGAAACGGAAGAAAAGAAAACAGAGGGCGCCTATGGAATTGGCAACAGTAAGTGAATCGGACCGGAAGGAATCGTTTTTTCAGTGTCTGGACGGCCGGGTGAAAACCTGCCTGTTGCTGGCGGCTGTATTTATCGCGGTGATGTTGCGGCACTGGTACCTGGTGGCGGGTATTTGGCTCGCCACCCTGCTTCTTTTTGCCGGCCTGGGATTACCCTGGTCGAAACTTTTGCGCCGGTTGACCATTCCCTTCGGAGTGGCCTGGCTGGTATTGCTGAACCTGCTCTTCACCCAGGGGCATACGGTAATCGGTCAGGTTAATTTGCATTTCTGGACGCTGCCCGTTTACTGGGAAGGGCTGGCAATGGGATTTCTAATCATGCTGCGCATTATGGCCGCCGTTTCTCTGGCCGCTCTGCTCTCTTTTACCACGCCCATGCCGGAAATTCTGGCCACGCTGCGCATATTGAAAATACCCGGATTAATGATTGATCTGGCCGAAATGATTTACCGCTATATTTTATTGCTGGAAGAAACGGCCGTCACCATGCGCCACGCCCAGTTGAGCCGGGGCGGCGAGGGGATGCCCTGGTACAGGCAGGCCCGGGACGTGGGAACCATCGCCGGCAATGTGCTGGTCAAGGCACTGGACCGCAGCGTGCGCATATACAAAGCAATGTTGTCGCGGGGGTATGACGAAAATGCCATTTTACCGCCTTACTTCACCGGGAAGATTCCGTTCCGGGATCTGGCGTGCGGAGCGGCGGGCGGACTGGTTTTACTGGCGGTGCTGGCGGGGGATTTTCTTTTTCATTAACGAACGTGATTTTTTAACGCAACCTAAAAATGAAAAAGGTGGTGGCCGTACCTCGTCGCTCCATGCTCCGGTCCGGCGAAAAAAGTTTTCTTCTACAACTAAGATACTGTCAGCAGCGGCATGTAAATAACTATGGTTTGCATCATGGCAATCATTACCGCTGCCATTCAGCTTCGGGGCGTACCCGGCAGCGCTGTATGGTAGAGGAGAAATTTTGATGAAGAAGGTATGTTTATGGAATTGATCCGGTTGGACAAGGTGGGCTTTACTTATCCGGATGGCACGGCGGCCCTGGAAAACATCGACTTTAACGTGTTTGCCGGGGAGCGGGTGGCTGTGCTGGGCGCCAACGGGGCAGGCAAGTCAACCCTTTTTCAGCTTTTCAACGGCCTGCTGCAGCCTTCAGTGGGACGGGTGCTGGTCAAGGAACTGCCGGTGGAAAAGAATAATTATAAAACGGTAAGACGCATCGTCGGCATGGTGTTCCAGGATCCTGACGACCAACTGTTTTCGTCTTCGGTACGCCAGGAGATCAGTTACGGTTTGCTCAATCTGGGCCTGCCCCGGGAATCGATCGGGGAAACCGTACGCTGGGCGCTGCAGGTGGTCGGCCTGGCGGGATATGAGGATAAAAGCCCGTACAATCTCAGCGGCGGGGAAAAGAAAAGGGTGGCCCTGGCCAGCGTGCTGGCCATGAAACCGGAAGTGCTGGTTCTGGATGAGCCGACCGCCGCCCTGGATCCCCGGGGCGTGGCGCAGTTAATCGAATTGCTTAATGAAATCAACCGGCAGCTGAATATCACCCTGGTTTTTGCCACCCACGACGTGGATGTGGTGCCGCTGCTGGCAGACCGGGTGTATGTGATGAACCGGGGCCGGATTGTTCTCACCGGGTCCACCACGGAAGTGTTTTCCGATGTGGGCGCCATTCGCGGGAACAACCTCCGCCTGCCCCGGGTCGCCCACCTGGTGGAATTGCTGCAGCGGGACCGGATGCAGGAGAAAGCTGCCTTGCCCCTGACCATCGGGCAGGCCAGGAAAGCGATCCGGACCATGAACGGGTGAGGGACGGGAAATAGTATCACGAAAGCGGCCAGGATGTCTCATGAACAACCGCCTGCGGACATACACTGGAAGGTAGGGAAGGTGATTTTATGCCTTTATACCGCCAGTATAGTCCGGGGCGGAACTTTTACCGCCGGTTAATCATTGGAGGCATGATGCTGTCACTGATTTTATTGTTTTCCGAAGCCGCCCCGGCCGGCATAGGCAGGCTTATTTCCATCTCATTGAGTTACGCCGCCAGAGGACTGAGAAAAAACATCTCTACCCTCCAAGAAATGATGGATCCACGAAGCATGCTAGATGAAGCAATTCCTGTGCTTACATGGATTAATCCGCCCAAACAGAAGCCAGAGGTCACCGGCTTGCAAACCATGCTGGCTGTTTTGCAAAAACAGCTTTTTTGTTGGGAGTCCCCCCGGGCCATGTTGCAATCCCAGATGGCGCTGCTTGCGCTGCAGCCGGCAAATGCCAATTCCTCCGCAAGTAGCTTTTCATTCCATCCGCACCCGGTGGACGTGCCGTATTTGTTGGACGACAAGCAGTTGAAAAACGTGCCGGCGGTAACCCCGGCGGAAATTTGCTACCATCCGGTCAAAAACCCGGCCGCGGTACTGGCCTGGCTTGCCGCAAGGCATTCGATGGAAGCGGCGCCCGGCTATTTAAAAGCGCTGGACTTCGCCGGCAGACAGTTTGACGTCAACCCGCTCTTACTGCTGGCGATTACCGGGCAGGAGCAATCCTTTGTTCCCGTGGATGCGGCCGGCGCCCGGGAAATGATCAAGAATCCGTTTAATGTTTATTATTCCTGGCAGGTGTTTGCTCCCGGGTTCGCCAAAGCGGCGCTGATTGCATCGCAAACAGTAAGGCACCTCAGTTACGGCTGTCCGGCGGGGATGAATCCGGTGCACTGGATTGACTCGCCCCGCAACCCCCGCTCCCGGTATGCACAGGATACCAACTGGTGGCGGGGTGTCTCCATATTCTTGACAGAGCTGGAAAACCTGGATAAGGGCACTAAAACGCATAATGCCAGGGCCGGGTGAAATCCGGACCGGGCGGGCAATCCCGGCAGTGTGGTTCAATAGGGCTTTTTATTGAGCATAGATGATCAAAAACCGCATGCCGGCCGGGTATTGACAAACTATTGGTCCGGGGCGGTGATCGGTCCCGGACGACAAATTTAATAAAAAATACTCTTGCATATTCTCCAGACCGGTTATATAAAAAATATTCTTGCATATTCTCCAGACCGGTTATATAATTACTAGGAAAGCTGAATAAAGCCATTCCTTCGTTAGGTGAGGCTCCTGCATAGACAGACGCCACTGCCCGGAAACGTCGAAAGACGCCAATGGGCCAACAGGTATTACCGGCTTAAGGTTCTACCTAGTGTGGCTGAGAAAAAGTCTAATCTCTAAGCTGTGCAGTGCCAAAGCTCAACGAGCGGGAGGATGGGCATATACGTTTGTGATGTCTGGTCTTCCTGCGGGAAGACTTTTTTGATCCCTCACCGGCGCTCCCGGCGCCGGGAATCTCAGGGTGGAAAGGTGATGGTCGCGAGATGTCTGATTACGAACCTCCAGGTCGACGACGGCGGATCGACAAGTGCATAGGGCAAGGGCACAAGGCTGCCACGGGCCGGATCAGAATCATCGATGGACCAGTCACCGGTTTTTACTCCTGACCTGCATCGTCAATGAACCGTCCATTCAGCATTCTGTATTTCCGATCGCCCGCGCGCGCCCGTCCACTGCCTGCAAATCAAATGCGGCAGTGTGATTTGCCGTGCCCGCGGAACCGGTTGTAATTAACAGAAAACAAAATGAATGGAGGTAATTAAAATGACGAGCTTTGCCTGCAACGCGGCAGAAATAGAATTCCTGGTGGTCCATCCTTTGTTTGATGAACCGGAAGAGAAGAAAGATGTGGATGCCGCTGGTGCCATGAAAATGACTAAAAGCGTTAAATACTCTTTGATGGCCCTGCGCATGTACTTGATCTTCATGGTCGGTCTGGTTTTTTACCGCGTACTTTCTGGAATGTAGCCTGTAAATTGCACCTGTTTAAGAGATAACTGAATAAAGCCATTCCTTCGTTAGGTGAGGCTCCTGCATGGACAGACGCCACTGCCCGGAAACGTCGAAAGACGCCAGCGGGCCAACAGGTATTACCGGCTTAAGGTTCTACCTAGTGTGGCTGAGAAAAAGTCCGATCTCTAAGCTATGCAGTGCCAAAGCTCAACGAGCGGGAGGATGGGCATATACGTGTGTGATGTCTGGTCTTCCTGCGGGAAGACTTTTTTGATCCCTCACCGGCGCTCCCGGCGCCGGGAATCTCAGGGTGGAAAGGTGATGGCCGCGAGATGCCGGAGCATGAACCTCCTGATCGACGACGGCGGATCGACAAGTGCATAGGGCAAGGGCACAAGGCTGCCACGGGCCGGATCGGAATCATCGACGGACCAGTCACCGGTTTTTATTCCTGACCTGCATTTCACTGAGCCGTCCATTCATCATTCTGTATCTCCGATCGCCCGCGCGCCCGCCCACTGCCTGCCATCAAGTGCGGCAGTGTATTTTGCTGTGCCCGCGGCACCGATAGTGGTTAACAGAAAAACAGATGAATGGAGGTAATCAAAATGACGAGCATTGCCTGCAACACGGTAAAAAATTGCCTAAATTTTTGGCAATACCGGACTTATTTGCGTGATCGCGCGCCAAGAGTGAAATGCGAACATGGTTGTAATGTCAAGCAGGTTAAAACACCATGGACAAGACCGGGAAGTGGCTCCTTATTATGTAATTGGCAAACGGGAAGCGGCTCCTTATTATGCACTTGGCAAAGGAGATGACCGTAAAAGGCATGGCTGATGCGGTTGGAAAGAATGATACCGGAACACGGCGATTGCTTCATCACCATGTCTAGCCCTTTCATGGATTTGGAGGCGTCAAAGCCTTTATGCGACAATCCAAATCGTTCCCGGACCGGGTTTTGAGTTCTCTAGCGGTTCTATACTTTGATCCGAGGCGGTGATAAAGATGAGAGATTTTGAAAATGTTCAAGTGGATAGGGTAGCGGTACCAACGGGCGGCGATGTTTTGACCAGAAGCCGCGTTGTTAGAAATCCGGTATGGAGAAACATCCTGCATTTTTTAATGGTTTTCGGCCCCGGCCTGATAGTTATGGAAGCGGATAACGATGCCGGGGCGGTGTCGACCTACACACAAGCCGGCGCCCAATATGGTCTGCATCTGCTCTGGGTACTGCTGCTGCTCCTGCCGGTCACCTATTTCTGCCAGGAAATGGTGGCAAGGCTCGGGATTGCTACGGGCAAGGGGCATGCGGCCATGATCTATCAGCGGTTTGGGAAGTGGTGGGGCCATTTCTCACTCTTTGATTTACAGTTGGTCAACTTCTTCACCCTGGTTACGGAGTTCGCCGCTATCTCTCTTGCCCTGCAAAGGATGGGTGTGGCACCCCGGATTTCGGTTCCGACAGCTGCCATCGGGTTGATCATCCTGGTGACCACCGGCAGCTATCTCCGCTGGGAGAGAATCACTGTTGCGCTGTGCCTTCTCGACCTCACCTGGGTCATCTTCGCAATGCTGGCACATCCGGGTGCCGGAGCAGTGGCTTTAAACACATTTATTCCAAGCATACCCGAGGGGGGTGTCACCACCGATCTGGTATTCCTGGTTATTGCCATTGTCGGTACGACGATCGCCCCCTGGCAGCTCTTTTTCCAACAGAGTTGCGTGGCGGATAAGAAGCTCCGTTTCAAAGACTTGAAGTTTGCCAGGCTGGACGTCTTTATCGGAGCCTGCTTTACCATCATCGTGGCTGGTGGAATGATGATTGTCGGCAACGTCATGCGGATTCATCACATGAACTACGAAGATCCGGCGCAGTTGGCGGTGATGATCGCCCCGATTTTGGGCAACACGGTCAAAAATGGTATACTTCTACTGATGGTGAATGCTGCCGTGCTCGGTACAACCGCCATCTCTTTGTCCAGCGCCTGGGCCTATAGTGAGGTCAGGGGTTGGGAAAATAGCTTGCAGATGCCGTTCCGGAGTGCGCCCAAATTCTATCTCCTGTATATTGCGGCCGTGCTGCTGGCAGCTGCTATTGTATTAATTCCCAACGCACCGCTACAAACGATCATTATCGGTGTGCAGGTTCTGGCCGGGCTGATGTTGCCATCGGCGATCATTTTTCTGCAACTGCTTCTTAACGACAAAGAGCTTTTGGGAGAAGAGTATGTCAATAAACGCTGGAACAACGTCATCAACTGGATTATCATCATTATACTCTTCATACTGTCGATAACTCTGGCAGTTCAGGTGATCTTACCCAGTCTGTTCTCCAGTTACACAAGTTAGATTTGTAATTACATTTATCAATTCTGTAACACCTTTTATATAATTTTGTAACAATAAGGGTATAAAATCAAAGTCAATGAATGCAAGTTCCGCCTCCTTCATGTTTCTTCTTTTTGATGTATCCCCGCTGGCTTCCCCGGCGGGGCTTTGTATTGGAAGCGGGCGGCGGTTCCGGCAGGCGGCAAAATACTCTTGAAGGTGAAAATGGACGCTGTCGACCGGCGGCATTATCAGTCACCGCAGGGCAAAACCGGCCTTTATGAATGTACAATAATCAGATTATTTTTGACCGGGGCGGTTTGTCTGTTTTCCATTCCCGGACGGGAATATTATTTTTGAGGGGGTTATACGGATGCATGCAGCTTTGGCGGGCGGGATAATCATATTTATTGCCGGTCTTCTGATTAAATATGGCCGGCTTTTCATGCGGATGGCCGCAAACGATCCGGCATTTGCCGGGGAAGAAAGGAAGCTGGAGCTAAGGAGAATGGAAAGCCTGGCCGGTAATGGTTTGCTGGTCATGGGTCTGGTCCTGCTGGCCGGGGGCATACTTGCCCGGTATGGTTATCCGGAGGCCACTGATACGGCGTGGTTTATATTTCTTCTCATTGGATTATTCATTATTTTCCGGGCCGATCGCCGGAAAGGTTAAAACAACGGATCCTGCGATCCGTTCAAGGACATGCTGATCCCCGGGCACCCCGGTGCCGGTAACGGCGGCCGGTGCCGGCCGCCGTTTCCAGCTTAAAGCGTGGGCAGGTTGTCCAGGTTGTTTTCAGCTGTTGCGTCCGGGTTGCTGCGCAGGTATTCGCGGCCGTTTCTCGCCCTGGCCACGTTTACCCCGGCGATCCGGCCGTCTTTGGCCATCATGATCGCTTCGCCGATGTTATAGACATTGCCGTTGATCATTACGTCGGTGATATCGCCGGCTGAGTTTTTCTTGACCCTTTCAATTCTGGCCTGTTCCATTTCCGGATCCCTCCCGGGCTTATTATGTCCGGTGGCGGGAATAGTTATTTCTGCCGCAATGATAATTTGATATAATTCAGTAAAACGGTAAGGGAGCTGGTTGATTTGGCCGGTGTTTTACTGGCGGCCGTCGCCAATGATTTATTGCTGGATGCCCTGCGCCGGGCGGCGGAGCAACCGCTGGTTGTTTTCGGCACCATGGACGGGAAAACGCTGGGGTCAATGAGCGGGGGGGAAGGCGTCTATTTTTATGAATGCGACTGAGAAGTGGGCCGTAAAGTGGTTGCCGTGGGCAGCCTGAAAGATGTCTGGACGCTGACGCCGGAAGAAATGGAGGGCATTGAGGATATGGCCGGTCTGGAAGACCGTTTCGCCCGCCGCTTCGGCTTTCCATGGACGGCAGTGATGACCGGCGGGGACAGGCCTTTCCCCTGGCACCGCGACTGGGACGCCTATCTGGCCGTGCAGGACATGAAAAAATATCCTTTTCTGTTGACACTGCCTGATTTGATGCAGGACCTGAGTTCCCGGGGGATAAAAGTTTACCAAACCATTATCGGTTAGAACTGATTGTTATTTTACCGGAATTTGCAGCCTGACAGAATAGTTGGTAAATTTATTGTCAATCATCCTGCCGGCGGGGGTATTTTTTCTTGACGAGCCCACCGGCCTAAGATATAATAGGTGTGGCAAAACTGTAGTCCCACGCACCGGATAACGCCTTGTTCCGTTTAGAGAAAAAGGATTGCCGGGGTATGAATTCTTTCCCGGCTTTGTTGTTTAACGGTAAAGGGCTTTTCTTTTTCTGTATTGCCGCGGGAATGCTGGACAGATAAAGCGGGGGGGATATCGTGAGCCTGAACGCACAGATTGATGTTGCCGGCAGTTTTCAGTTGATGGTGGATGAAGAAGTGGTGGAATTTGCCCGTGAGGGTGACGATGCGGCACTTGAATATTTAATCAACAAGTACAAGAATTTTGTCCGGGCCAAGGCGCGTTCCTATTTCCTTATCGGGGCCGATCGGGAGGACATCATCCAGGAGGGTATGATCGGTTTATACAAGGCAATTCGTGATTTTCGCATGGACAAGCTGTCCTCGTTCCGGGCTTTTGCCGAATTATGCATCACCAGGCAGATCATCACTGCCATCAAAACTGCCACCCGGCAGAAACACATTCCCTTGAACTCCTACGTCTCCCTGAATAAACCCATTTATGATGAAGATTCCGACCGCACTTTGCTGGATGTCATTTCCGGCACCAAAATCACCGATCCGGAAGAACTGATCATCAGCCGGGAAGAATTTTATGACATTGAGGAAAAAATGGGCGAAATCCTCAGTTCCCTGGAGTGGCAGGTGCTCATGTCGTACCTGGAAGGTAAATCGTACCAGGAAATAGCCGAGGATTTAAAGCGTCACGTCAAGTCCATCGACAACGCCCTGCAGCGGGTAAAGCGAAAATTGGAAAGGTACCTGGAAAAACGTGAAGCTTAAAATTTAATCAGTTATCCGGTTGAAAGGTTTACTCTTCAGGGGTGAACCTTTTTTATCTTGCGGGGCATTATTTCATCCGCCACGGCCGTACCGGAAATGACCACCGCTTCAATCCCCGGTCCCGGCCACGCCGAGGCGCCGGTGAGCCACAGGCCGGGGATGGGCGTCTTGCGGTCCAGCCATTGCGTGCCCTGTGCGCCGGTTTCCGGTTCCAGGCCGTAAATGGCGCCGGCGGTATTCCAGGTATAACGGTAAAAAGTGCGCGGAGTGGCCGCTTCGGCATGCACGATATGCTCTTTGATACCGGGTGCCACTTCTTCCACATAGTCAAGCATGATCCGGGTGAGTTGTTCCTTGAAGGCCAGATAGTCCTGGCGGGCCATACAGGCGCAGTGTTCCGCCGAAAGGCGGGTCAGGGTGATCATGGTCAGATCCGCGGCACCCGGGGGCGCCAGTTCCGGATCCAGGGCGGCGTTGCTGATCAGCACAAACCCGCCGATACCCAGGGAATCACCGGGTAAACGTCCGGCCGGCTGCACAAAGGTGCGTTCCGGCAGCCCGGACGGACGGTCCAGGGCCATATAAAGGGCAAAGGCCGACGGTGAGGGACGCAGCTTTTCCACCCGGCCGGTATACGGCCGGGGTAAATTTTCTTTGCCCACCAGTTGAAAAAAGGTCTGCCGCGGATCGGCATTGCTGATTACTACCGGGGCCACCAGACAGGTGTCATTGTGCACATAAATCCCGGCCACCCGGCCTTCTTTCAAGATAATACGGCCGGCCGGCGAGTTCAGGCGTACTTCCCCGCCCCGTTCGCGTACGGCGTCCGCCAGCACGTCGGCCAGGCGCTGGCTGCCGCCTGCCGGGTAAACGCCTCCTTCGATGTAATAGCCCATCAACGGGATCATCGCGGCAGCGGGTGTGTCCGGACCGCGGTCGCCCAGGTAGGCAGTAAGCAGGGTCAAAATGTCGAAAATGAATGTGTCCCGGACCCGGCGGCGGATATATTCACCCCAGGTATAGCGCGTGGCCAGGTAATAATCGGGGTGGGTCCGGGGGTAGCGCAGGGCTTCTTCCACCGTGCCCGGCGGTCCCGGAATCCCGCCGGTGCTTTTCACATCCTGATAGAGTTGATGGTAGGCAGCTTCCAGTTCAGCCATCAAGGTGCGGATGCCTTCCTCCTCTTGCGGGGCCAGGTCGACGAGCAGGTTGGTAAATGAAATATAATTGTCCGGAATGTCCAGTGTGCCCATGGGTGTACAATAGCGTTGCTGATGCCGGTGGAACCGGATGCGCTGCCGGACGCCCAGTTCCTCAAGCAGCAAGGTGACCGGTCCGTTGGGGCCGCACCCGCTGATCGATTCCACCCCGCCGTCGAAAGTGTAGCCCTTGCGCACAAATGAGGTGCAATAACCGCCGGGCTGGTGCTGTTTTTCCAGCACGCACACCTTGAGTCCCCGGTCCGCCAGGCGGGCGGCTGCCGTCAGGCCGCCGATTCCGGCGCCGATCACGATCACGTCGAAGCGATCTCTTGACGGCACCCGGTGCACCACCGCCAGCGGTGCGGACAAGCCGCCGGTGGGCGCTGCACCGGCTGGTTCCGTCCCGTTCGCATCCTGATCCGGCAGACGGCAAATTTCAGTGCCCTGGAAGGGCTCCTCCCGGATTGCCCGCCAGGTCTCGAAGTCGGGGTTTTCCCATTGGGGGCGGAGGGACTTTTCCCTGTGCAGCCGGATGGCAATGGCGCGGCGGGGGTAAAACCGGGGCCAGATTATGGTAAACGCCAACGCCGCCAATGTGCCCGGGTGAAGATACAGTAAACGCCACGGGCCGGCGGGAAGGATTATCGCCATCACAGCGCCGTAGGTAAAAGCCACCGTCCAGGCCAGGGTGATGTGTATATTGGTGGCCACGAAAAGCGGTTCGGTCCAGAGCTGCGGCGGCCAGTCCTCCCGCGCGTACTGCAGGGTGAAAGGCGAGCCGGCTAAAAGGGAAAACAAGGCCATGGCGGCCAGGGCGGCAAAAGCCAGCACGTTTTGCCAACGGATAAACCATGCCGCATGCAGGAGGAAAACCAGCCCGGCGGCCAGCAGGAAAAAAGCCGCGGTGAAGCCGTCCATGATCTTTTGCTGCCGCCGGCGCCATAGCCGCCAGAAAAGAATAAGCGAAACGGCCAGACCGCCGGTCAGACCCCAGGGTGCCGGCAGGACCCAGTACAGGATCCAGGGGACAAAGGCCGGTAAAATGTTCGCCATACCACGGCCCCGGCCGGCGTCCGGCCTGTATGCCGTCTCATTGCCGGGCGGGGCTTCCTCCGGGTGCCTGTTCAAGCGGCCCATCTCCCTTCCGCTGGTCATTAATTGGCGTTGGGCAATGTATTTTCCTGCCGTAAAAAGGGGGAAAATATAATATTTGTTACCTGGGGCGGGTAAAATGAGTCTATGGTAATATCCGGCGCGGATATTTTACCTGACTGCGCCGGCGGGGCCGGGGCGGACAAAAACGGGAATCAGTCTTCCTCCCGGCCGGTAAAGGCTGCTACTATTTCCCTGGCCCCCCGTACTTTACCGGCCGGTACGCGGATCTCCACGGCTACCACCGGCCCCATAAATATTTTCAGGTAATTGTTGATCCCGGAATACGTTAAATCCACCGGAATGCCCTCGTTTTCCAACAGCCCGGCAATCATGCCGGCTTCAATTTCATTGGCCGCCACGCATAACTTTTCCCATTTCATGCCTTCATCCCCTTTTATGATCATTTTAACATATATTTTTGATCGGTTATTTTCTGATAGACTGATTTTTTTAAGGAAATACTATCAATGTGTAATAAAAAAGTAGTATTTACAATTCCTATTAATAAGTGATAAAATGTTTCCAGCCCAGGGAATTTACTCTGGCCATCCCGTTTACAAGGAGAGAATCAAAATGCCTGCAGTGGAAATTTTAAAGGACGTTTACTGGGTAGGGGCGGTGGACTGGAATATCCGCTATTTCCACGGCCCGGCTTACTCCACCCACCGGGGTACCACCTACAACGCTTATCTGATCCGGGATGAGAAAACAGCACTGGTGGACACGGTATATAAACCGTTCACCGGGGAACTGGTACGCAACATCGAGGAAATTGTTCCTCCCGGTGATATTGATTATGTGGTGGTCAACCATATTGAAAGCGACCACTCCGGCGCCTTTCCCGAAATCATGAAGCTGGCCCCCCGGGCGAAGGTCTTCTGCACCCAGAAGGCGGCCGACGGTTTGCGCAAGCTTTACTTCGGCGACTGGGACTTCAACATCGTCAAGACGGGGGACAGGCTTTCCCTGGGCAGGCGCACCCTGACTTTTATCGAGGCGCCCATGCTGCACTGGCCGGATTCCATGTTCACTTATGTGCCGGAGGAAGCGCTGCTGTTGCCCAACGACGCCTTCGGCCAGCATCTGGCTTCCACGTTCCGTTTTGAAGATCAGGTGGACGGTTCCATGCTCATGGAAGAGGCGGCCAAGTACTACGCCAACATACTTTATCCCTTCAGCTCGCTGGTGTTGAAGAAACTGGAACAGGTGCGGGAGATGGGAATTGAAATAAAAATGATCGCGCCCAGCCACGGCATGATCTGGCGCCGTGACCCGGGTAAAATAGTAGCCGCCTATCTTAAATGGGCCGGCGGCGAGGCCGACCCGAAAGTGGTCATTGCCTACGACACAATGTGGCAGAGCACGGAAAAAATGGCCCACGCCATTTTGCAGGGCATTGCCGCGGCCGGCGTGGAAGCCAAACTGTTCAAGATGTCCGTGTCCGACCGCAACGATGTGATCAAGGAGTTGCTCAACGCCCGGGCAATCCTGGTCGGTTCGCCCACCATCAACCGCGAGTTTCTGCCCACCCTGGCCCCCCTGCTCGATGACCTGCGCGGACTGAAACCAACCAAAAAAATCGGCCTGGCTTTCGGTTCCTATGGCTGGGGCGGCGGCGCCGTCAAGGCGATTGAAGAAAGATTGAAAGGGGCCGGCGTGGAATTGATCGAGCCGGGCCTGGGCATCAACTGGGCGCCAACGGAAGCTGTGCTGGAACAGTGCGTGGCCCTGGGCCGGCGGGTGGCGGAGGCGGTCAACGCCCGGTAGGCCGGTGCGGAGCCGTCCCCGGCTTTTGTCGGGAAGCGGTTGAGGACAGGTAAATACAGCGGCCGGCCGTCCGGCCGGACGGAAAAACCCCGGACTTAAAAGTACCGGGGTTTTCGGCCGGCAGGCGAGTTATGGCGCAAGAAATTCATACACCCCGATGATAATCAGCAGCAATCCGGCCGCCAGGCCGGCCCGGTCGCCCAGCCAGCGGGAGGCGTATCGGTTGCCGAATTGGATGCCGCCCTTGAGGGTGAGCAGGCTGAAAATGCCCACCAGGGCGGTGGTCAGCCAGGGGTTCAAACCGACCATGCCGGCGCCCAGGCCGGTGGAAAGATTGCTCATGGTCAGAGCCAGGCCGAGAATGACGGCTTCGTAAGGACTGATATGGCCGGAGTAATCCATGTCCGCCCGGTACGGCTCCCGGGCCACTGCAGCCAGGGTGTTGAATTGAGTGAGCAGGCGGATTTTCCCCGCCCCGGTCAAGGGCGGATATTCACCGGCAGTCGTTTTACCGCTGCCGGTGTTTTTCTTTTTATCCCGCAGTATTACCCAGAGGCCGGCAGCGATCATGATCAGCGAACCCATGCTGTTAGACACGCCGGCGGGCAGGTAAAGAGCCACCAAACCGCCGATGGTCATGGAGAGCAGCGTGCCGGTGCTGGTGATTACGGCCACAATCAAATTGGCACTGTGTGGAAGGTTGATTTTTCTGGTGCCGTAAGAAATACCGACGCCCAGATTGTCCAGGTTGGAAGACAGCGCCAGCATGAACATGGAAAGGAAATGCACATCCAACCCTCCAGGAATCAGTTTCGGGCAAAAATATGTCCGCCGGGACAAACGGGATCACCCCGGGGGAGGTGGTACTGCTTTGATGGCTGCATGTTAACTTATGCGCCGGTAAAGCCCAAGGTGCCAGGCAATTTCAGACAGCTGATTAATCATGTAATTCGCTTGTTTTTAAATGTTTCCTGTGCTGGAAGCGGCAAAACAAGAATAAAGTGTTGTTTTGGCGATGGCACTTGCCGTGGCAGCCGGCCGGCGATAAAATAAGAGCATGGTTTTGGACTGCCTTTTAGTGGAATAAACTATTAAAAAGTTATGGCGGGGAGGATGGCCGGATGGCAAAAAAAAGGGTGGCAGTGATTTTCGGCGGCCGTTCAGGGGAGCACGAGGTGTCGCTGAATTCGGCGGCATCGGTGATGGATGCTTTGGACAGGGAAGTATACGAAGTGCTGCCGGTGATGATTACCCGGGAAGGCCGGTGGCTGGCGGGGGTGGAACCGGCCCGGGCATTGGCCGGCGGGGAGGCGGGCGGTGTGCCGGTGACATTGCCGGCCGATCCCGCTTGTGAAGGGTTTGTGCATACAGAGGACGACGGCGGGCCGGCGGGCCGGGTGGGTGGCCGCATTGATGTGGTCATTCCGGTGCTGCACGGTACTTTTGGCGAGGACGGCACAGTGCAGGGCCTGCTGGAGCTGGCCAACATACCCTATGTGGGGGCTGGTGTAATGGCATCGGCAGTGGGGATGGACAAAATCATCATGAAAACCGTCTTTGCCCAGAACGGACTGCCCCAGGTAAAATTCCGGCATTTTTTGCGCACGGATTGGGAGCGCGAGCGGGACGCGGTGCTGGAAGACGTTGAACAACTGGGTTATCCCTGTTTTGTCAAGCCGGTCAATCTCGGTTCCAGTGTGGGCATTTCCAAGGCACGCAACCGCGGGGAACTGGTGCAGGCGATTAATCTGGCCGCCGGGTACGACCGCAAGGTTATTGTGGAAGAATTTGTGGACGCCCGGGAAGTTGAAGTGGCCGTGCTGGGCAATGATTATCCGGTCGCTTCCCTGCCGGGCGAAATTATTCCCCTGAACGAGTTTTACGATTACGAGGCCAAATATGTGGAAGGCCGGTCCCGGCTGATTATTCCCGCCCCGCTGCCGCCGGAAACCATGCTGCAGATTCAAAAATTGGCGGTGCGGGTGTTCAAGGCGCTGGACTGCGCCGGTATGGCCAGGGTGGACTTTTTTGTGCGCCGGAGCGACGGTACGGTGCTGGTGAACGAGATCAACACCATTCCCGGTTTCACCCGTACCAGCATGTATCCCAAGCTTTGGGAGGCCACCGGGATTATGTACGGGGATCTGTTGAACCGGCTGATCGCCCTGGCCCTGGAGCGGCACGAGGAGAAAAACCGTTCACAGACCACCTTTCAAACGTCCGGAAAGTAAACTTGAGTCGCCGCGGGCATTACCGCCGCCCGCGGCGTTACGCCGGCGGGACCGGCTGTTTGGGAGGGAAAAAAAACCATGTACAAATTCAAAGTCATTGCCACCATTGTGGAGATCCGGGGGGAAGGCAAGTGCTCATACGGCCACCGGGTGGGGGATACTTTTGAATTTACTCAATTTACACCCGGCGGATTATGCCAGTACGCTTATGATGCCATGCGTTCAGCCGTGGCCGCTTTGCTGTACGGCGGGAATTTCCCCTGGTTGGAAAACAGTGATGTGACCACCTGGGCCTGCCCGGATCCGGACCGGCCGGTAATTTTCGAGTTGCGGCGGATACCGGCGGACGATTAGACTCCGGGACGAAGGACGCTTCAAAAATTATGGTCTTCCCATTGTGTCATGCGGTAATCCAGAGCGGGCTGATCATTCCGGTCAATGTTCCCGCGGGTTGAATCTTGCCGCATCCGCCGTTCCTCCGGCGCATAGCGGCGGGAAATAGCGGGAATATAATCAGTAACGGAATACTGTTTTAGTATAATAGTTAACGGGGGCTGGCTGTTTTGGGCAGGCAACAGGAAAACACCGATCCGCGGCATGAGCGGGATGATTCTTTCCGTACCACTTTACCGGGCCGGGAAGGGCCCGCCCGTCTGTTTTTGATGGGGCGGTTTTTACTGCAGGCCTTCCCGGCCGTGGCCCGGGAACTGAAAGGTTGGCGTCAGCTGGCGGTCGCCTGCCCGGATCCCCGCCTGCGGCAGATGGCCCTGGCCAGCATCGGCGGCAAGACCTTCCATTGCCAGGGAGGCAGTGTTTTCAGCGCCTGGACCGGGGCGCACCGGCGCGAACTGGTTCAGGCCATAGTGGCCCTGCAGACCATCAGCGACTACCTGGACAACCTCTGTGACCGGGCCGGAGTGCAGGACGAAGCAGGCTTCCGCCGGCTGCACCAGGCTTTCCTGGATGCCCTGCGCCCGGAAGTTCCCCCGGGCGATTACTATGACCGTTACCCCTACCGGGATGACGGCGGTTACCTGGAGCGGCTGGTGCGCACTTGTCAGCGGGCTCTGGCCGCCCTGCCCGCCTACCCTCCGGTTATGGAGGAGGCCGGCCGTCTGGCCGCGCTGTACTGCAACCTGCAGGTGTACAAGCACATTGACTGGAGTTTGCGGGAAAAATGCCTCACCGGATGGCTGAACCCGCTGCTGGCCGGTTTTCCGGAAAGGCTTTACTGGTGGGAGTTGGCCGCCGCCACCGGTTCCACCCTGGGCATTTTCGCCCTTTTCGCCCTGGCCGCCCGGGGCGGCTTCGGCGCAACAGATGTGCACCGGATTACCGGCGCTTATTTCCCCTGGATCGGCGGGCTGCATATTCTGCTGGACTATTTTATCGACCAGCAGGAGGACCGGCAGGGCGGGGACCTGAACTTCGTCTCGTACTACCGGGACGGAGAACAGGCGGCCGGACGGCTTGGCCTTTTTTTGAGCCGTTCCCTGGAGCTGAGCGCCGGACTGCCTGATCCTTACTTCCACCGTACTGTGGTGCAGGGCCTGCTGGCCATGTACCTGTCGGATCCCAAGGTGGCCGCCCAGGGGTTGGGGGAAACCGGCCGTTTACTGCTGCAGGGCGGGGACAGGGGGGCTCGCGGCCTGTTCCGGTTGTGCGCCTGCCTGCGCCGGGCCGGTGTGGTCTAGTAGATGCAGCGGAAACAGCACTTTTTGGGCGACCATGGCCAGACTGTCTCTGGCCTTGCCGGCCGGCAGGCCTTCCAGCGCCTCCTGCGCGAGCCGGACCTGTTTTTGCGCCGCCTGTCCGGCGTACTCCAGGCAGCCCAGTTCCCGGGCCTGTGCCACCAGTTCCCGTCCCTGGTCCGCGGTCAGGCCGCCCCGGCGCAGTTTTTCCTTCCATTGCCCGGCCCGGGGTGAAACTTCCAGGAAATGCAATACCGGCAGGGTTAAGATCCCCTGGCTCAAATCCTGCAAACAAGGTTTACCAAGTAATTCGGACCGGCCGGCCAGATCCAGCAAATCATCGACCACCTGAAAGGCGCAGCCCAGGTGGGTGCCGTACCGGGAAAGCCTGACCAACTGGGTGCGCTTCATGCCGCATAATATGCCGCCGCTCTGACAGGCCACGTCAATTAAAGCGGCTGTTTTTTTGGCGATGTGGGCAAAATAGGCCTCCTCGCAGAAGTTGACAACCGACAGCTCCTGGATTTCCCCCTCGCACATGGTACGGATGGCCCGGGTAATGATGCGTAAAATGCCCTTTTTAGTGTCGGCCAGCAATCCGAAGGCGGTGGCGAAGAGGTAGTCCCCGGTGAGCACGGCGGGCACGGCTCCGCACAGACGGTGCAGCGCCGGCCGGGAACGGCGCGTGGCGGCGTTGTCCAGCACGTCGTCGTGGACAAGCGAAGCCAGGTGGATCAATTCAACGGCTGCGGCCACCCGGGTTACTTCCGCCGGATCCGCCGGGTAAAACCCCGCCGTGATGGCGACCAGCGCCGGACGCAGGCGTTTGCCTCCCGGCAGGGAATGGGCGATTAACTGCTGTACCAAAGGTTCGGCGCTGGCCGTGGCGTTGTCCAGCAGTTCTTCCAGTCCGGCCGGTTGCGGCAGTTCCGGCGCCAAAGAAAATGTCAAGTGCACTCTCTCCCCTGCAATGGATTGAAAAGTTGTTTCTAGTATGATCTTTTCCACGGCGGTCAATGCCTGGAAGAGAGAATTTTGTGCACGGGGGAAGTCCAGTTGGCGACCCCTTTTATAATAGAGAATTATGGACAAGGACCACCTTGTAATATCTTTATTATAAGGGGTTTTTTCTTTTATTCCATGCCGGTTGCGCGTTCGGCCGCGCTGTGGGGGCATGTGCTGACCTCGTTGGTATCCAATGCGATTTCAGTTGTCATAATCATTCTCATAGCGCTCATTATGGGCTTCTGCTCGTCGGCAGGAGTATTGTCATGGCTTGCCGGGGCCTGTTCGCGTCTTTGCCGAAAACCAGCCGGTGACTTCGATTGTCAACGCCACCCGCGCGTTATTAATCAGACGGTAGGTAATGACATTTGGGTCGCACTTGCGTGGTGCTCAGGGATACTGATCGTCGCGTATCTGTTTGCGATGCGCGCATACAAACGTAAAGCAGTTTAATGTTTACCGGGTTTACGGTTACCGGCTCTTTAGTTTTTAATTCATAAGTTATCCAGGAATTCCCGGGGTAACTTTTTAATCAGCAACACGGGAATGGATGAACGGTTAAACACGGTTTGGGACAGTCCGCCGAAAATCATGCTTTTAAGGTCGATGGGTCCCCGCGCGCCCATGATGATTAACTTGCAGTCATTGTCCACGGCGTAATCGATAATGGCGTTGGCGACATCGGAAACCGTGGTGCTTCCATAGCGGATCTTCTGGTTGACTTTGCAACCACGGGAGGTGAAAATTTCATTTGTTTTTTCCAAAATCTCCCGGGTTTGTTTTTCAGCCTCGGGATCGTAAATGTACCAACCCGTGCTTTCGATACCCGTGGAGCCCTCATGTTTTTCCTGCACGTATATTATGGTCAGCTCCATACCCGGCATGATTTTCATCAAGGTGGCCGCGTAAACCGCCGCGGAAAGGGAATGATTGGAACCGTCGGAATAAAGCAGCACTTTAAACCTGGTGGTTTGCTCCGGGAAATATGAAACCTGTTCCATTAAAAAGCCTCCTTCAATAGATACGGATATGGACTAATTTTTATAATAATACGATAATACGTTTTTCTTTGCAATCTATTGGCGGTAAACGACTCTTTTTCGCCGCTTTACCGCTTGCCAGGCAAGTCAATTGTTTCACAATTCCCTGCGGACACCAGGCCTGTTTTTGCGCGTTTTTGTACGGACCAGGCTCTGCGCCAGTTGCACTTCCGCTACGTCCACAAGTATTCTCTGAGCACTGCCCGGGGAGCATTCCGAGGAAAGTTAAATCGTTGTATTGGCGGACCGGCAGTTGAAATGTAGCCACTTAATTGGTATAATGTAGTTACGTTGGGGGTGACTTATCATGGCTGATGTAGGAATCAGGGAAATCAAAAACAGTTTGAGCCATTATCTGGGGCGGGTAAAAAAGGGGGAAACCTTCATTATTACAGACCGCGGGGTCCCCGTTGCCCGCTTGCTGCCCATCCAGGTTGATGTTCCCGAAGGAATAAACGCGATGCTTCAGGCCGGTCAGGTTTCCTGGGGGGGGAGCAAGCCCCGGGGTTCAGTATGCCGTCCCCGTTTGCAGGGGGGGAAGACCCTGGCCGCAGTAGTAGCGGAGGATCGTAGATGATTGCCTACCTTGATACCAGCGCTCTGGTTAAGTTGTATGTTGACGAGAATGGTTCCGGACTGGTGCATGATATGGTGGATGCGTCATTGATTGTCGCTACATCTAAAGTCGCTTTTGCGGAAGCACGTTCCGCCTTTTTCCGTGTGTTTAAAGAGGGGTTTTTGGATGAAGGGGCTTATCTGCAAATTGTCAGTATATTTCTCGCCGACTGGGACCATTATCTTTGTATTGAAGTGTCCGGTGAAGTAATCCGCTTGGCGGGTGAACTGGTGGAAAAATATCAGCTGCGTGGTTTTGATGCCATCCATTTATCTGCCGCCCATATTCTGAAACAACAGGTAAAGGCGCCGGTTGTTGCCGCCTGCTGGGATGCCCGTCTCTGGGAAGCATTTCAAAAAAGCGGTTTCACTGTAATTCCGGCAGAAAAACCGGGATCCGGTTAGTTGTGAAAAGCTCCCTGTTTTCCAGGGTTTTTTTACTTCCATCCGAAACAATGGTAACCGTTTACCCGTTTACTGGAAACAATGATTTGCCATGCATAACCGCTCAGCGAAAGGAATGATAGTTATTGAACCTTCCGCCATTCACTCTGGAACGCTGGTTCGCCAGGTATGAGTTTGAGGTAGACATTAATCTTTGCGCCAGCTGCGCTCCCGCCACGTCCACAGACGACATTTTAAGCCTGGCCGGCGAACAGGCACGGGAAGATTACCTGCATCTGGGACTGGACTACATCCCCAATCCGGGGACCGGTGAATTAAGACGTCAGGTTGCCGGTCTTTACCATGATCTTGATGAAGAGTACATACAGGTGACTACCGGCGCCTCGGAAGCCATTTTTCTGCTTATGAACTGCCTGTTTTCCAACGGCGACAATATCATCGTTCAACAGCCGGCCTACCAGTCCCTTTATGCGGTGGCAGGCGCGGCGGGCGTACAGATTAAAGCCTGGCCGTTACAGGGAGAAGAGAAATTATATATGGATCCGGACGCCCTGAAGGGTCTCATTGACTCCCGCACCCGGGCGGTGGTGGTGAACAACCCCCACAACCCCACCGGGTACATCATGTCCCGGCAGGAAATGGACCGGCTGGTGGAGGTGGTGGAGCACTGTGGTTTGTGGTTGATCTCCGATGAAGTATATCGGGGCATAATCTATAACCCGCCGGACGAACTGCCGGCCGCCATAGACCTTACGCCCCGGGCAATCTGCACCGGTGACATGACCAAGCCCTATGGGTTGGGCGGGCTGCGGACAGGCTGGCTGGCCGTCCGGGACAAGCAGTTGCTGAGCGCCTGCGGCGCCATGCGTGATTACACCACCATGTGCAACGCCGCTCCGGCTGAATTTCTGGCCGTCCTGGCCCTGCAGCACCGGCGGGAGTTGTTGGAGAAAAAGCTTGCTGTGGCAAAAGAAAACTTGGCGCGGTTGGCGGACTTCATGAATGAACGGCCGGGTTTGCTTTCCTATATACCGCCCCGGGGCGGGTTTACCGTATTTCCCCGCTACCATCAGCCCGTAGATTCCACCACATTTTGCCGGGGACTGGTGGAGAGGAAAAGCGTGCTCCTTTTGCCCGGCGCCGTTTTCTCCCGGGAAAACCACTTCCGCCTGGGGTTGGGCGTGGAGCCGGCCGTTTTCCGGCGGGGGCTGGAACTGTTCGGGGATTATTTGGCGGAAAGTGATTATAGTTAATTCCTACGGGGGCGCAGTAATTAAAACTTTTACCCTGAAACTTTTTGAGGCGGCCGGTGTAATAGGATCGGGGAAAGGGTAAAAGGGGAGATTCATTTGGACACTGATGATCGTCAACTGGTGCTCAAGTGCCGGGAGGGCCGGGAGGAAGGGTACCGCCTGCTGCTTACCCGGTATGAAGGCTACATTTACAGCCTGTGCTACCGGCTTGCCGGCCGGCGGGAAGACGCCCTGGAACTGTCCCAGGAAGCTTTGCTCAAGGTTGTTACCGGGATCAAGAGCTTTCAAGTGAACCGCCCTTTTAAACCCTGGCTGCGTCAGGTGGTGATCAACACCTGTCTGAACTTTCTGCGCCGCCATACGCCGGAAACCCTTTCCCTGGACCAGCCGGTCGGTGAAGATTTCTCCCTGGGCGATACTCTGGCTACCCGCAGCAGTGACGACCCGCAGGCGCAGGTGGAATGGATGGAAACCCGGCAGGCGCTCCGCATGGCCTTGAGCCGCCTGCCGCCCCTGTTCCGCCTGGTGCTCACCCTGCGCCACCAGGAAGAAATGAGCTATCAGGAGATTGCGGACGCCACCGGCCTGCCGCTGGGAACGGTGAAAACTTATCTTTTCCGCGCCCGCAACCTGCTCCGGCAATCCTTAAGCGATCTCTACGGTTGGGAGGTGAACGGCCGTGCCCTGTGACGCTGAACTGTTGCAGGCCTACCTGGACGGTGAACTGTCAGAACAGGCGGCCCGGGAATTAAAAGGGCACCTGGCCGGGTGCCGCGCCTGCCGCGGCGAACTTTCCCGGTTGAAGCTGCTCTGGTTTGAGCTGTCCCGGCCGGAGGAGGTTCCCCTCCCTCCCGAACTGCCCTATATCCGGCAGCAGGTGATCGCAGCCGCCGGACCGGGACGGGGCGGGCCGGCGGAAGAAAGATCCGGTTTTTGGGAATTGCAAAAGCTGGCCTGGCGTCCGGTCACCCTTACCACGGCTTACCTGCCCGGGGCCGGGGAAATAAAGGAATTGATCCTGGCGGCCGGGCGGGAACTGCCCGGGTTGCTGCTTGGTTCTTTAAACCTCACCGGCCGCCTGTGGCAAAGGGGGCGCTCCATTAAGAAAGGGCGTGGCCCGCGGTGACCGTCCTGCTCATTTTGTTCGTTATCATACTCGCCCTGCTGATCATCCTGGCCCTGCCGGTAACCTTTTGGGGCCGGGTCCGTCTGAACGAAAAACTGGCCGGCGAGGGAGAACTGGCCTGGGCGGGTGGTTTGGTCGCCGCCCGGTTGGGCATGCTTGACAATAAACCGGCCTTCTCCCTGCGGGTTGGCCGCTGGACCGGGCGCCCGCCCCGGTCCGGACGGAAAAAACCCGCCCGCCCCAAACAAGAGAAAAAACGTAAACCGGATCAAACCCGGAACGCTTTCCGGATCAAGCGGTTGGCGCCGTTCCTGGACGGCCCGCTGCTCAAGAGGGCTTTTGCCTATCTGCGCCGCATCTGGCGTTCCCTTGATTTAAAGCTCAGACTGGAAGGGGAGTACGGGACGGGTGATCCGGCGCTGACCGGTTACCTTACCAGCCTTGTGTCCGCCCTGCACGACAGCCGGCTGGAATTGCACTTGCGTCCCAACTTTGCGGAAACTGCCCTGGACCTGCGGGGGGAAGTGGGCGGCCGGCTGGTTCCGGTCCGGTTTCTATGGTTGACCGGCGGCTTCCTGCTGGCCGCCCCCGTCCGGCGTCTCTGGTGGTCCAGGATAATTAAACGAAAAACTAAAGTCAGGGAGGTTTTTTAGAATGATTAAGGAAAACATCGAAGCGATAGTTTCCCGGCTGGAGAATCTGATCACCACCAAAACCATCGTCGGTGATCCGATTACCAGCGGCAACATTACCATCATTCCGATCATCTCGGCCAGCTTCGGCTTCGGCACCGGCAGCGGGGAAGGCACCGACCCCTCCAGGGGCGGCGGCAAAGGCGGCGGCGGCGGGGCCGGGGCCAGGATCAATCCCACCGCACTGATCATCATCCAGGAAGGGGAAGTCCGGGTGTACTCCCTGGCCCAAAAAGGCACTCTGGAAAAACTGGCCGAACTGGTCCCCGAGGCATTGTCCAGGTTTGGCATTGATAAACCAAAGACGGATTGTTGCAAATAACGGGAACTATGGATAAGCTGGAAAGCAGGCCGACCGGTGATGGACGGCCTGCTTTCCAGCAGATAGCCGCAGAAAATTACTGCGGCGCTACCCTACTCGATTGTTTGCTGTCAGGCCGCATTCTGGTAGCCCTTTTCCGGCCGGGCGGCGTCGAAGGAAATCGCCCGGCGGGGGCAGGCGGCCACACAGGAACCGCATTTGATGCAGTCGCTGTCCGTCATAATTCCGCACTCCCGGAACAGGTGGGGGGTCAGCTGCATGGGACAGGACCGGGAGCAGGCACCGCAAGCGGCGCAGGATTCGCCGCTGATGAACAGCGGTTTCCTGCCTTCGCCCAGCCAGCGGCCCAATGTGCCCACGGGGCAGATGTGACACCAGGCGCGGGGGTGAATAAAGATGCCCAGTATAATCCCTGCCACCGTGGTGATGGTCAGCAGGCGCACCAGCGCCAGTCCCATGGCGGCCGGATTGCCATGCGCCAGATACCACTGGGTGCTGATCATGGCGGCTATCATTCCAATCATGAAAAGCCGTACCCCGCGGCTGCGCAAAACGGCTGGAACTGGTTTGTTGCGGGACAGGGGGCGAACGAGTAAATCGTAAAAAGCCCCCCGGGGGCACATCCAGTTGCACCAGGCCCGTCCGCGGTAGACGGACATTCCTATTGAACCGGCCATGCATACCAGGAGCAGAAAGCCCAGCCAGGGATGAAACCAGCCCAACACCGCCACCAGGGGTAGACCCCACCAGGTCAGACGTTGTTTTTGCCGGCGTTTTTTTTGTACTTCCATAAGCATATGACTTTGCCTCCAATGATAATATGTGATACTTACGCTACATAATCAATTAGCGTGAGGATGGGCTTAAAAAAGCCCGGTGAGCAATTATCTTGCTCCGGTGGCCAACCGGTGCAGGGTGTCGCCGGTTGTATTCCGGCATTTTTGATGTAAAAGCTACGGCGCCGATCTGTTTCAATAATACTATTTATAAATTACGCAGTCAATAGGATGGCCGCCGGTAAAAAATGACCCCGGCGGCAGTAATTTCCCTGAAGGGCAGGCAAGGCCGGGCGTAAGACACTGGTTAAACCGGCCGGCTTTCCTGTGCTATGGGAAACCCTGGTGGAGAAGCCCCCCCGGCTTGTCCCGGAGGGGTTCGCAATTTTGTTTCAGTGGCTTGTATTTACGTCCCGGCAGGAATGAAGTAAAAGACCGGCGAATTCCAGGTAATCATGGACCGGTATAAAAGGCGGGGGGAGATGATGAGATGCGGTCGGGCGGAATAAGGCTGCGGGCGGCGGTGGACACCGGCGGCACATTTACCGATGTTTGCCTGTTGCGCGAGGACACGGGAGAGCTTTGGATGGCTAAAATTATCTCTACTCCGGACGATCCGGCCCGGGCCGTAATGTCCGGACTGGCCAGGGCGGCCGCCGGGGGCGGTCTTGATCCGGCGGGGATCCGCCTGCTGGTGCACGGCACCACCGTGGCCACCAACGCCCTGCTGGAGGGCAAGGGGGCGCCGGCGGCGTTAATCACCACCCGCGGGTTTGCCGACGTGCTGCGCATCGGACGGCAGGACAGGCCGGACCTGTATGACTTCCGGGTGACCCGTCCGGCCCCGCTTATTCCCCGCCGGCTGACTTTCGAAATCAACGAGCGCATCCTGGCCGGCGGCAAGATTTACATAACGCCGGACGAGGCGGAAGTGCGGGCGGTGGTGGAAGAGATCCGCCGGCGGGGCGTTTCCTCCATTGCCGTCAGCCTGCTTCATTCCTACGCCAACCCGGTGCACGAGAAAAAAGTGCGGGAAATAATCCATGCCGTCTACCCGCAAGCCGTGGTTACCCTGTCTTCGGAGATCCTGCCTGTTTTCCGGGAGTACGAGCGCACCGCCACCGCGGCCGTGAATGCCGTGGTGCTGCCCCGGGTGGCCGCATACCTCGCCCGGTTGGAAACGGCTCTGGGACGGACCGGCAACGGCGGGACGCAGCGGACGGGGGACGGCTGTGCGCGCAGGGCGGCTGCCGTCGGGAGTGGCGGCCCCGGGCTGTTCATCATGCATTCCGGCGGTGGGGTGATCACCGCCGCCCAGGCGCAGCGGGAGAGCGCCCGCACGGTGCTGTCCGGTCCGGCGGGCGGCGTGCTGGCCGGGGTGCAACTGGCCGCCAAAACCGGACGGCCCAACCTGATCACCGCCGACATGGGCGGTACAAGTATGGACATTTCCTTGATCCGCGGGGGCAAGCCCCGTTATACCACCGAAGGCAGCATTGGCGGCCATCCCTTGAGCCTGCCCATGCTGGACATCCACACCATCGGCGCCGGGGGCGGCAGCATCGCCTGGATCGACGCCGGCGGCGCCCTGCGGGTGGGACCGGCCAGCGCCGGGGCCGACCCCGGTCCGGCCTGTTACGGCCTGGGCGGGGAGGAGCCCACGGTCACCGACGCCAACCTGGTGCTGGGGCGCCTGGACCCGGCGCACCCCCTGACCGGGGAACGCCCCCTGCAGCTGGAGCCGGCCCGCCGGAGCATCGCGGAAAAAATTGCCCGGCCGCTGGGACTGATGCTGGAGGAGGCGGCCGCCGGCATCATCGCCGTGGTCAACGCCGCCATGGCCCGCGCCGTCCGGGTGGTATCGGTGCAGCGCGGGCTGGACCCGCGTGATTTCACCCTGCTCGCCTTTGGCGGCGCCGGCCCGCTGCATGCGGCCGAACTGGCCCGGGAGGCCAGTATACCCCACGCCCTGATTCCCCGCCACCCGGGGGTTGCTTCGGCGCTGGGCATGCTGGCCGCCGATGTGCGCCTGGACTATGCCCGCACTGTGCTGCTGCCGCTGGCGGAGGCCACGGCGGATGAACTGGCCCGCCTTTACGCCCCTTTGGAGGAAGCGGCGCGGCGCGAACTGGCGGCGGAGGGTTTTTCCCCGGCCGAAATGCTCCTGGAACGGGCGGCCGGGCTGCGTTATGCCGGCCAGTCCTATACGCTGGATCTGCCCGTACCGGCCGGCGCGCTTACGGCGGCTGATCTGCACCTGTTGACCCGCAGCTTTCACCTGGAACACCGCCGGGAATACGGTTACCGCCGGGAAGACGCCCCGGTGGAAATAACGTTATTGCGGCTGGCGGCCACCGGCCGGCTGCCGGCCTTTCACGGCCCGTTCCGGGCGCCGGCGGCCGGTCTGAACAGTGCCTCCCGGTTGTCCTTTGGTCGTCACGGGAAAGGCCGGTCCGCTGCCGGTGTCGGTCCGGACGGACCGCCCCCGCCCGCTGCCACCCGCCCGGTTTTTTTCCAGGATGCCTGCCTGCCCACTCCGGTTTACGAGCGGACCACCCTGGCGCCGGGGCAATCTTTGACCGGTCCGGCTTTGATCCGGCAGGAGGACACTACCACACTGCTCTGGCCGCAGATGAGGCTGACCGTGGACCGTTTGGGCAACTTGATTATCGAAACGGGGGTGCGTTAAATTGGCCGGCCCGGTAAATCCGGTAAAACTGGAAGTGCTGCGCCACGCCCTGCAGGCGGTGGCTGAAGAAATGGGCGCCGTGCTCACCAGGACGGCGCTGTCGCCGAATATCAAGGACCGCCGGGACTGCTCCACCGCCGTCTACACCCCGGACGGCCGGCTGGTGGCCCAGGCCGAGCACATCCCCCTGCACCTGGGGCTGATGCCGGCGGTGGTCAAGGCTGTGCTGGCGGATTTTCCGGCGCCGGGTTTGAGTCCCGGGGACGTGGTGATGATCAACGACCCCTATGTCAGCGGCTCACACCTGCCGGATATCTGCCTGTTGAGCCCGGTCTTTTACCGCCAGCGGCCGCTGGCGCTGGTGGCCAACCTGGCCCATCATGTGGATGTGGGGGGCTCTGTTCCCGGCAGCATGTCCACCACGGCCACGGAGATCTTTCAGGAGGGTCTGCGCATCCCGCCTCTTTTGTTGCGTCGCGCAGGACAGCTGAATGAGGAACTGCTGCGCCTGCTCACCCACAATGTGCGCACCGCCGGAGAGTTTGCCGCCGACATACGGGCGCAGCTCAACGCCAACGAGCTGGGCGCCGGCCGGCTGCAGGAACTGGCCGGGCGTTACGGCGCGGACGTGCTGCAGCGTTATATGGAAGCCATGATGGATTATGCTGAACGCCGCCTGCTGGCTGCTCTGGAGGGCATGCCGGCCGGCGTTTATGATTTTGAGGATTACCTGGAAGGGGACGGCCTGAGCCGGCGGGAGATCAACATCCGGGTACGTTTACAGCGGCACTCCGGCGGGCTGACGGTGGACTTCACCGGCACACATCCCCAGGTGGCCGGACCGGTCAACGCCACCCGGGGGGTGACCCTGGCCTGCGTTTACTATGTGGTCAAGGCGGTGCTGGACCCCGGCCTGCCCTCCAATGACGGGCTGGTCCGTTCCCTGCAGGTGATCACGCCGCCGGGCAGCCTGGTCAACCCCGCCTTTCCGGCTCCGGTGGCCCATGCGAACATCAACACCGCCCAGCGCATTGCCGACGTGCTCCTGGGCGCCCTGTCCGGGGCGCTGCCGTTGCGGGTGACGGCCGCCGGCACGGGCAGTATGAGCAATTTCACCGTGGGCGGCCTGGACGCCGCGGGGCGCTACTACTCCTATGTGGAAACCTGCGGCGGCGGCCAGGGGGCTAAATACGGTCAAGACGGCATGGACGGCGTTCACGTGCACATGACCAATACCCGCAACACCCCGGTGGAAGTGATTGAGCTGTCCTATCCCCTGCGGGTGGAGCGCTACGCCCTGGCGTCCGGCTCGGGCGGTCCCGGCAAATACCGGGGCGGCCTGGGGTTGGTGCGGGAAATCACCGTGCTGGGGGAAGAAGCCACCGTGGCGGTGAGTTCGGAGCGTGCCGTGCATCCTCCCTGGGGCCTGGCAGGCGGGCGGCCGGGGGAAAGGGCGCGGGTGGCTCTGCTGCCCCCGGCGGAAAGTGATCCGGCGCCGGTGGTAGCCGCGCCGGGTAACGGCGATCCGGGCAAATTCACCGCCCGGGTGCCCGCCGGCAGCCGGGTGATTCTGCAAACCGCCGGCGGCGGGGGATACGGCGATCCCCTGGAACGGGATCCGGCGCTGGTGCAACTGGATGTAGCAGAAGGGCTGCTTTCCCGGGATGCCGCCCGGGAGGACTACGGTGTTGTGCTCACGGCGGAATTGACAGTGGACGAAGCAGCCACGGAATGCCTCCGGCGTAAAATACGGGATTGATCGCTGTACAAGCGGCAGGATGGCCGATTCCAGCTTTTTTACCGCTGCCGGGCGGCCGTCTATTTCCGGATACGGCCAACCGGCCGGTGGAATTCCTGCGCCGGTACGGCCGGGCCGGGAAAGCGCGTCCGGTGGATACGCCAGATAAATGAAAAGCGGGGGAACAATCCCCGCTTTTAGAGCTTTACCGGTTCGACCGGCAGCCGCTGTTCCGTATTTTAATCTGCATTCTTAGCGGCATTTGATCCGCCTGTTCCCGGGTGAGCTTACCGTATCCCCCGGAGCGTTGTCCTGAATGTTCGTTTTTTGTTCACAAAATCGCATTATTTGGCTGGTATAATTACTGGAGACACTGGTAAAAGGAGTTTGGATTTCATGTCTGAACGGAAGCTGATCCCGGTCGAAATCCGGCAATTCATAACCGGCCACAAAATTTGGACCGTGTTGATACTGGTAGTTGTCGCCGGCGGGTTGATCGCCTGGCATTACCTGGGCAAGCCAAAGGACGGCGGCGGCTACCTCACCCAAAAAGTTGCCTATGGTGATATTTCGGAAACGGTTAACGCCTCCGGCACCATAGAGCCGGTGCAACAGGTCACCCTCACCTTCAAAAACCAGGGTTACGTGCAAAATTCCTACGTGCAGGTGGGGGACAGGGTTGATAAAGGGAAACTGCTGGCGGAGGAGCGGGACAGCGACTTTCAAGCCCAACTGGCCCAGGCCGAAGGAAATCTGCAAAACGCCCGGGCCGATTATGACAAACTGGTCGCCACCCAGCCGGAAAAGATCGCCCAGGCCAAGGCGCAGCTGGCACAGGCGCAAAGCAGCCTTAATCTGGCCAAGGCCACGCTGGATCGCGATCAATCCCTTTTCGAAGCCGGAGCGATCACCCGGGCGGACCTGGACAGCGCCCAAAACAGTTACCAGTCCGCTCTGTCCCAGGAGCAATCCAGCGCAAGCAATCTTTCGCTGGTCAGCAACAGCGGTGATATTGCCGCGGCCGCCGCGCAGGTTGAAACCGCCCAGGCACAAGTGGCGCTGGCCCAAAACAACCTGACCAGCGCCCGTATAATTGCTCCCTTTGACGGCTACGTGGCCCAGATCAACGGCAATGTCGGCCAGTGGACGCAGGGCGGCGCGCCCCCGGTTGGCACCGCTGTTTCATCGCAGTACGGGATCATTTTGTCTTCAACGGCCCTGCAGCTTTCCGCCGAAATAAACGAGGCGGACATCAGCAAAGTAAAAACCGGCCAGCGGGTTACCTTCACTGTGGATACATATCCTGGAAAAACATTTAACGGTAAGATTACTTCGCTTGCCCCCATGGCGACCAGTGTCAACAATGTACAGATGTATGAAGCGATCATTTCCATTGATGATTACAGTCAGCTGAAAGCCGGCCTGCCGGCGTCGGTAAACATCGTCACTGCTTTCGCCATGCACGTTCCGGTAGTTCCGCAGACCGCCCTGGATTTTGCCCGCACCTACCTTGCCGCGCCCAGGCAACAAAACGCCCGGACAAACGGCCAACCGGGGGGAAGCGGACAAAGTTTCCGGCCAAACGGCCAAGCAGGGGGGAGCGGACAGAACACCCGGTGGAGCGGGCAACCGGGGGGAAGTGCATTCCAAAATAAGAGCCTGGTACTGGTGCTGGAAAACGGCAAGGCGGTGCCCAGGCCGGTGGAGACTGGACTTTCCGATGACGTAAATGTGGAAATTAAATCTGGCCTTCAACCGGGCGAAACGATCATCACCGGGCAGGCCGGAACCGGCGGCACCGGCCGGACGGGTATGCCGGCGGGCGGCGCGCCGGGTCCGGCGGCAGGCGCACGCGGCAACAACAACCAAAACGGCGCCGGCCCCAGACCGGGCGGGGGCGTTATGTTTTTGACGCGGCCCGGCCGGTAACCACCCGGTCCGCCGTGGCGGACACGTGTCCGGCAGCCGCATGTCCGCCGAAACGGCATAAAACACTTGAACGGCTTCACTCTTGAGAATGCCGGGTGTTAATGAAAAAGAAGGCGGCCGGACCGGAATGCCCGGGGTACGGTCACGACCTTGGAGATTGACTGCAGTCAATGCCGCCTGCAAGAATCGAGGATAAAGAGCGGTGCTGTAAAGCCGTCCACAGGGATTACTATGCAGCTGTTTTCAACAAAAAAGGCAGGTGAAATTTTTGTCCGGACCGCCGTTGATCCAGTGCCAGGAACTAACCAAAGTATATCCGCTCAAAGGAGTGGCGGTCCATGCCTTGCGTGGCGTTGATCTGGAGATCGCCCGGGGCGAAATGGCGGCCATCATGGGCGCCTCCGGTTCCGGGAAGTCCACTCTGATGAACATTATCGGCTGCATGGACAGGCAGACATCCGGCCGCTATCATCTGGACGGTGTGGACGTAAGCACGCTGAAGGAAAGTGAACTGGCATCCTTGCGCAACAAGAAACTGGGTTTTGTTTTTCAACGCTATAACCTGCTTCCCCGGGCCTCCGCCCTGTATAACGTCGAACTGCCCCTTTTTTACGCCGGCCTTTCCGGCGCCGAAGTGACCGCACGCGCCCTGGCTGCTTTGGAACGGGTGGGGCTGAGGGATTTTGCCCGGCACCGCCCCAACCAGATGTCCGGCGGGCAGCAGCAAAGAGTGGCCATTGCCCGGGCGATGGTCAACAATCCGCTGGTCATCCTGGCCGATGAGCCCACCGGCGCATTGGATACGGCAAGCAGCGCGGAGATAATGGGTATCTTCCAGCAGATGCACAGCGAGCAGGGAGTGACCGTGGTCATCGTCACCCACGAACCGGACATAGCCGTTTATTGCCAGCGCAAGATAACTATGCGTGACGGTTCCATTGCCGGTGATGAACCGGTAATCCACCGGACTATCTTCAACCGGGGAGCGTGACTGTATTGCCGGTAAAATTCAGCGTGCTCGGCGATTTTTCCCTTCAGGCATTAAAAGCAAATAAAATGCGCTCTTTTCTCACCATGCTGGGCATTATCATCGGCGTGGCGGCGGTAATCCTGATGATGGCCATCGGCCAGGGGGCGCAGGACCGGGTGCTGGCCCAGATCAACAGCCTGGGCTCCAACCTGCTGATGGTGCTGCCGGGGGCGGCCGGCCAGTATGTGCGCGGGTCGGGGGGCAGCGTGAACACGATGACCCTTCAGGACGCCCAGGCGGTGGCCGGGCTTCCCGGTGTGGCTTACTCCGCGCCAATAGTCCGGGGCAGCGGACTGGTTACATACCAGGACCAGACCTGGACCACCAGTATTGAAGGCACCACCCCCGAGGTGGTCAATATTTCCGCGCTGCAAATGGCGCAGGGGCGGTTTTTCGGCCAGTCCGACGTGCAAAGCATAGCCCCGGTGGCGGTGCTCGGGCAGACCGTTTACCAGAACCTGTACCCGCCCGGTACCAATCCGGTGGGCAGTCAGATCAGAGTGCACGGGATTACTTTCCGGGTGATCGGCCTGCTGCAATCTTTGGGTGCATCCAGCGGAGGACAGGACCGGGACGACATCATCTACATCCCGGTGACCACCGCCCAGATCCGGCTGCTGGGCGTGAGCAACCAGTCAATCAACGCCATGCAGGTGCAGGTACGGAACAAAGATGAAATGGATGACGTGCAGGCGGAAATTACCTCCCTGCTGCGCAGGCGGCACCGGTTGGCCGCCAATCAAGACAATGATTTCAACATCAGGAACATGGCCCAGATTCAAAGCGCGGCTGAAAACGTCACCAGCCTGCTGACCATCTTCCTGGCCGGGGTGGCGGCTATTTCCCTGATTGTCGGCGGTATCGGCGTGATGAACATCATGCTGGTCTCGGTTACCGAGCGTACGCGGGAAATCGGTGTGCGCATGGCCATCGGCGCCTCCAAAAAAGACGTGCTCAACCAGTTCCTGCTGGAAGCGGTTTTATTAAGCCTGGCCGGCTCGTTTTTCGGCATTGTCGCCGGCATGGCCGGGGCACGGGTCTTTGCCTTCTTTGTGCACTGGCCGGCGCCCGTTTCACTGTTTTCCATTCTGCTGGCCGTCGGGTTTTCCATTGTGATCGGTGTCTTTTTCGGCTACTACCCGGCGCGCCGGGCGGCCGGCCTGAATCCGGCCGAGGCGTTGAGCTACGAGTAAGTCCCGTTTTCTACCGGCGCCGCCGTAAGAGTGAATTTGAAACTGGAACCGCGGCCGGGTTCGCTCTGTACCGCCACCTCGCCCCCGTGCGCTTCAATGATATGCTTGACAATGGCCAGACCCAGCCCGGTGCCGCCACGCGAACGGGAGCGGGATTTCTCCACCCGGTAAAAACGCTCCCAGATATGCGGCAGATCCCCGGGTGGAATGCCCGGGCCGGTATCGCGGACGACAACGGTTACTTTGCCGTTCTCCGCGGCGGCGCGCAATTCAATCAACCCGCCGGGGGAAGAAAACCGGATAGCATTGCCCAGCAGGTTGATCAACACCTGTTCGATGCGGTCCTCGTTGCCCAGCACCGGTGGCAAACCGGGCTGCACCGCTTGTTGAACGGTGAGCTGCGTGGCGGTAATTTGAGACTGAAATTTAAATAAAACACGGGAAAAAAGATCCGGTATCTCAACCAGGTTAATCTCCCATTCCACTTTTCCCGCTTCCAGCCGGGACAGATCCAGCAAATCGTGAATCAAGCGGTTCAACCGCACGGTTTCCCGGTGCATCACCTGTAAATACCGCTCCCGGACGGCAGTGTCGCCGGCCATGCCGTCCTGCATGGCTTCAATGAAACCCTGGATGGTGGTCAGCGGGGTGCGCAATTCATGGGATACATTGGCCACGAAATCACGGCGCAACTGTTCCAGTTGGCGCAACCCGGTGATATCCTGCAGTACACCCACCGCCCCGTAAATTTCGCCGCCCCGGCGCTCCAGAGGGGCCGCCTGGGCCAGTACGTAAGTCCGGCCGTTGTCCGGAGTAAACTCGGCCGTTTGACTTATTCCAGTTTCCAGCACAGTTTCAAAAAGGGGTGCCGGGGGCAGTTCCGGCGGCAGCTGCTGCCCCGTCACGGCAGCGGCGTCCACTCCCAATACCTGCGCCGCCGCGGGGTTGCACAGCATCACCGTCCCTTTCCTGTTTACGGCCAGTACTCCCTCGCTCATATTGACCAGAATGTTTTCCATTTTGGATTTTTCCTGCCGGAGTGCATCCACTGTTTTTTCCAGGGTGACCGCCAGATGATTGAAGTTTTCCGCCAGTTGCCCCACTTCGTCACGGGAGGTTACCGGCACCTGCTGACGGAAGTTGCCCCGGGCCATCTCCAGCGTAATGCGGCTCATCTCTTTCAGCGGGCCGGCGATTGAGCGGGAAAGAAGCAGGCCGGCAAGAGTGGAGAGGAGGACGGCAATGCCCGCGGCGTACAGAATCAATCGCTGTACCGCGGCGATGCTGGCCTTGATGTCCGCCACCGGGGTGAAAAACAGCAGGGCGCCGCTTACCTGCCCGTCCACTTTCAACGGCACCGCCACTGAAAGCATGTTCTGATTGAAGCGCTGGTCGAATTCCCGCCTGGCTACCGTTTCACCCTGTAAAATTTTTTCCCGGTCTGCGGCATTCAGCCACAGCGGTTTTTCCGGCCACCCGGAGCCGGGGCGGGTCAACCTTTCCCGGTCAAGCATGAGCACATGCGCATCCTGGATAAAACCAATCGTTTTCAAGACAAAACCCGGCCAGTTGCTGCCGTTTTCCTGTTCCATCTGTTTCGACAGTTTGGCGGCGACCTGTTGCCCCCGGTCGAGCAATTCTTTTTCTTTGGCGTCATAATAGTAGTTGGTGAAAAAATGTGACATGGCCAGACCGACGGCGAGCAAAGTAATCAAAATAACAATCAGGTAAGAAGCGAGCAGCCGGGTAAAAAGGTTCTTTCCCATATTTCAGTCCCCTACCGGTATAATTAAAGTAACGCGCATCTTTTACTCCGCCGTCTGTTTCACCCGAAATTATACCGGCCCTTTCCTGTTCCCGCACCTTGCGCCGGCAGCGTGGCCGGCTGCTTCAACAGTATGCGCGGCCCGTTTTTTACCATATGCAGTGTGGCTTGCCATGCCCCCCGGGTGTATCGTTCACTCTGTCACTTCAAACTTGTACCCCTTCCCCCAAACCGTTTTCAGATAAGAGCGGCCGCTTTCTGTTTTCAGTTTTTCCCGCAGCCGTTTGATGTGGGTATCAACCGTACGCCCGTCACCGGTATAATTATAGTCCCAAACTTTTTCCAGCAGGTAGTCCCGGGTGAATACCCGGCGCGGCCGGGAAGCGAGAAAACAGAGCAGTTCGAATTCTTTCGGAGCCAGCTGGACCTCCCGTCCGGAAACTTCCACCCGGTTGGCATTGCAGTCAATGGTCAGACCGGGGTAAATCAGCAGCGTCCTTTCCCGCGCGCCGGCTTGTTCCGTCCGCCGCAAAACCGCTTTGACGCGGGCCACCAGTTCCCGCGGGCTGAATGGTTTGGCCATGTAATCATCCGCGCCCAGTTCCAGCCCCATCACCCGGTCAAATTCTTCCCCCTTGGCCGTGAGCATGATGATCGGCACCGGGGAGAACTTTCTGATTTCCCGGCAGACAGTCCATCCATCCAGGCCGGGGAGCATCAGATCCAGCAGCACCAGGCGGATGTAGCCGGACTTCACCCGGCTCAGCGCTTCCTCACCGTCCCCGGCGGTTTCAACTGGAAAACCCTCGTTTTCCAGATACATCCGCACCAGCGCGCATACCGGCTCCTCGTCGTCGACCACCAGTATCCTGTCCAAGCCCTTCCCTCCCGTTTCAGCCCCGGAAAATAACCAGCATACAGCTATATTAATTATAAATAAAACATGTTACCGTTTTGTGAACAAGTCCCCGGCCCTTTTATTTTGAATGCCTATTGACATTTACGTAAACGTCAACTAAGCTATTGATAAAATGGTCCGACTATTTAAATATTTTTACCCGGGGGTGGTCGCTTGTTTGATTTTTTACTTACACCGGCACAGAAGGAATTGCGGGAGGAAGTCCGCCGTTTTGTCAAGGAGGACGTGCCCAGGCAGTTGATTCTGGACATGGATGCGGAAAAGGTGCAGTACCCGCGGGAATACGTGCAGGCCGCCGCCGCCCGCAACCTGCTCGGGCTCCGCTTCGCCCGGGAATACGGCGGGCGGGGGCTGGACTGGGTGGCCGAGGTGGCGGCGCTGGAGGAGGCCGGTGTGCTGGGCACCTCGTTGGCCTGCCTGTATTCACTGCCCAGTATAGTGGGTGAGGCCATTCACGTCTTTGGTACGGAAGAACAAAAGCAGAAGTTTCTCAAGCCCACTCTGGCCGGAAAGTTGTTTTGCGCCGAGGGGTTGACCGAACCGCGGGGCGGTTCCGACTTTTTCGGTGCCACCACGGTCGCGCGCCGGGAGGGAGACCATTATGTGCTCAAGGGGCAGAAGCGTTTTGTGGTCGGGGCGGAAGGAGCCGATTACTTCCTGATCTACGCCCGCACTGATGAAAACGCCCCGCCGCACAAGGGGATCAGCGCCTTTTTAGTCGAGCGGGGGCCGGGCGTGAAAGTGGAATACCTCTACGGTCTGATGGGTACGCGGGGCGGCGGCGCCGGACGGGTGGTCTTCGACGGCTGCCGGGTGCCGGCGGACGGCCTGCTGGGGGAGGAAAACGGCGCGGCGGCCATTTTTTACCGCATGATGATTCCCGAGCGGCTGACCAGCGCCGCCGGCGCCCTGGGCATGGCCCGGGCGGCGCTGGAGGTGGCGGCGCGCTACTCCGGCCGCCGCAAGGCCTTCGGCCGGGTGATCAAGGATTTCCAGGCCGTGGGCTTCAAAGTGGCGGACAGCATCACCCTGCTGGATGCCGCCCGGGGGTTGGTTTACGCCACGGCGCGTGCCGTCGACGGCGGCGTGCCCGCCGCACAGGCCCGGCGCCTGGTTTCCGAAGCCAAGAAATTCGCCACCGAGGCGGCCTGGCAGATCGTCAACCACGCCATGCAGGTGATGGGCGGCATCGGTTACACCAACGTCTACCCGGTGGAAAGGCTGCTGCGCGATACCCGGCTGATCATGATCTGGACGGGGACCAGTGAAGTGATGAATCTGATCATACAGCACGAATATTACCGAGAGTTGGCTGGCCGCACCGGCGGGCGGGATGTGGAATACGACGCCGGCGAGGCCATGCGGGAAGAGGAAAAGGTTTTTGAGTAAAAGGTTACCGGCTGATTATTTTTCGTACGGGAGGAATGTAAATTGGCCGAACTGTTGACGGCGCTTTTGGAAAGAAACGCCCGCAAGTACCCGGCCGATCCGGGGGTCAAGTGGCCGGAAAAAGGAGTGACTCTGACCTGGGCGGAGTTGAACCGCCGGGCCGGGACACTGGCCGGCTATTTAAAGCAGCACGGTATAAAACGGGGAGATAAGGTGGCCGTTTTTATCTCCAACCGCCCGGAATTTGTAGTGGCCTTCTTTGGCATTTTGAAAGCCGGGGCGGTGGTGGTGCCGGTCAATGTCAAGCTCACCCCGGTGGAGGCGGCCTACATCCTGGACAACAGCGAATCCAGCGCCCTGCTCTACGAAGATGAGTTGCGGACGCAGGCGGAACAGGCCGCGGCCGCCTGCCCGGCCGTGAAGACAACCTGTTCCACGGCGGAATTCCCCGGTTTGTATAACCGCTTCGATATGAACGGCCACCCGGCGGCAGTTCCCGGAGACGTGGCGGAGATAATTTATACCTCCGGCACCACGGGCCGGCCCAAGGGGGTGGTATTAAGCCACGCGGCCGTCTATCTGACCGGTTCCATGATGGCTTACGAAGGTGAGATCAGGTTCGGAGACCGCGTTTTACAGCTGATGCCTTTGACTCACTCGGCGCCGCTGAACCTGTTTTTAACCGGGGCTGTCTTTGCCGGGGCATCCAGAGTATTGGGCTCCTTTTCCCCCGCCGCCCTGGTGGAACTGGCCGCACAGGAAAAAACCACCCATTTTTTCGGCGCGCCGGTGGCCTACCTGTTGGCGTCGCGGTTGCCCAACCTGGACCGGTATGATCTATCCGCCGCCAAACGCTGGATTTACGGCGGCGCGTCCATGTCCCGGGAAGCCGTGCTTCAGGTCAGCCGGCACTTCCCCGGCGGCTTGATGGGCGTCTACGGGCTTACCGAAGCGGGACCAAACGGCATGGCCCTGTATCCCGCGGAACATCCGGAATTTGCCGGCAGTATCGGCCGGCGGGCCACGGTGAACGCCGAACTCAGGGTGGTGGACGAACAGGGCCGGGACGTACCTGCCGGTGAACCGGGCGAGATCATCATCCGTACGGCCGGCGGCATGACGGGCTACTACCGGAACGGACAGGCCACCCGGGAAACACTGAAAGACGGTTGGATCTACACCGGGGATATGGCCAGAAAGGACGAAGCGGGTTACCTGTGGATCATCGACCGCAAGAAGGATATGATCATCAGCGGCGGGGTAAACGTCTATCCCCGGGAAGTGGAAGATGTGTTGACCGCCTGTCCGGTGGTGGCCGACGCGGCGGTGACCGGCGTGCCCCACCCGGAATGGGGGGAAACGGTGGTAGCCCTGGTGGTACCCCGGGATGCAGCCAACCCGCCGTCGGCGGAGGAAATCCTGGCCTATTGCCGGCAGCGCCTGGCCGGCTACAAGGTGCCCCGTCTGATCCGTTTTGCCGGCGTCATTCCACGTAACGCCAGCGGCAAGGTTTTGAAGAATGAGATCAGGGAACAATTCGGGCGGTAGCCTGGAGCCGGTTCCGGGTATTGACGGGACCGGCTTGTTTGTCAGACGGCTGAAAGAGAACAATTGTCCCCCTCTGGCTAAAACGCCAATCCACGGGGAAAAGCTGATGATCAAACCGGTTGGCATGTGGTAGAATAACAGGCGAAGGTAAGAAATTCTTTGAGCATTTAAATTCGTCTGCAACGGGCAGGCAATCGTACCGTCGGGATGCACCGGCGGGGAATGAAAATAGTTCATTGCCCGGGACAGACCCCCGGGCCGTTTTCAGCCGCACCATCAAAGGATGAAAATTTATTTTCATGGTTGTTAAGGCGGGGATATTATTTGAAACAGGACGTCTACACCATTTCCGAACTGGCTCACGAATTCGGCATCACCACGCGCACTATCCGCTATTACGAGGAAGTAGGGTTGTTAAGCCCGCAGCGGGCGGGTGAATCCGGCCAGCGCCTGTATGACCGGCGTGACCGGACCAGGTTGAAGCTGATCCTGCGGGGCAAGCGCTTTGGTTTCACCCTCCAGGAAATCAAGGAAATGATCGACCTGTATAATGTGGATCCCGGTCAGAAAGAGCAGTTGCGCCGCACCATCGCCTACGGCGACCGGCGCATCGCTGAAATAGAAGAAATGATTCGCGATCTGACGCTGCTCAAGGAGGAACTGCTGGAATTCCGCCGCCGGTTCACAGCCATGCTGGAGGAAGGGGAAGGGGCTACCGGTTGTGAAAAACGGTAGCCTTTTTGCGGCCGGATGCAACTTCCATCTGTATTAAAATAGAAGAAGTGTTATCCCCCTCTTTTCTCCTCCGGATTAGGTGTGCTATAATAGAAAGCCGGTAATTTATTTTGTCTTTATTTTTGTGGAGTGAAGGCAATGGGTGAAATCAAAAAGCATGAGGCTGAGATTTTAAAGATTCTCAGCGCTGAAAACGGTCCCCTGGGGTCCGGTCAGTTGTGCCGGCTTTTGGTACAGAGGGGATTTAACCTTAGTGAAGCCACAGTGGGCAGGATTTTGAGCGATATGGATCGTCATGATCTGACTGTCAAATACGGCTACCGGGGCCGTTCCATTTCCGCGCACGGTAAAGAAGTGCTGGAATCGATTGAAAAGGCCAGCCGGCTGAATCTCAGCGGTTCACACTTCATAAGCATACTCGATTCCCAGCGACAGGAGGATCTGATTGACATGCTGGTGGCCAGGCGGGCCATTGAAAGGGAACTGGCTGCCCTGGCGGCGGTAAAGGCTACGGAGGCCGAGATCGGCCTGTTGGAGGCCATCCTGCACGAACAGGAACGGCTGGCCACCAGAAACGAAATGACAGCGGAGCAGGACATAAAGTTTCATCATATGATTGCCACGGCGGCAAAAAACAAGGTTCTGACCGCGGCGTTGAATTTAATCCGGCAGGGCCGGCAGATGTCCGGCATTCTGGAATATATCCGGAAGGAAGTGAAGGGCACCATTGCCGTGGAACATGCCCGCATTTTAAGGGCGATCATCAACCGGGACCCGGTGGCGGCGGACCGGGCCATGGTGGAGCATATTGAAAGCTTGATCTCGGATGTGGAGAAATACTGGCGGCAAACTCACCTGGAGACATAACCCCGGCGGGTTTTTAAGATTCCAATTCCGGCAGGTAAACCTGTCCGGGATTTTTTTATGCAAAAATTTATTGACTGAAGAAGGAATTAAAAAAACAGTGGCGAATGCTAATATATCAGCTCATCAATGATGAGTGGCCAGAGCCGGCCTGGTGATCACTATTCCCAAGATACGCCGGTTTATGCCGGAGAAGAAATAAAGAAAACGGTCAGTTCTGGATACCGGTAGGCGGCGGGAGGTGCGGAAACAAGCAAAATAGGGGGTGGTAGCCGCGGGCGATCCATATAAGGAAAAACTTTTTAGCATCAATCCTTACGTCACTAAAAGGGAAATTACGGGAAAACTGGTAGTTGTCTTGCAAGGCAAGCTGGAAAACAGGGGTTTGAAGTTGATCACTCCCATTTCCAGGGCGGTACAGAGAAACGAGATTCACGAACTGATTGTTACCGATGAGGAAGGAGCGGTCCCCGGCAGTGATGTGCAGCGTATCGCCTACCTGGGATTTATGGAAGTCGGTTGCGGCGGCGTGATGGTGGCCGGGGACGAGGTAAGCTGCAACGGTCTTGTGCTGGGGCGGATTGCCGGGTTTGATGAAACCCACCTCCCCAATCACCTGAATATAGTTGTCTATTCTCCTGAAAGGCTCGATGGAGTTGAGCGGGGATTGCGGCTTGAATCCGAAGTATCGGTGAGACAGGTAAACAGGTGAGCAGGCAAACAGGCAAACAGGCCGGAAAAGGATGAACTCTTCCCGCTTTTGAACTTATTGTGAAAGCAGCTGCTCTTGAAGATGATGGCCGCACCGAAGGAACGACCGGCCTGGATCCGGAAACTGAACAAGCGCGGCGCGAATTGCGAACCGGGAAAAAATGATATTAAATCCAAGGGGGTAAAACATAATGACTGAGTTCAAGTACAAGTTCCAGATGTACCGGCATCTGCAGGCGAACATCGGTAATATTTATGCCGAGGCGCGCCAGGCGGCTGATGAAATCGGCGTTCCAAAAGAGCTGAGAGGGAAGTTCGGCCTCACCGGGGCCGTTTCGGGATGCCCCTCCCCGCTGCGCCGGGACATCATCGAGGCTTCCGAAAAGGGAGCCACGGAAGTCGTTCCCCTGGCCAAACTGGTGGATGAAATCCGGGAAATTGTCAAGGATGTTTACGGCGACGAATATGACGCGGCACCCATCACCACCTGCGAGGCCGGCCTGTGGGCCACCTTTGATGCTTTGTTCACGCCGCCCATGATGGGCCGGGGCGATAATTACCGCGCCCGTTATATCGCCCCCCTGGAAAAACATATGCACCATCAGGGCAGCTATGGCCGCCCCTTCCCGGGCCGGTTCAAGGACATTTTTGCCGACCGGGGGTCTACCGCCGGGGAACTGGGTTTCTACGGCAAGCGGCAGAACAACCTGGATACGGTGATCGTACCCCTGCCCGGGGCCAGGTACGACGTTCACGGCATCAAGTACCATCCGGTGCCCCTTTTGACCGGGGTGGACCCGCAGGCCGCCCGGGAAAAGATTGCAGCTACGGCTCAAACCCACGCCGCCATGCTCACGGGCATAACCTCGCTGGGTTACGATACACCGGGCTATGGCTACGGGACGAAGGACGACAACGGTACGCCGGTGCTGCAAAAGGTACTGGCGGAAGTGGCGCATCAGTACGATCTTCCCTACGTGGTGGACAATGCCTGGGGGTTGCCATTCGTCGGTCATGATCCCCGGAAGACCGGCGCCGATGTGATTGTCTACAGCATGGACAAGGCTACGGGTGCGGCCACCAGCGGTCTGATCATCGGCAAAGAGGAATTCATGGTACCAATCAGGCGCGCCCTGGGCATGCACGGCGACCGTTACGGCACCACCGCTTCCTACGGCAAAGCGGCCTATGTGACCTTTGACCCCGGCAAGGAAGCCCTGCTTACCCAGATCCAGGCCTTGAAGGTGCTGCGTGACAAACCGGAAATTTTGATCCGGCCGGTGGATGATTTGGAGAAAATTATCCGTGAAGAAATTGAAACATTGCCCGCCCGGTTACGGGAGGGAATCATGATCAGCAAATCCTACAATTCCGGTGCGGTGGAGATTAACTATGAAGGAACCTGGAAAGACGGCAAGCTGGGCATTCCCGTTTTCTCCATCGAGGATATGTACGCCGGCACCAACCTGTTCCAGACCGGGCTTTCCCAGATGGGGGTCATCCCGACCATTGCCTATGACGGCAATATCTTTATTTCCCCCGGCCTGGGCACCACTGATGAAGAAGGCATGCTCATGGAGGAAAGGGCCAGGGTTGCAGTGCGTGCCCAGGTGCGCTTGATTGAGATTGTGTGCAAATATGCGGGCCTGATCTAAAAACCCGGCATTCGCCGGCGCCGGACGGTAATAAGGGGGCGGCTCACTAGGGTACCGCCCCGGCCGGTGCCGCCATATTCCCGTATTCCGTGCTTCGCGTGAGATGCACGCCCGGGCTTGCTCCGGACCGGACCGGGCGGTGCTGCAAAGGAGCCTTCGCGGCTCCTTTTGCGCCGTTGCCCGGTTGGCCGGAGCTATGCCGGGCGTTGATGCACCGCAAGTCGATTGCCCGGGATAACGTTGCACCTGGTGATCACGCTCCGGATTTACTGAATATTTGCCATTTTACAAATAGTAGTCCGGCTGTAAGGAGGGACACGCATGTCCAAAGTCATGGATAACATTATGGACGCCCTGGATCTGGAAACCTTTCTGGTCTGCGGCAGTGAGGAAGAAGGGCGCCGTCTAACCCTCCAGATGGTCAAGGAATTGGGGTTCAAAGACGCGGACATTGTATTTATCCAGTTCCAGGGACCGGGGGTCAGGGTACGCGCCAGGGCCTATGTGCACCGTTCCGGAGATGTCTACGGTTGGCTGGGAGGGGAGGTGGTTTCATGACGGCGCGGAAAATCCTGCTGGTGCCCCTGGATCCGGTACATGACGTGGGTCTGAAAATGATCCGGCGCGGCCTGGCGGAAGCGGGTCATGAGACTATGCTCCTGCCCCCCGACTTGAGTGTGGAGGAAGTGGTTCAGGAGGTCATGCGGACTGCGCCGGACACCGTGCTGATCAGCCGGACACTGGGGTACGGCGTGGCGGAAGTGCTGGCCAGGCTGGTGGACCTGCTGGACGCCGTGGGCGTCAGGGACAGGATCCGCCTGGGGGTGGGCGGTATGGCCGTCAGACCGGAACTGGCCGCCGAACTGGGTTTTGACGGCGGTTTCGGTCCGGGCACCACCGTGGCGGAGGCGCTGGCCTTTGTGGAAGACAGGGAATACCGGCAGGTGCAGGGTGATAGCCGGAAGGAAAAGCAGGATTTCACAGCCGGCTACTCCTATGAATACCGCCATCGTGGGATCCGGGAAAAACTCGCCGCCATTACGGATATGATATTAACCTGGGCGGAAAACAAAACCTCACCGGGAGTTGAAAGGGCGGCCGTAAGGGAAGAACTGTGGGATGTGGACCGCTGGCGCAATTATGAGCCGGTGAATGACTTTTTTAACGCTTATGCCGGATTGTGCGGCGAAACGGCCCGTAACTTCTACGAAAAAGGGATTTTTCCGCCCAAAACCAGGCGCTTTACCCGGAAAGAAGTGGCCGCCCTGGAAGACTATGTCTCCCGGACTGCAGAGCGGATGATGGCGCCGCGGCTGCAGCGCGGCCGTCCAAAACCGCTGGTTTTCAATCAGTACGGCACCGGCTGTCCCTTTATGGATATCGGCCACATCAAGGTCAGTGAAGGCTGGGGGGCGGACGGGGTGATCCACTTCGATCCCTCCTGGGGAGCCAGGACCGAGGGGCTTTTCGACGGTTTCCTGACCCATGAGGAGGACGGAACGCTGATTACCCCGGCCAACTTGAACCGGATCAAAAAATCCCTGGAACCCGGTACACTGTGGCAGGTGCGCGCCCACCGGGGGTTGAACACTCCGGAGACGGCGGTGCTGGCCGGTAAAATAGGCGCCGATTTGACCAAAATAAATATCTGTTACGGGGCGCTGGGCGCCGGTACGGAGCCGGCCCGGATGACTGTGGACGGTATTTGGACCATCCGCTATGCGGCAAAGTACAACCTGCCTTTTGACGTGGTGACCAACGAGGAATTGTGCGGGGTACCCGCCTACAAGGCCTTTGCCGGGATGTTGATCACCGTCGATCTGGCGCTGCGCCTGGGCGGCAGGCCCGTCCTGCAGCCCCTGTTCTGTTATTCCCCGGAAGTAATGATTGGCGGTCAGATGGAGGACAACTATGTTGATTTCAACGCCGCCAAGGTGGTGGCGCTGAAGCAAATCATCGACGCGCCCGTCTGGCCGGGCGCCCCGGTAGGTTTTCTCACCCAGACGGAAGACCGGGTGCAGTCTTCCGCCGCCACGGCATTTCATGCCTGTGCCGCCGCCATGCTGGGCGCGGACGCCGTGACCATCGCCTCTTCCGATGAGGCTTATTCCGGCGGTCCGATCAGCGTCCCGGCCAAGATTGATACGCTGCAGGCGGTAAAAGCGGGCTTCCGGTTTTTCGGCCGTCTGGAACTGACGCCCACCCGGCAGGCGGAACTATGGAGTGAAGAAATCATCGCCGGCATTGAGGACACGCTGGCCCGGGTGGTGGAGAAGGGCGATTTCGTGCAGGCGCTGTATGACGGCGTGCTGGGAAGCAGGGAAGACGGCGCCTACCCGGGCCGCAACGGCCGGGGCACCGTGATTGAGAAATGAAAAAACTGACCGTCGGCATTATGGGTACGGCTAAAAATACCGGCAAGACTACCTCCACCATCGCCCTGTTGAATTATTTTTGCGACCGGGCGGTGTCGGTGGGACTGACCAGCATCGGTTTTGACGGTGAAAGACTGGATAATGTCACCGGCTTGCCCAAGCCCAGACTGTTTGTGCGCCGGAATGTGCTGGCGGCCACGGCGGAAACCTGCCTGGCGGCCGGCAGCGCCGGAATCAGGGTGATTGAGCGGCTGGGTGTCGGCACCCCGTTGGGTGAAGTAATCTGCGGCCGGGTGGAGCGGGAAGGCCTGCTGGTGCTGGCCGGGCCCAATCAAAGCAAATATTTGCGTCCCGTAATCGATTTCCTGCACCGGCAGGGAGCCGCGCTGGTCATGGTGGACGGAGCGCTGAATCGGATTGTGCCCGTGGTGGAGACGGACGGGCTGATCCTGGCCACCGGGGCGTCCTATAAGCAAAATATTGCTGAGATTGCGCGGGACGCCGGCCACATCAGCGCTATCTGCAACCGGCCCGGTCAAATCCCGTTGCCGGCTGGAATAGCGGCCGCCGGCCGGACGGTGCTCTGGGACCGGCCGGGGCATGTACTGGCGGACACGGTCGGCTCGCTGTTCCAGGCGGAAGATTTGCGGCCGCTGATGAACCGGGCGCGAAGTGCCGGGGGATTCTTTTGTCCGGGGGTGGTTTCGCCCGGATGCTTGAAAGAAATGCTGCAGATGCCCTTCCCGCGCAAGAGCACCTTTATTTTTGCCGATCCGGTCAAGCTCATCGTCGGCGGGGATCCGGCCGCGGCCGCTCACTTCATTACGGCGGTGAACGGCCGGGGGGGAACGGTGGGCTATCTGCGGCCGTTGCCCCTGCTGGCCGTTACAGTGAACCCTTTTTATCCCCGTTACCGTTACGAAACCCGGGATTACCAACCGGCTTATGTGGATGGTGAAGAGTTGCTGCACCGGGTTTCCAGTCTGGTGGATGTACCGGTATGCGATGTCGTGGCGCAAGGCGGTGAAAAACTGAGCCGGCTGGTGGAAGCAATGATGCAAAAAGATTAACGGCGCCACGGCGGTTCAAGTGTCGGGGGGTGTGGTAATGAGCGGGCTTTCGCGATCGCCGCATTTATTGCTGGTGCTGGCCACCTTTTTCTGGGGGGCGAATGCAGTGGTGGGGAAACTGCTGAGCAGCGAACTGCCGCCTTTTACCTTGAACGCGCTGCGCTGGGTGGTGGCCGTGGCTATTTTATTCCCCCTGGCCTGGAAGCTGGAGAAAAGAGAACTTTTACATTGGCGCTCCCAGTGGGGATGGTTGACTTTGATGGGACTGACCGGCGTGCTGGGGTTTAACGCCCTGCTATACTGGGGCGTGCACTTCACCAGTGCCATCAACGCCTCCCTGATCAATGCCGCCGCTCCAATCATGATTGCCCTGCTGTCCTTTATTTTTTCCAAAGAGGCATTGCCGGGCCGTCAGGTGGCCGGGATGGCCGCGGCTTTGGCCGGGGTGATCTGGATCCTGACCGGGGGCAATCCTGCCGTGCTGTTGTCCCTGCGCTTCAACCCGGGCGATCTGATTGTACTGGCGGCTATTTTGCTGTGGAGTATTTATTCCCTGGCGGTGCGCCGGGTGGCCGGGCACATGTCCAACCTGGCCGCCACCACCGTCAGCAGCGTGCTGAGTTTGGCCGCCCTGCTCCCGGTTTCCTGGTGGGAAGTGAAAATCACCGGTGTCTTTCATTTGGACTGGCGTGTCATGCTGGGGGTGCTTTATCTGGGGGTTTTTTGCTCGGTGCTGGCCTTCCTGTGGTGGAATTACGGAGTGGCCGCACTGGGGCCAGGCCGGGCGGCCGTGTTCATGTATCTCACCCCTTTGTTTACTGTTTTGCTGTCGGTCCTGTTCCTGGGCGAGCTGATTCAGGCCAGTCAGGTGGCGGGAGGGTTGCTGGTGATGACCGGGGTTTATCTTACTTCGGGTGAAAACAAACGTTCCTGTGTTTCCAGTTAATAAAGCAGGGCAAGATAGTAAAAAATTATCATTGATTATAAAGACTTTTTACACAGACAGGAAAAATGTCACATTGTGACGAATTTTAAAGCAACGACGTAACGGCAAGTGATTCAATTTGTATGCGCGCTGTGTTCAACGAGCGTTGGGAGGCCCGGAATTGGTTTCTTTGGCCGTGGCTTTGGTCAGCATAATCATTATCAATCTGGTGCTCAGCGGGGACAATGCACTGATGATCGCCATGGCCTGCCGGCGGCTGCCGGCGGTGCAGCAAAAAAGGGCCATCTTTATCGGCACCTGCGGCGCTGTTGCCTTGCGCATAATCTTAACCATTGCCGCCGTTTATATCTTGAGAATCCCCTTTCTGCAAGTGGCGGGCGGTTTGATGCTGATCTGGATCGCCGTCCGGCTGCTGGTTGACGATACTTGCGAAGACAACGTCTGCGAGGCCGGCTGTTTTTGGGAGGCGGTGAAAACCATCATGGTGGCCGATTTCATCATGAGCCTGGACAACATTCTCGGGGTGGCGGCGGCCGCCCGCGGCAACATCTGGTTGTTGATTTTCGGCCTGGCTTTAAGCATCCCGGTGGTGGTTTTTTGCAGCAGTTTGATCACCGGTCTGATGAAGCGCTTCCCGTTTCTGGTGGCTGTCGGGGCGGCCATCCTGGGCTGGACGGCCGCGGAAATGATCATGAGGGATAAACTGGTGCAGCATTTCCTGGGCGCGGGTGTTTTGCCGCGGGTTGTACCCTTGCTGGCAGCCGCGGGGGTGGTCTTTGGCGGCCTCCTGCTGGCACGCCGTCAGCGTGCTCACCGCTGCGAACCGGATAAGCACTGACGGTCCGGAAGTTTGCTTCATTTTTTTCGGATGTTTTTCCTGGCTCCCTGCCCGCTGACGCGTCACCGGCCGGAAGAAAAAATGGGCGGAGGTTTGTATTCAGTGCAGGTATCAGAGCACAACCCTTCCTTAAAAGAAGGTGGTAATTGACTTACCACCTTCTTAATTTTTCCCCGCCGTTGGGAATGAGCAAGCCAAAGGAGAAACCCCGGGCATCAGGGGCGGAAAAAGCAGGGAGGCCGGCCGGTTATAAACAGGTGAACAAGTTGCCTCCGCCGCGCGGCGGATGGTATAATAGGAACGAAAACTGGCGATGGCCGGACGGTGTGGCCGGACCGCGTCATTTGCCGTTGATTAATGTGTGTAAGTAGAGGAGGAACTCTTTTGCCCCGGGTAAAAGTAAGATTCGCCCCCAGCCCGACCGGCCCGCTGCACATCGGCGGCGCCCGGTCGGCGCTGTTCAACTGGCTGTATGCCCGCCATACCGGCGGCAGTTTTCTGGTACGCATGGAAGATACCGACCGGGAGCGTTCGTCTCGGGAATCGGAGGAAAACATCCTGGCCGCCCTGCGTTGGCTGGGCCTGGACTGGGACGAGGGCATCGGGGCGGGTGGCCCCAACGGCCCCTACCGGCAGACCGAACGGCTAGACATTTACCGGGGCTATGCACAGCAGATGCTGGACGCCGGTTTGGCCTACCACTGCTACTGCACGGAGGAAGAGCTGACTGCTGAACGGGAGGCTTTGCTGGCCAAAGGGGAGATGCCCCGCTATCTGGGACGCTGCCGCAATCTCAGCCCGCAGGAGCGCGCCCGTTGTGAAGCCGCCGGCAGGCGGCCGGTGCTGCGCTTCAAGGTACCGGCGGGGCAAACCGTAGTGGTGCATGATCAGGTGCGGGGTGCGGTATCCTTTGACTGTGACGGCATCGGGGATTTTATCATTATGAAATCGGACGGCATTCCCACTTATAACTTCGCCGTGGTGGTGGATGACCACCTGATGGGTATCACCCATGTCATCCGGGCGGAGGAGCACCTGCCCAACACGCCCCGGCAGATCCTGCTCTACCGGGCGCTGGGCTGGCCGGAGCCGGAGTTTGCCCACGTCTCGTTGATCCTGGGCGCCGACCGCACCAAGATGAGCAAGCGCCACGGGGCCACCTCCATTGAGCAATATCAGGAGTTGGGCTACCTGCCGGAAGCGCTGGTCAATTTTCTGGCCCTTTTGGGCTGGTCGCCAGGTGGCGAGGATGAGGTTTTCAGCCCGGAGCAGCTCAAGGAATTGTTTACCCTGGACCGGGTGGCCAAAAGCCCGGCCGTCTTTGACCTGGAAAAGCTCAACTGGTTGAACGGCCACTATATCCGGCAGTGCCCGCTGGAGCGGATCACTGATTTGGCCATCCCCTTCCTGCAAAAAGCCGGCTATATCACAGGGGAAATTACACCGGAGCGGTATGCCCGGCTCAAATCCCTGGTGGCGGCGGTGCGGGACTACCTGTCCAACCTGGCGGAGATTACGCAACACGTGGATATTTTCTTTGCCCAGGAAACGCCGCCGGTGGACGACGAGGCCCGGGCGGTGCTGACCGGGGAGCAGGTGCCGGCGGTGCTCGCCGCCCTGCGGGAAAAGATGGTCGCCCTGAACGAGCTGGATGAAGAAACTGCCCGCATGATATTGAAAAAACTGCCCAGGGAACTGGGTTTGGGCGGGAAGAAAGTTTATATGCCGCTCCGGGTGGCGCTGACCGGCCGCACCCACGGGCCGGAGCTCTACCAGGTGCTCCCCCTGCTCGGACCGGAGAAGGTTGCCGGGCGCCTGGCCCGGGCGGCCGGGCGATGTAGCTAGATCCCTCCGGGGGAATTTCCTCGCCTTTGACGGCCCGGACGGGCGCCACGGGTACCGGCGGTTGAACGCGGTACCCGGAACGGGCGTACCGTTATGAGAGCCGGCGGTGTAGCGTGTGAGCCGGGAATTTCCCCAATTATTTGCTTATAGACAGAGCAAGATGGACTGCTTTATTCGCGGGAGGGATAGATATGTTTGGACGGCTGAGAAGGGACGTGCGGGCCGTTTTTGAACGGGACCCGGCGGCCAAGAGCCTGGTGGAGGTATTGCTGTGCTATCCCGGTCTGCATGCCATTTTGATGCACCGGGTGGCCCATTTTTTCTACCGCAAGCGTTTATTTGTCGTGGCCCGGCTGCTCTCCCAGTTCTCCCGCTGGTTGACCCAGATTGAGATTCACCCGGGGGCAAAAATCGGTGAGGGATTGTTTATCGATCACGGCGCTGGAGTGGTGATTGGCGAAACCGCCGAAGTGGGCGACAACGTGACTATCTATCAGGGGGTGACCCTGGGCGGTACGGGGAAGGAAAAGGGGAAGCGCCATCCCACTATCGGCAACAATGTGGTGATCAGCACCGGGGCTAAAATCCTGGGCTCGTTTACCGTGGGGGACAACGCCAAAATCGGCGCCGGTTCGGTGGTTTTAAAGCCGGTGCCCCCCAACAGCACGGTGGTGGGCGTGCCCGGACGGGTGGTGGTGCAGGACGGCCGGCGGGTAAGCCCGGCCGGCCCGCCGGTGATCGATCTGCGGCACGATCTGCTGCCCGACCCGGTGGCGGAAATGATCAACAGCATGTTAACGAACATCAAGTACCTGGAAAACAGGGTGCGCGAACTGGAAAGGAGCGCCGGGGCGGACCGGACTGTACCGCCGGAGACCTGCGAAGACGGTTTTGAATAGGCCGGGCGGCTTATATTCTTTTGAGAAGGAAAGGAATTTGGGTATGCAGTTATACAATACACTCACCCGGCGCAAGGAGGAATTTGTGCCGCGCGAACCGGGGCAGGTGGCCATGTATGTTTGTGGTCCCACCACCTATAATTACATTCATCTGGGCAACGCCCGGCCGCTGGTGTTTTTCGACACGGTGCGCCGCTATTTCGAGTACCGCGGTTACCGGGTGCTCTATGTCCAGAATTTTACCGATATTGACGATAAAATCATCAACCGCGCCCGGGAGGAGAAGGCCGACGCCCTGCTGCTGGCACAAAAATATGTGGCGGAATATTTCAAGGACGCCGACGCCTTGAATGTGCGGCGGGCTGACATTCATCCCCGGGTGTCCGGGCATCTGCCGGAAATAACCGCCATGATTGCAGCGCTGCTGGAAAAAGGGGCCGCCTATGTGGTGGATGGGGACGTCTACTTTCACATCGCCTCCTTTCCGGCCTACGGCCGGCTGTCCGGCCGTTCCCTGGACGAAATGCAGGCCGGCGCACGGGTGGAAGTGGACCCGCGGAAAAAGCACCCGATGGATTTCGCCCTCTGGAAGGCGGCCAAACCGGGCGAGCCGGCCTGGGACAGTCCCTGGGGAAAAGGCCGTCCGGGCTGGCACATCGAGTGTTCGGCCATGGCGGTGAAGTATCTGGGCCATAATTTCGATATTCACGGGGGCGGCTTCGACCTGATTTTCCCCCACCACGAGAATGAGATCGCCCAGGCGGAGGCGGCCACCGGCCGTCCCTTCGCCCGTTACTGGATGCACAACGGGTTTATCACTGTCAACCAGGAGAAGATGTCCAAGTCCCTGGGCAACTTCTTTCTGGTGCGTGAGATCCTGGAAAAATTTCCGCCGCCGGTGGTGCGCTTTTTCCTGTTGTCCACTCATTACCGCAGCCCGCTTGACTTTGACGACGAAAAGCTGGCCGCGGCCGGGCGGGGACTGGAACGCATCAAAACAAGCATCCGGCTGCTTGCCGAGGCAATGGGCCGGGGCTCCGGAAGTGAAAAGCCGCCGGCTGCCGGTGATGACTTCCCGGCCACGCTGGAAAAGTACCGGCAGGACTTTATCGCGGCCATGGATGACGACTTCAACACCGCCCTGGCCATCGGTATTTTCTTCGAACTGGCCCGCGAAGTGAATACTTATTTGCAGGACGGTTCCAAAGGCGGCGGGCTGCGGCAGGATGACCTGGCAAAGGCCATGTCCTTGTTTTTCGACTTCAACCGGGTGCTCGGGCTGTTTCCGGTGGACGTAACCGCCGGCCGCATCCGGCTGGAAGAGCCGGCTGGTGATGACGACAAGCTGACCGCCGGTTTGATTGCCCTGCTGCTGGAAGTGCGCGGCCAGGCCCGGGCGCGCAAGGACTGGGCCGCCGCCGACCGCATCCGGGACGGTTTGAAGGAACTGGGTATCATTCTGGAAGATACACCGCAGGGCGTGCGCTGGAAAAGGCAGCAAGGATAGATTTCAACCGGCCGGCGGCGAAAAATGTAAAAACTGCGGGGAATGCTTGATGATTCTGATGGATGGTTTTCCATACAACCCGGAGCAACTGCCGCCTCTGGTGCTGGCCTATATCGGCGACGCCGTGTATGAGCTGGCCATCCGGCAATATCTGGCGGGCCGGGGCTTGACCCGGGTGAATCAGCTGCACCGGGAAACCATAAAATATGTGCGTGCCGACAATCAGGCCCGGGTGCTGCGCGCACTGGAGGACAAGCTGCTGCCGGAAGAGGCCGCCCTGGCCCGCCGGGGGCGCAACGCCAAGAGCGGACACCCGCCCCACGGAGCGGATGTCTCTGCCTACCGTCACAGCACCGGTCTGGAATGCCTGATTGGCTACCTTTATCTGGCCGGAAGACACCATCGCCTGGCGGAAATCATGGCCCTGGCCCGGCAGGCGGTGGAGGAACGGCAATAGCTGCCTGCCATGCCGGCGCGGCCGGACTGACCGGAGGTGCTTGAATGACCAGGGAAAACGATCCGGAAAACATTATCGCCGGGCGCAATCCGGTGCGGGAGGCCTTGAGAGCCGGGCGCTCCCTGAACAAGGTGTTTATCGCCCGGGGGGTGCTGACCGGCCCGCTGCGGGAAATTTATGCCCTTTCCCGGGAGCGGCAAATCCCGGTGCAGCAGGTGGAGCGCGTGCAACTGGACAGGCTGGCGCCGGGAACGGCCCACCAGGGCGTGGCGGCCCTGGCGGCGGCCGGCGATTACGTTTCCGTGGACGACATCCTGCAGGCCGCCGGAACGGCGGATCCTTTTCTTTTGCTGCTGGACGAGGTGACCGACCCCCACAACCTGGGGGCCATCCTGCGTACGGCGGACGCCGCCGGCGTGCACGGCGTGATCATCCCCCGGCACCGGTCGGCGGGACTTACTCCGGCGGCCGGCAAGGCGGCCGCCGGGGCGGCGGAATATGTCAAGGTGGCCCGGGTGACCAACCTGGTCCGGACCATTGACTACCTCAAGCAGCAGGGCATCTGGGTGGCCGGGGCGGAAGGAACGGCCGGCGATCTTTTCTGGGACGCCCGGCTGGACGGGCCGCTGGCCCTGGTCATCGGCGGCGAGGACAAGGGCCTGGGCCGCCTGGTGCGGGAAAAATGCGACCTCCTGGTACGCCTGCCCATGGCCGGGCGGGTAAGTTCCCTGAACGCCTCGGTGGCGGCGGCGCTGCTGACTTACGAGGTTGTCCGGCAGAGGAGACAGGCCGACCATGGAAGAATATCTGGTCGTTGACGGATACAATGTGATTTACGCCTGGCCGGAGCTGGACAAACTGAAGGAAGTCAGCCTGGAACAGGCGCGCAACCGGCTGGTGGACATCATGATCAACTTCGCCGCCTTGAGCGGCAAGTACGTGGTGGTGGTTTTCGACGCCCATCAGGTCAAACAGGCTGTGGAGCACAGTGAAATGGTCAACGGTGTGGAAGTGATTTATACCGCCGAAGGTGAAACCGCCGATTCGCTGATTGAAAAGCTGGTCAAGGAATTGTCCGTACGCGGCACCGTACATGTGGCCACTTACGACTGGGCCGAACAGCGCATGATTCTCGGCCGGGGCGCCTACCGCCTCACACCCCGGGAGCTGCGGGAGCAGGTACAGCGTCTGGAAAAAGAAAGCAGGCGGCATTACGGTCGCGGCAAACCGGCCGATGCCTACCTGGAAAACCGTCTGGCCAAGGAGGTACGCTCAATTTTGGAAAAATGGCGGCGGAAAAAGGAATAGGGTTACAGTGTGTTTTCAAATACCGGAGCCGGACCGATGGGATTATCCAGAATGTCCGGGTCGAATACAGTGCCGCAGGAGAACGAAGGTGACAAATCACCTGTGAGTGCGCCCTGGCCGTTGTTGAACTTGTTGTAACTGGTAAAGTTGTCGTTGGCAGAAGGTCCAAAGTTGACGATGCTTCCCCGGTCCAGGCTGTTAATTTTAAAGTTGAAAATATTCAAGATGGGAGGTGATAAAACAACTAAAGGCAATGCCCTTCCCCCTTTAACATGTTTTGTTTTGGGCCGGCAATCAAGGGTTCCTTGAAAAAGGGCTGGTCCATGAAGTCCGCGTCATCCACAAGATTCCCCATTCCGGCAAAACAGGTCTCATCCCCGTAGTTGGAGCCGGTGCCCTCATTGCGTTTGGCCACGCTGTTCCACTCCGCCAAAAAATTTTGCCCGATGTTCATGGCCGACCCGTTTTCAATAGCATTTATTTTCATCAAAAATATATTTATAACTAGGGACACTCCGTCACCTCTTTCCCTTTTTAGCAATATATGATCGCCGGCGCTATTTTAAGATGGCAGATAAAGGAGGGCGTTCCTGATGTTTGATCAGGAAAAGTTCCAGCAGTGGAGCAAGATGGCCCAGAAAATGTACGGACGCGATTTCTGGTCCAGTGTATTCAACAACCCGCAGGCCAAAGAGATGATCAACAACTTTGCCGGTCTGATGGACGGGGATAAAGCATTCCCCCGGGTGGATGTTTACCAGACGGCCCAGGAATTTTACATCCTGGTTGATCTGCCGGGGGTGCGCAAGGAGGACGTGCTCATCCAGGTGGTGGGCGACCGGCTGGAGGTCAAAGGCAGCGTACATAACCCCTATCACGGGTTTCAGACCTTGTCCGCGGAAAGATTCACCGGTAATTTCCAGCGCACCGTCCAGCTGCCGGATTACGTCGATCACGCGCACTATACGGCCAAGTTTAGTGACGGCCTGCTGGAAATCCGCCTGCCCCGGGCCGCCGAGTCGCCGGTGAAAACGCTGCATATCGACTAGCGGGCCGGGTTGCTGCAAACATGAATTTAAGCCTGGTGGTAAGCGTATGCATATATTCCCCTTTTGGCACAGGGCAAAAAAAAGGCCGGACGAATTGGCGCAGCGGGTGGCCGGGTTGGAACAGGAAGTCGCGGACTTGAAACAATGCTGCCGGGAACTGGCGGGATCCGCCTGTGCACCGGTGGTGGTGGAAAAGCTGTGCGTGGAGCGCATCAGCGTGGACCGGCTGGAATTCACCAACAATCTGGGCGCTCTGGGGATCAGGGAACTGAGCGGCAGTTTGAACATCGGCGCCAACTACGGTGTTCCGCCGGGAAAAAAGGGTGGGCCGCCGCCTTCCGGTGCGACTTCGCCTCCGGTGCCGCCTCCCGGTGCAACCCCGGTCCCCGGGCATGCGGGCGGAAAGGAAGCGCGTTCACCCGGCAAAAAGGCCGGTGCGCCGGCGCCGCCGGGCAGCAAAGGCCCACCGCCCCCGTCCCCGGTTCCGGGAGTTGACGGTTCCCCGCCCCCGCCGTCCGGGCCCGGCATGCCCGGGCCATCCTCCGCGGACCGGAAGGTGGCTCCTCAACCACCGGTTCAAAAACCGGTAAATATAGTTTTCAAAAGAGGTGACAGTATTAAACGGGCGCCTGAAAACACCCTGTGAAGTCAACGGTTTTCGGGTACGGTAATGTAAGGTCGCTACCGGCAAAAATGCTGGGGGCGCGTATCACCCGTTGCTGCCGGCATGTTGTTGAAGGGAACCTTGACGTAATTTTGGTCATGGAGTTATTGACAGACAGTTACATTCGGTAAAAATAATATGGTTGCTCACATATCCGGTTGTCTGGCAAAGACGGCCGGTTTTTTTATTTTTGTTTTCACCCGAAGTAGTTAATCCCTTTTTCACCCGCGCTGGTACCAATTACATCCCTTCTGGCGATTTTAAACCCCGGGCGCCTATTTTATATTTTAGTTGTACAAAAAGTTTAGGGAGATGAATGCCTGATGGAAATGAAACAAATCGGCGTTCTGGGGGCCGGGGCGATGGGCGGCGGCATCGCCCAGGTGGCCGCCGTGGCGGGATACCAGGTTATTTTATACGATGCGGTGCCGGGTCAGGTGGACCGGGCCACCGGCCGCATGGACGGGTTTTTCAAAAAGAGCGTGGAAAAGGGTAAGATGACGGAAGCGGAGCGGGCAGCCGTTCTGGAGCGGATCCGGCCGGCTGCCGGAATGGATGACTTCGCACAGGCGGATCTGGTGATTGAGGCCATCATCGAGGATCCGGTGGCCAAAAAGGAAGCCTTTGCCCAACTGGACGACATTTGCAAGCCGGAAGCCTGCCTGGTCAGCAACACCTCCTCCATTTCCATCACCACCATTGCCGCCGCCACCGGCCGGCCGGCGAAGGTGGCCGGCATGCATTTTTTCAACCCGCCGCCCTTGATGAAACTGGTGGAAGTGATCCGGGGCTATTTCACGGCTGATGACACTGTGCAGTTGGTGTCCGCGGTGGCCCGGGAAATGGGCAAAACTCCCATTGAGGTGAAAAAGGACTCCCCCGGCTTTGTGGTCAACCGTATCCTGCTGGCCCAGTTTGCGGAAGCAATCCGCCTGTTGGAAGAAGGCGTGGCCAGTGTGGAAGACATTGACCGGGCGGTGAAGCTGGGGCTCAACTATCCGATGGGGCCTTTTGAATTGCAGGATTTCACCGGTGTGGACATCGGTTATCACGTGCTGAACTACTTTTATGATGAATTCAAGGATATGCGCTGGAACCCGCCCCAGGCGCTGAAGGCTTTGATCCGTGCCGGCCGGCTGGGACGGAAAAGCGGGGCGGGCTGGTACGAATATAAGTAAGCCTCCTCCGGGGCAAGCCCGGATGCTTCTTCAGACGATTGCCGCCCAGGCAACCGGAAGGTTGTCCGGCTTGCATTTGTAAAGTAATTTGCGGGTATTGGCTCTTTTATTCTACTGCACAAATGGGTATTCACCTGGTATCACTGCGTCAGCCGGAGTTATTGGCTCTTTCATTTTGCAGCACAAAGCGGCAGGTTTTCACAATGCACTTTTATAATCGGGTGCAGAAGGAGGTATAAACTTGTCCTACCAGACGATCACACTGGTCAAAGAAGCGGGCGTAGTCACCCTGACCATCAACCGTCCGCCCCTGAATCCGTTGAACAGCCAGTTTTTCCGCGAACTGGACCGGGTGGTGGCGGAGATCGGCGGCGATCAAGAGGTACGGGTGCTGATCATCACCGGCGCTGGTGAAAAGGCTTTTGCGGCGGGGGCCGACGTCACCGAAATGGTGGACCTGACGCCGCTGGAAATGTACGATTTTTGCCGCCTTTCCCTGGCAGCCTACAACAGACTGGAAAACCTGGATAAACCAACGATCGCGGCGGTGAACGGCCTGGCCCTGGGGGGTGGGTGCGAACTGGCCCTGGCCTGCGACTTCCGTCTGGCGGCGGAAACTGCCCGGTTCGCCCTGCCGGAAATCAATCTGGGCATTATTCCCGGCGGCGGCGGCACCCAGCGACTGCCCAGGTTGATCGGCACGGCCCGGGCCAGGGAGTTGCTCTTTTTGGGGGAAATGATTGACGCCGCCACAGCCCGGGAATACGGCCTGGTCAACCGGGTGGTGCCTGGAAACGCACTGCTGTCCGAAGCCGGCAAGCTGGCGGAAAAGCTGCTGGCCAAACCGCCGGTGGCCCAGCGCATGCTCAAAATGGCGCTGAACAACGGCATGAATATGGATCTCCCTGCCGCCCTGCTTTTTGAGCTGGAGAGTTTTCTGCTCGCTTTTGGCAGCGCGGACCGGGTGGAAGGTTTCCGCGCCCTGCTGGAAAAGCGCAAGCCGGAGTTCAAAGGAAAATAAAGGCGGGGGTTTTTCCCATGCGCAACGTCTGTGTCATTGCCGGCGGACAGTCCACCTGGGGACTGCGCCGGGCCAGCCAGCGGGATTTATTCCAGGAGGCCGGCAAGGCCTGTTTTGATAGTAACGATCTGATCAGCAACAAGAATATCGACGGCTTGATTGTCGCTTCGGCCGGCACCGGAAGGTGCTCCTTGCAGACCCACCTGGCGCCTCTGGTGGCGGAGTACCTGGGCATCAAGCCGGAAAGCGTCTGTGCCCGGGTGGAGCTGTCGGGCGCCAGCGGCAGCGCCGGGATCATCATGGCCTACGGGTTGATTAAAAGCGGCGTGGCCGATGTGGTGATGGTCGCCGGCGGGGAAAAGCTCCACCTGCCGCAGTGCCGGGAGGCCGATTACAGCGGGCCCGGTTCGCTGGATCGCGACTGGGACGGCGCGATGGGACTGGGACTGCCGCCGCTTTTTGCCCTGGCCGCCAAACAGCATATGAAAAAGTACGGCACCACGGAGGAGCAAATGGCCTTGGTGGCGGTAAAAAACCGGCGTAACGGCATGAATAACCCCAAAGGGCAGTTCCGGGAGCCGGTTGATCTGAAAACAGCCCTCAACGCCAAAACCGTCGTGCAGCCATTGAAACTATTCGACTGCTGCCCGGTTACCGATGGTGCGGCGGCGATCATTCTGGCCGTGGAGGACAAAGCGCGCTATTTCACCGATCAACCGCTGGTTTACATCCGGGGGTGCGCCCAGGCCAGCGCGGGCAACATGACAGCCAACATGGCCAGCTGGACTACCTGGGAGGCATTGAAAACGGCCGCCCGGCAGGCCTACCGGAACGCCCGCATTCAGCCGCAGGATGTGGATGTGGCCCAGACGCACGACTGTTTTACCATTGCCGAGATCATCGCATATGAGGACCTTGGTTTTTGCGAGAAAGGTGAAGGCGGTTGCTTCATCCAGGAAGGGAAGGCCGATTTTGGCGGGCAGGTGCCGGTGAATACGGACGGCGGACTGTTAAGCTGCGGCCATCCCCCGGGGGCCACCGGCATCCGCCAGGGCATCGAGATTATGCGTCAGCTGCGGGGGGACGCCGTCAGGCAGGTGGCGGGCGCGCGCATTGGCTTGACCCATAACCTGAGCGGCGCCATCTCTGCGCATACGGTGGTTGTTTACGGGAGGGATCTGGAATGAAGGGCATATCGCTGCTAGAGGGAAAATACGCGGTGACCATGGATCCGTACCCGCAGCAAAGCAAGGAATTCAACCGTATCCATCCCTTTTATGAGAACCTCCGGCAAAAACGTTTTACCACCACCCGCTGTCGCAGCTGCGGCTGGCGTTCCTTTCCACCACGGGTGATCTGTCCGGAATGCCTGTCCACGGAACTGGAATGGGTGGACCTGCCGGTCAGGGGGCGCGTGCTGGTGGTGACCGAGGAGGAAACCGGGGTGCCTGCGGGCTTTGACCCCCCGTTGATCCATGCCCTGATTGATCTGGACGGACAGTTGACCTATTTCGGCCGGGTGATTAATTGCGCGACTGGTGAATTGAAAGAAGGCGACGAAGTGAAACTGGCTGTTTTCCGGGTGGAGCCGGTGCCGGTGGACGCGAAAAAGGGCGCTGTCATCCTGCAGGAGCGGGTCTTTTTCGCCTTTGAAAAAGTAAAGTGAGCTTGTTTCTATTTGTTGCATCATGCGGGTGAGTAAGCAGTAAGGGCATAAGGGGCTGACAATTGTGAATATTGCCTCGATTATTGAGTACAACGCCGCACGCATTCCGGAATGGACTGCTGTCATTGACGGTGATACCGGCCGGCTGTTTTCCCACTCCCGCTTCAACGCACTGGTCAACAAGCTGGCCAATGCACTGGTTCATTCCGGTGTCAAAAGAGGGGACCGGGTAGCCATTTACCTGCCCAATTCCCCGGAATACCTGATGGCTTATTTTGCCGTTGCCAAAACCGGCGCGGTTGCCGTGCCTTTTAACATCATCTACCGGGCGCAGGAAATTGAGTATATCATGAACAACTCCCGGGCCGGGATGTTGATTGCCGCCGCTGAGGAGTATACGGCCAACGTGCTGCCCATCCGGAACCGGCTGCCGTATCTGGAACAGGTGGCGGTTGCCGGGGGGCTGGCCACGGGGGCGGCGGAACTGGCAGATTTCCTTTCCGGCGGCAGTGAGGATTTTGCTGCCGTGGAAACCGGGCCGGAAGAACCGCTAACCATTCTTTACACCTCCGGCACCACCGGCAAACCCAAGGGGGCTGTGCTCACCCACGGCAACTTCCTGGAAAACGCCAGATTGAACGGCTGTCACGTTTTGCATATAAACGACCAGGACTTGTTCCATACCGGAACGCCATTTTGCCATATCTTTTTTGTGCTGACCGTGCTCGGCCCTCTTTACGCGGGCGCCGGTGTGGTCACCAGCAAGCGGTTTTTCCCCGAACAAGCGCTGAGAATCATCTCCCAATTCCGGGTTACCCACTTTGCCGGCGTCCCCACCATGTACATCTACATGCTGCAGGCCTGTTCCAAGGGGAGCTATGATTTGAAAGCGTGGCGTTTCGCCCAGTCGGCGGGAGCGTCGATGCCGGCGGAATACATCCGGGAGATTGAAGAAACTTTCGGGACGGCTTTCTGCGAATGTTATGGTTCCACTGAAACCAGTTCCACAGTTACTTTCAGCCGGCTCGGGCACGGCAAAGCGGGCTCGATCGGCCCGCCCGCCCGGGGCTGGGAAGTGATGGTGGCGGATGACTGCGGCAATCCGTGCGGCGTGGGGGAAGTAGGTGAACTGTGGGTCAAGGGGCCCGGTGTCTTCAAGGAGTACTGGGAAATGCCGGAAGAAACGGCGGCTTCTTTCAGCGGGCGGTGGTTTCACACCGGGGACTTGGGCCGTTGCGATCAAGACGGCTACTATTATATCGTCGACCGGAAAAAAGACATGCTCATCTGCGGCGGCTACAATATTTATCCACGTGAAGTGGAGGAGGTTCTTTACACCCACCCCGCCGTGCTGGAAGCGGCCGTGCTGGGTGTGCCCGATGCGGTGAAAGGGGAAATTCCGGGGGCGTATATCATGCTGAAAAACGGGGTGGAGGCAAGTGCGGAAGAGTTAATCCGCTATTGTAAGGAAAAACTGGCGCCTTACAAAGCGCCGCGCTTTGTGCAGTTTGTTTCCGATCTGCCCCGCGGACCAAGCGGTAAAATACTGAAACGTATTTTAAGGGAAAAACTTGGTTTATGAGCCGGAATTTCTGGACGACTGCCGGGAGGGTGATATGCCGTGAGCCGTGCGGTGATTGTGGTGGATATGCTCAAAGATAATCTGGGTGATGTTTCCCGGCCGGGCATCGGACAGCAGGCCGCCGTCATATTGCCGCGGCTGCAATGGTTGCTGGCATCGGCCCGGGACAGGGGCTGGCGCGTCATTTACGCCTGCGACAGTTTTTTCCCGGAAGACTTTATTTTCCGCGGCCGCATGAAAGCCCACGCGCTGCGGGGCACCTCCGGTGCGGGGATAATTGACGACCTGCGTCCGCAGCCCGGAGATCTGGTGCTGGAAAAAAGGCTGTTCAGCGCTTTTGCCCGCACCGATCTGGATCTCACCTTGCGCTACAAGGGAATTGAAGAGGTGGGGGTGACCGGGATCAGCACCCCCTACTGCGTTTTGCTCACCGCCCTGGACGCGGTGGGCAACGGTTTCCGGGCGGTCATCCTGGAGGACTGCTGCGCAGCGCACAAGGAGGAGGTTCACCGGGCCACCCTGGATATTTACCGGCAAAATCCCCTTTATCCCCTGTTGCGGGTAATCAAGGCGGAGGATTTTTTGGCGGAAAACAGGTAAACGGGTTCCGGGTAATTAGCTGGAAACACGCCCCGGTTCCGGGGCGCCGGTCCAACTGCCTGCGGTGACCCGCGAGCGCTGCCGGGTTTGCTTTTGAGCCGGATGGCAAAGCGGTCTTGATATGCATTCGGAAGTCAGGCGCATGCCGCTGCTGCCGGCAGCAGTCTGGTTTTAAGAAAAAGCTTTTCCCGGACAAAGCATTGGTGGACGGGGCACTCTTTCATTTACGGGTTTGTTCAAAAAATCATAGTCGTTAGGAGGGGGTATTTATGTACTCCAAAGCGTTTATTCCTTACCGCGGGTACTTCAGCTCCCCGTTTTCCCGCTGGCAGGGGAGCCTGCAAAATGAACATCCGGTCGAACTGGCGGCGGCAACCGCCAGCCGGTGGCTGGCGGTAAAGAACATAGATGTAAGGAAGTTTGAGTACCTCATTTTGGGGAAAACAATCGGACAGCTGCACACATTTTACGCCGCTCCCTGGGCGGCCGCCCTGATGGGCGCAACGGATATACCCGGCTGTCATATCCCCCAGGCCTGTTCGACCTCTACAACCTGCATAAACCAGGCGGCGGCGGGCATCGAAACAGGCCTTTATAAAAATGTATTCTGCCTGATGACTGATCGTACATCCAATGGTCCACATACTGTCTGGCCCAATCCGGAAGGTCCCGGCGGAACGGTGATTGCGGAAGACTGGCTGATGGATAACTTCGACTGCGATCCCTGGGGCGGAGTCCCCATGATCCAGACGGCGGAAAATGTGGTTAAAAAGGCCGGCGGGATTACCAAGGAAGACTGTGACGCGGTAACCTTGCGTCGTTACGAACAATACCGGGATGCCCTGGCCAACGGCAGGGAGTTCCAAAAAAAATACATGTTTCCGGTGGAATATAAAAAGAGCAGAAAGGAAACCGCGTTACTTGAAGCAGATGAAGGGGTGTATCCAACGACCGGGGAAGGTCTGGCCAGGTTGAAGCCGGTTATTGAGGGAGGGGTGCACTCATTCGGTTCCCAAACCCATCCGGCCGATGGGAACTGTGGCATTATTTTATCCACCAGGGATGCAGCCAGGGAACTCAGTATTGACAAAAACATAGAAATTCAGGTGCTTTCCTATGGTTTTGCCCGTGCCCCCAAAGCGCATATGGCCATGGCGGTGGTTCCCGCGGCAAGGATGGCGCTGGAGAAAGCCGGCATTGAAATCAAGGACGTGCAGGCAATAAAAACACACAATCCCTTTGCCGCCAATGATCTCTACCTGGCCCGGGAAATGAACATTGATGTCATGAAAATCAATAATTTCGGCAGTTCACTCATCTACGGGCATCCCCAGGGACCGACCGCCGGCCGCGGCATTATTGAAATGATTGAGGAGTTGGTTATTCTTGGCGGCGGTTACGGGCTTTTCACAGGGTGTGCGGCCGGTGATACGGGCGCGGCACTGGTGGTCAAAGTGTATTGAAACGTGACGCATGGTAAAGGTTAATATGAATATCAGCCAACTGATTGCAAAAAGGCGGCCTTTTCAACAGGCTTAATTCGGAAACCATAACTTGCTGCAAAACATTCGGGCAGGTGAAATACAGATGATCACAAGCGATTGGATGCACGTGGGAACCGTGCTCAAAATGAATGCCCGGCACTACCCCGAAAAACTCGGCTGCCAGGATAAAAACAAAAGTTTCTCTTTCAGTGAATGGAACCGGCGATCCTGTCAGCTGGCCAACGCCTTGCTGGAGGCAGGTGCCGGTCATGGTGAACGGGTGTCCGTGATGGCTTACAACCGGGTGGAGTGGATGGAGATCTACGCCGCCTGCGCCAAAGGGGGGCAAATCGCCGTGCCGGTGATGTTCCGCCTGTCGCCCCCGGAGGTGGAATATATCGTCAACCATGCCGGGAGCAAGGTCATGATCGTGGAAGAACCCTTTGTGCCTCTGGTGGACGGCATCCGTGAACGGCTGACCGCCATTCCGCCGGAAAACTATATTTACCTCGGTGCGGGGGCGGCGCCGCCCGGATATGTTCATTATGAATCGTTCCTCGCCCGGGGGGACGGGGAAGAACCGCCGGTGGTGGTGCGCGCCTCCGATCCCTGGACCATCCTGTATACTTCCGGCACCACCGGGAAGCCCAAGGGCGTGGTGCGCACACATGAAAGCTTCATCGCCCAGTATCTTTTAAACAACATCAACATGGGCGTCCGGTCCACGGATAAAGTGATGATGGTCATGCCCATGTGCCATGTCAATTCGGTTTATTATTCCTTTCCCTACACATACGTGGGCGCGCCGGTAATGGTCTACAACATGATCAGTTTCGATCCGGAGGACCTGCTCAAAACCATTGCCGGATACAAAATTACCTTCACCTCCCTGGTGCCGACGCATTACATCATGATGCTGGCCCTGCCGGACGAGGTGAAAAACAAATACGACGTCAGTTCAATCAGGCAGTTGCTCATTTCTTCCGCCCCGGCCCGCCGGGACACCAAGCTGGCCATTATGGACTTCTTTAAAAACGCTGAATTGTGGGAAGCGTATGGTTCCACCGAGGCCGGTTTGATTACCTTGTTACGGCCGGAGGAGCAATTTGACAAACTGGGCTCGATCGGCCGGGAAATTTACGGCATCGACCGCATCAAGCTGCTGGATGAACAGGGCCGGGAAGTAGCGCCGGGAGAAGTGGGGGAACTTTACTCCCGTTCGCCCAACGCCTTTAAAGAGTATTGGCGGGACGAGGCGAAAACCCGGGCGGTTTGCCGGGACGGCTGGATTACCGCCGGCGACATGGCCAGAAGGGATGCGGATGGTTATTATTACCTGGTGGATCGCAAGGCCAACATGATCATTACCGGCGGTGAAAACGTCTACCCCTCCGAGGTGGAAAACGTGATTGGCACACACCCGGCAGTTAAGGACGTGGCGGTGTTCGGCGTGCCCGACGCCAAGTGGGGGGAAGCGGTAAAAGCAGTGATCGTCCTGCATGAGCATGATCAGGGCAGCGATACGCTGGCCGGTGAAATTATCGAATTCTGCCGCGGAAAAATTGCCGGCTACAAGCGGCCCAAGTCGGTGGAATTCATCCGGGAGGAGGAAATGCCCCGGACGGGTACGGGCAAGATCTTGCACCGGGTTTTGCGCGAGCGGTACGGCGGTTAATTGTCTTTGCCCGGTTCGAATGCTGAAAATGTGTTTCCGGCTATCATGGCATGACATAAGTGAGGATTTTGAGTCAGGTTAGCGGCCCCGGCCGGTCATTCGGCCGCTAATGTGCTCCGGCCTGTATGGCAGAAGAAATGTCAGAAGAAAAAGGGCGGCTGTTTTCACATTTAAATAGCAAACCGGATGGCACGGCGGTGCCGGTGCCAGCGGGATGCGGTGCTCCCAAAATCATGATGTAAGGGTGAGAGCAATGATGACCAAAATTGATCTTCCGGACAAATACAACGCCGTCACCACTTTTGTGGACTGCCACGTGGAGGAGGGCCGTTCCCGCCGGGTGGCCATCTATTATCAGGACCGCAGCATCACATACGGCGAAGTTTACGAAATGGTCAACCGGGCCGGCAATGCCCTGCTGGAACTGGGCGTGGAACGGGAAAACAGGGTTTTTCTGCTCCTGCCCGATTCCCCCGAACTGGTTTACCTGTATTTCGGAGCGATGAAGATCGGGGCGGTGCCCATTCCGATGAACAACCGCCTGCCGGCGGCAGATTATCTGTACATGTTGAACGACAGCCGGTCCAAGGTGGTGGTGATCCCGCCGGAAATGGCGGAGGTGCTTGAAAAGGTTAAACCATCCCTTTGTTTTGCCAGGCATTTCGTGACGACCGGAAATGTTCCCGGCTATCTGAATTTTTACGATCTGCTGGCCGGTGCGGCACCCTCCCTCGCCCCGGCGGAAACCAGCAAAGACGACGCGGCCTTCTGGCTGTACAGTTCCGGCAGCACCGGCGCGCCAAAGGGAGTGGTGCACCTGCATCACGACTGGATCCATTGCTGTGAGCTTTACGCCCGCAATATTTTGAACATCCGGCCGGATGACATTTCCATGTCTGTTTCCAAGCTGTTTCACGCTTACGGGCTGGGCAACGGTCTGATGTTCCCCTTCCGGACGGGCGGCAGCACCGTGCTTTACCCGGAAGTGCCCCGTCCGGAGCCGTTTCTGACCGAAGCCGCCCGCCGGCGGGTGACCCTTTTTTACGGCGTGCCCACCTTTTACGCCGCCGCCCTGGCCCTGCCCGGTTTGGCCAAAAGGTTTGACCTGAGCAGCGTCCGGCTTTGCGTCTCGGCCGGCGAGCCGCTGCCGGCGGCTATTTACAGGCGCTGGCGGGACTGCTTCGGGGTGGAGATTTTGGACGGCATCGGCAGTACGGAGGTGCTGCATATTTACGTTTCCTCCCGTCCGGGTGAAGTGCTTCCCGGCAGCACGGGAAAACCGGTGCCCGGTTACGAAGTGAAAGTGCTTGACGAAAACAGCTGCGAACTGCCGCCCGGGCAGACGGGCACCCTGTGGGTGAAAGGGGAAAGCGCCACCCCTTATTTCTGGAATAAACACCAGCGTTCCAAGGAATTGATCCGGGGTGAATGGTTCAACACCGGGGATCGCTGGTACGTGGATGAGGACGGCTATTACTGGTATTCCGGCCGGGCCGACGATGCTTTCAAGTGCCGGGGGGAATGGGTGGAGCCGGTGGAAATCGAGAACCTGCTTATCGAACATGAAGCCGTGCTGGAAAGCGGTGTGGTCGGTTGCCCCTTCGGGGCCGGGCTGGAAAAACCGGTCGCTTTTGTGGTTTTAAAGCCGGGATATGAAGGTACGGCGGAACAGGTGGAGAGCCTGAAGCTGTTCGTGCGGGAAAGGATGCCGGGCTACAAGGTGCCGGAAGAAATCCGCTTCGTTGATGAGTTGCCTAAAACAATAACCGGGAAAATCAAGCGTTTCGTGCTGCGGGAGATACTCCGGCAGGAGGCGGAACGGGTGGGAAGTTGAAGCCGCCCGCGCGGTAACGTTAATAGCCGCTTGAGGGAGACAATTATTCGTCTGCTACCGCAGTTGACGGAGGAAAGGAATTTTGACACGACCTTTAACCCGTTGCGGGCAGAACGAGGTAAAGAGGGGGATGGCCATGTACTTGCCGGACTTTGATTATTATGCGCCCGCAAGCCTGCCGGAAGCCTGCGCGCTGCTGGCGCAATCCGGCCCGCGCGCAAAGGTGCTGGCCGGCGGCACCGATGTGCTGCCCATGATGAAGAAAGAAAAAATCGCGCCGGAAATACTGGTGTCAATCAAGAAGCTGCATCAATTAACCGGCATCCGTGAAACACCGGGAAATAAAGTCGTCATCGGCGCCCGGACCACACACAACGAACTGGTCAATTCGCCCGTACTGCAGAAAAAGTATCTTTCTGTGTGCGTGGCCGCCCACCGGATCGGCAACAACCAGATCCGCAACGTGGGCACCATCGGCGGGAACATTGTCAACGCCGTACCTTCCGCCGATTTGCCGCCCATACTGATCGCCCTGGGCGCGCTGATCAAGCTGACCGGAACGGGAGGGGAAAGGGATTTACCCCTGGAAGAAGCTTTTGCCGGCCCGGGCCGTTCCGCAATCAGCCCTGATGAAATATTAACCGCCGTAATCATACCCGGCAGCTCCTTGACCGGCAGTACCTACTTTAAATTCGCCCACCGCCGTTCCGGCGCCCTGGCCGTGGTGGGCGTGGCCGCCGCGGTGACTATGGAGGGAGAGGTCTGCCGGGAAGCCCGCATTGCCCTGGGCGCCGCCGCGCCCACACCGATGCGCGCCAAAAAGGCGGAGGAACTACTCCGCGGACGGGTGGTCACGGAGGAATTGCTGGAAGAGGCCGGCCGGTGCGCGGCGGCGGAAAGCAAGACCAGAACCAGCATCCGCGGCTCGGCGGACTACCGGCGGGACATGGTGCGCGTATTCACCAAGCGGGCGCTGCGCAAGGCAATTAAAGATGGTCACTCGTAAAAGGGAAGGGGGCGGCGGAATGCAGGCCATTGCGGACAAAGACGGTGTCAAACGCTATCTGGTTACCCTGCATATAAACGGCGACAGCTACACCCGGGTAGTCAAAGCCAACACCCTGTTGGTCAACTTTTTAAGGGACGATCTGGATCTGACCGGCACCAAGAAAGGCTGTGAACTGGGCGACTGCGGTTCATGCACCGTGCTGCTGGACGGCAAGGCGGTGGATTCCTGCCTGATCCTGGCCGTGGAGGCGGACGGGCGGGAAATCACCACCATTGAGGGACTGGCGCGGAATGAAAAACTGGACCGGCTGCAAGCAGAAATGATCAACCACGCCGGTGTGCAGTGCGGCTATTGCACACCGGGCATGATCATGTCGGCCAAAGCGCTGCTCACCCGCAACCCGCACCCAACCGAACGGGAAGTGCGGCAAGCCATTGCCGGCAACCTCTGCCGTTGTACGGGCTATGTGAACATCGTCAAGGCCATTCTGGCGGCGGCCAATGAAGAGGTGGGGGAGGGAAGCGGCGATGAGTGAAAAATATGCGGTGATCGGCAAAAGCGTACCCAAAATAGACGGGCGCGTCAAGGTTACCGGTCAGGCCAAATATACCGGTGACTTGAAGTTTCCCAACATGCTGGTGGGGAAAATCCTGACCAGCCCGCATGCCCACGCGCGCATTTTGAGCATCGACACATCGCAGGCGGAAAAACTGCCCGGGGTGAAGGCGGTGATCACCCACCGGGATGTGCCCGCCTTGAAATACGGCATCAGCCCGGCCCGCTGGGATGAAAACATCTTTTGTATCGACCGGGTGCGTTTTGTGGGGGATAAGGTGGCCGCGGTGGCGGCCATCGATGAAGAAACCGTCTACAAGGCGCTCAAGTTGATCAAGGTGGAATACGAAGTGTTGCCGGCCGTCTTCGATCCCGTGGCGGCCATGCAAGAGGGCGCGCCGCAGATCCATGACGAATACCCGCGCAACATCAACACGGAAATACACCAGAACTTCGGCGATGTGGAAAAAGCGTTTGCCGCAGCGCATCACGTGCGCACCGATCAATTTACCGGGCAGCGTACCTACCAGAGTCCCATCGAACCGCACTCCGCCATCTCGATCTGGGAAGACGGCAAATTGACCGTTTATACCAGCACCCAGTCCCCGCATTATTTTCAATATTACATTGCCCGGGAATTCGGTCTGAAAATGGGCGATGTACGGGTAGTCAAACCGTTTGTGGGCGGGGGCTTCGGAGGCAAACTGGAACCCACCGGGCTGGAATTTGCCGGCGCGGTACTGTCCCGGCTCACCGGCCGGCCGGTAAAAATGTTTTACGACCGGCATGAAATGTTCGCCCACAACCGCGGCCGCCACCGCCAGATTATGAAAATCACCACCGGTGTGGACAAAGACGGTAAAATCCTGGGTGTGCACGCCGATTTTATCATGGACGGCGGCGCCTATACCAGCCTGGGCATTGCCACAGCCTACTACGCCGGGGCGATGCTTCCCCTGACCTATGAATTTGAAAACTACAAGTTCGACATGTACCGGGTCTACACCAACCTGCCGGCCTGCGGCGCCCAGCGCGGCCATGGCGCGCCCCAACCGCGGTACGCCTTTGAATGCCACCTGGATATGCTGGCCGAAGACCTGGGGATGGACCCGCTGGAACTGCGCCTGCGCAACGCCCGGCGGCCGGATACCGTCACACCCAACGAATTCAAGATCAATTCCTGCGAGTTGAAAGCCTGCATTGAAAAGGTAAGAGAAATTTCCGGCTGGGATAAGAAAAAGGGCAAGCTCCCGCATGGCCGGGGGATCGGCATTGCCGTGGGCAGCTTTGTTTCCGGCGCCGGATATCCCATTTACCGGACCAACCTGCCCCACTCCGCCGCCATGATCAAGGTGCACGAGGACGGATCAGCCGCCACCCTGTACACCGGCGCGGTGGACATCGGACAGGGGACTGATACGGTGCTCTGCCAGATGGCCGCCGAGGCCATGGGCTATACCTATGAGCACATGAAAATTGTGGCTGCCGATACCGAAACCACCCCCCATGACTTTGGCGCCTACTCCAGCCGGCAGACGCTGATGTCCGGGGCGGCGGTCAAACAGGCCGGCGAAGAAGTGAAGAGACAAATCCTGGAAACGGCCGCGGCTATGCTGGATATTGACGTTTCCACCCTGGACTGCCGGGAAGGAGTGGTCTTCTGCCAGTCGAACCCGGAAATCCAAAAAACTTTTGCCGAAGTGGCCCGGGAGTTCTTTGTCCGGAAAGGGCCGCTCGTCGGCCGCGGTTCCTACGCCCCGCCAAAACTGGGCGGCAAATTCAAAGGAGCGGCGGTGGGCACCTCGCCGGCCTACAGCTTTGCCGCCCAGGTCAGCGAGGTGGCAATAGACGAAGAAACCGGTGAAATCGACGTCAAGGCGGTCTGGGACGTGCACGACTGCGGCACGGTGATCAACCCGGCCCTGCTGCACGCCCAGGTACACGGCGCCCTCTTTATGGGCATGGGCGAGGCCGTCTGGGAAGAAGTCGTGTTTGATGAGCAGGGCCGGATCAAAAACGCCAATTTGAGTGAATACCGCCTGCCCACGGCGCTGGATATGCCGGAGATCACCTCTCAACTGGTGGAAAGCTGTGAACCCGACGCCCCGTGGGGGGTGAAGGAAGTGGGCGAGGGGGCCACCATCCCGACCATGGGCTGCTACTCCAACGCCATTTACGACGCCATGGGCGTGCGCGTCTACAGCCTGCCGCTGAGTTATGAAAAAGTCTGGCGCGCCTTGAAGGAAAAGCGGGAAAAAGAAGCCGGGGGCGGGTAATAACCCCGGTGTTCCTGTGAACCCGCGGTGGTTTGAGAAAAACCGGGTTTCCGTTAAACGCCCTGCGCTTGACCGCACTTCAGGCGGCTGAACTGTGCGGTTACAACCCTGTCACAGGAACCGTTCCCCGGTTAAGCGACGGCGGGAGTTAGATGCCCTTTCAGCATGGATTTGAACTTGCATACCGGACGATTGCTATGACAGGCGCAGGGTGTGAAAATTCTGCTTAATTTTGAAATGGCAGGGAGGCCGGCTGATTATGTCCTCTCCGGTGATTGATTTTCACATTCATCCCATTTATTACGAACAATATTGCGTTTCCGCCGCGGAATGGATCAAGACACAGCAAACGGCGGGGGACTGGCCGGCTTTTGTGGAAAAATACGCAGATCCGGCCGTGTTTTCCGCCTTTCTGGAAGAGAACGGAGTGGATTACGGGGTGATCCTGGCCGAACTGAGCCCGGTGACCACCGGCATCTGCACCAATGAATACGTACGGGAATTCTGTCACGGCCGGGAGAAGTTGATTCCCTTCGCCAGTATCAACCCCTACCTGACCGAAGGCGGCGGCACCGGCCGGCTGGCCGGGCGGCTGTTGCAGGAGGACGGCTTCCGCGGAATAAAGCTGTATCCGACCTATCACTATTTTTATCCCAACGACCGCCTGGTTTATCCCGTTTATTCCGCGGCTGAGGAAGCGGGAGTGCCGGTGATGCTGCATACCGGCTCGTCCATCTTCAAGGGCGCCCGGCTGAAATATGGCGATCCCCTTTTTTTGGACGACGTGGCGGTGGATTTTCCCGGTTTAAAAATCGTTCTGGTGCACAGCGGCCGCGGCCTGTGGTATAACAACGCCTTTTTCCTGGCCCGGCTGCATGAAAACGTCTACATGGAAATAGCCGGCCTGCCGCCGCAAAAGCTGCTCGATTACTTTCCCGAACTGGAGCGCAACGCCGGGAAAATTATCTTCGGTTCCGACTGGCCCGGCGTGGTCAGCATCAAGGCGAATATTGAAATGATCCGGGCGCTTCCCCTGCAAGAAGAGACGAAGGAAAAGATTCTGGGCGGCAATGCCGCCCGGCTGCTGGGCATCAGGTAGCCGGGAGTGACGGTGCAAAACCATTCTGGGACCGGATCCGGGGATGCGCCGGGGGCGACAAAAGCAACATGCCACCGGCCGCACAGCCGGCAATCCGGATGCGGCCTGACCTGTCGGGGAGTGATGCAGATGCGTAATGTTACCTGGAAATCTGTTGCCGGTAAACATTGTGCTTATCTGGAGTCTGGTTTTGGCGGACACCGGAAAAAAAGTCCGGCTTTGAAGGACATTTACCTGGGCAATACGCCGGAACGGGCGGCGGCCAGGCTGCGCCGGCTGGTGGGTGACAATGAAGAGTATTTCCACCTGGTGACCGAACTCTACCGTAAGCGGCCCGGCCGCAAGCCGCCGGTGAACGAACGGGAAAAGGTGGTCCGGGCGTTACGCCGGCTGGCGGCGCGTTATAAGGACGAGGAAGTGCAGGCGGTATTGCAGCAGGCGCTGGTTGCACTGGAAACGGACGATGCGGCCGGTTCGGATGAATCGTGACGGCCGGAAATTGACGTGCCGGGAATGCTGGATAAATTCAAGGCGTGGTGTGTTAATTCCCAATCCACTCCTTTGGAATGTCCAATCACCCGTACGGGTGATTTAAAATCATTGCCGGCGGAATTATCATAATATGAAAAGGGGGGATATGCCGCCGTTTCCGCCGGAGGTAGAGTCAAGCGCTGTTGACGGAAAATTGTGAACCGTTGGTAAAACGGCAGTATAGCCGCAACCATAGCACGGTAGAATGGAGCAACCTCTTGCGGGGTACGGGAGTACGGCGATTAAAAATCTCCTGGAGGTGTAAAATATGGCTCCATTTTTTGATCCCCTGAATGTTCTGATTGTTCAGGAAAAGGCGGAAGAATATGCGGATCTGATCCGGGAACGCTTCCCTGAGCAGGTGAAGAGCGGGAAAATCCGCATCATGCTGGCCCGTGACGAAAAAAGCCTGCCTGAGGGGGCGCTGGACAGCCACATCATCGGCACCTGGCCGTTGATTAAAGAGGTGCCGCAAATGAAGCACCTGCAGTGGGTGATGACCTTCAGTTCGGGCGTGGACCACTGGGAAAAATCCAGGCTGTTGCCGGCCGGTGTGCCTTTAATTCACCTGCCCGGCGGTTCGGCTATTCCGGTATCGGAGTTTGTACTCGGGCTGATGCTGTCCCTGACCAAGAAATACAACCAGATGTGGGATAACCAGAAAGAGGCCCGTTATATCCGGATCGAAGGGGAAGAGCTGTACGGCAAAACCCTGGGCATCATCGGACTGGGCGGCATCGGCCGGGCGGTGGCCAGGCGGGCCAAGGGCTTTGACATGCACATTATCGGCACGGATGTGCGCATCACGGATGTTCCGTTTGTGGATGAGGTCTTTTTGAACGAAAAGGTTGACGATGTGATCCGGCAGAGCGATTTTGTCCTGCTGTCCGTACCGGAAACCAGGGAAACGCTGGGCATAATGAATGAAAGCCGGTTCAAGCTGATGAAACCGACGGCCTATTTCATCAACTGCGCCCGTGGTTCCCTGGTGATCAAGGAAGCCTTGATCAAGGCGCTGGATGAAGGGTGGATTGCCGGGGCGGCCATGGATACCTTCTGGATCAAGAATCCGCTGCCCTCTTATCTGCCGCCGGATGACGAGTTGTGGCAGGCGAAAAACCTGATCATTACGCCGCACATTTCCAGCTGGACCAATATGTACGCCAAACGGTTCGGCGCCATCTTTGTGGAAAACATCGGCCGATTTATGCGCGGCGAACCATTGCTCAATATCGCCCCCGGCTTTGGCGTACCCATGGCCAGCTAGCTCCCGGCGAAAGCACCGGCGGCCCGCGACCGGGACAAAGTATGGCCGGTAACGGGTTGCCGGTGTTTTCGAGATCATGAATCCTGGTGACGTCCGGTAATTCCTTTTGATCCGGGAAGCCGGGGTGCATGTGCTTCCGTTCAGCTTGCGGCTGGCGGCAGCAACCCCCGGGCCGCCCCCTGTTTATGGTAAAACGGACGGCCATTGTTATAAACAACGGCCATTTCCCCGGGTGCCGGGATTAATCGCCGGCAGGCTTCCGGTAAGGATACGGTGCAAAGCGGCCGGAGAGAAAAGGGGTGTACGATGATCCAGGATTTGCTGGCTGAATTTGTTGAAGCGGTGAATTTCCCCGGCCGCCACGCCCGGGAGTGGAAAAAGGAGCACGGTGGCCGGGTGATCGGCTGGCTGCCGGCTGACGTGCCGGAAGAATTGATTCATGCCGCCGGCTTTATGCCATTCGGAGTGCCGGGCGGGCACAGCGGGGTGGGATTGGCGGACGCCCACCTGCAGGGGTGGGTTTGCTCCCTGGCCCGCAGTTGCCTGGCTCTGGCCGTGCAGGGCCAACTGGAGTTCCTGGACGGGTTGATCATCCCGCACATTTGCGATACCACCCGGATGCTGGGCGGTATCTGGCAGCATGTCCACCCGCTTCCGTTCATGGAATATTACCGGTTGCCCCGGCAGGTGGAGCGGCCCAGTGCCCGCCGGTACCTGCAAGCGGAATTGCAGCGGCTCAAGAGCAGGCTGGAGGAATTCAGCGGCCGGGAAATCAGTCCGGAGCAATTAAACCGAAGCATTTCCCTTTACAACCGCAGCCGCTCCCTGTTGCGCACCCTTTCCCGCCTGCACCGGGAAAATCCCGGCCGGCTGGGCAGCCGGATGTTTTATGACGTGGTAAAAAGCGCCATGTTCATGCCGCGGGAAAAGTATACCGGGTTGCTGGAAAAGCTGGTGAACTGTATACAAAAAGAGAAAATGGAACGCCCCGCTTCCGTCCGGATACCACTGCTGCTTTCCGGGGCGGTGGCGGAACCGCCTGAAATTCTGGATATGATTGATCAGGCCGGGGGGGCCGTGGTGGCCGACGACATGCAAACAGGCTACCGCTATTTTGCCGTGGACGCGCCGGAGGATGGCGATCCGCTGGCGGCACTGGCCGTCCGCCAGTTGAATCAAATCCCCGGTGCCCTGTTCGACCCCCGGAACAACCCCCGCGCCGCTTTTCTGGTTGAAAAGGCCCGTAACCATGGCGTGGCCGGGGTAATCTTCCTGCATTTGAAATATTGCGAGCCGGAGAACTATGATTACTACGACAACCAGCAGGCACTGGACCGGGCCGGCATCCCCGGCCTGCGTCTGGAAACGGAACTGGGCACCAGCTCCCTGGAGCAAATGCGCACCCGGTTGCAGGCCTTTCTGGAGATGGTGGAGGGAACGGCCGATGGCGGATAAAATACCCTTTCGCACCAGTCAATTGCAAAAAGAGCTGATGGCCAAATATTATGCCGCCGCTTCCGAAGCCCGGGCGGCTGGCGTCCCGGTGGCCTGGGTCACTGCCGTCTTTCCGGTGGAGATAGTTTACGCGGCCGGCGTCTTTCCTTATTACCCGGAAAACTTCGGCGCCCTGGCCGCCGCCCGGCGGGTGGCCGGCAAGCTGTCCGAAGCGGCGGAAGCCCGGGGGTATTTCTATGATTTATGCGGCTATGCCCGTTGCGGCATCGGGGACGCCTACAGCCGGGAGCATCCGGTGGGCGTCATTGAAAAGCCGGATCTCCTGTTATGCGCCAACACCCAGTGCGGCAGCCTGCCCAAGTGGTTTGAGGCGGCCGCCCGCTTTTACCGGGCTTCTTTTTTTCTCCTTGATGCACCGCTGGTCGATGAGGGTAATTCCCAAATGGTTCGGGATTATTTTGTGCAGCAACTGCAGGAAATGATTGCCTTTCTGGAGCAGGCCACCGGCCGCCCCTTTGATTACCGGCGGTTGGAGGAAGTGCTGCAGTTGTCCAACGAAGCCTGCCGGTTGTGGAATGAAATTCTGGACACGGCCGCCCTCAAACCGGCTCCTTTCGGTTTTTTTGACGCCTGTCTGCATATGGCGCCCATTGTCACCTGGCGGGGAACACGGGAAGCGGTGGATTATTACCGGGCATTGCGCCGGGAGATCCAGGAGCGGGTGGAGCAGGGGATTCACGCCCTGCCCGGTGAGCGCTACAAGCTTTACTGGGATCACATTCCCGTCTGGCCGCGGTTGAAGTGGTTCGGCGAGCTTTTTGCCGCCCGCGGCGCCCTGGCGGTGGCTTCCCAGTACACTCATTCCTGGGCCTATAGATTCGACCCGGACCGGCCGCTGGAAAGCCTGGCGGAGAATTATGTCAGCGCCTATGTAAATCACGATTTCCGGCGGCGCATTGATTTAAAAATCCAGTTGATGAACAAATACCGGGTGGACGGATATGTGTTGTTTTCCAACCGCAGCTGCAAGCCCAACGCCCTGGGCCTGTACGATAAAAGCAATGAAATAAGCCGGCTGACCGGACTGCCCGGAGTGGTTTTTGAAGCGGACATGGCGGACCTGCGTTTCTTTTCCGAAGCGCAGGTACAGTCGAAAATGGAAGTGCTATTTGAACAACTGGCCTCCAGATAATGCCTGATCAGCAGGGGCAGCCAGGATGAGGAGGAGTTATGGTGAAAAAACTGATGTCTGGAAACGAGGCCATTGCTTACGGCGCCTACCAGGCGGGGGTGAAGGTGGGGGCGGCCTATCCGGGCACGCCCAGCACCGAAGTGATGGAAAACTTCGCCACCTACCCGGGCGTGTACGCCGAGTGGTCGCCCAACGAAAAGGTGGCTCTGGACGTGGGTGTCGGCGCCGCCTATGCCGGGCGGCGGGCTATGGTGGCCATGAAACACGTGGGCCTGAACGTGGCCGCCGACTCCCTGTTTTACGCCTCTTATACCGGGGTCAATGCCGGCCTGGTGATTATCAACGCCGATGATCCCGGCCTGCACAGTTCGCAGGGCGAACAGGACAACCGCAATTATGCCCGCTTTGCCCGCATACCCATGGTCGAGCCGGCGGACAGCGAAGAGGCCAGGCAGTATGTGGGGGTGGCCCTGGAAATCAGTGAAACCTTTGATACGCCCGTTTTACTGCGCACGGTGACCCGGCTGGCCCACTCCAAAGGGGCGGTGGAATTTGACGGGGAATTACAGCCGGTTGCCCCCCCTGCTCCGGATCCCCCCGCTTACCGCCGGGATCCGGCCAAACAGGTGATGCTGCCGGCCAACGCCCGCCGCCGCCGGCCGGTGGTGGAGGAAAGGCTGCAGAAGTTGGGTGAGTATGCGGAGCAAACCACTCTCAACCGCATCGAGCCGGGCGATCCGGAACTGGGCATTATTGCCGCCGGCGCGGCCTATCAATATGCGCGGGAAGTTTTTCCCGGCGCCAGCTTCCTGAAGCTGGGCCTGGTTTACCCCCTGCCCCGCCGCTTGATTCTCGATTTTGCCCGCCGGGTCAAGCAGGTCGTGGTGGTGGAGGAACTGGATCCCTTTCTGGAAGAACAAATCCGTTTGATGGGCGTGACCGTGCGGGGCAAGGATATTTTCCCGCTTTACGGGGAGTTCAGCCCCCACCTGCTGCGCCAGTGCGCGGCGGCCGCCGGTCTGGTGACGCCACCGCCGGAGGAGGAAGACCCGCGCCCGCCCCTGGTTTTGCCCGTACGGCCGCCCATGTTATGCCCGGGCTGCGGCCACCGGGGCATCTTCTACGTTTTAAAACAGCTCAACGTCCTGGTCACCGGGGACATCGGCTGTTACACCCTGGGCGCGGCGCCGCCCCTGGGGGCCATGCACACCTGCGGGTGTATGGGGGCCGGGATTGGTGTTTCGCACGGCATTGAGAAGGCGGGCGTTCAGGAACCGCGGGTGGCGGTGCTCGGTGACTCCACCTTTTTCCACAGCGGGATGCCCCCCCTGGTCAATGTGTTGTACAACCGGGGCGCCACCACCACCATTGTTTTGGACAACCGGGTGACGGCCATGACCGGCCATCAGGATGATCCGGGCACCGGCCGGACGCTGCAGGGCGGGGAAACCACGGAAGTGGATATCGCCGCACTGGCCCGGGGGATGGGCTATCAGCGGGTGGATGTGGTGGACCCCTATGAACTGGATCAGGTGACGCAGGTGGTCCGGGAGCACCTGCAGAGCGCAGAGCCTTCATTGATTATCGCCCGCCGGCCCTGTGTGTTGAGCCGCCGGGAAAAACACCCGGCGCCGGTGGTGGACGCCGATATATGCGTTAACTGCGGTACCTGCCTGGAACTGGGCTGCTCCCCCCTTACACAGGAGGAGGAGCATGTGAGTATAAACGTCCTGCTTTGCAACGGCTGCGGGTTGTGCGTGCAGGTTTGCCCTACAGGAGCCATTGCTTTCAATGCGTAATGGTTGGTTGAAAAGGAGGCCGCTTTAGATGGACAAAAAGAAAAAGGATTTCATCCTGGCCGGGGTGGGCGGTCAGGGGACCATTTTGGCCAGCGACATCTTGATGGAAGTGGGACTGGCTTTGGGGTACGATGTGAAAAAGTCGGAAGTGCACGGCATGTCTCAGCGCGGAGGCGCCGTGGAAAGCCATGTGCGCTGGGGGGAGCGGGTTTTTTCCCCGCTGGCGGAAAAAGGGCGGGTGGATTATCTGGTTGGTTTTGAAATGCTGGAAGCGGCCCGCTGGCCGTCCTATCTGCTCAAGGGCGGGACGGCGGTGGTCAACCGTTACCGCATTCCACCGCCGGCGGTAAATCTGGGCCAGGCGCGTTATCCGGAGGAAAGGGAGATTGACTCCCTCCTGGCCGGCCGGGCCGGCCGGGTGTGGTGGGTGCCCGCCACGGAAATGGCGCAGGAACTGGGCAACGCCGCCGTGGCCGGAGTGGTTTTGCTGGGCGCACTGTCCACTTTGCTGGAAGGTGAGGAGGCGCTCTGGCTGGATGTGATCGAACGGACGGTGCCGGCCAAATTTGTAGCATTAAATAAACAGGCCTTCCTGGCCGGCCGGCGGGCCGGGTAAAGACACCATTCCGGACGGTAAGCAATCAAGAAGGGGGAAGCAAGATGAATTTTGCCCGGTATGGTATCATCAATGCGCAAAAGTATCCGGACAAGGTGTTTTTGATTGAACGTACGCCCTCAAGAAATTTACGCCGGGTGATGACCTGGCGGGAATTTAATGCTGAAACCAATCAGGTGGCCAATCACCTGCAAAAACAACTGGGGATCAAAAAGGGGGACTTTGTACTTCACCTGCAGATGAACAGCCTGGAGTGGCTGGTCACCTTCCATGCCATTTTGAGGACCGGAGCCGTGGTTGTGCCGCTCAATTACCGCTTTGCCAGCGCAGATATCAAGTACGCGGCCGGTGTTTGCCAGCCGAAGGCGTTCATTCTGGAAGACGGCTTTTTACCCAAAGTGCAGCCCGTGCAGGGGGAAATGAAAACCATTGCGCATTACCTCTGCATCGGGGAAAATGTCCCCGGCGATATGATTTCCTATGCGGAAATCAGGAAAAACGGCGAGACGGAAGATCTGCTGGTGGAAACCGCCGGCGACGACCTGGCTGAACTGATGTTCACCTCCGGGACCACCGGGCCGCCCAAGGCCGTCTGTCAGGCCCATGATACCCTGTACAATATCGGTACCGGCTGTGCTTTAAGCTATGATGAGGGCCATCACACCGTATACCTGGCGCCCCACCCCTTTTATCACAGCGGCAGCCTGTTTTTATCCCTGCCTTCCTACCTGGCCGGCGGTCAAATCGTCATTTTAAAGGAATTGACCAACCCCCGCTGGCTGCTGGACGCGATTGCCGAAGAAAAAGTGAATAACGGGTGGGTGACGGTACCCTGCATGTCTGATTCGGTAAACGCCATCAAACGGGGGGAAATCGATATCAACCAGTATGATTTTTCCCATGTTACCGGGAGCATTCTCATCGGCGCCCAGCCGGTGCCTCATTCCCTGTTTCAGGACATGAAAAGGATTTTTCCGTTTAAGACGGGCAATATCTACGGCATTACCGAAGGCGGCGGAGGAGGCAGCTTCAACCTGTTCGACGAAGACGTACTTGAGCGGCCGGGGTCGATCGGCAAGCCCACCTTTAACACGGAAGCCCGTGCTGTTGATGCGTTGGGCCATGACGTGCCGGTGGGGGAAGTGGGTGAACTGGTCCTCAAAGGGCCCCGGGTGATGCAGGGTTACTTTAGAAATCCGGAGCTGACCGCCCGGACGGTTAAGGACGGCTGGCTTTATACAGGGGATCTGGTTAAAAAAGATGCGGATGGATTTTTCTACATTGCCGACCGCAAAAAGGATCTGATCATCCGGGGCGGCGAGAATATTTTCCCGGTGGAAATTGAAGCGGTGCTGCACCGGCACCCCAAAATTGCCGATGCGGCGGTCATCGGATACCCCCATGAGCGTCTGGTGGAAATAGCCATGGCCGTGGTGGAACTGCATGCGGGGGAAACCATGACGGTAGAGGAAGTGGTCGGTTTCTGCCGGCAGGAGGGTCTGGCCAAATACAAATGGCCGGAAAAGGTGCTTTTTGCCAAAGTATTGCGCAACCCGACCGGGAAAATCCAGAAGTTTCTCATGCGGCAGATGTATGTGGAAAAGAGCGCAACCGTCTAGCCGCCCTGGGTGACGGAATTCAAGCTTTCAGTGATGTGGGGTGAAGCGCATGCAAGTAAATGGTGTTGATCTTTACTGGAACCCTTATTTGGAAACCATGCCCCGGGAAATGCTCAGGAACCTGCAATTGAAGAAATTCAAACGGATTTTGAAGTGGGGTTACGAAAACTCCGGGCTTTACCGCAGACTTTATGATCAGGCGGGGTTGACACCGGAAGACATAAAAACCTGGGACGACGTAGCCGGAGTGCCCATGCTGGAGAAGGAACATTACCGCTCGGCACAGGCCAAAGAACCCTGGCCCTACGGCGACAGTCTGTGTGTACCGTTGGAAGAGGTAACCGCCTACCGCCAGACCAGCGGCACCACCGGGCAGCCCGTCTACCAGCCCGATACCTGGCAGGATTGGGAGTGGTGGAGCGAATGCTGGGCCTATACCCTGTGGGCGCAGGGCTTCCGGAACACCGACCGGGTGTTCATCCCATTCGGGTACAACATTTTCGTGGCTTACTGGGCCGGACACTACGCCGCTGAAAAAATCGGCTGTGAGGTTATTCCCGGCGGCATATTGAATACCGAAGAAAGAATTCTTAAAATGAAAGAGTTGCGCGCTTCCGCCTTTATGGCCACCCCGACGTATGTACTGGGTATGGCCGAGACAGCAGAGAAACTGGGTATCGATCCGCGCACCCTGGGAATCAAACGCATTCTTTGTGCCGGTGAGCCCGGTGCCAGCATCCCGCCCACCAAGAGAAGGATGGAGGAGGCCTGGGGGACGGATGTTTACGATCATATCGGGGCCACCGAAATTGGTGGTTGGGCGTACGAATGTACGGCCAAGCCGGGCGGTCCCCATGTGAACGAAGCCATGTTCCTGGTAGAACTGATCGATTTGGAGGACGGTTCGCCAATTGAAGAACCGGGTAAGCCCGGACGGGTAGTGATCACGGCTTTTGACCGCCGCGCGCAGCCCTGCATCCGCTTTGATTCCAAGGATGTGGCCATGTGGGGGGAGCCGTGCGCCTGCGGCCGGTCCTTCCGGGTGCTTAAAGGTGGTGTGATCGGCAGGGTTGATCACATTACCAAAATTAAAGGCGTTTTATTCAGCCCTTCTGCTGTAGAGGAAGTAGTACGTGATATCCCCGAACTGGGTAATGAATTTGAGCTGGTTGTCAGAAAGAAAAATGATTTAGACGAGTTAATCTTAAAGGTGGAAATACTCCCGCACTGTTGTCATCAGGAAAATAAGATCAAGGAAGCTCTCTTGCGAAATTTAAGGTTGAAGACAAACTTGAACTACTATTTGGAGTTTCATCCCTATGGAACATTACCCCGTTATGAGGTTAAATCGAGGCGGTTTAAGGATCTGCGCAAATAATGATGAGCAGGTGAAACGCTTATGGGAACTTGTAAAATAAACCGGATCGATCTTGATTTGTGCAGGATCGCCAGGGCAATGGAAGAAATTAAAACCGGGGTTTTCAAATTAAAAGAGTTTTCCGGCGGTATGCAATGTGTAATCCGGAATTGTGATCGCATCATGGCCAGCCTGGCCATGATACAGATTAACTGTGAAATAAACGACATTGATGAAATGGAAAAAGGTAATTATTAAAATTTTAACCGGGAGGTATTTGAGATGGCACAAGACAATGAAATGCAACTTGACGGCTATCGCTGGGTGATGCTGGTTTTGTTTCTGCTGCTTTCCCTGGTCTTATGGATAGCCTGGTTCGCCCAGGCGCCGCTGCTGGAAGAATATTGGGGGAAAGTATTTCATCTCAGTGCCGCCACGACCAATTTGCTTCTTTCCCTGCCCGGCCTGCTGGCCATATTTCTGGGTGTTTCCACGGGCCGCTGGACCGATGTGCTGGGAACGAAAAACATGCTCGGTATCGGGGCTGTCTGCGGTTTGGTTGGTTTTGGTCTAAGGCCGTTTTTCATCACCTCTTTCTGGTCAAACGCCGTGCTTACGGTTATTGGCGGATACAGCATCTGCTGCCTTACGGCCTGCCTGGCTCCGCTGATGATTCAATGGTTCGGGCATGAAAGCGCCCATACTTACATTGGTATTGGCGCCGGTTCGTTTTTTATCGGCGGCGGACTGGGGATTATTATTACTGCCGCGCTGGCCGGACCGCTGGGTATAAAAAACACTTTCCTGATTTACAGCGTTTTGATTCTAATCGTGGCGGCGTTATGGTGGATTCTAGGACGCGGCAAAGAAGTGGAAAGCCGGGCGGAGAAGCCGGGTTTTGCTGATGAGTTTAAAAATGTGATGCAAACTCCTTCGGCCTGGGTCAACCTGTTGTTTGCCGTTTTCCTGGGCGGGGCCACTGTTTTTACCATGGGGTTCCTGCCCATGCAAATGGCCGTGGCTTATAAGTTGCCCCACGCCCTGGCCGGTACCATCGCCGGGCTTTTCCCCATCGCCATGGGCGCCGGGTTGATCTTTTTGCCCGGTTTGGCCGGACGCTGGGGGAAGAAGAATACGGCCTTAATCATGCTGATCATTACCCTTGCCGTTTGGATTATCTATATGAGTACCCACAACTGGGGCGTCGGTGGATTGATCATTGCGGCCATTATCTTCGGACTCTTTTTTGAAGTGCCCTGGGCGCTGGGCATGGCCATTCAGGAATCTTTGCCCGGCGTGACCGCAACCAACATGGGGGTGGCCGGCGGCGCATATACGGTGGGGACAAATGTTGGTGTTTTCTTGCTGCCCTTGCTCATGGGCGGTGTGGTGGATAAATACAAACTGGCCGGTGGTATGTGGGCCGTATTAATCGTTTACCTGCTCGGGCTGATTGCGCTTTTAATTGTACGCGAGAAAAACGTTTCGATGACTTAGCATTTGCCATTCAATTGACTATTGATATTTAAAACAACCCCTTATAATTAAAGCAATAGCCATTTTTAGAGTTGATAATCCTTTAACAGGTCTGAATATTCTTAATATTGTATACACGGTTGACTTAAAAGGAGGCACAGGTTGTGGCTATTTATGATCAACAGCGGGAGACAATGTCACTGGATAATTTACGCCAGCTGCAATTGGATAAATTCAAGCGCCAGGTCAAGCGGGTTTACGAAAACAAAGTTTTTCACCAGCGTTTTAAAGAAGCAGGTCTTGAGCCCGGCGATATCCAAAACTGGGATGATCTTAAAAAGGTGCCCTTTACCGGCAAGCAGGATTTACGCGAATATTACCCCACCGGTTTGGTTTCCGGCAACTGGGACGATGTGGTGCGTGTGCATATGACCTCCGGAACCACCGGCGTACCGGTATCAATGGTTTATACCCGGAACGACCTGGCGGTGTGGGGCGAGTGCATGGCCCGCAACTTTACCGCCGCGGGCGTGACCAAAAAAGACGTTGTTCAGCAGGCGCACGGCTACGGGTTGTTCACCGGCGGGCTGGGTTTTCATTACGGACTGGAGCGGGTGGGAGCCAAGGTAATTCCCACCGGTTCCGGGGGCAGCAAAAGACAGCTACAGTTGATGCGGGAATGGGGCACCACCGTTTTTACGGGAACTCCCACCTATGCCCTGTATCTGGGCGAAATTGCCCGGGAGATGGGCATCGATCCGGTTGAAGATTTGCAGCTGCGCATCGGCTGCCACGGCGGGGAACCCTGTTCCGACGAAATGCGGGAACGGATTAACGAGCGCCTCGGTTATACCGCCCATGGCGGTGGAATGCGGCGGTGCTACGGTCTGACTGAAATGGGCGGGCCGATGGCCATGGATTGCGCATACGTTTCCGGCATTCACGTTTGGGGGGATCATTTCCTGCTGGAAGTGCTTGATCCGGAAACACTGACTGATGTTTCCCCGGGACAGCCCGGTGAAATTGTCCTCAGCAACCTCAGTTTTGAAGCCATGCCCATCTTGCGCTACCGTACCGGTGACCGGGCGGTGATTGACGAGACCCCCTGTCCCTGTGGCCGTACCCATCCCCGCATTGTGCGCTTTCTCGGGCGGGTGGACGATATGCTGCTGGTCAGCGGTACCAACGTCTTCCCAAGCCAAATCGAGTGCGTGCTGCTGCAGTACCGCGAGTTGAGCGAGAACTGGCAGATTGTGGTGGGGGAGAGGAAGGGACTGCACACGTTAAAAGTGGAAGTGGAACCGGCCGGGGATTTCAACCCCGCAGAATCATTCGTGGAGCTTCTGGAAAAAGAATTGCACGACTTCCTGGAAATCACCTGCCGGGTGGAAATCAAATCCCCCGGTACCCTGCCCCGTTATGAAGGCAAGGCAGTGCGGGTGGTGGACGAAAGGAAAGTGTCACTTTGAACGGCCCTTTCCTTTACGAATTGAGCTGAAATGTCTTTCCAGCCTGGAGCACCCGGGTTGCCCGCGCGGTCCGGGACAGATGGGACGTGGACTGACGGAGTTTGCTTTTCCAGTGCAAAGGGGGTGGTTAAAAAATTATATGAGCAGTCACTTCAATAAAAGGGGTTATGGGGGTTGTTTGCACCAGAGCAACTAAAGAGTAACGGGAGGACGGTGTTTTACTTTGTTTGAATGGCATTGCCAATTCATCCGGAAAAAATATGAGGAGGGAACTGCGTGTTAGGGATGGCGGACGGTTGGACGGCACTGGTCTGGTTGTTGAATGTGGCTGCCATGTTGCTCTGTGTGGGCTGGGGAATCGCAAAGTGGAACAAGGACGGTGAGGATTGGTGAACCTGGCCGTTCTGGCGGTTATACTGGTGATTTATGTGGCCATAATATCTTACCTGACCTATCTCGGTTCCCGGCAGACCAGGAGCGCCGAGGACTATACGGTGGCCGGGCGGCAGATGTCGGGCTGGATTATGGCTTTGTCCTACGCTTCCACCTTTATCAGTACATCGGCCATCGTCGGTTTCGGGGGAGCGGCCGGGATGTTCGGTTTCACTTTGCTCTGGCTTTCGTTTTTCAACATCTTTCTGGGCATTTTTGTCGCCTTTATCTTCCTCGGAGAGCCCATCCGCCGCATGACCAAGAATCTGGGGGCCACCACCCTGGCCACCATGCTGGGCGAACGCTACCAGTCCAAATTCATTACCTGGTTTATCGGTTTGATGATCTTCCTGCTCATGCCGCCCTACACCGGGGTGGTCTTGATCGGCGGCGCCAGGTTTATTGAAGAGTCATTGCACATCAGCTTCCAGGTGGCGCTGGTTGTGCTGGCCGTGATCATCGCCCTGTACGTCGGGTGGGGCGGTCTGAAGGGCGTCATGTACGCCGACGCCTTCATGTGCGGAATGATGCTGCTTGGCATGGTTATTCTATTGTTCAAGACTTATGCCGTGGTGGGCGGAGTGGTTGCCGGGCACCAGGCGCTGACCAATATGGCCAGCCTGGTACCGGAGGCATTGAAAAAAGGCGGCGACCTGGGCTGGACGGCCATGCCCCAATGGGGCTCGCCGATCTGGTGGACGGTGATCAGCACTATCGTCATGGGAGTGGGCATCGGCGTGCTGGCCCAACCCCAGTTGATCCTGCGGTTTTTGACCGTACCGACCAAACAGGCTTTGAACCGGGCGGTGTTGACCGGCGGCATCTGCATTTTCTTCTTTACCGGCACCGCTTTCATGGTCGGTCCCCTGACAAACGTGTATTTCCATGACACGGTGGGCAAGATTGCCATTGCCGCGGCCAAAGGGAATGTGGACCTGATCATTCCGTCCTATATTAATGCCGTGATGCCTCCAGCCTATATTTACCTCTTCATGGTCACCCTGCTGTCCGCCTGTATCACCACGGTGAACGGGTTGATCCACGTGCAAAGTGTGGCTTTTTCCAGGGACCTGCTGGCAACCTGGAACATAAAGGCCAACCCTTTGACCCTTTCCCGGATCGGTGTGCTGGTCGGGGCCGTGGCAGCGGTGGTGATGGCCTTTATCCTGCCCGTAAGCATTATCGCCCGGGCCACCGCCTTCTGGTTCGGCATCTGCGCCGCCGGCATCCTGCCGGCTTTGCTGGGAGCCATCTTCTGGCGCCGGGTGACCAAAGCGGCGGCCGTCTGGAGCGTGGCGCTGGGGTACGGGGTGTCCATTTTCGGGTTTGTCTTCCTGCATGCGTCCGAGGCCGTTCCCTTCGGGATCTGTAAGGCCATCTTCGGCCGGCCCACCCTGCTGCCCGACCCCTGGACCTTTGTGGACCCGCTGTTTTACAGTATCGTCATTTCCGCGGCGGCGTTAATCTTCATCACACTGTTCACCAAACCGTTGCCCCGGGAGCATGTGAACCGGTGTTTTGCCGGCTTGGGCAAAACACAGGAAGTAACGCCGGAAAAGGTTGTTGCTTAAGCATATCCGGCGGTTTAGGCCAGTGAGGTGATGTTCCGGAAGGCCCTTTTGAAATCCTAAAATAGCCGGTTGATTTGATAGTGGCGGCACCGCTGCACCGTGGTGCCGTCTGTTTTATTTCACAGCGCACCCCTGCTTCCCTCCAAAAATCTGATCGCCTGGGAGATGGCCTGGGATCTGTTTTTCACCCCCAGCTTGCGGAAAATATTACGCAGGTGGGTTTTTACCGTATCCAGGGCCAGGTGGCAGGAAGCGGAAATTTCTTTGTTGGTCATCCCCTGGGCCAGAAGACGCAGAATTTCTTTTTCCCGCACACTGAGTCCGGCCAGCTTTTCCTGCTGCTCCACCGGTTCCGGCGGGGCATGGGTAACGCGGGTATAGTCGCCGATAATGCGCCCGAGCAGTGCCGGGTCGATGACCATTTCGCCATTGTAGGCGCGGCGAATTGATTCAACCAGTTTCTCCCGGGTGACATGCTTTAATATATAGCCCGCCGCCCCCGATTGGAGCGCCTGGCGTATTGATTCGGTGTCTTCCAGAATAGTCAAAAAAAGAATCTTGCATTGGGATTTATGAGTCAATATATAGCTTGCTGTTTCAATGCCGCTGAGCCGGCGCATTCTGATGTCCATTAAAATTACATGGGGATTCCAGACATCGATCATGTGCATGGCTTCTTCCCCGTCACTGCAGGTGCAGACCACGGCGATGTCGGGGAAGCCGTTGAGCATGGTGATCAGTCCTTCCCGGATCATCGGGTGATCATCTACGATCATCACCTTTATTTCAGCGGTCACAGGGCACGTCCCCCTTTCCATGCCTTTTGTGCAGTCGTGATTTCGTTATTACCCGTAACGCTGCAGCGTAACAATCTTATTCCGCCATGTCCGTCACGCCGCCGGACGTTTTCCATTCATTCAACCTCCGGCTTCGTCGCGCTTTCAAGTCGTCCGTGGACATATCCACGGCTGTTGAAAAGCGCTGATTTCCCCTTTTGCAGCCTTCCGCGCCGTTTCGGAACGGGATAAAATTTTACGGCATATCGATGTCGCCGGCGGGGATCCGTATGGTGATGGTGGTTCCCTGTTCCTTTTCGGAATGGATGGCAAACGTGCCCCCCAGCAGGGAAGTGCGCTCCTGCATACTGGCCAGACCGAGCCTGTCTTGCTGTTTTCTTTTCCCCCGGTTCAGGGTAAAACCGGAGCCGTTGTCGGAAATAGTCAACAAAATTTCTTTACCGGTCATATCCAGGCTTATCCAGGCGCGGGTGGCCTGTGCATGCTTGACCACGTTGGACAGCGCCTCCTGCAGAATACGGTAAAGGGACAGTTCAATATCCGGCGGCAGGCGGTATGCTTCGCCAATCACTTTAAAATCGACGGATATGTGATGAATTTCTTTGTAATTATCAATGTAAAACTCAATGGCGGGAATCAGCCCGTAATCGTCCAGCGTGATCGGGCGCATGTTCTGAATCAAACAACGGATATCCTGGATCTGTTCACCGATCAAACCGACCAGACGGGAAATTTCGCTGCGTTCGCCGGCCAGGGGGATTTCATCGGATGCGCTGAGGCGTTGCAGGCGGTACCAGACGGCGATCAAAGCCTGGATAATCCCGTCGTGCAGCTCATAAGCGATGCGCTTGCGTTCGTCCTCCTGCACGGTAATCAGTTTGTTCAACAGCCGGCGCAGGAGCTGCTCCTTTTCCGCCAGCACCTGTACCAGCCTGGCGTTTTCCAGGGCGATGGCGGTTTCCCGGGCCAGGGCGAAGATGATTTCGGCCTCCTCGGTGGTAAAAGCGATCAGCGCTCCCGGGCGGTCTACCTGCATGACGCCGATACTGCCCTTTTTGCTCAACAACGGCGCCATGACCAGGGAGCTGTAGGCAAAATCGGTAATAACTTCCCGGGGCAGGAACTGCTCGATGTTTTGCGGCGTAATCAACAGGGGGCGCCTGGTTTTGAGCGCCCGCTTGATGCCCGGGAAGGGGGGCCGCCCTTTCAGGGCCTTGATTTTTTGTTTCATTTCCAGATCGTAGCTGCCCACGGCTGCCACTGAAGTGATGGTTTGTTCCCGTTCATCCAGCAGGTAAATACAGGTGCGCGCCGCAAAGAGGTCCGCCGCCAGTTGGGCTACAACGTGCAGCACCTGCCTGATGTCCGGGGTGGAACTGATCGTGTTGATCGTTTCTAGCCAGACGGCCAGCTTACGCAACTGGCGGTCCTTGTGCTTGTGGATGAATGATTCCTGGATGATATTGGCCATATGGCGTCCCAGGGAGGCGGCCTTGATCAACAAATGCTCCGCCGTGGCCGGCTCACTGTTAAAAATGCCCATCTCCATCACGCCCATTGGATCGCCGGGACGCAGCAACACCGGCAGGGTGGTGGATTTTACCGGTCCCAGTGCTTCCAGCCGGTTGACCGGTCCGTCCCCGTCGCTCCCGGCGGCCAGCATTTGCTGCAGCTTTTGCTGGATTTCCGTGCACCCGGCATTTTCCCGGCTGGCCGTCAAACAAAGGGGGGAGCCGTTTTTCCGCAGTAAGAACAAGCATATGTTTGAAAAGTCAAAAAATTTTATTGATATGTTTAACAATTGCTGCAGCTCGGTTTTTAATCCCTGGCTCAGCTTATTGAGTGCATTGACCTGGCAAATAATGACCAGTTCCGCCAGCTTGCGGTGACTCGCCGGTAAAGCGTCCATTGATGATCACCCCTTTATTAAGTTTTATAGATAAATCGTCTGACTGTCAATAACAAATATTGTTGGTTTATTGGTTAATTCCCAAAACGTTATTTATCACCCATAAAGGTTAACCCCTGTTTCACCCGCTATCAACCTGGCTTCCATACTTTCTGGCGATATTAAATTTTGTCCGGCCATTTTATAATGTCTGCAAGCAGGCGGCGAAGCGCGTACCGAAAGCAATAATTGGACGGGGGGATTCAAAACGTATGCAAAAATTTCAAGAATGGTTTGAAAACAGGCATGAATACGCCAAAGAGTGGAAGCAGCGCACCGGCGGCAAGGTGATTGGTTATTTCTGCACCTATGTGCCGGAAGAAATCCTGTATGCCGCCGGTGTGCTTCCGGTGCGCATACTGGGCAGCCACGAGCCGCAGGACGTCACCGAGCCGCATATTTTCGGCATGTTTTGCCCCTTCTGCCGCGACTGCCTGGCCCAGGGACTGAAAGGGCGTTTCGATTATCTGGACGGCATTACCATTGCCCAGTCCTGCCTGCACATCAGGCAGGCCTACACCAGCTGGGACCTGCACCGGCCGCGGGAGTTTTCCTACTACCTGCCCATGCCGCATCATGTGCAGAGCAAGCGGGCCTACCCGTTCCTGCGCAGTGAACTGGCCGCCTTCAAGGAAGCGGTGGAGAAATGGACCGGGAAAACGATCAGCGACGCCGACCTGGACCGGGGGATTGAAATCATGAATACCAGCCGCCGCTTGATGCGGGAGGTATACGAATTACGCAAAAGGGAAAATCCGCCCTTAACCGGTCTGGAAGCGATGTACCTGGTCTTATCCGGTCAGATGGTTGACAAGCGGGAACACAACGCCTACCTGGAACAGAAATTAAAAGAGTTGTCTGAACGCCAGCCGGACCGGCAAACCGGTGAAAGACTGATGATCCTGGGCAGCGAGGACGACGACACCGCTTTCATGGCCATGGCGGAAAGCCTGGGCACCACTTTTGTCGTTGACGATCACTGCACCGGCAGCCGGTATTTCTGGAACCGGGTGGAGCCGCAGGAAGACCGTCTGATGGCTATCGCCGCCCGTTATATCGACCGGCCGGCCTGTCCCACCAAGGACTGGCCGGAACGCAGCCGGCTGCCTCATATTTTAAAACTGGCCAAAGAATGGAATGTGCAGGGAGCCATTGTAATGCAGCAGAAGTTTTGCGATCCACATGAACTGGACATTCCGGCCATTCGCAAGTACCTGGAGGAAAATGGCGTTCCCACCCTCTTTTTGGAGTTTGATGTTACCGTACCGATCGGCCAGTTCCGCATCCGGGTGGAAGCCTTCCTGGAAATGTTGCGTCAGGAAGATCTGTTCTAAATGGAGGTATAAAGATGAGCAAACAAAAGTACCCCACCGAACCATTGCAATGCTGGGCCAAAGCCAAGGAATTGCGGGAGAAATATTACCTGGACTACCGTGACGCGCATTTAAAGGGCGGCCTGCGCTGGGCGGGCGGCGCATGGACTTTCGACGCCGTGCCGCGCGGACTGGGGGACGATGTCTACCCGTTGACCAGCGAACCCTATGGCGCCACCATCGCCCACAACAAGGAACTGGCCCTGGAGTGCATGGAGGCTACGGAAAAGGCCGGCTATGCCCGTGATCTTTGCTCCTACATGCGCATTTACTGGGGTTCCATCCTGCTTGATAAATATCCTTTCGGCGGCGGCTATCCCAAACCGGATTTCATCTGGCAGGATCACATCTGCTGCAGCCACGCCAAGTGGTACCAGGTGGTCAAAGATCTGGAGCCCGCTATTCCGATGTATGAAATTGATGTGGCGGTGGGCCCCTATCACGAAATCAACGAAGCCAAGATCCAGTACGTGGCGGATCAGATTCTGGACGGGATTGAATGGATGGAAAAGGTCACCGGCCGCAAATACGACGATGAGAAGCTGATCGCAGCGGTGAAGGACGAATGCCGCTCCACCAGCACCTGGGCGGAAATCTGCAGTTTGAACAAGGCCGTGCCGGCGCCGCTGGATGAAAAGTCCATGTACTCCCTGTACGTTTTCGGCACCCTGCACAAAGCGGCCAGGTGGGTGGCCGACTTTTACGAGGAAGTGCGGGATGAGGTCAAGGACCGGGTGGCGCGGGGCATTGCCGCCGTGGGCAACGAACAGTGCCGCCTGATTTCCGACACCCAGCCCCCCTGGGCGTTCCTGAAAGTGTTCCGCTACCTGGAGCGGTACGGTGCCGTTTCCGTCGGTTCCCTCTATACTTTCGGCCTGGAGGGGATCTGGGAGGAAAAACCGGACGGAAGCTGGGGACCGCGGACGACACCGATGGAAAAGGGGATTGAAATCAAAACCAGGGAGCAGGCCGTGCGGATCAATGTGGAATGGAACCTGAGCAAGCCGGAATGGCAGCATTTCTATCATCCCAAGTTCAAAACCGGCATGATGAAGCGCATTTTCGACGAATGGAAGCTGAACGGCGTTTTACTGCATTATAACCGGGGTTGCGAAGGTTTGAGCGTGGGCATCGCGGAAAACCGTCTGGGCCTGATTGAAGCCGGATGTCCGGTGATGACTTTTGAAGGGAATATGGGTGACGAGCGGGAGTTCGACGAAGTGGCCACCTTTGCCCGCATCGACGCCTTTATGGAGAGCCTGGGCTTCAAAAAGCAGTATTAACGGGGGTGTCTGAAAGATGATTACAGCCGGGGTAGATGTAGGCAACAAGTTTACCAAAGTGGTCATTCTCGGGGACGGCCGGGTTCTGGCCAAAAGCGCTGTTTTAAGCGGTTTCGATCAGGCGGCGGCGTCGGAGGAGGCTATGGCCGCGGCACTGGACAAAGCCGGCATCGGCCGGGACGACGTACAGCATATTACCGCCACTGGCGCCGGCAAAAACGAGGTTCCTTTTGCCCGGAGCACGGTCACCGAAGTGGGTGCCGGCGCCCGGGGCGCGCTTTACCTTTTCCCCGCCGCCCGTACAGTGGTGGATGTGGGGGCGGAGGAGGGGCGGGCTTTAAAATGCAACGAGCAGGGCAAGATTGTCGACTTCGCCATTAATGAAAAATGCGCCGCCGGCGCCGGCTCCTTTACCGAGGCCATGGCCCGGGCGCTGGAAATCGCGGTGGAAGAGATGGGCCCGTTATCGCTGCAATCCACCCGGGCCGTGCCCATGAACGCCCAGTGCGCTGTTTTTGCCGAATCGGAAGTGGTTTCACTGATTCACGCCAAGACGCCGAAAGAAGACATTGCCCACGCCGTACACGACGCCATTGCCAGCCGGGTGATTTCCATGGTCCGGCGGGTGGGGCTGGAAAAGGACCTGGCCCTGATCGGCGGGCTGGCTTATAACGCCGGATTCGTGCGTTCCATGGAGGAAGGGCTGGAAGTAAAGGCGCAGGTGCCGGAAGACCCGGAATACGTTACCGCGCTAGGCGCCGCCCTGGTGGCGGCGGAAAAAGCAGGCGAAGAGGCGTAAATTTTAAAACAGGAATTGGGGGGAGAAAAATGGCTTTAGCCCGGGAACCGCAACGCAAAGAATACTGGAGATGGACCGAATACAACTGGCGCAACCCTGATCTGGACTGGCGCCGGGCAAAAACGATCACCGCCGGAGTGGACGTGGGTTCGGTGAGCTCCCAGGCTGTGATCATGTGCGACGGCGAACTGTACGCCTTCGCCAATATGCGCACCGGCTCCGACAGCCCCACCAGCGCTCAGCGGGCCATGGACTGGGCGATGGAAAACACGGGCATGACACTTAAGGATGTGCACTTCACCGTGGGTACCGGCTACGGGCGGGTGAACGTGCCCTTCGCCAACAAGGCGATCACCGAGATAGCCTGCCATGCCCGGGGGGGCAACTTCATGTACGGACCCACCGTGCGCACCATCCTGGATATGGGGGGGCAGGACTGCAAGGCCATCCACTGCGATGAAAAAGGCAAAGTGACCTCGTTTTTAATGAATGACAAATGTGCGGCCGGCACCGGCCGGGGCATGGAAGTATTCGCCGATCTGCTGGGGGTTTCCATTGAAGACGTGGGCGAACTCTCCCTGCAGGTGGCGGAAGAACCGGAACCGGTGAGCAGCACCTGCGTGGTCTTCGCCAAAACGGAAGCCACCGGCCTGTTGCGCGCCGGCTGGCCCAGGGAAAAAGTGCTGGCCGCCTACTGTTCGGCTATGGCCCACCGGGTGGTCTCCCTGCTGGAGCGCAACGGCGTCGAACCGGACTTTGCCATTACCGGCGGCATTGCCAAAAACGTCGGCGTGGTCAGCCGCATTGAAAAAGAACTGGGCATCAAAGCATTAAAGCCCAGATACGACACCCAGCTGGCCGGCGCCATCGGCGCGGCGCTGTTCGGCAAAGCGCTGGTGGAAAAAGGGCGCCGGTAGGATGATGCCGGTCATGCCTTTTCCGCGGTACGGCCGGAGCAACGGGCGGGATAACTTGCCCGGCACCGGTGCTATGCATTACCGGCACGGGTATGGAAAGGACGGAAGCAGGCCCGGAAGTTGCGTAATCTGTGATTTCGCCGGCAAATATCGGGTGTTGGGGGTGGAACAGGATGATTGCCAACTATGGATATAAGGACGGGGCGGGAGACTGGTTTTTAAGCATTGATACGGACAAATGCGCCGGTTGCGGGGAAAAACCCTGCGTAAACAGCTGCCCCGAACAGGTGCTGGAAGCAATTACCGACGACTATGACGATGAAGTGGTGGCCGTGCGGGAAGCACACCGCAAAAAACTGCGCTACAGCTGCAACCCGTGCCCGCGGATGGAGGGGAAGCTGCCCTGTCAGCAGGTATGCCCGGCGGACGCCATTGTGCGCTCGTGGTGAGGACGGTGAAGCGGGTATGAGCACCATCAATTTGACTATCGACGGTACGCCGGTGGCTGTAACACCGGGAACGACCCTGCTGGCCGCCGCCGGGCAGGCCGGGGTTTACATCCCGGCCCTGTGCGCCCACCCGGACTTGCCCCCGGCGGGCGTGTGCGGCCTCTGCGCCGTGGAGATCGAGGGACGGCCGGAACTGGCGGCGGCCTGCGAAACAACGGCTGAAGCCGGCATGGTGGTGCTTACCGGCACCGCCCGGGTGCGGGAGCACCGCCGGGAGAAGCTGGCCGCCATCCTGGCCCGTCATCCCCATGCCTGCCTGACCTGCGCCCAGCAGGAAGGCTGCAGCCGCACCCAGTGCTCGAGCAATGTGCCGGAAAACGAGCGCTGCTGTCCCCTGCTCGGGCGGTGCGAACTGCAAAAAATCGCCCTTTACGTGGGCATCAAAGCCGGTACGCCCCGCTATGTCCCGGCGGATTTGCCGGTTTACACGGAGCATCCCCTGTTTACCAGGGACTATAACCTGTGCACCGGCTGCGGGCGGTGTGTGCGCATGTGCCGGGACGTGCGCGGGGTGGGCGCCCTGCAGCTGGTGGAACTGGCCGGCGGCGGTCAAATCGCCGCCAGTGTGGAAGCGGATCTGGCGGCATCGGGTTGCCGTTTCTGCACCGCCTGCGTGGAAGTTTGTCCCACCGGTGCTTTAAGGGATAAAGACGTCAAAAGCGGCGACCGGGAAGCATTCCTGGTGCCCTGCCGGAACAGCTGCCCGGCCGGTATCGACGTGCCCCGCTATGTTAATCTGGTTGCCCGGGGTGAGTTTGCCGCAGCCGGCGCGGTGATCCGGGAAAAAGTGCCCTTTCCGGCCGTCCTGGGGCGGGTTTGTTTTCACCCCTGCGAAGACAACTGCCGGCGGGGGCGGATCGATCAGCCGGTTTCGATCTGTCGCCTGAAGCGCTTCGCTGCTGACGAGGAGCAGGGGCAACGGCGGGAACAGCCGGTCCCGGCCGCTCCTTCGGGCAAGCGGGTGGCCGTGGTGGGAGCCGGCCCGGCCGGGTTGACCGCCGCCTGGTACCTGGCCCGCAAGGGCCATGCCGTCACCGTTTTCGACGCCCTGCCCGTACCGGGGGGGATGCTGGCGGCCGGTATTCCGGCCTACCGGCTGCCCCGGGACGTGCTGCAGCGGGAAATTGAAGCCATCGCCGGGAGCGGGGTGGAGATCAAAACCGGTGTCCGGGTGGATGACGCCGCCGCCCTGCTTGCCGGAGGCTACGGGGCAGTGCTGGTGGCCACCGGCGCCCACCGGGAGGCGCGGCTGGGCCTGCCCGGCGAAGACGCGGCGGGTGTTTACAGCGGCCTGGCTTTCCTGCGCCGGGTCAACCTGGGCGAAGCCGTATCGGTGGGCGACCGGGTGGTGGTCACCGGAGGCGGCAATGTGGCCCTGGACGCCGCCCGCACCGCCAGGCGGTTGGGCGCCCGCGAGGTGCATGTTTACTACCGGCGCACCGAGGCTGAAATGCCCGCCTTTGCCGCAGAAGTGCAGGCTGCCCGGGATGAAGGGGTAATCTTTCATTTCCGCACTCTAATCAATGACATTCTTACTGATGACGGCCGGTTGACTGGTGTACGGGTGGCCGCCGTGGCCTCGTTGTTTGACGGAAACGGGCGCTACAACCCCGTCTTCGTCCCCGGCAGCGAAGAAGAAGTTCCCTGCGCCACCCTGCTGGTGGCTGTGGGGCAGCGCCCCGCCCCCCCTCTTCCGGCCGCCGTTGGAAACGGCCGGCTGCAAGTGGACGCCCGCACCATGGCCACGGATCTGCCCGGCATTTTTGCCGCCGGCGACGCGGTCGGCGGGCCCGCTTCGGTGATTGAGGCCATCGCCGGCGGCCGCTGGGCGGCGGCCGCCATCGACCGCCGCCTGGGCGGCGACGGGGTGATTGACGAAATACTGGTACCGCCGGAAGCGCCGGATCCTTTTTTGGGCAAGGATGAAGATTTTCTGCGCCGTCCGCGCCATGGTTTGCTCGCCCGGTTATGGACGGGCGAAAGCTGCTGCAGCGCATTCCCCTGTCCACCGGAAGAGGCGCTTACGGCCAAATTTTTCGAAGTGGAACTGGGGCTGGATGAGGAAATGGCCCTTACCGAAGCTTCCCGCTGCCTGCGCTGCGACCTGCGCCTGCAAATTACTCCGGTGCCGCTGCCGCCGGAGCAGTGGCTGCCCTTTAACGCGGAAAATTTGGCCGCCGTCCCGGAAACAGAAGGGGTTTATCAACTGCTCGACGAGCAAAAGAACGTCATTGCCATCACCGGCACGGCCACGCTGCGCTCCTCCCTGGCGGAACAACTGGCGGCCGGTTCCAAAGCCCGTTTCTTCGATTATGAAGAGGAACCCATGTACACTCAGCGGGAAAGCCAGTTGATCCAGCAGTTTTTGCAGGAACACGGACATCTGCCGGCGGGTAATGACGAACTGGATGATCTGTTTTAACCGTTCTTGCAGCTGGTAAAAGGTGGCGGCCGTACCGGAACACTAAAGCTACGGGGCCGGACCACCAGCTTTGCGGGAGGAAAGAGGCGCTCGCAGCGCAAGCGATCCGTGCCCGGGATGTAAGATTAACAACTATGTGGGAGGAAAAACCATGCGCTTGCAAGGAAAAGTGGCCGTGGTCACCGGCGCCAGGCAGGGAATTGGTCAGGCGGCCGCCCTGGCCCTGGCCGGGGAAGGGGCCGATCTGGTGCTGGCCAGCCGCAATATCGGGACCGGTGACGCCGTGGTGCGGGACATCCAGCAAATGGGCCGCCGGGTGCTGGTGCGCCGGATGGATGTGGGACGCCGCCAGGAAGTGCAGCAACTGTTTGCAGACACTCTGGAAACTTTCGGCCGGGTGGATGTTTTGTTCAATAATGCCGGGGTCAGCCTGCCGGCCATGCTCTGGAAAATGACGGAAGAACAGTGGGACGAGGTGATCCGGGTCAATTTGACCGGTACGTTTTTCTGCCTGCAGGCGGCGGCCAAACCGATGATGGAACAGAAATCCGGCTCGATCATCAACGTGACTTCATCGGCCGGCCTGCTGGGCACCATCGGCCAGGTCAACTATACCGCCGCCAAGGGGGGGGTGCACGCCCTGACCAAATCGGCGGCCAAAGAACTGGCCCGTTACAACGTCAGAGTGAACACCATCGCGCCGATGGCTGAAACCGAAATGACCAGGACCATCGCCACCGACCCGCGTTTCCGGGATAAGTACCTGGAACGGATTCCTCTCGGGCGCTTCGCCCGGCCGGAGGAAATCGGTCCGGCGGTGGTTTTCCTGGCCGCCGGGGATTCCGCCTACATTACCGGACAGACAATATGCGTGGATGGCGGGATGGTCATGCTCTGAAAAATAAATCGGGCAGGTGATGTTGCTTGTCAAAAGATGTAGCCATAATCGGTGCCGGTCAGAGCGCCTTCGTGCGCGGGTATGCGGGTTCGATCCGTGAACTGGTTTTTGAGGCTTTTCGCGAGGCGGTGCGGGATGCCGGACTTACCCCGGGGGACATTGCAGCCTCGGTGGTCTGCTCTGCTCCGGAGTACGACAAACAGCGCAGTCCGGCCGGGTTACTGGCCGAGTACCTGGGATTGAATCCGCAACCCTGTTTTACCGTGGAGAGCCTGTGCTCGTCTGGTACCACCGGTTTGCGTGTGGCCTACGGGCTGATTAAATCGGGGCTGCACGACATTGTGGTCGTAATTGGTTTTCAAAAGATGTCCGAGATCACTTCCGCGGAAGCTCAGGAAAGGATGGGGCGCGGCGCCGACATCATGTGGGAGTCGCCCTTCGGCAGCACCATGCCGGCCTATTACGCCATGCACGCCCGCGCCCATTTCGCCCGGTACGGCACTACAGAAGAAGACCTGGCCCTGATCCGGGTTAAAGCGGGAAAGTACGGAAAATTAAACGAAAAGGCCGTGTACCGGAAAGAAGTCAGTCTTGAGCAGGTGCTTAACGCGGACACGGTGGCCGGCCCGTTAAAGCGGTTTGACTGCTGTGCCAACGCGGACGGCGCCGGCTGCCTGATCCTGGCCGGGGCGGACAGGGCTCGAGAGATGTCCCCCCATCCCGTCTGGATTCTCGGCCTGGGGTCGGCTTCAGATTCAATGACCTTAAGCGGCCGGCGTTCTCTGGATGGCCTGAACTGCGCCCGGGTGGCGGCGGAACAGGCCTACGCCATGGCCGGGGTGGGGCCGCAGGACATTGACGTGGCAGAAGTGCATGACTGCTTTACCATTGCCGAATTGATGGCCTATGAAAACCTCGGCTTCGCCGCACCGGGCGAAGGAGCCGGGTTGATCCGGGAAGGACAAACCTATCTGGGCGGGAAGATCCCGGTCAATGTGGATGGTGGACTGTTGTCCAAAGGTCATCCCATTGGCGCCACCGGATGCTCGCAGGTGCGCACCATCGTCATGCAACTGCGCGGTCAGGGCGGCCCGGTTCAGGTGCCGGGGGCGGCCATCGGCCTGGTGCACAATATCGGCGGTGTGGGCATTTACGGTAACGTAATCATCCTGGGGAGGTGAAAAGACATGGGGTTTGAGAAATTCGGCCGTAAAGGTTTTACCTCTCAAACCAGGGTGTCTGCTTTTGTAGACTACCTGGAAAAGGGTGAACTGTGCGCCACCCGCTGTCCGGCCTGCGGGCGGGTTTATTTTCCGCCCCGGGCGGATTGCGCCGGCTGTCTGGGAAGCGGCCTGGAATGGGCGAAAATAGAAGGAAACGGCAGCCTGGTCAGCTATACCCGGGTCAACTACGGGCCGGCTGGTTTTGAATCCGATGCGCCCTATACCCTGGCCCTGGTGGACTTCAACGGGGTCAAAGTATTCGGGCAGTTAAACGCGGATGTGCCGGAGACGGCGGTCAGGGTGGGTATGTTATTGCAACCGGCGGTGGTTACCCTGCCCGGCGGGCAGGTTACCTATGAATTTTTACCGGCATAAGGGGAGATAAAAATGGATTTGAACAAATGGCCGCGTCAAACAGACATTAAGGACCATGACATCTTTGACGATGCGCACTTTATGAGCGAGGCGCCCGGGGTAATTTACGAAAAAAAGGCGGTTACAGACCCCGGCGGTAACCCGGTGCAGGGATTATACACCGCCTGGATAACCTTGAACAACCCGGCCCAGTACAACTCCTACACCACCAAAATGGTCAAGGGCGTGATCGCCGGATTCCACCGCGCTTCCATGGACCGTTCGGTGGTGGCCGTGGTCTTTACGGGCGCCGGGGACAGGGCGTTCTGCACCGGAGGCAACACCAAAGAGTACGCCGAATACTACAGCGGCAACCCCAGCGAGTACGCACTGTACATGGATCTGTTCAACGGCATGGTAGATGGTATTTTAATGTGCAAGAAACCGGTCATCTGCCGGGTGAACGGCATGCGTGTGGCCGGCGGGCAGGAGATCGGCATGGCTTGCGATATCAGCCTTGCTTCCGATTTGGCCGTTTTCGGCCAGGCCGGCCCGCGGCACGGGTCGGCGCCGGTGGGCGGTTCTACCGATTTCATCCACTGGTACCTGGGCATGGAGCGGGCGATGTGGAACTGCATTTCCTGCGAACTGTGGAGCGCTTACAAGATGGCCCACCTGGGCTTGATCTCCAAAGTGGTGCCGGTGCTCAAAAAAGACGGGGAATTTATGCGTAATCCACAGGTGATCACCGATCAGTTTGTTGACGGCGGGCAGATCGTTTACGGCGAGTTTGTGCAGGGTCAGGCGGCGGCCGAAGCCAGAAAACTGGTTAAGGAGTGCAGTGTTGATTTCAGCCTGCTGGATGCCGCAGTGAACGAAGTCGTCTGGACGCTGACCAACCTCTTTCCACATTGCCTGATGATGTCCGTTGACGGCGTCCGGGCCAAGAAAAAATTCTTCTGGGATCAATCCAAGCTGGCCAGCCGCCACTGGCTGGCGGCTAACATGATGAGCGAGGCCTACCTGGGCTTTAATGCTTTTAACAACAAGAAACTGACCGGCAAGGATCAAATTGACTTTATCCGGTACCGTCAACTATTGTCGGAAGCCAGGCCCTTCGACCAGGAGCTGGTTGACGCCGTAATGGCCCCGCGCAGGGAATAGCCCGCGCGGTTTAATCACCTGTATATTTGCCGGCGCCAAAAGTTACGGCAATCCTGAACGAAGGAGGGGGCAGGTTTGAATTACGAGTTCATCAAGCTGAAAAGCGGGGGCGGCATTGTTTCCATCGTCCTCAACCGTCCGCCGCTGAATGTGCTGACCATTGCCATGATGGAAGAAATGATTACGGCTTTGCAGCAGGCCGGTCAAGAACCGGGCGCGCTGGTTACCCTGGAGGCGGAAGGGAAGGCCTTTTCGGCCGGGGTGGACGTGGCCGACCATACACCGGAAAAAGTACGGCAAATGATCGATGTTTTCGACCGGTTGTTTTTGGCCATGGCCGGCCTGGAGAAACCGCTGGCGGCCGTGGTGGACGGCGCCGCCCTGGGGGGCGGCTACGAACTGGTGCTTGGTTGCGATCTGGTGGTGGCCTCGGAGCGGTCGAAATTCGGCCAACCGGAAATCGCTGTCGGAGTCTTTCCGCCCATCGCCTGTTACATGCTGCCCCGCCTGCTTTCCTGGCCGCGGGCGATGGAGTTGCTTTTAAGCGGTCAGACCTTCGGCGCGGCCCGTGCCCTGGAACTGGGCCTGGTGAACAGGGTCTTGCCCGCCGGCGATTTTGCCGTTGGGGTGAGGGACTTTTTGCAGCAATTCCTGGCACAGAGCCCGGTGGTGCTGGCGCTGACCAAAAAGGCCGCCCGGGCCGGTCTGGGCAAGGATTTCGCAGCGGCGCTAAAAGAGATTGATAACATTTACCTGCGGGAGTTGATGGCTACCGAAGACGCTGTGGAGGGCCTGAGCGCTTTCATGGAAAAACGCCGGCCGGTGTGGCGGGGGAAATAAGGGGGGGGGTAAATGATGGTTTTACCGGAAAAGATTGAATGCTGGCAAATGGTCGAGCCGGGCCGGCTGGCCCGGGCCAGACTGGATGTGCCGGAGCTCAAGCCGGGGGAAGTGCTGGTGGAAATAACGGCCTGCGGTGTATGTCATACCGATATAGGATATTTCTATGATGGTGTGCCTACGGTGACCAAACCGCCGCTCACCCTGGGGCATGAAATCAGCGGCCGGGTGGTGGCCGGCGAGGAAAGCCTGTTGGGCAAGGAAGTAATCGTCCCCGCTGTCATGCCCTGCAACAACTGTCCGATCTGCGCCATGGGGCGCGGCAACCGCTGCCTGGCGCAGAAAATGCCGGGCAACAGCCTGGGTGTGTATGGCGGTTTTGCCAGCCATATTCCCGTTCCTGCCGCCGATCTCTGCGTGGTGCCGGAGCGGAAGGGAATTCCGCTTGAGTATCTGGCCGTGGTGGCCGATGCCATTTCCACTCCCTACCAGGCGGCCAAACGGGCTGATCTCAAAGCGGGTGACCGGGTGGTGATCATCGGGGCCGGCGGAGGTGTGGGTTCATACATGACCCAGGTGACCGCCGCGCTTGACGCCGGGGTGGTGATCGCCATCGATCAAGTGGCGGAAAAACTGGAGCGCGCCCGGCAGTACGGGGCCACCCACACCATCAACAGCCGGGATAAGAGTATCAAGGAGATCCGGGATGAATTCCGCTCCTATTGTAAAGACAACGGCCTGCCTGCCAATTACGGCTGGAAAATATTCGAATGCTCCGGCAGCCGGGGCGGACAGGAGATTGGTCTGGAACTGCTCTCCTTTGTTAGTAAAATGATTGTCATCGGTTACGGTATGCATAAAATAGAATATATGTTTTCCAGACTGATGGCTTTTGACGCCGAACTCATCGGTACCTGGGGCTGTTTGCCCGGTTACTACCCGGAGGTGCTGAAACTGGTGCTGGAGGGGCGGATTAAGATTGAACCGTTCGTGGAAGTGCGGCCGATGAGCACAATTACCGGGGCGTTTAAAGAAGCGCATAGCGGTCGATTGATGAAAAGAATCATATTAACTCCGGATTTTTAAATACTTTGTGTTTAAAGCCGGAATGGCGGTTGCAACAAAAAGGGATGGAGCCCTTACGGAGTGTCCTGCCAATGCCGGGAATGGTACAAGGCCGCGAAAAAGTTTCTTTTTGGCACCGCATAGATAATAAGTTACCGCGGGGAACGGCGGCGGGGCGGGCCCGGCCGGGATATCGCACCGCATTGCATGGAGGGTTGAGAATGACCGGGAAGAATAGCGGCGGGTTGATTGACCTGCCACTGGGCAAGGAGGCGGCGGATGTTTTCATCCACAACGCTCGGGTGCTGTGCGTTTATACTGGCCGGGTGTTAAGCGGTTACAATGTGGTCATCAAGGGAAAACACATCGGCTATGTGGGGCCATCAACCGCCATGACCGGTCCGGATACGCAGATTATTGACGGGCAGGATCAGATCCTGGTGCCGGGTTACATCGACGCCCACGCCCACGGCGATTATATCACCAGCCCGCCGGCGCTGGCCCGGGCGGTGGTGCCGCGGGGCACCACCGGCCTGCTTAGCGACACGCATGATTTATGCGGCGCCCTGGGCGCCCGGGGAATGGAACTGATGCTGGAACTGACGGAGGGCCTGCCCCTGAAGTTCTACCTGTGCCTGCCGGTGACCAACCCGGCACTGCCGGAAATAGAGGGCGGGGACATCCTTTCCGCCGGCGAGTTTCAATATTATCTTAATCATCCGCGGGTGGTGTCGGCCAGTGAACTGGTGGGCTGGAAGCGGGTGATTGACGGCGACCCGGTGGTATTAATCAAACTGGCCGCGATCCGGGCGGCGGGCAAACGGGTGGAAGGACATGCCGCTGGCTGCTCCCTGGAAAAACTGTCCGCCCTGATCAATGCCGGCGTCACCTCCTGCCACGAGAGCATCAGCCCACGGGACGTGGAACAAAGACTGACGGCCGGCCTTTACACCATGGTCAGGCACGGCTCCATCCGGCAGGAACTGCCGGCGCTGGCCGGACTGCTGGCGGAGGATTGGGCGGAGCGGGGGCGTCTATTGCTCACCCCGGACTGGATGAGCCCGGGGGACATCATGGAAAACGGTTACATGGACTTTATCATCAAAGAAGCCATCGGGCGGGGCGTGCCGCCCGTGCGGGCGATCCGCATGGCCGCGATCAATCCGGCCACCTATCTCGGCCTGGACAATCTGGTGGGCGGCATCGCCCCGGGGCGCCTGGCGGACATAAACTTCCTGGAGTCACTGGAAAATCCGGTGCCGGTGCGGGTAATGGTGGAAGGGAAAATGGCGGCGGAGAACGGCAAACTGCTGACAGACATCCCCGGCCGCTGTCCTGCTTTTACCACCGCGGACTGGCGCCCCGGCCGGGTGCCCGCTTTCCGCCCCCGGGCGGAGCACTTCCGGGTGCCGGCGCCGGAACCGGGGGCGGCACGGCAAACCGTGCCGGCGATGCGTTTTGCCGGCGGCACCCTGACCCGGCTGGAAGAGGTGACGCTGCCGGTGCAGGACGGGCTGCTGGTGCCGGAAGGGGATGTGTTGAAAATCAGCATGCTGCACCTGGACGGGCGGAAGTTCGTCACCGCATTTTTGACCGGATTCGGTGCACGTATAGGCGGTCTGGCCCTGAGTGTCGCGCACGATCACCACATGCCCATGGTCCTGGGCTGCCGGGATGAAGACATGGCCGTTGCGGTGAACAGGATGCTGGAACTGGGCGGCGGCCTGGTGGCGGTACAGGACGGCCGGGTGACGGCCGAATGCGCCCTGCCCGTGGGCGGCATCATGTCCCCCCGGGAGGTGCCGGAGCTGGCCGGGGAACTCGCGGCCGTGGAGGATTACCTGCGGGCGGCGGGCTGCCGTTCCGACCGCCCCTTTGTTACGCTGGCCTTTCTATCTTTTGTAGGCATTCCTTACGCCCGGATCACCCCCCGCGGACTTTACGACGTCCGGCAGGGAAAGATAGTTTTTCCGGCGCGGGATTAGCGTGCCGGCAACCGAACATCCCGGCCTTTCCGGGTTGCAGGTATGGGGATGCTTCTCTAGCCTGCTTCTTGTTCCCTGTTGACGCGGCGGGAATACACCACTCACCGTGACTTCGCCGGCCCTTGAGCTTTACTGTAATAACGGCAACCGTATCCCGGCTTCTTTCCGGGTGATCGGCCGAATTGCGTAAGGAGGATGAAAAATGGACTTCGCTCTGACTGAAGAGTTGCAGGATATCAAAAAAGTGGCCCGCGACTTTGCCGTCAAAGAGATCCAGCCTACAGTGGATGCAGACGACAAAGCACACCGGTTCCGCCGGGATTTGGTCAAAAAAATGGGCGAACTGGGTTTTTTCGGCTGCGTGATTCCGGAAGAGTACGGCGGGAATGAAATGGGTTTCCTGGCGATCACTCTCATTGCCGAAGAAATTGCCCGGGTGCATTCGTCCATGCGTCTGCCCTTCAACATGCAGGCGCTGGGACCGGCGCTGACCATCCTCAAACATGGCAGTGAGGAATTAAAACAAAAGTACATCCCCGGACTGGTGGAGGCGGATTTGATGGGCTGTTTCGCCATCACCGAACCCGACGCCGGATCGGACGTGGCCGCCATGAAGACCAGGGCGCTCCCGGACGGGGATCACTATGTGCTCAACGGCAGCAAGATGTGGATCTCGAACGCCCCGGTGGCCGACGTGGCCCTGGTCTACGCCTACACCGACCCTTCCCGGCGGGTCAAGGGCATGTCCGCTTTCATAGTTGATATGCGCTCACCGGGCATTACCGTGGAAGCGATCACTGATAAGCTGGGCACCTGGGGGGCGCCGGTGGGTTCAATCACTTTCGAAAACTGTCTGGTGCCCAAGGGCAACCTGCTGGGCAGGGAAGGGGATGGATTCAAGATCTGCATGCAGCAGCTGGACAGCACCCGCCTGGGGTGCGCCGCCGGGGCGCTGGGGGTGGCACAGGCCTGCATTGACGCGGTAATCCAGTATGCCAACGAGCGGGAGCAGTTCGGCCAACCGATCGGCAAGTTTCAGATGATCCAGGACATGGTGGCGCAAATGGTGGTGGAAACCGAGGCGGCCCGCCTGCTGGTCTACCGGGCGGCATATTTGAAGGACAAAGGGGTGTCCAATACCCTGGAAACTTCCATGGGCAAGTATGCAGCCGCGGAAGCGGCCAACAAGTGCGCCGATTATGCGATGAAAATTTACGGCTCCTACGGTTATTCCGAGGAATACCCCGTGGCCAGGTACTACCGGGACGCCAAGTCCTACCAGATCGTTGAGGGAACCAGCAACATTCAGAAAACGATCATAGCCGCCGACGCCCTGGGTTACCGGAAGGCCAACCGTTAACTTGGAAAATGCCATGTGGGCCGTTACGTCGGTGACGGGCGGGCGGTATCAGGCCTTCCTTACCGCGCCGCCGGCCGGTATGGAGAAGGCTGCAGCGCACATGGCGCTGTACCGGGGCAGGCGGGAAGCGGAATGCCGGCCCATGAACAGCTTTTTCAATAACTAGTTGAAATAATACGAATGGAGGTGTTGCCGGTGGAACTTTATGCGGAACTGACCCGCCGCCGGGAGCAAATCAAGCAGATGGGCGGCGCCAAAGCGGTGGCCAAACAGCATCAAAGCGGCAAATGGACGGCCCGGGAAAGGATGGAATATTTTTTCGACCCGGGGACCTTTAATGAAACCGGCATGTTTATCAAGCACCGGCAGGCCGGCTTCGGCATGGCCGGCAAGGAAATACCGGCCGAAGGGGTGATCGTGGGCTACGGCAAGGTAAACGGCCGGACGGTTATGGCGGCCGCCGAGGATTATACGTCCATGGCCGGCACCTTTGGCGAATACCACGGCAAGAAGTTCGCCCGGGCGATTGACCTGGCGCGGGAAATGGGCATCCCCTTTGTGGGTATGAACGACTCCGGCGGCGCCAGGCTGCAGGAAGGGATCGACACTCTGGAGGCCTACGCCTGGCTGTTCCGTTCACAGATCCGCGCCTCGGGCGTCATCCCCCAGCTTGCGCTTTTGATGGGCCCCTGCCTGGGCGGCCAGGCCTACCATCCGGTGATGCAGGATTTTGTCTTGCAGTGCCGGGAAGCGGGCTTTATGGGCATCGCCGGCCCGGCTTTCGTCAAGACGCAGCTGGGCATCGACATCGACCTGCAAACATTAAGCGGTGTGGAGGCGCATGCCGTAAAGTCCGGTTGCACGCACGTAGTGGTGGAGGACGACCGGGACTGCCTGGACCGGGCAAAGGAATTGCTGCAGTTCCTGCCCCAAAACAACCGGGAAAAGCCGCCCGTGACGAAGCCCGGCGAACCGTCAGGGGCGGTGCCGGAACTGGACGGCCTGGTACCGGAACACAGCCTGGAGCCCTACGACATGCATGAAATCATCCGCCGGCTGGTGGACAACGGTTATTTCTTTGAAATTATGGCCGGATTTGCGCCCAATATTATTACCGGCTTCGGGCGCTTCAACGGTCGCAGCACCGGTATTGTGGCCAGCCAGCCCGACTGGATGGGCGGCGTGATCAACTGCGACGCGGCGGACAAGGCGGCCCGTTTCATCCGCTGCTGCGATTTGTTCAATATCCCGCTGGTGAGCATCCATGACACCCCGGGATACATGATCGGGCCGGAGGAGGATTGGAAGGGTATCTTGCGGCACGGTTCCAAGCTGTTGTTCGCCTATATTGAAGCCACCGTGCCCAAGATCAGTGTGATTGTGCGCAAATCCTTCGCCGGCGCCTATCTGGGCATGTGCTGCAAAGACACGGGCGCGGATCTGGTCTTTGCCTGGCCGGAAGCCACGGTGACCATTGTCGGGGCGGAAACGGCGGCCAGCATCATTTTCGCCAAAGAAATCAAAAGCGCCGCTGACCCGGAAGCGGTCCGGGCGCAGCGCATCCGGGAATACCGTAACCTTTACGAAAACCCGTATAACGCCGCCGAACGGGGTTACATCGACGACGTGATCATGCCCTCGGAAACCAGGCAGAGGATCTGTGCGGCTTTGGACCTGCTGGAGAACAAACAGGTGACCGGGCCGTGGAAGAAGTATTCCAATATCACCCTTTAACAATAGGAGGTGTGACTGATGAGTGAGAACAACAGAAAAACAATTGCTTCGCCTGTGCCGGGGAAAGTGGCGGAAGTGAAGACAAAGCCCGGTGACCAGGTAAAACGGGGCGATCTGCTGCTGATCGTGGAGGCGATGAAAATGTACAACCGGGTGTTGACGCCCTATGACGGCGTGGTAAGGGAAGTTGCCGTTTCGGCCGGTCAAAAGGTGAATACCAGCGATCCCCTGGTGGTCATTGAAGTGTAACGGCCGCCGGTTCCGGATCACCGCCCCGGTTTTGGAGGTGGAGCGATGGAGTTTCTGCGTATTTTGCGGGTGATGGCGGATGCCACGGGTATTTATAACTTTTCCGCCGGCAACCTGGTTATGATCTGCTTCGGCATTCTGTTCATCTATTTCGGGATCAAGAAGCGCTACGAGCCCTTCCTGCTCGTCCCCCTGGGCATCGGAGCGATTCTGGTGAACATACCCGGCACCGGTCTGATGGACGTGGGTGGCCTGCTGCATTTCAACTATCTGGGCGTAGAAAAGGTGATCTATCCGCCGCTGATTTTTTTGGGGGTGGGGGCGATGACCGATTTCGGGCCGCTGATCGCCAATCCCAGTACGATTATTCTCGGCGCGGCGGCGCATATCGGCATTTTTATCGCCCTGGTGGGAGCGAAACTGCTTGGATTCACGATTAAGGAAGCGGGCGCCATCGGCATTATCGGCGGCGCGGACGGCCCGATGGCCATTTATGTGTCCACCAAGCTGGCTCCCCACCTGCTGGGGCAGGTGGCCGTATCCGCTTATTCCTACATGGCCCTGCTGCCGTTGATTCAGCCGCCGATCATGAGGCTGCTGGTGCCCCGGCGGGAGCGGGAACTGGCCATGGAGCAGCTGCGGCCGGTGTCCAGACGGGAAAAGATTGTTTTCCCGATCATGATGATTATATTGGTCAATTCCCTGCTGCCGCCCATTGCGCCGCTCATTTCCTGCCTGATGCTGGGCAACCTGATCCGGGAATCTGGTGTCATTGAAAGGATAGCGGATACGCTGGGGGGCGTCTTCCTGGATATCGTCACTGTCTTCATTGCAGTGGCCATCGGTTCGACCATGAGCGCGCAAAATTTTGTCAACTTAAAGACCCTGGAAATCGTTGTGCTCGGATTGATTGCTTTTTGCACCGGCACGGCGGGAGGATTGCTGGCGGCCAGAATCATGTGCAAATTGTCCGGGGGAAAAATTAATCCGTTAATCGGTTCGGCGGGGATTGCCGCCGTGCCCATGGCGGCCCGGGTATCCCATACGGTGGGAATCGAAGACAATCCCTATAATTTTTTAATCATGTACGCCATGGGGCCGAACCTGGCGGGCGTTCTGGGCACCGCTGTGGCCGGCGGCATCATGTTGACCTTACTGGGGGTGCATTGAGATGCAGGGGATCATTCCGGACACCCTGTCCGGCGCGCTGGTGCTGAGTGCCTTTGATTTTGTCGCCTGTTTTTTTGTGCTCTGGTTTTTCGGGTTGATCATCAACTTGTTAAAAAGGCTTGGATAATGCAATTACCCCGGTGGATGCTTTACGACGCCATGGCGCCTCTATTAAAATGATGAAAGAGATCCGCTATTGCCGGCGGCCCGGATGCGGGCCGCCGGTCAAAAGCAACCGCTCTGCGCCGGACAGGAAATTAATGATACTGCACACGGAGGTTTTCCATGGAAAAAAACACAGCCCCGGAACTGATTTATGAAAAAAGGGGGCATATCGCCACCATTACTTTGAACCGTCCGGAAAAACTGAATGCCTTTTCGGTGAACATGATCCGGAACTGGGTGGAAGCGCTGAAAGAAGCGCAGGCGGACGACACAGTGCGTGTTATCGTCCTCACCGGTGCCGGCCGGGCGTTTTGTGCGGGCGGGGACATAAAGGCCATGGCCAGCGGCGCCGGTTTTTTCCCGGAAAGTGATTTCCCGCCGGCGGGCCGGAACAATGCCTGTCACAAGAAAAGAAGTCTCTGGGAGCTGATTCACCGGGTGCCCCTGACCCTGGAAGACATCGACAAGCCGGTTATTGCCGCTGTAAACGGAGATGCCATCGGCGCCGGCTGCGACATGGCCCTGATGTGTGATTTGCGCCTGGCCGCCGAAGAGGCACGCTTTTCGGAGGGATATGTAAAACTGGGCCTGGTGCCCGGCGACGGGGGGGCATATTTCCTGCCCCGGCTGGTCGGCCTGGCCAAGGCGCTGGAATTGCTCTGGACGGGGGAGATGATCAGTGCGCGGGAAGCGTACCGGATCGGCCTGGTCAACCGGGTGGCGCCGGGGGAAAAGCTGCTTGCGGAAACATACTGTTTGGCGGACCGGATTGCCGCCGGGCCGCCGCTGGCCGTGAGAATGATCAAGCGTGCCGTTTACCAGGGGTTGAAAACAGATTTGCGCACGTCACTGGATCTGATCTCTTCGCATATGGCCATCATCACGGAGACGGCGGATCATCAGGAAGGGGTCGAGGCCTTGCTTGAAGGCCGGAAGCCTGATTTCAAAGGGAAATGATTCCCGCCCGGCCGGTACCGATAACAGTATGCAAACGAAGCGCCGCTTGAGTTGAAATGCTGTACGGAACGGCGCCGGGAACGGACCAAACGGGAACAGGTACCGTTTGACCCGCACTTCCCTGTATTTGCGGGTGCGGCGGCGGAAGAATGACAAGAGCCTGTTAATCTTCAGGATAGAAAGCCTGGTCAACATGATTGATTTTCACGCCCACCTGCTGCCCGGCCTGGACGACGGGGCGGCATTCCCGGACGAATCCCTGCTCATGGCCCGCCGGGCCGTGGCCGGAGGGATAACCGCCGTTTTGTTGACCCCTCATTATATTCAGTTCCGTTATCACAATACCCGCCGGCGCGTCCTGGAGCATACCGGTACATTGCGTGCGCAACTGGACCGGGCCGGTATTCCGCTGGCTGTTTTTCCGGCCGTGGAGGCGCAGCTGTTTCCCGGTTTACCGGAACTGATCCGGAAAGGGGAAGTGCTGACGGTTAATGACCAGGGCAGACATATATTAGTTGAGTTGCCCTTTCTGGGCCAACTGGCGGAGATGGAAAAGGTGCTCGAGGAAATTCTCCTGCTGGGCATCAGGCCGGTAATTGCGCATCCGGAACGCCACCGGGGCGTTCAGCGGGAGCCCGGCTGGCTGGCTGGCCTGGAAGAAAAAGGCATGCTCGTTCAACTGAATGCCGGCAGCCTGTGCGGCGAGTACGGGGAGGCGGAGCGCAAACTGGCCTGTCAACTGATTAAGCTCGGCCGGGTTCACTTTATCGGCTCCGACGCGCATTGTGCGTACAGGCGCCCTTTGAGCCTGGCCGGCGCACTGGAATGGATGAGAGCACACCTGGCGCCGGAGATACAGCGGCTGATTTTACAGGTTAATCCGCAGGCCGTCCTGGCCGGGCGGGAAATTCCGGACCGGCGGCGGGCGGTTGTTCCCCCGGCCGGAAATATGCAGTGAAAAGGCGCCATTATTGCTTGATCAAATATTATCCGTTTCTTCGTTTCATATCTTTCCGCCCGGCCGAATAAATTTTATAAAAAGACTGGCCGGGGTGGGTGAAGATGGGAATAGTCGTTTTTATCCACGGCATGGGTAACGATACGCGCCGGGATTACTGGCGGGAATGGGCCGCACCGCTGCAAAAGGAACTGGCCGGCCAGGGCCTGCCACTGGATGAGGCCAGCTTTAACGGCATTTATTATTACGACCTGGTGCCCGGACCGGGGGAGCAGTATTATTATTCGGCCCCCCATACCGCCTGGCGGACGCAGTTGCGTCTGTACGTGCAATCTGTTTTGAATGAGGAGAAAGACCTGGTGCGGGAATCACGGCTCTCCTTGAACAGCCTGACCGATTTGATCGTTGATAACTTCGGCGATATATACACCTACCTGCATGTGGAGCAGATTCACCAGGCGGTGAACTGGCGCGTCTACGAATTCCTGCATAATGCCGGCCAACCGGTGCACCTGCTCGGCTACAGCCTGGGTTCCATCGTGGCTTATTGCGCGCTGCAAAAAAGCCCGCCCCTGGCCGGACGCGTGGCTCATTTCATTACCCTGGGCAGTCCCCTCTTCTGGTTCCGCCAGGGAGTGGAACGGCGGGCTGATTTGCAGGCGCGGCCGGCCGTGAGCTACTGGACCAATCTGGCCGGGGTGGTGGATATTGCCTGGCCGCAGGCCCTGCCCCGGGTGGTGCGGGGACTGGATGAAAACAGGCAGTTTCTCATTGAACGGATTAATCCCGTGCGGGGGCACAAGGCTTATTTCAGCAATCCGGAGAGTTTGCAAATCATCGCCGGCCTGCTCAAGAACAGGTGGCAATAAGTTAAAAGCCCGCGGGTGTAAGCCCGGGGGCTGTTTTAATGCGGTGATAGTGAAGGCGCGAATGGCAAACACGGCATTATATATGGTGACGAAGGCACGAGGTAGAGTGGCAAATGTTTATTAATGCTTCAACGCTTGATTTATTAAAAATATCTTCACAAGACATGTGGGTTTACTCACCCGTGAATAATCTTGAGCTCCGGACGGACCGTTATGATACCCTGACCACTTCAAACTCATCCGGGCAACATGCTCCGGACAGCATGACCAGTTGCCGCAGGTGTTCCATCACATCCACCAGATCGGCCAGGTCCATCTGATCGCCGTATTTTTTTAATATGCCGGAAATGCGGTTGGCCGCCTGGTAGGCCTTTTCCTTATTGTTCTTCATTTTCATTGACGGTAACATGGCGCCGGCCTCCTTTACGGTAACGGGACTAAAAGAGAAGGATATGGAGCAGGTAACCAAAGGCGACACTGGCGGCGCCCAGGGCCACCATTTCAAACACGTCCCGGATCATCTGCTCCGAAACATCCCAAACCTGGCTGTGCTCCTGATATGTGTAAGCGCTTTTCATAATGGCAACCCCCCCTTTTCAACCATCATAAGGGATTGCAATATAAAGTGAAATGGTTTACCTGTCAACAGCCTCAAATACCTGGTAACGGCATGAAAGCTGCTGTCGATCGTTTCACAATCAAACAGGTGACCAAATAACAAGGCGAACGTTTCACAAATAAAAAGCCGCCCGGCGGGCGGCACTGGGGGGAAACTGTTTGTCTTTGATGCGGCGGGCCGGTTTAAGCTATCTATGCCGGCGGGCGGTGATTTGACGAACGGTTGCAGGAGTACCGGCCGGTCCAAAACGGTACCGGGGCGGGTTTAACCGGTGGGCGGCGGGCCGGCCGGCATCCTGTGTCCGGTTTAAAACGGTATAAAGAGCAGGTTCAACGGCAGGTGGGAGCCTGACGGCGGCATGAACCAGAGCCTGGCCGGCTGGTTCGGCATCAGCACGCCGACCATCGCGCCGCGATCGGGGTTGGCCAGCACGCCATCCGTGCTGGGGACGTTAAATGTCTGGCCGTTGAAGCGCATCGCCCCGGCGAACGGACCGCCCCGGGCGTTGGCCAGGATGCCCACACGGGTGCCTGATGTCAGGTCCAGCTCATAAAGCACGCCGTAATTGCCTTTGTCAGTCACGGTCGTGTTGTCCGCAGCGTTTTTACCTGAAATATAAGGATCACTTTTCCCGTCGGCCAGGATGAGCCGGCTGTTTTTGCCGCCCGGTACGGTCAGGGCAAGCCGCCGGTCGCATTGTTGAAACGTACCCCTGGTATGCAGCGGATCCGGCGGCAACAGGGGCAGGTCGAACAGCGGACCGGTGGTACCGGCGCTGACCGTGATGAAATAATAGGTTACCGGCGCGTCGGCGTTGAGATCAAAAATGCCGTGCACCGTCTGTCCCGGCGGAACATCCGCCTGGCAAAGATTAATGCTTTGACCGGGCGGCAGCTGTATTGGCGGTTGGGGCATGACGCTGTTTTGCTGCAGAAACCGCGATGTGCCGGCGCGGCCCATGGACATGGGGTCGCCGGGACCGGCGGTGGCCTGCCTTTCCATGGTGATGTTGACCGGATATGAGTTCGGGTTGGCGGCCACTACGTAAACCTGCCGGTCCACCGTACTGTCGTTGGTGTGGTGATAAAACAGGCGGACCGGCCCGGCAACCGTATCCATGTACAGAATGCCGTCCGTGGTGATTTTTTCCGGGCTATTGCTCATCAGCAGGGTACGTGTCCCATCCTGGCGCTGCGGGGACAGTTCCGGCAACTGGGAAGCTTTGAGCCTGGAGATATCCAGCGGTTCACCCGGAATGGGATTCTGCAGGTTGTAGGTGACCTCGTCCATGAGCACGGTATTGGTAACGGTGATGGTTACCTGCGCCTGCTGGCTCCAGTTGCCCCGGCTGTCCTCCACCTGCAGCGATACGGTATACTGTCCCGGTTTAAAGAAAGCGCGCTTTTTGCCCGTCCATTGCTCGGCAATCAACTTGTCCCCGTCCGGGTCATAGCTCTGATCGGTGTATATTACCGTCTCCCCCTGGGCAACAGTGGTTTTGTTCACGCTAAACCTGGCCACCGGTGGTTGATTGGGTGGCGGCGGGGCTGGTGGAACAATGGTAAGCGTGATTTCATGCGTTTGCGGCTGGTAATCCACTCCGGCGCCGAACGCCGAAACAATAAAACGCAGCGGCACCATCATGACGCCGTCAATAATCCGGGGGGCCTGATCAAGTTGGTAGGGCTGATGGTTGACCATGGCGGCGGTACTGTTCAAGGTGAGATCGATTTCCTGATCGTAGACGCTTAAGGTGACTGTTTTTGCTTCCTGGTTCCAGTAGACGTCCATACCCACGGTTTGGGCCAGAAAACGCAGGGGAACCAGGGTGACTCCCTGTTCAACCCGCGGCGCCGCCGGCAGGGTTACCGGCTGGTTGTCAACCAGGGCGGATTTTTCATTTGTTGTTAATACAACCGTATGTAGATTGAACGGTGTATCCGCGGCGGCCATGGCCGGGCCGGGCAGGCAGGTGGCAAGCAGCAGCATCAGAATCAGCGATAAAATAACCGGTGTCCGTTTCATTAAAGAATGTCGCCTCTTTTGTCGGAATTTTTGCGCCGGAAAAATGCCTTTAGCAATTAAACAAAAAAATCACCTCCGTATATTATAGACGAAGGTGAGTGGCATTTGGTTCCGTATTTAAGAAAACTTTTTTAAATTTTTCCGTTAAAAGATTGCTACCAGCACGCCGCCGACCAGAACCAGGAAGCCCAGAATGGCAATGACCACACCCAGGGCAAATTCAATGCCGGTAAAAGCCCTGGTTTTGACATCCGCGCTTTCATACTCGGGCATCAATGAATCCTCCTTTCTTTTTCTCTTGTTATAATATGCCACCGTTTAAAGAGTGTTCCATTTGTGGACATAAAAAGCCTTTTCC
>NZ_LYVF01000070.1 GCF_001655685.1 Desulfotomaculum copahuensis
TTCAATTCCTCATAGGTAGGCTAACATCTGGGAAAGAACCGGATCAAGATGCGCCTGAATCCGCGTTTCAATTCCTCATAGGTAGGCTAACATCTTGCCCGGTGTTCCTGGAAGAAGCGCAAATGCAGAGGTTTCAATTCCTCATAGGTAGGCTAACATCCAGCGTATGTGCGGAACTGCTTCCCTCTGGCCCGGGTTTCAATTCCTCATAGGTAGGCTAACATCTCGGAGCGGCAGCACGAAGAGCGCGAACATACGATTGTTTCAATTCCTCATAGGTAGGCTAACATCATGGGGATCGAACACATCTCGAGTATCACGGCGAAGTTTCAATTCCTCATAGGTAGGCTAACATCATATGGTATACCTGCTCCACCCGGGCGTGATCTGGGTTTCAATTCCTCATAGGTAGGCTAACATCTATTGCCATGCTCTTTCCTCCCCGGCTTTGTAGTACGTTTCAATTCCTCATAGGTAGGCTAACATCCAAAATCGCTCATGGGCAAGCGCTCCCTTTTTAGCGTTTCAATTCCTCATAGGTAGGCTAACATCCCATGGGAAGGTGTTTGGTGTAGAGAACTTCATGGTGTTTCAATTCCTCATAGGTAGGCTAACATCGGCTGCTGCGCCCGGAGTTTCATGGTTCCGTGGGGGTTTCAATTCCTCATAGGTAGGCTAACATCCTTATCTAGCCATTCGTCTCTGACATTCTGGTGAAAGTTTCAATTCCTCATAGGTAGGCTAACATCCCGATATGGTGGCGGACATCGCCGGCGAGGTGAATGAGTTTCAATTCCTCATAGGTAGGCTAACATCCATTATTGCGACGAATGCCTGGTTTGCCGGTTTTTGGCGTTTCAATTCCTCATAGGTAGGCTAACATCACAGGTGACTTTGATTTTTTAAACCTTTTGGATGTAGTTTCAATTCCTCATAGGTAGGCTAACATCATCCGCTCTCTTAAATTGATGGTCACATAGGTCTTGGTTTCAATTCCTCATAGGTAGGCTAACATCGATGCACTGGAAGATGTTCTGGAGGCCGCGAACGGGTTTCAATTCCTCATAGGTAGGCTAACATCGGATCTCTGGCAGCAGACCGGAGAGTTTCTAGGAGGTTTCAATTCCTCATAGGTAGGCTAACATCAAGCAGGTGGACAAAAGTTGGGGATTGCTGGCCGACTAGTTTCAATTCCTCATAGGTAGGCTAACATCTAAGAGTGGATGCCCCTGTGTTTGCGTGTGTGGCAAGTTTCAATTCCTCATAGGTAGGCTAACATCCCTGTCCGTTCCAGTAGAACTCCTGGATTACATCGCGTTTCAATTCCTCATAGGTAGGCTAACATCCACTGGGACCAATGGCGCAAGGAAATTGCTGCTGGGTTTCAATTCCTCATAGGTAGGCTAACATCTGCATAACGTCTTGGTTCTGGTTACAGCTCACGCTAGTTTCAATTCCTCATAGGTAGGCTAACATCATTGCGTTTTTCGCGGTGGCTGGGTTGATCTATCTTGGTTTCAATTCCTCATAGGTAGGCTAACATCCCCAATTCCTTTGTCACCATATCCATAGGTATAAGGTTTCAATTCCTCATAGGTAGGCTAACATCGAATTGGACATCTTTGGGC
>NZ_LYVF01000071.1 GCF_001655685.1 Desulfotomaculum copahuensis
TTATCCACATTATCCACAGGGAGTAATCCACAGTTTTTTGATCGGCGCCGCATCCGGCAAGCCGGCAGAACAGCCCGGCATGTGCCGGAAAGCGGCGGGACACAAGGATCCACGATTTTACCCCGGCCGGGCGGGGCATGTCTTTTGATGGAAGAAATTGCTGTGATTACTGTGGATAACTTCTCCCGGACAAAGAGCGGCGCGAAAACAAACCGGCCTCCGGGCGGTTTAAAGAAAAGGTGTTTTTGTAAAAATAGCACTCCCGGAAGGACTATTTTTGTCGCAATTCAGCAAACGGGCGTCAATTTTAAACCGGGCACGGCATTCAAAGTCAGCGCGGCCAGCTCGCCCCGCAACAGCTTGTAATAGGCGGCACAGGCCACCATGGCCGCGTTGTCAGTGCAGAGAACCGGCGGAGGGTAAAAAACCTTCCGGCTCTCCCCGGCGGCCCGGTCATCCAGGGCCACCCGCAGGCGCCCGTTGGCCGCCACCCCGCCGGCCAGGACGATGGTCGAACAGCCGTGGCGCTGCGCGGCCAGGAAAGTTTTATCCACCAGCACATCCACCACCGCTTTTTGGAAACTGGCCGCCACATCGGCCGCCGCCACATCGCGGCCGCGCTGCCGGGCGTTGTGCAGGTGATTGATCACGGCAGACTTGAGCCCGCTGAATGAAAAGTCCAGACTGCCCTCCTCCAGGTAGGCCCGGGGGAAATCGACGGCCGCCTCATTCCCTTCCCGGGCCAACTGGTCGATGAGTGGGCCGCCGGGATAGCCCAGGCCGAGCACCCGGGCCACCTTGTCAAAAGCCTCGCCGGCCGCGTCGTCCCGGGTGCCGCCCAGCACCACAAAAT
>NZ_LYVF01000072.1 GCF_001655685.1 Desulfotomaculum copahuensis
ACAGGAGAGGTGATATTGATGCGGTACACCTGACGATTATTTTCTACAATCCGGTTCTAAAGCTTGCGTCTTTAACGCGGAAGATGCCCGGGTGCTGGTCTGGATAGAAACCGGTATACGCCGGGAAGCAGCCAGGTTGGCTAAAAAGCGTCGTCGGTTGATGGAACATGAATGCTTAATTCTGGATGCTTCGGCTGATGTTTCTGACGGGGAAATGGCGATGGTTGATACTATTGCCGCGGCGGTCGATGTTGCAGGCGAAGCGGAAGGAGTTGTTTTGGTCCAGGATGCCCTCTCGTCGCTGACCCCGCTACAGCGGGAGGTAATAACAGCGACGGTTCTGGAAGGCGTTACCGAGAAAGAAGCGGCTGTACGGTTGGGGATATCGCAGCAGGCGGTGCACAAGGTTAAGGAACGGGCGTTGAGCAGGCTGAAAAAACGTTTTGTCCTGGACGAGCCCACCGGCAAGTAGAGCCTCGTCCAGGACAGGAAACCGTCCCGTACCTGAAGGGAGGATGCTTTATTTTATTCCTTCATGGGACCCTGGGCAAGAAAAAACAATCTAAAGGAAAGGTGAAAAAGATGATTATTTCTGCTGGTCAAAACGCAATAGGTGAACATCAATTTGCATACAGTGTTATTATAATGGACCCATAAATT
>NZ_LYVF01000073.1 GCF_001655685.1 Desulfotomaculum copahuensis
TATGAGGAATTGAAACCCGACACGTATGAAATGCTGACATTGGGGCGTAACCTGATGTTAGCCTACCTATGAGGAATTGAAACACTGTACAATTTCCGGCCATAGCGAAGCATCACCCGATGTTAGCCTACCTATGAGGAATTGAAACGTCAACACCACAACGCAGATGATGGGCTTCTCCCGGGATGTTAGCCTACCTATGAGGAATTGAAACATGGTTTTTAGACTCTATCAGCATCAGGTTCACCACCGATGTTAGCCTACCTATGAGGAATTGAAACAAACGGCCGCCTATAGAGCGCACCCGTCCATTGTCGATGTTAGCCTACCTATGAGGAATTGAAACTCCAGGCAATGAATAATAGTAGTGCATGGGTAAACCGATGTTAGCCTACCTATGAGGAATTGAAACATCGACACAGCCAGGGGTTTTCATCTTTCTTATCCGATGTTAGCCTACCTATGAGGAATTGAAACAAATTCGGCCAGGAGTTTCAAAACGACCCAATGGACGATGTTAGCCTACCTATGAGGAATTGAAACCGTGCCGAGGGTCAGCGACTCAATAAGGTAGTACTCAGATGTTAGCCTACCTATGAGGAATTGAAACTTCATGTGCAGGGCAAAAACACCAGCATTGGAGCCGATGTTAGCCTACCTA
>NZ_LYVF01000074.1 GCF_001655685.1 Desulfotomaculum copahuensis
TATGAGGAATTGAAACAATGAGCAGGAATATAGCTTTCGCATACCATTTTTGATGTTAGCCTACCTATGAGGAATTGAAACCCAACGGGCAGGTTTACATGCGGGCGGCTATGGATGGATGTTAGCCTACCTATGAGGAATTGAAACCTAGTAATGGTCATCACAAATCCGTTCGTTTCAAAAGGATGTTAGCCTACCTATGAGGAATTGAAACGCGCAATCATCTCATATCCCTTTTGCCAAACGGTTGGATGTTAGCCTACCTATGAGGAATTGAAACGAGGCATATAAGATGCATGCTATACTTTCGGCCTCAGATGTTAGCCTACCTATGAGGAATTGAAACTGCCGGGCATGATGTATGAAACATATGTGCTGCAGGCTGATGTTAGCCTACCTATGAGGAATTGAAACTCGGGGTAACGGTGGCCGGGGAGGAGCAGCTCAAAGAGATGTTAGCCTACCTATGAGGAATTGAAACGGGGCGAATTCGGATCCTCCTGAAGGTAATGCACAAGATGTTAGCCTACCTATGAGGAATTGAAACCAGGAGCAGAATTATCTGTTTCTATACTTCCCGTTAGGATGTTAGCCTACCTATGAGGAATTGAAACATAACGTATCAAACCAAACCGTGGGCACAACCCCGGGATGTTAGCCTACCTATGAGGAATTGAAACCCGGCACATTTACGACAGGAGGATGCGCCGAGCTGGGATGTTAGCCTACCTATGAGGAATTGAAACCGGCTCCGTCAAAACCACCCTTGAACGTACCGTCTTCGATGTTAGCCTACCTATGAGGAATTGAAACTACTGCCACAGGCTACAATAACTAACCTGGTCTTTACCGATGTTAGCCTACCTATGAGGAATTGAA
>NZ_LYVF01000075.1 GCF_001655685.1 Desulfotomaculum copahuensis
AGGTCAAACTTCAACAGGAAAACGACCAGAACCTGCAAGCAGGTACCGGACTGCCGCGACCGGAAGCCGGACAAAGAAGGGTTGAGGATGATAAAACCACTGCACAGCGTAATTGACAAAGTGTACCGCATGGCCAACCTAAGAGAAGCCAGTGCCAAGGTTACCGCCAACAATGGAGCGCCAGGGGTAGACAATGTTACCGTTGATACCTGGAAGACCAAAGAAGAGGCACAGCTACGCCAGCTTCATGGAGCACTGTATGCCGGCACATACCGCAGCAAACCGGTACGGCGGGTATACATACCGAAGCCCGGCACAAACAAGCAAAGGCCGTTAGGCATACCCGCACTGGCGGACCGGGTTTGCCAGCAAGCGGTACTACAAGTAATCCA
>NZ_LYVF01000076.1 GCF_001655685.1 Desulfotomaculum copahuensis
GGTTCCATGCTGCCGGATATTATCGACAAGCCTCTGGGCCTGCTGGCTCCGTGGCTTGGCCTGGGGACCGGCCGCGGTATTGCCCATACCCTGGTATTTGCCCTGTTCCTCCTGGCATTGGGGTTGTGGTTTTATCGTACCGGGAGGTCCGGGCTTTTGTATATGGCCCTGGCTTCCGCCGGGCATCTGGTGCTCGACCGCATGTGGCAGATGCCGCGTGTATTGTTCTGGCCGCTATTCGGGTTTGCTTTTCCCGTGGTGGGCAGGCATGGTTTTCTGGCCCAGTTGCTGGCCTGGTGGCATACGCTGTGGACGAACCCGGGGGTATTTGTGCCGGAGATACTGGGGGCGGTAATTCTCGCCCTGTTCGCGGCGCGCCTGCGGCAAAGAGGTGTTTGGGGTGAATTTATAAGCACGGGAGCAATCAGGATATGACGCAGGGAACCAGGCGGGAGAGGCTTCGCTTGATCGCCTGGTTCCCTGTGCCATTCCCCGGCGGCAATTTCAGCCGCTTTTATGACGGTCTTCCGGCCAGTACTGTCCATTAGTTTTTGGAATTGATGTTTTTCGGGAAGTAAGAGATCGCATCAATCTTAATTCCATTAAAAAAACCGGGTTGCCCCGGTTGTGTTCACCGTTAATTTTTGAGCTTTGCCTTATCTTGATCCAGCACCGCTATAAACTCGTCCAAAGTTTTAGTCTTTACAGCCCGTCGGAGAAGAATTTTTAATTCATCAACGCTCTTGATTTCCCGCACGCTCTCAGCTATTTTTTCCGAATAACCGCCAAGATTTTCTTCCAACGCGTCAAGTATGGCCTGCTGTATTCCCTGCTGTATTCCTTGCTGTATTCCCTGCTGTAT
>NZ_LYVF01000078.1 GCF_001655685.1 Desulfotomaculum copahuensis
TTTTCCCTATACAAAGCTAAACAACCATTAACTTTGCACCAAGGTACTCATTGTGCAGACTCGGGCAAAAGCCCTCGCCGACGGATACCTCCATCACCGTCTGGCTGACTGACGCCCCCGCAGGGGATGCACCTAACCCGAAGGCGCATATGGCCATCAGTCACTTCCCGGTGTTTTTCCGTCTCGCGGGACCGACCTCTGTGCGGAACGGGCCACGGGCTTCGCAAGCGAAGGCACAGACATCTTTCCTTGAGCACATACCGGGAGGGGGAGTTACCCCGCCTGCCTGCGGTCCCCGGTCTCCGCCTTAAAGGTGCTTTTCTATTAAGGCTCGCCGTGCCTTCGGGCAGACACGACCGGAGCTAGAACAGCAGGCTTGAAAATTTTCAACGGCTTTAAGCCGCCCGCTTTCGTTTTCCGGCACGGGAGAGGTAGTCTTCAATCAACCAGTCCCGACGCCAGATACCTTCCTTTATCGCACTCCGGCGGGTATGCTTGACGATTCCAAAAAGCCTGCCCCATAAGCCAAAGCGCGGCTGTCCTTCCTTCGGCGCCAGAGCTTTGAGCAATTCTTTGGGCAGCTTTTCTTTAAAACCAAGCGCCCGCCGGGCGATAACCAGGGCGGCCGCCTGGTGGACGGCCAGCCCGTAAGTCTGCTGGTATTTGACGAAACCAATCAGTGAAGTGAATTTCGGGTTCACAGTGAAAACCGCGA
>NZ_LYVF01000079.1 GCF_001655685.1 Desulfotomaculum copahuensis
TCCCAAGTACTATGACGGCGCTGACTCCTCCCGCCGCTTGCGGTGTCCCTGGTACCTGCTCCTTTTGGAGAGCGGCGGGAGGCCTCATTCGGTTACCCTATTTCGTTGTTCAGAACCTCCCCGCGCCTAACCACTTATGTGCACCTCCCCGGGGATTCCTTACTTTGCCCCGGTTTGACCGGTCTTCCGGCCAGGCTGCAACTCTTAGCGCAGTCTCGCCCAAT
>NZ_LYVF01000080.1 GCF_001655685.1 Desulfotomaculum copahuensis
TTCAATTCCTCATAGGTAGGCTAACATCTTCGGTGTTCAGGCACTCACTATGCTGCCGAAGGAAGTTTCAATTCCTCATAGGTAGGCTAACATCCTACTCAAAGCGAACGGGTTTATCGCTAAGTTTTAGTTTCAATTCCTCATAGGTAGGCTAACATCGCATAGTGAAGGCCACTTCGTCGCGCACCTCACCGAGTTTCAATTCCTCATAGGTAGGCTAACATCTTTGCAGGCCGATGTAAAACTGCTGTTGACTGACATGTTTCAATTCCTCATAGGTAGGCTAACATCA
>NZ_LYVF01000081.1 GCF_001655685.1 Desulfotomaculum copahuensis
GCTCCGCCGGCGGAGGAACCAGCGGAATAGAAAGCATTCCCCCCTGTCATTGGGACGGGGGGTTTACTTTTTGTGCTTGCCCGCCGGCCCGAAAAAAAGATAAAATAAAGCTGTCCGGCTGGATGACAGGAGATGGGGAAAATGATGCTGGTGGTGGGGCTGGGCAACCCAGGCCCGGAGTATGCGGCTTCCCGGCATAATGTGGGGTTCATGGTCATCGACCGGCTGGCCGCGCGGCTGGGCGTGGCGGTGGACAGGCGCCTGCAGCGCTCCCTGGTTGGTCAGGCCGCGGCGGCGGGGGAAAAAATAATCCTGGCCAAACCCCAGACTTACATGAATGCGAGCGGCGTGGCGGTGGCCGGCCTGCTGCGCTGGTACCGCCTGGAGCCGGCCGCGCTGCTGGTGATCTCGGACGATCTGGACCTGCCCGCCGGCCGGCTGCGCCTGCGCAGGGCGGGCGGGCACGGCGGCCACAACGGGCTGCGCTCAATCATCGAACAGACGGGCAGCCGGGATTTCGCCCGCCTGCGCATCGGTATCGGCCGTCCGGCGGACGGCCGGATGGACGCCCGGGACTGGGTGCTGGGGAAATTCAGTCCCGCCGGGCGGGAACTGATTGAGCCGGTGCTGGACGATGCCGCCGGGGCCGTACTGACGATCGCCGGCGAGGGTCTGGACGCGGCCATGAACCGGTACAACTCCCTCCGCGGGGGCTGAGCACCCCCGCAAAAAACCGAAAATTGTTGATAAATATTTAATAACAAATTTTCATTTGGGCAGGAACTGACATTATTGGTGACGAATTTATATAGTACATGCTAATAAACCAGGTGGAAGGCTATGACCCGCAGTCCGTAACTGGGCGTCTGGAGCGCGGGGAGCCAGTGACGCAACCGGCCGCTGCAGAAAATGTAGCGGCATTGTTGATCTTGCAGCCGGGGAGGCGAAGATTTTCGTCAATTATCCGTCCTTCATTTGGCCCTTGCTGGCTTCTGCGCTGACCACCTTGCTCCTGGCCGGTTACGCCCGGCGCAACCGCAGCGTCAGGGGGGCGGTTCCCTTCATGATGACCATGCTTCTGGTCACCCTGTGGTCGCTGGCCTATGCGCTGGAAATTACCGCAAACGGGCTGCCGGCCAAACTTTTCTGGGCCGCCGTCCAGTATCCGGCCTATGCCTTTGCGCCGGTCGCCTGGCTGGTCATGGTGCTGCAGTTCACCGGCCGGGAGCGCTGGCCGGCCGGGCCGCGCCTGCTGCTGCTGATGCTCGTCCCCGCGGTCACGGTGCTCCTGGCCTGGACCAACAGCTGGCACACCCTGGTCTACCGGCACGACGCTCTGGATTCCGCCGGCGCTTTTCCTGTTTTGGACCGGACCTACGGGCCCTGGTTCTGGGTGCACGCAGCTTATTCCTATAGTTTGAACCTGTTTTCACTTTTCCTGCTCGCCGGCCTGCTGCGCAGCCGGGCGGCGCTGTACCGGGAGCAGGCGTTGTGCCTGTCCGGCGGCATGCTCGTGGTGATTGTTGTCAATGCCCTGTATATATTTGATCTGACTCCGAACCCCCGCTACGATCCGACCGCGGTGTTCTTTAGCATATCCGGGCTGATCATCGCCTGGGGTCTTTTTCGCTACCGGCTGTTCGACATTGTGCCGGCGGCCAGGGACCGGGTGATCGAGGAGATGGCCGACGGGTTGATCGTCCTGGACATCCGGGAACGGGTGGTGGATCTGAACCCGGCCGCCCGCCGCATCACCGGTTTGGCGCCGGGGCGGGGCGCCGGCCGGACGGCGGCGGACCTTTTCGCCGCCTGGCCCGCGCTGGCCGAATGCTGCCGCCGCCAGACGGACGGTCACTGCGAGATCTCCACGGGCGGGGACGGCCGCCATTATGAAGTGTACTGCCTGCCGCTGCACAACGCCGCGGGGGTGAAAAACGGGCGGCTGATAGTCATACGGGACATATCGGAGCGCCGGGCGGCCCAGGAACAGCTGATGAGCCAGCAGCGGATGCTCGCCGCGCTGCAGGAGCGGGAAAGGCTGGCCCGCGATCTGCACGACAATCTCTCCCAGGTGCTGGGCTATGTCAACATGCAGGCCGGCGCCGTCCACGGGCTGCTGCAGGACGGTCTGACGGCGGAAGCGGCCGCCGGCCTGGCGCGCCTGGGCGAGGTGGCGCGGCAGGCGCACGCCGAAGCGCGCGAATACATTCAAGGCATCAGGGGAACACCCCGGGGCGGGTCGGATTTCTTCACCGCCCTGCGCGCCAGGCTGCAGCGCTTTGAACAGAACCACGGTCTGACGGTGAAACTGGCCGTCGCCAAGGATCTGCCGCCGGATTTGTTTGCTCCGGCGGCCGGTACGCAGCTGACGCGCATCCTGCAGGAGGCGCTGACCAACGTGCGCAAGCATGCCGGGGCGAAAACAGTAAAAATCACTTTTGTTCGCCGGGGCGGCCGCATCCGGATCAGCATAACGGACGACGGCCGGGGTTTTGATGTGAACGCGCCCGCCCCGGACGGCGGATCGGGATTCGGACTGGGGATCATGCGGGAGCGGGCGCAGGAGGCGGGAGGTATTCTAAGGATCGAATCGGTGCCGGGGCGGGGGACGCGGGTGACGGTGGACATGCCGTATCCGGAGGAGGAATTTAGAGATGAAAGTGCTGCTGGCCGACGACCATCCGTTGTTTGTGGAGGGGCTGAAAAACCTCCTGCTCAGCCGGGGGATCGAAGTGACGGGTACGGCCGGGGACGGCCTGGAGGCGCTGGAAAAGGCCCGGACGACAAGACCCGAGGTAATCCTGATGGACATCGCAATGCCGCGCTGTAACGGAGTGGAAGCCCTGCGGCTGATTAAAAGGGAACTGCCGGAAATCAAAATCGTGATGATGACCTCCATTGATGACGACGAAAACCTGTTCAACGCGATCAAAAGCGGCGCGTCCGGTTACCTGCTCAAAAGCCTGCATCCGGAGGAACTCTTCAGCCTGCTGGCCGAACTGGAACGGGGTGAAATTCCCCTTTCCGGCGGGCTGGCGGCCCGGATCCTGCATGCCGTCGCATGCGAACCGGATAATGCGCGGCCGGAGCACAAACTGTCCCCGCGGCAGAAAAAAGTGCTCGGCATGGTGGCCAGAGGCATGACGTACAAAGAAGTGGCCGCCGCGCTGAACCTGCGCGAGCGCACCATCAAGTACCACATGGAACGGATCCAGGAGTTGCTGCAGCTGGAAAACAGGACACAGCTCATCGCCTATGCCGCCCAGAATGGATTTGACCGGTCCTGGTAGTGCGTATTGGGCCGGAAGTGGTACTGCACAACACCAAAGTACAGTTTATTGACGTAAAATACTGAACCTTTTTCCCCGCTCAAACTGAACTAACGGTCATTGTGTAATAACACGCATTGGTCTATAATGCATTTGCACATAATTATGCACTATTTGTAAACCGTTGCCGGTTCCAGGCGCCCGGATACTGCGGCCGCCGTACCGGCCGCGGGGGAATCGACTGGCGGGGGGTGCGTGGAAATGATTACGGGATCGCCGGGTTCCGCCGGTATCAGGCGCAGTATGATCCTGCGCATATTGATTGAAATGGAAAACGGCAGGGAGAAAAAAATCAATGTAGTATCGCTCAATCCGGTTCTGGAGGATTACCTGGCGGGCTTTCACAAGCAGGGCGCGGCCGGGGCCGGTACCGCCCGGCGTGCCGGCCCGGGTCTTCAGCGTATTTTCACCCGCCACGGAACCAAACAAAGGCCGGGCAAATGAGCCGGCGGCCGGACGGCCTGTCCGGCGGCATAAGTAAAGCCCCCTTACCGGGGGGCGGCGGCATTACTTTTTCATGGCGCTTACGGCCTGGGCCAGCTGGGCGATGCTGGCGGTCAGGCCCTCCAGCTTGGTTTCGATGCGCACCAGCAGGTAGGCGGTGACCACAATCGGGAAGCCCAGGTTGCCCACGGCCTGTAAAATGGTTTCCACCGGCAGCACCTCCGTAATCGTTTCTTGTGTGCTCATCCCCCGGCGGGGCGCAACCCCGGCCGGATGCGGACGACGAACAACGAACGGGGGGCGTGCGGCCGGGCATTAATCAACGGCCCCGCGGCACACCGCGGCCGGCGGCAGGGCGCGCCCGCCGCCGGTGCGGAACCGGCCGCGCGGCATGAAAGCCGCGGCTGGCCGGGTTCTCCAACCGGTTGACTGACTAGCCCTGGGGCGGGTCGTACATGTCGTTGGTGGTGCGGTCCACAATGCGCACATCCTGCTTGGACACCAGCGGTCCGCCGGTGGTGGCGAACACGTTCTTGGCGATGATCTGGTCCATCACGCCCAGGATTTCCGTGTTGGTCACATTGTCCCGGGGATCATTCAGACTGATGTTGAAATTGGAGCCGTTCTGGTTGCGGAAAGTCATGCGCAGCGTCTTGGCAGTGGTGGTGGGCATGCCGTTTCACCTCCTTGTGAATTTTTTGCAGCGGGCGCGTTTGCAGCGCGGCCCCGGGCGGTAAAGCGCCGGGTGGCCGGAGCCGCGCCCCGGAAGAAGGCCTTAAGCCTGCTCCAGGCGGGCCATGTCGATGCGCCGGACACCGCTCAGGGTGTGCTTCTGCAGCCCGGCCAGCGCCTGGGCCACATCGTAGAGGTCCTGATCCGTCGCCGCGGCGGCGATATTGGCCAGGTTCTTGTTGCGCAGTACCGGGTTGCCGCCGCTGTCGGTGCCGGTCTGCAGCACCAGGCGCAGCGTGGCGCCGGCGGGTACCTTGTTCACAGGCATATTTATTCACCTCCTTTGCACATTCGCCCGGGGAAGAAGCGTCACCTTGAGCTTGTCGAACTGGTGATCCCGGAAGAAGTGTTCCCCGAACTGATGAGCCCATTATAACACCTGTTCGCCTGGTGGTCAAGCATCAATTTTGGAAAAAATATGTCTACATTTGTCGAAAAAGCCGGCCGACGGCGGACGCGCCCCACTGCCGGCCGGAAGAAGCGCGCCGGGTCAAGGTGAGTTAAAGAAATTGCTAAATCCGTATAAATTTATTCAACCAGGAAGGGTTAACTAAACCAGTGTCGAAATATCCAGTTAGTATCACCAATGCAACCTAAAAAGCAGCGCGCCTGCAGCACGCAGGCCCGGCCGGGCACCAGCCGACCGGAAGACGCAGCCAATAATGCGGAGTCGATGCAACGCGGCCCATACTTGGGCGCCTGGACCGTGTGAAGACAGTGGCGCAACCGACCGCTGCCGGCACCGGCAGGGGTCGTAATAATTTTTAAGGCGTGACCCCAAAAAAATGCAACCTGCGACACACTCATGACCGGCTGCCGTGAGAAAATGGATTCAGGCCGAAAGGGCCCCGGCATATGCCGGGCCGGGAAGCGCTTCCATACTTTTTACACGGTTTTCACCTGGATTTTCCGCAGTGGCGGCATATGCTAGACATGGACATGCCTGACAAGATGCTGATGTGCAAGCAGGAAAAGTTTGCGAAACGGGGGGAACAATTTTGGCCGTCGCGTTGAAAAAGGAAAGGCCGAAAATCATCGCTGTTATTCCCGCTTACAATGAGGAACGGCACATCGGGGAGGTTGTGCGTAAAACGCGCTTATATGTCGACCAGGTATTCGTTATTGATGACGGCTCAACCGACCGGACGGAAGAGATTGCCCGGACGGCCGGTGCGACAGTGATCAAGCATAAAGAAAACATGGGTAAGGGGGAAGCCGTAAATACAGCGTTCAATCTGGCGCGTGAAATCCGCCCGCTGATCATGGTGCTCTTGGACGGTGACAATCAACACGATCCGGACGAGATTCCCTTACTGGTAAATAAATTACTTGATAAAAAATGTGACATGGTAGTCGGCTCACGCTTTATGCGGCAGAATGAAATCCCCGCCTACCGCATGCTCGGCCAGCATGTACTGACGCTGACCACCAACCTGGGATCGGGAATAAAATTAACCGACTCGCAAAGCGGCTTCCGGGCCTTCTCCCTGGCGGCCATCGATCAGATGCATTTCAATGAATCAGGCCTCTCCGTGGAATCGGAGATGCAATTCATCGCCGGTGAAAAGCGACTTAAAGTACAGGAAGTCCCCATAAGCACAAACTACGACGATGAGGTGAAACGCAACCCGATCGTGCACGGGGTGGGGGTACTGTTGCGGGTGATTAGTCTTTCGCTCCAGAAAAACTTAGTTGGTGGAATGCTACGAGGAGGTGGTTTAAATTAAAAATAGTATTTGCGAAAAAAATAATGAAGTTTATTCACCTGAAGAAGTTAACGAATCAGAGCTAATGGAATATTACGGTTATAAGGGGTTCATAGGAAAAATAAAATACTATATGCGGTTTCTTGCCCACTGGATACTACAAAGCCTGGCTAAAATATCACCACATCCTGGAATTGCTGTAATGTTGCAGCGATTAAGAGGAGTATCGATCGGAAATCACGTATATTTAGGACCAGGAGTAAATCTAGATGATCTTTATCCGCAGCTGATAAAAATTGAAAATTATGTAAGTATTGGCATGAACACTATGATTTTCACACATTCTAATCCTACATGTTCATATGAAATTAAAACAAGATATTACCCGCGGGTTGTTAAAGAAACTGTAATAAAGAAGGGAGCATGGATTGCACCTGGTTGCATAATATTGTCGGGAGTAGTTATTGGTGAAAATAGTGTAATCGGTGCCGGCTCCGTAATAGTTAAAAATGTTGAACCATATACAGTTACAGCTGGTAACCCTGCTAAAGTTGTTAAGAAATTAAATTGAATAATTAAATAGGTGTTATGATGAATAAAGCGGCATTGGTAATAGACCTAGAATTTTGGCACACAAGTGAATTTTTGAGGGAATATGTCCCAAGAGATTACAATGACATGGTATTGGATGCAACTATTCCAATTCTTAATCTTCTTGATAAAAATAAAACGAAAGCTACGTTTGCTATAGTCGGCCAGCTCGCAGAAAAATACCCTGATTTAGTGAGAACAATTTATAATAAAGGACATGAGGTAGCTTCGCATTGTTATTCTCATAGAATGTTAAATGATTTAGGGGTTAATAAATTTGAGGATGAAATAAAACGATCAGTGGAAATATTATCTGCTATTACAGGAGAGCAGCCAATTGGTTTTAGAGCGCCAAGCTTTTCAGTTACTCAACCGACGAGCTGGGTTTTTAAGATATTAAAAAAATATAATTTTAAATATGACGCAAGTATTTTCCCAATAAAAACGATTCTATATGGAGTTTCAAATGCACCATTAATACCATATAAGCCGAATCCTGATAACATTTTATTAAATGAGGTTAATGCAGATATAATTGAATTTCCTGCGACTGTTATGAATTTTGTCGGAAAGCTTATGCCGATATCTGGTGGTTTCTATTTTAGGATTTTCCCATTGTGGTTTATAAAATATGCGTTACGTCGGGTTATATTGCAAAGACCTATTATATTTTACATACACCCTTGGGATCTATATGTTGATGTCCCCCGAATTAATCTTCATTTTTTGCCTAAAATAATTACATACTATGGTTTAAAATATGCTATGAAAAAATTCGAGTTATTATTGAATGAATTTAATTTTCGACCAATTAAAGAAGTATTATTTTTAAGTGATTAACCTAAAAAATTATAGCTTATGAGTTATAAGCATGCCAAAAAAATAATTTTCTTATAGAAAGTTTCCAGATGCGAGTAAGGCTTAAATTCAATTATAGCGTGTAATTTTCGGTGAACAGTTAAAGTTTAGGGATTTATGGGAGATTAAATAATGGACTTGGCTATTGTTGGCTCTAGAGGCATTCCAGCACATTACGGTGGTTATGAAACATTTGCAGAGGAATTGTCAACAAGACTTACTGATAGGGGGTATGAAGTATGCGTTACATGTGAAGGATATGGCCAAGCGAAATGGTATAATAATGTAAACTTGATTTATGTGCCTATAATTACAAAAATAATTCCCAGGAACCTAGCAGAGGTAATTCATGACATTTGCGCAATCATGTATGTATCTATATTTATCAGGCCTAAGATAATTTATCTCTTGGGGTACGCAGCATGCTATACATGTATCATTTCACGATGTTTAGGTATAAAAGTGTGGATAAATGCAGATGGTTTGGAGTGGAAGAGAAGAAAATTTGGTTCAGTGGGACGGGCTATTATAAAAGCATTGGAAGGCATTGCCGTTAAGGTATCAAATCTAATGATAGCTGATTCAAAGCATATCCAGAAATATTTATTTGAGGAATATCATATAAATTCCTCCTATATTCCATATGGTGCTTATCCTGTTAAAGATATTGATCCTAATTTAATAACTAAGTTTAATACACGACCAAAGGAGTACTACTTGGTAGTTGCAAGGATAGAACCGGAAAATAATATCGATGTAATTATAGATGGTTTTGTAAAATCCAATAGTAAAAAACAACTTATTGTCGTAGGGAAAGTCCAAAATAATAATTATGGAAAGATGTTGTTGTGTAAGGCATCAGATAGAGTGCATTTTATTGGTGGTATCTATGACAAAAATTTACTAAATGCCTTAAGGTTACACTGTTTTGCATATTTTCATGGACATGAAGTTGGAGGTACTAACCCGTCATTACTTGAGGCGTTAGCTTGTGGAAATATAATTATTGCTATTGACGTTCCCTTTACGCGCGAAGTTGCAAGAAATGCTGCATATTTCTTTACTGATGCCTCTTCGTTGTGTGAGGTAATTAATGAGGTCGAAAGTAGTTATATTAACTACCCGGAAAGAGAAGAATTGTCTCGAGATAGGTTGATAAAAGCAGGTTATACATGGGATAATGTCTTAAAATGCTATCAGATCTTATTGGAGAAAAACGTCTAATGTATTTCATAGATAATTTAGTGGGAGTATTGCTATGAATATTCTTCTAACAAACCACATGGAAACAACGTATCCAGGAGGAATCAATAAGGTTGTTCGAGAATTAGCGAGTAGTTTTTCTTTTAAAGGTCATGATATTATAGTCGTACAGCCAAATGATAGTAACTTAACAGACAATCAGGAATATTTGGGGAGTAAATTAATAAGAGTAAAATATAAATATGATAAATTTTTATATGGTATTAAACTTGCACTGCCTTCAAAATTAGATTATATAATTAAAGAATTTAACCCTCATATTATTCATGTACATGGTTACCATTCATTATTTTCTCATGAAATTGCTTGGATTCTTAGAAAAGGTTATGCAAAAATACCGTTGGTATTTTCTCCTCATTTTGATATAGCTGGAAGTACATTTGCTGGTAGATACGCGATTAAGTTGCTTAATAATACTATTGGGCGGCGTATATTTAATCAGTCAATGCGTATTATAACATGTTCTGATTTTGAAGCTAAAAAAATAAAAGATATATTTGGTATAAAAGATCAAATAATTTCAATAATCCCCCATGGTGTTAATAGAATTAATCGCAAAAGTTACTGTAAACTAATTGGTAATAAGGGAAAAATTAATTTACTTTTTTCTGGATATTTAATAAAAAGAAAAGGTGTTAGGTATATATTAAACAGTTTGTATTCGTTAATTTACAAGTATAATTTCAAAAAAGTATCATTGATTATAATTGGCGATGGACCTGAAAAAGATAATTTAAGAAAAATTGCGTTAAGACTAAATATTAATGAATATATTAGATGGTTGCCGTTTGTAGAATATAATGAGTTGGTTAAGATGATTGAGGAAAGTGATTTCTTTTTATTGTTATCTGAATCAGAGGCTTTTGGTATAACTATCGCAGAAGCGTTGACTTTAGGAACACCTGTAATAGTAACAAAACGAGCAGCACTTGAGGAATTTAAGAATGAACCAGGATGTTTTTTGGTAAATTATCCACCAAATTCTAATGACGTCGCTAAAATTATTTTAAATAGTTTTGGATCTAAGGTAAATATAGGCCCTTTTACGTCAAAAATTCGATTATGGAATGATGTGACTATGGATTATGAGGAAATATATAATAGAATACTAAATAACTCTTAATTGCAAAGAAGTATATAAACGAAATCGAAAGATTAGTCTATTACACTATAACCTTAATTTGTTATTATTTAGGGGTTAAGATAGCATAAATCGTTTTTTAGAAACATCTACGGCACGGGTCATTTGGTTCCACCTAATGACCCCCATGCCCTTGCCGATGCTATGGAAAAATTGCTATACGATAATCTCCGCCTTGAGATGGGCGAAAGCGCCTATAAATTCATGAATGAAATTTTTCCTAGAAAAAATAGCTCAACAATCCTATCAGGAAGCCACAATGTTGGTATCTCCTACGCCCTGGGAAAATACGATACGGCATACATAATGATTTTGAATAACGACATAATCGTCAATCCAGAATTTTTAGCGGGCGATTCGCAGCCCTAATTCGTTAAGTGGAGGTGTTGTCCTCCCGTTTCGGGCCTTACACCGGAACGAGGCCAAGATTCGAGGAAACTCTGGATGCTCGCCGGAGAGTCGAGACCTCGAACGATCCGGACCAGAGTTAGGTTATCTGATGCGTCGCGAGGCGGTCAGAAAAGGGCCTGAGGCCGAGGAACAGACCCGTGTTCAGATACCCAAGCATTCCGCCGGTATCTGATTAGGCCGAGGTGGCGTGTGTATTGGGCGAGACTGCGCTAA
>NZ_LYVF01000082.1 GCF_001655685.1 Desulfotomaculum copahuensis
ATGAGGAATTGAAACGATTCTGCCCATTACCAGGCAATTGCTTTACCTCCGATGTTAGCCTACCTATGAGGAATTGAAACACCTACCTGCCGCCTATGCCTTCCTCTACTCCGCAAGATGTTAGCCTACCTATGAGGAATTGAAACTAGCATGGCCACAAACACCGGGTACGGGAGTGCAGCGATGTTAGCCTACCTATGAGGAATTGAAACGCCGTGTAAAGGCATTTGGTCAGCGTTGCCAGATATGATGTTAGCCTACCTATGAGGAATTGAAACTTGGCCCGATACCATTCGAGCGCCTCTTTAACTCCGGATGTTAGCCTACCTATGAGGAATTGAA
>NZ_LYVF01000083.1 GCF_001655685.1 Desulfotomaculum copahuensis
CGCTACTCGATCACCGAGGTGACCACGCCGGCGCCCACGGTGCGGCCGCCTTCGCGAATGGCGAAGCGCAGTCCTTCTTCGATGGCAATCGGGGTGATCAGTTTGATGTCCACGCGGATGTTGTCCCCGGGCATGACCATCTCCACTCCTTCCGGCAGGGTGATCACGCCGGTGACGTCGGTGGTTCTAAAGTAGAACTGCGGCCGGTAGCCGTTGAAGAACGGGGTGTGCCGCCCGCCTTCCTCCTTGGTCAGCACGTATACTTCCGCGTTGAAGTGGGTGTGCGGTTTGATGCTGCCCGGTTTGGCCAGCACCTGGCCGCGTTCGATCTCTTTGCGGTCCACGCCACGCAGCAGGCAGCCGATATTGTCCCCCGCTTCGCCCCGGTCCAGAATCTTGCGGAACATTTCCACCCCTGTGACTACGGTCTTGCGCGGCTTTTCGTTCAAACCGACGATTTCCACTTCTTCGCCCACTTTGACCGCTCCCCGCTCCACCCGGCCGGTAGCCACCGTGCCCCGCCCGGTGATGCTGAAAACGTCTTCCACCGGCATCAAAAACGGTTTGTCGATGTCCCGTTCCGGAGTGGGAATGTAGCTGTCCACGGCGTCCATCAGTTCCCAGATCGATTTGCACCATTCGCAGTCCCGCTTGCCGCAGCCGCATTCCAACGCTTTTAGAGCCGAACCGGTGATGATCGGTATTTCATCCCCGGGAAATTCATAGGCCGAAAGCAACTCCCGCACTTCCATGTCCACCAGTTCGAGCAGTTCCGGGTCATCCACCATGTCGGCCTTGTTCAGGTAAACTACGATGTAGGGTACGCCAACCTGCCGGGCCAGCAGGATGTGCTCACGGGTCTGCGGCATCGGGCCGTCCGCCGCCGATACCACCAGAATCGAGCCGTCCATCTGCGCCGCGCCGGTGATCATGTTCTTTACGTAGTCGGCGTGGCCCGGGCAGTCCACGTGCGCGTAGTGCCGGTTGTCCGTTTCATATTCTACGTGCGCGGTGTTGATGGTGATGCCCCGCTCACGCTCTTCCGGCGCGTTGTCGATTTCGTCGTATTTTTTTACCGCCGCTTTGCCCACGGTGGCCAGTATGGTCGTGATCGCCGCGGTCAGGGTGGTCTTCCCGTGATCCACGTGTCCGATCGTGCCGATGTTTACGTGCGGTTTGGTCCGCTCAAATTTGGCCTTGGCCATGTCTTTTTTCTCCTCCT
>NZ_LYVF01000084.1 GCF_001655685.1 Desulfotomaculum copahuensis
CCGGCAGCCACAGTTTCCCTGCCACCCGGGGCGCTCTGGCCATGACCGGCCGCCCCAGGCTGTCTACTCCGGTTTGCCCGGATAAATGAGAAATGGTTACCGCCAGGGTGAACGCGCCGTTATGGTAACTTACCTTTATGTTCGGGTTGCCGCCTTTGGTTTCGTCCCCCCAGGCGTATAAGCGGTTCTGTCTAGCGTTACGCCACTCTTCACAG
>NZ_LYVF01000085.1 GCF_001655685.1 Desulfotomaculum copahuensis
AATTTATGGGTCCATTATATTACGCAAGGGGGCGTCGGTGGGTAAGCCGGTGGTTAATGTGGAGGTACGCGTGGTGGACGACGCCGGGTGCGACGTCCCCTTGGGAGAGGTGGGGGAGATCGTGTACCGTGGTCCCACCCTGATGAAGGAATATTACCGGGATCCGCAGGCCACCGCTGCCGCCGTCAGGGATGGCTGGTTTCACAGCGGTGACCTGGTGCGCATGGACGGCGAGGGATTTGTTTATGTGGTGGACCGCAAAAAGGACATGGTTATTTCCGGTGGTGAGAACGTTTATCCGGCCGAGGTGGAAGAGGTACTCTATAGACACGAAAAAGTGCTGGAAGCCGCCGTCATCGGTGTGCCCGACGAGCGATGGGGCGAGCGGGTGCACGCCGTAGTGGTGCCCATACCGGGAACTGTCCTCACTGTACGGGAAATCATGGAATGGTGTACCGTACACCTGGCGGGGTACAAAAAACCTCGCTCGGTAGAATTTGTAGAAGCCCTGCCCAGAAACGCATCCGGTAAAGTATTGAAAAATACTCTGCGTGAATGGTTCGGAAAACAAAAAGAATAGGGGGGAATTCGATGAATATCGGTGGCATACTGGCCGGAAACGCCCGCCGTCACCCGGACAAGGAATGCCTGATTTACGGGAAGCTTCGTTATACTTACCGGGAATTCAACGGGTACGTCAACAGAATGGCCAATGCTATGGCCGGCCTTGGCGTGTGCAAGGGGAAAAAAGTGGCATTGATGATGCAAAATTCCGACCGCTATGTGTTGGTATTTATGGCCGCTATGAAACTGGGTGCAGTGGCGGTACCGATCAATTTCCGGCTGGCTGCGCCGGAGGTGGAGTATATATTAAATCACTCGGACAGTGTGATTTTATTTTTCGATCCCAAATATGGTGAACTTATTGCATCCCTTGAAGGCAAGATTCCCGGAGTGCGATACCTGGTGCGGGCCGGAGCGGGCGAACAACCACAGAACGCCATGGAATGGGATGAACTGATGGCGGGAGCGGCCGGCGAAGAACCCGGGGTTGATGTAAATGAATGTGATGACTGTGAGATACTTTATACTTCCGGTACCACCGGCCGTCCGAAGGGGGCGCTTTTCGATCATCACAGGGTTATTCACGTGGGTATAGCAATAGTGGTGCACATGGCGGTCAACCCCGGGGACCGCTTGCTGCACCTGGCTCCTTTGTTCCACTCGGCTCAGTTGAACCTGTTTCTGGTTTCGGGCATGTTCGTCGGGGCGACCCATGTGGTGATGCGGGCTTTTGAACCGCGGGCCGTGCTTGAAACCATTCAAGACGAGAAGATTACTCTATTTTTCGGTGTGCCGGCCATGTACAACTTTATGCTGCAGGTGCCGGACTTCGACAAATACGATTTAAGCTCTATTACCCGTTGCGGATACGGTGCGGCACCCATGCCCGTGGACCTGGTGCGCCGGGCTCTGGACAGATTTCCTACGGACAGGTTTTATAACCTTTGCGGCCTCACCGAGGGAGGGCCGGGCGGCGTGCTGCTGGAGCCCGAGGATCAACTGCGCAAGCCCGGCTTCGGTGGTAAGGCCATCATCAACACCGAAGCGCGGGTAATAGATAAATCAGGTTGTGAAGTAGCTCCCGGTCAGGTAGGCGAGTTCATCATTCGCAGCGAGATGGTCATGAAAGGTTATTACAAGGACCCCGGGGCCACGGCTGAGACCTTGCGGGACGGGTGGCTATACACCGGGGATCTGGCCATCATTGATGAGGAGGGCTATATTACCCTGGTGGACCGTAAGAAAGACATGATCATCACGGGCGGGGAGAACGTTTATTCCACCGAGGTGGAACATGTACTGCACAGGCATCCGGGTGTATTGGAAGCGGCGGTAATCGGATTGCCCCACCCGGTATGGGGTGAAACGGTTACGGCGGTAATTTGCCCCAGGCCGGGGGCTGGATTGACTACAGAAGAAATTCGTGCTTTTTGTGCACAGCACCTGGCCGATTACAAAATACCACGTATTTATAAGTTTACCGGGCCGCTGCCCAGAAATGCTTCGGGAAAAGTGTTAAAAAGAATACTGAGGGATATATACAGCGAAATAAGGAGGACGGGCAAATGAAAATTATCAAGGGTTGTCCCTCCACTTCCATGAACGACTATCAGTTGAATACCACCACCATCATCAGACATGCAGCCAGAAATTTTCCTGAACGGGAAATTGTTTATCGTAACGAACGGGGGGTTTTCCGTTATAATTATAACGAAGCCTATCAAAGAATAAAAAGGCTGGCCAACGCTCTAAAAAAGCTGAAAATCAATCCCGGGGACCGGGTGGGGGTACTGGATTGGAACACCAATCGTTTTTTCGAGCTCTACTTCGCCGTCCCCGGCACCGGGGCTGTTCTTCTGCAGATGAACCTCCGCATAGTCCCGGAAGAACTGATCTACGTAGTAAATCACAGTGAGGCCAAATTGATTTTTGTGGATGAGTCCCTTATTCCGGTGGCCGAGGCCATCTCTTCCAGCGTCCCGACGGTAAAAGGCTATGTTATAATGACTGATAAAAATCCGGCTTGTTTTAAAACCAAATTGAGCCCGGTATACAGCTACGAAGAATTGCTTGCAGATGCGGAAACTGACTATGATTGGCCAATGGTTGATGAAACTTCCACCTACAGCGCCTGCTACACCACTGGTACCACCGGCAGGCCAAAGGGTGTTTACTATTCCCACCGGTGTATTTATCTACATACCATGGAAGCCGTCTGCTATACTGGTATTAATTGGAACGATAACTTCATGCAAATCGTGCCTATGTTTCATGCCCAGGGTTGGGGATTTTTCTTTGCCGCGGCATTTATGGGGGCAAAAATCGTTTTGCCGGGGCGCTATTTGGTGGAAGATATCGGTTCACTGGTAGAATTGATGATTGAAGAGAAAGTGACAGTAGGCTGCGGCGCGCCGGCTATTTTTATGCCCATGTTCAATTATTTGCGTACGCTTGAAGAAAAACCCCATTTCGGGGGCGCCCGATTCCTTTCCGGGGCTACCGAACCGCCTCTGGCCATGATGAAAGGTCTAAAGGAGTACGGAATAAATATCATTCATGCCTACGGAGCCACCGAAACCACCCCTCTGGCCGCATTGAACTTACTTAAACCTGACATGGAAAGCAAACTGGCGGAGGAAGAAAAATGGGACCTGAAGCGCAGACAGGGTCTGCCGGTAACGGGCCTGGATATCAAGATAGTGGATCCGGAGGGGAGGGAACTGCCTCATGACGGCAAAACATCCGGCGAGATTTTAATCCGCGGTCCATGGATTACCGGCAGTTACTACAACGATTCACGCAATGCGGAATCATTCGTTGATGGCTACTGGAAAAGCGGGGACGCCGGGACCATCGACTCCAACGGTTACCTCAAGGTGACCGACCGGGTGAAGGACCTGATAAAAAGCGGTGGAGAGTGGATTTCTTCTGTGGATTTGGAAAATAGCATCGTCGGTCATCCAAAGGTACTCGAGGCTGCGGTTATCGGGGCTTATCACCCCAGGTGGGAGGAAAGGCCGCTGGCCTTTGTAGTGCCGAAAGAAGAATATAAAGACCAGATAACAAAGGATGAGATCCTGGATTTCATTGCTTCCAGGTTTGCCAGGTGGCAGCTGCCCGATGATGTATTGTTTATCGATGAAATACCCAAAACCAGTGTGGGCAAGATTTCAAAAAACGCGCTCCGGAATAAATACAAGGATTATTTTAGAAGTTTTAAAAAGTGTTAAATTGGTTTTTACTAATTTCGCAGAACATAATGTCTGCTTGTAACTGCCGGTGCACCGGGCGCCAAGTGTCCGGCGGGCTGTAAACAGGTGAATTATTTTCGAAAAAATTCCTTAACAGGAGACGGTGTGACTTGCAGGAGATTGAAAAGTACGGCATCTGCCAGGTAAGGCTTCCCCTGCCGTTCAGGTTGAATCATGTCAACTGCTATGCGATTAAAGGCAGGGCGGGGTGGTGGCTGGTAGATAGCGGTCTGAACGACGAACCCACCAGGCGGACCTGGCTGGATTTTATGCGCGAATATCAGATCCGGGGACGGGATATCAAGGGAATTTATCTGACCCACTACCACCCCGATCATTACGGTGCGGCCGGCTGGCTGCAACAACTTTCCGGCGCCCCGGTATACATCAGCGCGACGGATGCCGGAGCGGCGGATTTATACTGGAGGCATGGGGAAGAAACGTTCAAAGCCGTATACAGCCTGTTCACAGAAAACGGCATGCCGGCGGAACTGACCGAAGCGGTGGTGGAAAGCGCGCTCCGGCTCCTGTCCCGTGTCCGTCCGCATCCGGAAGAGATATCCACCCTTGCTGCCGGCGAAGTGCAGTTGGGTGATTATATTTACCAGGTGCTGGCCACCCCCGGACACTCCGACGGTCATCTATGCTTTTATCAACAGGATAACCATATCCTGTTTTCCGGCGACCACCTGTTGCCCCAAATCACCTCCAACATCAGCCTGTGGCCTTTTGCCGATCCCAATCCACTGAAAAATTTTCTGCAGTCCCTGGCGGAAAATCACCGCTTACCCGATTGTCTGGTCCTGCCGGCCCACGGCAATTCTTTTACTGGTGTGCAACAAAGAGTGTCGCAGTTGGAAGCGCATCACCGGGAAAGGCTGGAGCTGATGCGGCGAGTTGCCTCCCCGGGGGCGACTGCCTATGATGTTTGCCGGCAGGTTTTCAAAGAAGAGCTTTCCTTGCACGAAATACGGTTTGCTATGGCTGAAACCCTGGCACACCTGGTTTTTCTGGTGGAAAGAGGCGAACTGAAAAAGAGGTACGGGGGCGGGGTGAACATTTATTTCGGATAGGAGGCGGTTAAGGCCGGAAAATACCGGCACCGGTAAAGGGCAAAAACATCCCGCGGTATGGATTGCGGGATGTTTCGCCGGGCCGGAGCTTCGGAGCGGCGAGGTACGGCCTCCAACCTTCTGCTACCGACCTTTTTCATTTGTGGGTTGTGTTCAAAAAATCATGGACGTTAATATTGAAGCAGTCTTTTTTCCCCCGTCAGAGCGCGGATTTTGGTCACGTCCTGGGTGATTTCCATCGTGCCCAGATACTCACCGTTTTTGTCCCGCAGGGCGAAATAGCGGATATAAACGAAGGCGCCGTTCAGTTCGAGCCAGAATTCGGCCGCGTTGTGCCGGCCGGATTTAAAGTCGTTTAATATCCTTTCCACCACATGCACGCTGTCCGGTGGATGGCAGTTTTGCACCTTCCGGCCGATGATCGATTTGGTGCGCACAAAAATCCGCTCTTTCCCCTGGGAAAAGTAACGGACGGTGTCGTTCTTGTCCACAAAGGTGATGTCGACCGGCAAATTGGTCAAAATATTGTTTATCTCATCCGGGGTAAGGGATCCGGTGTCCAGGGGGAGGGCCTGACCGCCCTTTTCCGGCCGGCCGGCGGCCGTACCGGCGGTTTTTCCTTCCGGCCGCCAGAAATCTTCGGCCGGCCGGGAGAAAACAGCGCCGAACTGGTCGTCCTGCTCCTTGATTTCCGCCCATTCCGCCGCGGTCAGGTGTTCTAAAAACATGGGCGCGAGGATATTTTCTTCCTTGAAGATCATTTCGGAAATCTTGTTTTTAACCTGCGCGTACGTGTTTTTGAAATCCGCCCGGTTGAAGCCGGAGACATCCGGGGCATCCGCCTTTGCCGCCAGTTCCTTGAGCATGTCCCGGATTTCATCATCCACTGCCCACATCACGGAAGGCGGCCCGGTGATGCCGTGCTTTTCCAGATAGGGGAAGAAGATGTTTTCTTTTTTGGTATAGTGTTTGGATAAATTATCCCGGAAAAAGGCCAGCCGCTCCTTCAGCCGGGAAAAAAACCCGCTGTCTTCCCCGGTGGCGTCTTCCGGTTCTTCAAGCAGGGCGTCAATCTGCGCCAGTATCTTCCCGGCTTCTTTGTTTTCGTGTTTCATTATGTACAGCGGGTGACCGGGGATCAATTCCGGTTTTTCATTTTCCAGCAGGGCCTCCTTGAACACGGCGGCATGCACATCGCACAGGTTTTTGATTTCATCGGGCGTAATGCCTTCCTTAATCAGTTCCTGCTCCAGGGCGGCAATTTCATCCGCCCCGACGTTTCCCACCAGCCTTTTGAATTTTTCCCGGGCTTCATCTACGGCTTCCCCGGCGTGCAGGCTTTTAATGATCTCTTTTAAGACCTGCTTTCTATCTTCCTTGTTTCCCAGGTATTCGCTCATATTGCTCCTCCTTGTTCGAGACAGTCTACTGTATTTAATTCCCCGGAACGTATTTTTTTATTATTGTTAATGCGCCGTTTTTGAAGGTGGCGGTCGTACCGGGGCGGAAGAGCGACGAGGCACTGCCACCGGTCTGAAGAAGCTGTGCATAGTGGGTTATGCGTTCGCAGGGCCGTCCGGATCCCGGACGGCCCTGCTTGCAAAAAAGCTATTCAATCTTTCCACCGGGGTTCTGGATTCCCAGGTCATAGACACTTTCGATCTTTACCTTGACCGCGGCAACCGGCCGGGGCAGGTTCATTGCGGCAAATCTTTGTGCAAACTGTTCAAAGAGTGGACCTTCGGTTTCCAGTTTCGCCGTGCCCGTAAAACGGTATCCCACCCGTTGCTCGTAATCCATCACCGCAATGGCCACTTTGGGGTTTTCCACCAGGTTTTGATAGGTTTGTTTTCCCGTCACTTCCCCGAAGGCCAGCGTGGAATCGTCCACCAGCATTACAGACCCTTTGGGACCTATGTTCGGCCACCCATCCTTGCCGGCGGTGGCCACCAGACATTTCCCGCCTTTAACCAGACTTTTCATCTGCTCGGTCAACACGGTCATTCACCTTTCCTTCCCAAATATTGAACTCAGGAATTTACATGTTCAGGGATTAAATTTATTTGCTCAAGAGCATCCCTTTTCCATTCCTGTAGTAATCTAATCACAGCCATTTATAAAAAAACAACCCTCCCGCCTCAAATGGTAATATTTTACCGCCGGACAGCGCTTTTTATGTCCTTAATTGCCAACATAAAAATCAAACCCGACGGGAATGATAAATTCATCAATAAAGGGAAAGATATAAAATCTGTTAAAGCAAAGCTACCGGAAGGGGGGGCGCAGTATGTCCGGAGAATTGGTGAACAAAGAACTGATTCCCGTGGAATTGATGAAAATAACCGCTTCCACCGGATTGATCCCCAAAGAATTGGCTCCCTATGTTGGACCTGCGATTGAAGAATTTAAAAATGAAATGGCCGCGGAATTGGGCATGCCCGATTACGACCGGATAGACAAAGGAGACTTGCCCAGCCGGCAAAATGGCAAAGTGGGCGGCGGCATGACCAAAAAGATGGTTTCCTTTGCGGAAGCGGTGCTGGCCTGGAATTACAAAAACAGGCAGTTGCTGTCCGGTTCCTAGATTGGTGGCATGTTAATCCGAATACCAACCGTTTCCATCCTGAGTCAAAAGCTTCGCTATGGGGAGCGGACGGCGGCGCGTCTGGGTCCAACCACTCTCTATATGACAGCCAAAGCACGGCGTCAATCAGGGGATAAACCGCCGCCCCGGTGGTCCAACCACTCCCTGCATGGCAGCCAAAGGCAGATTGACACTGCCGTGTTCCCGGTAGGTTGCTCCGGTGGATAATTAAAATTCATAAGGCACCAAATTAGCGGGCTGGCAACAGTCCGCTTGTGTATTTAAAATGTGGTCTTTCCGGGACATATGGGGAGATTACTCTGTGACAGAGGAATTTTAAGCTTGACAAGGGGGAAAAAGAATCTTATATTGTATACAAAATCCACAGTACAATATACAGTATTTTAATCTTTTATTTGACTAATAATCGCGGTAGTAATCCCGGCACCGGAATATACAAAAGAGGTGTTTTCAATGGTTATGCCGGCAAACGTCCTGATTCAGCTGAAGCTGGAAAACAAGCCCGGTACGCTGGCCAAAATACTTACCGCCATCGGGGAGTACGGCGGCAATGTGGGGTCGATCGACCTGGTCAGCGCTTCACCCGGTTACATGGTCCGGGACATCATGGTCGGGATGCATGAGAGCCAGCAGTTGATGCCCCTGTTGGAAAAACTGAACAGCTTTCCGGAGGCGAAGGTCCTGCATGTGGCCGACCGGGTTTTTCTGGCCCACCGGGGCGGAAAAATCCAGGTCACTCCCAAAAGACAAATTCTCAACCGGGAGGATCTCTCCCTGGTTTACACTCCGGGGGTGGCCCGGGTTTCGCAGGCTATTGCCAAAAACCCCGAATATGCCTACGATCTGACCATGAAAGGAAACTCGGTGGCCATTGTCACCGACGGTTCGGCCGTTCTGGGACTGGGCAACCTGGGCGCCCGGGCGGCCCTGCCGGTGATGGAGGGCAAAGCCGTCCTATTCAAGCAGTTCGGCAATGTCGATGCCATTCCGGTCTGTTTGGATGTACATGAACCGGGGGATATTATCGCCGCCGTGATAGCCATTGCGCCCCAGTTCGGAGGGATCAACCTGGAGGACATTGCCGCGCCCAAATGTTTTGATATTGAAGAAAGACTGACCGGATTGCTTGATATTCCCGTTTTCCACGACGATCAGCATGGTACGGCCATTGTGGTTCTGGCCGGTTTGCTTAATGCCTTGAAGATCGTCAATAAAAAAATTAGTGATGTGGAAATTGTGCTCAGCGGGGCGGGCGCCGCCGGCGTGGCCATCGCCAAAATCCTGCTTGATGCGGGGGCGCGGAACATTGTGGTTTGCGACCGGCAGGGCGCCATTTCACTGGCGCGCAATCTGTCCGTTCCTTCCAAGCGCTGGCTGGCGGAGCACACCAACCCGCAAAACAAAAACGGCTCCTTAAAAGAAGTAATCAAAGGCGCCGACGTTTTGATCGGAGTTTCCGGACCGGGGCTTTTGCACCGGGAAGACATTCTGGGCATGGCTCCCCGGCCGGTGGTATTTGCCCTGGCCAACCCGGTGCCCGAGGTGGAGCCGGAAGAAGTGTACGATGTTGCGGGCGTTTTGGCTACCGGCCGTTCCGATTATCCCAACCAGATCAACAACGTGCTGGCCTTCCCCGGAGTTTTCCGCGGCGCCCTGGACTGCCACGCCCGCGCCATCAACGGGGAGATGGCCCTGGCTGCCGCCCATGCCCTGGCCGGTATTGTCCGGCCGGGCGAATTGTCGGCCGATAACATCATCCCGGCGGTATTCAACCGTGATGTCACCCCCAAAGTGGCCAGAGCGGTGAAGGAAGCGGCCATCAAAAGCGGTTTGTCCCGCCGGATCAACCATTTCAAAGAAAGCATCAAATAACACCGTCAATTGGTCAGGCTTTGAATCGGAGCCGGAATGCGTCCGCCCCGGCACACAAAATTGTCTGAAGAAAAAGGGTGGACCGCCATTACCGGCGCCTCGCCCAAAAGACCGCCGAAAGTGACGTGATCTCCCACCCGTTTACCCGGCGCCGGGATGATGCGGACTGCGGTGGTCTTTTTATTGATTACGCCGATGGCCACCTCGTCGGCGATGATGGCGGCGATGGTTTCCGCGCTGGTTTCCCCGGGGACGGCGATCATGTCCAGACCCACCGAGCAGACGCAGGTCATCGCCTCCAGCTTGTCCAGGCAGAGGGCGCCATGATCCACCGCCCGGATCATGCCGGCGTCCTCGCTGACCGGGATGAAGGCCCCGGACAGCCCGCCGACATAGGAAGAGGCCATGGCGCCGCCTTTTTTCACCGCGTCGTTCAACAGCGCCAGGGCGGCCGTGGTGCCGTGCGTGCCGCAGCGTTCCAGGCCCATGGCTTCCAGGATTTCGGCCACGCTGTCTCCCACCGCCGGGGTGGGGGCGAGGGAAAGGTCCACGATGCCGAAAGAAATGCCCAGCCTTTCCGCCGCCAGCCGGCCCACCAGTTCCCCCATGCGGGTGATTTTAAAGGCCGTCTTTTTCACTGTTTCGGCCAGAGTGCCCAGATCCACATTGCCGGCCCGGACGACGGCGTTTTTTACCACTCCCGGACCGGACACCCCGACATTGATGGTGCATTCCGGCTCGCCCACTCCGTGAAATGCTCCGGCCATGAACGGGTTGTCCTCGGGCACGTTGCTGAAAACGACCAGTTTGGCGCAGCCCAGGCCGCCCTGCCCGGCGGTGCGTGCGGCCGTTTCCTTGATCACCCGGCCCATCAGGCGGACGGCGTCCATATTGATGCCCGCCCGGGTGGTGGCTACGTTTACCGAGGCGCAGACCCTTTCCGTGCCGGCCAGGGCGGCGGGAATGGAGGAGATCAGCGTCCGGTCGCCCGCGGTGAATCCCTTGTGCACCAGGGCTGAAAAGCCGCCGATGAAATTGACCCCCGCCGCCGCCGCCGCTTCGTCCAGTGTACGGGCGTAGGCCACATAGTCTTCTGCGTGGCTGCATTCGGCAATCAGGGAAACGGGGGTGACGGAAATGCGCTTGTGCACAATCGGAATGCCGTATTCACGGCTGATTTGCTCGCCCACTGCCACCAACCGGCCGGCCCGGGCGGTGATTTTGTCGTAAATTTTACGCCGTGCCGCACCGGCGTCCGGATCGGCGCAGTCACGCAGGCTGATGCCCATGGTAATGGTGCGGATGTCCAGGTTTTCTTCCTGTACCATCTTAATCGTTTCCATAATTTCAGCCATAGTAAGCATGCTCATATTCTCCTTTAGTCCGGAATTAAATCCGGTGCATGAATTGAAAAGCGTCTTCGTGCTGGGCGTCGATGCGCACACCCAGGGCGGCGCCTTTTTCAGCCAGGTGTGCTTTCAGCGTGCTCAGATCCACCCGGCTCTTTTCCATATCGGCAATCATGATCATGACCAGAAACTCCTGTAAAATGGTCTGGCTGATGTCGAGGATGTTAATATTGTTATCGGCCAGCACCCGGGCCACCCCGGCGATTATTCCCACCCGGTCCGGTCCCAGGACGGTGACGATGATGCGGTTTTTCTTCAGCTCCGTTGAAGGCATGCACTCGCTTCCTCTCGATTGGATTAAAAAATAACAATTCGTCCGGATGATATAGAAGTCCTGCCGCGGCGGGGGAAATACAAAAAAACACGGAAAAACAAAAACTTTGGCAGGAACCTGGACGGATCGGTAGAAATAAGCTTTCATTAAAAGTGTTTCCAGTGTATTATAATGATGTCTGCAGTGTTTTTCATCCGGAGGATTTGTCCGGGTAGCGTCCGGTTGCCGGCATGGCCGGCCTGTAACAGACGGTCAGGTATAAATAGCCGGTGCCGGGAAATACTAGCGGAAAGGGTGGACGGTCAATTTTCAGGCCTGGACTGCACGGGCCTCCATTCCTCATTTACCGGCTGGTTGGAAAAGCATGTCCGAAAGGAAGGAGTAAAGGGTAATGAAAATTCTTCTGGCTTATCCCAGATACCCGGAGAGTTTTTGGAGCTTCAAGCACGCCCTGCGTTTTATAAATAAAAAAGCCGCCCACCCTCCGCTGGGATTGTTGACAGTGGCCGCCATGCTTCCCGGTGCGTGGGAAAAAAGGCTGATTGATATGAATGTCAGGCCGGTCAAGGATGCAGACCTGAAATGGGCCGATTATGTCTTCATCAGCGCCATGACCATTCAGCGGGAATCCGCCCGGGAATTAATCGGGCGCTGCCGGTCGCTGGGCGTGAAGACAGTGGCCGGCGGGCCTCTTTTTACCATGGAATATGATGAGTTTGCGGAAGTGGATCACCTGGTCCTGGATGAAGCGGAAATCACCCTGGCGCAGTTCCTGGCTGATCTGGAAAAGGGAACGGAAAAGCATATTTACACCAGTAACGAGCGGCCGGATATCGGCACTACACCCGTGCCGCTGTGGGAACTGATCAACCTTAACGACTATGTGACCATGAGTGTGCAGTTTTCCCGCGGTTGTCCGTATGACTGCGAGTTTTGTGACATTACTTCCCTTTATGGCCGCAAACCCAGGTTGAAAAACGTGGAGCAGTTTATCGGTGAACTGGATTCCCTTTACCACCGCGGGTGGAAGGGAAGCGTATTTATTGTAGACGACAACTTTATCGGCAACAAGGTGATCATCAAAAAAGAAATACTGCCGGCTATAATTGAATGGATGGATAAGCACCGGCACCCGTTTGTATTTATCACCGAGGTTTCGATCAACCTGGCGGATGATCAGGAGTTAATGGATTTAATGCGCCGGGCCGGTTTTGCCCACGTCTTCATCGGCATTGAAACGCCCAGCGAAGACAGCTTGAAGGAGTGTAACAAATTCAACAATGTCAACCGGGACATGCTTGCTTCGGTAAAAAGGGTTCAAAATTACGGCATGGAAGTAAGCGCCGGTTTTATCGTCGGTTTCGACAGCGATACGCCTTCGATTTTTGAAAGGCAAATCAAATTCATTCAACAAAGCGGGATTGTCACGGCCATGGTCGGCCTGCTCAATGCCCCCCGGGGCACCAGGTTGTTTGAGCGGCTGAAAAACGAAAAACGGCTGTTGCAAAACTTTTCGGGGAACAATACCGACTTCTCCCTCAACTTCGTACCGAAAATGAACACACAAAAGTTGATCGAAGGGTATAAACAAATCGTCACCACCATCTACTCCCCGGCTCAATATTATGAGCGGGTGCTGCAGTTTTTCGGAGAATTCAAGCCGGCGCGGGGAGTAAGGTTTGACATGTTCCGTCTTTGTTACTTGAAGGCATTTTTTATGGCCATGTTTTACCTCGGAGTACTCGACCAGGGGAGGAAATATTACTGGCGGCTTTTGCTGAAAACACTCTGGGGTTACCCGCATATGCTGCCGCAGGCTATTTCTTTCGCCATCTATGGTTTTCATTTCCGGAAAGTGTTCAACAGCTTCAATCCGGCCAAGGCGTGAAAAGGGCAGAGAATCGTTGGTGCGGTAAGTATCCCGTTTTCCCGGCTTCAATCCAGTCAAGGCGTGAACAAAGCAAAGGCAGGTTGGGGAGGCCTCAACCTGCCTTTATAATTTCCGCTGTCCGTGTCCTTCCACTCGCCGGAGCCGGTGCGGAGGACACCATCTATGGGATCCGTTTTCCATTATCCAGCAGGTTGAAGTCCTGCGGGCGTTTTTTTTGGGCCAGGGGGTCGGAGATGTACTCGTGGCTGCCGCTGGCCGCCAGTGCCACCAGTACGGCGTTGACCACGGCCAGGCCGACTGATTCCAGGTTTAAAACACCCCGGGTGGCCGTCACAAACAACTCGGTGAGCAAGGCGATCAAAATGGCCAGCGGTCGTACGGCCCAGTCGCCCCAGCGCTCCTTGACCGGGGTTTTCAGCAGCGTGGTCACCAGGGATACGAAAAGCACCAGTCCGCCAAAAGTGCTCAACGTTTCCACGGTAAAAAATTCGTGGGGTATGCCGGACATCCGGTTTCCTCCTCTCTTTTGACAAAAAAAGTATCTGCTGTATATTATGCGGGATGTTTTGGAGGGTGAGCGGAAAAGAAAAATGTGCTGCCGCCAAATGTGGTATAATGCTGCCTGGAGCATAAACCGGGAGGTGCGTAACAGCCATGCTGCGCAGGCATGTTTTAATCAGCGGCAAGGTGCAGGGGGTGTATTTCCGCCTGCATACCCAAGAAGAGGCCGTCCGTTGCGGGGTGACCGGCTGGGTGCGCAATTTACGGGACGGACGGGTGGAAGCGGTTTTTGAAGGTGAGGATGCGGCCGTGGAGCAGGTGCTCCGGTGGTGCCGGCAGGGTTCACCCGCTTCCCGGGTGGAGCGGGTGGAAGTGTGGGAAGAGCCCTGCCGGGGTGAATATGACGGGTTTGAAATCAGACCGACAGTTTGACTGACAGCCCGGAGCGGAAAAGGAAAAGGAAGGGGAAGGGAACACTGTGCGCCAGCCGGAAATGCGATGGCAAAAATATTTGGCGCACCGGCACCGGACAGGCGGTGTTGCCGCAGGCTGGTTATACAAAGGGATCACAAAAGGGACGGCGCCGCAGGTTGGTTTCCCGGGCGCCGTCCTGTTACCGCAGCACATTATTACCAGCCATGATTATTGCACACAACCCGTAAGCCTGAAAGCAGCCGCCTTTGTTCTAATAGGGGCGGGCTTCCACTCACATCAAACCGCTGCCGAAACAATCCCGGGCACCAGGTCCGTCCAGCCCAGGGGCATAATATGCACCCCCGCGCACATCTGTTTTAATTCTTTGATCAGTTTGACGGCGATGGCGGCGCTTTTTTCTTTGCGCTTTTCCGCCGGCAGGTCCGCCATTTCCCGCAGCAGGCTATCCGGTACATTTACCCCGGACACGTTTTCATTCATGTAGCGGCCCATGCCGGCCGATTTTAACAGCACAATGCCGGCCACGACAGGTACGCCGAAAGAAGATGCCTGTTTGATGAACTTTTCGAAAACAGCGGGGTCAAAAACGGCCTGGGTTTGAATGAACTGCGCGCCGGCCTTGATCTTTTTCTCCAGTTTGATCAGCTGTGGTTCCAGGGGATCGGCCCCCGGGTTGACCACGGCGCCCAGACAGAAGTCCGGCTTCCCGTCCAGTTGATTGCCGGCGGCGTCAAACCCGTTGCACAATTCCCGCGCCGTTCTGAGCAGCTGCACGGAATCGAAATCATATACCGGTTTGGCCTGGGGGTGGTCCCCAGCGTGGACATGATCCCCGGTCAGACAGAGCACATTTTCAATGCCCAGCACGGCGGCGCTCAAAAGGTCCGACTGCAGGGCCAGACGGTTACGGTCCCGGCAGGTCAACTGAAAGACCGGTTCAAAGCCTTTTTGTTTCAAAAGGTGGGATGCGGTCAGCGAACCCAGGCGCATCACCGCGCTCTGGTTGTCCGTAACGTTTACCGCATCCACCACTCCTTTCAGATGCTCCGCTTCAGCCAGCATGCCCGAAACATCCGTGCCCTTGGGCGGTCCCACTTCGCTGGTGACAACAAATTTGCCCTGTGCAAATAACGAGCTTAATTTCACTGTCCCTTCCCCCCTTAAGCCAGTGCTGTGCCGGTTTTTTCATTGTAAACCGCCCGCCGCGGCCGGGTGATTTTGCTGTTGTCCTTGGGCGGTTGGTATTGCTGCATTTTGTCCAGTTCGCCGAGTGCCTTCAGGCGGTTGTAAATCAACACCCAGGCGCAGTCCCGGTCCGGGTTGACTTCGCATTTGCCGTTTTGACTGCCGCCGCAGGGACCGTTGAGCAACCCCTTGGCGCACTTGGTGACCGGGCAGATCGAACCGGTCATGTTGAGCATGCAGTCGCCGCATTCCATGCATTGTTCCACAAATTCCGTGCCCGGCACGACAGTGTCGAAATGACCAATCGAGTTCAGGGAAGAAACAATGTGTTTCAACAAGTGCTTTTCTTCCGTGGCCTGTCTGACAATCTGCACCGCTCCGCCGCAGCCCATGACTACAATGGCGCCGCAATCATTCAGTTCCTGCTGGAGCGGTTCGAGGAAGGCCCTGGTATGCTGGATGTAACAGGTTCTTTCCGGAGCGCCGGCGGCAATGACCTTTTTGCCTCTTTTCTCCAACTCCGCGACCATCTGGTTCACTTCCGCCTCGCCGCCGCTGTGGATGGCCTTGGCACAGCCGTTGCAGCCGATGACCATTAAATTGTCCTTCCCCTCCAGGTACGGCATGATTTCCTCCATGGGCTTGGCAATGGTTCCAATCAACGCGGGATCCTCCCTTCAAGAGAAATTATGTGCATTTGGTTAACTATATATTCGGATAATACAATAATAACGGGCATTTGTCAATGAGTTTTTCATTGCCATGCCCGCCGGACTACCTTATAATTTATTTTGAGGTGCATAAATTGCCATTACGCAAGCAGAAAATCTGGCGGGTCAAACGGGCGGACCCCGCTCTCAAATACATCCTGGCCAGGGAGTTGAAAATCTCTCCCATCCTGGCCCACCTGCTGTTGAACCGGGGCGTCTATACCGTGGAAGAAGCACGCATCTTCCTGTCCGGCGGCCTGGAACAGCTGGCCGCTCCTGGTTTGATGAAAGGGATGGACCGGGCGGTGGAAAGACTTGCGGCGGCCATAAAATCCGGCGATAAAGTCCTGGTTTACGGGGATTACGACGCCGACGGCATCACGGCCACGGCACTGCTGGTCAAGGTTTTAAGGCGGCTGGGCGCCCGGGTGGAATATTACATTCCGGGACGGCTGACCGAAGGGTACGGGCTGCATGAAGCGGTACTGGAACAGGCCAGGGCGGCCGGTTTTACCCTGGTGGTGACCGTCGACTGCGGGATCAGCAACGCTGGTGCGGTGGCCGCCGCGGTCCGGGCCGGCGGCCCGGACGTGATCATCACCGATCATCACCAGGTGCCGTCCGCATTGCCGCCGGCGGTGGCAGTGCTCAATCCGAGGCAGCCGGACTGCGCCTATCCGTTTAAAGAGCTGGCCGGCGTGGGGGTTGCGCTGAAACTGGCCCAGGCCTTGCTGGTTGCCTGCGGACAGGATGAGGACGCCTGGCAGGATTACCTGGACTTGGCCTGCCTGGGTACGGTGGCTGATATCGTACCCCTGCTGGGGGAAAACCGCATTCTGGTCAAAGCGGGCCTGTCCCGGCTGGCGTGCGGCGGAAGTGCCGGCCTGCAGGCGCTGCTGGACGCAAGCGGGGTGAAAAAAGAAGAACTGGATGCCCGGGCGGTGGGTTTCGCCCTGGCCCCCCGCCTTAACGCCGCCGGCCGCCTGGGTGACGCCCGCCCGGCGGTGGAGCTGCTGCTTTGTACGGATGACACCCGGGCGCGGGAGTTGGCCGGGCGGCTCAACCACGGCAATCGCGAACGGCAGCAGATTGAGGCCGGGGTGCTGGCCGAAGCGCTGGCCATGCTGCACGCAGATCCCGCCCGCGCCGGGGACCGGGTGCTGGTGCTGGCCTCTCCCGGCTGGCATGCCGGAGTGATCGGCATCGTGGCCTCCCGCCTGATGGATCATTTTTACCGCCCGGTATTGCTGATCGCCCTGGACGGCGGGCAGGGCAAGGGATCCGGGCGCAGCATACCCGGTTTTCATTTATACCGGGCGCTGGAACACTGCCGTGAATACCTGCTGGCCTTCGGCGGTCATGCCGGGGCGGCCGGTTTCTCCCTGCCGGCGGAACGGGTGGAAGCCCTGCGGGCGGCCATCAACCGCTATGCCGGTGAAGTCATGCCCGGGGAAGCGCCGCTGCCTGTGCTGGATGTGGACGCGCTGGTCTCGCTGCGCGACATTTCCCCCCGGCTGATTACGGAACTGGCCATGCTGGCTCCGTTCGGCCACGGCAACCCGGATCCCCTGCTGGCCTGCTGCGGGGTCAGCGTGCTGCACTGCCGGGGGGTGGGCCGGGATGGCCACCACCTCAAGCTGCTGGTGCGGGAAAACGGTACCACCATGGACGGCATCGGCTTTCATCTGGCCGGTTGTGTGGATGAAGTGGCCGCCGGGGCGGCCATGGATCTGGCCTTTACACCGGCTTTTGATCACTGGCGCGGGGAGCGCAATCTGCAGCTGGCGGTCAAGGACCTGCGCCCCGGGGGCGGTGAGCCGGCCGCTTTGAACCAGCCGCACGGGGGCGCGGGCGGCCCGGGTCCGAAAAAGGCAAATGACGATTTGTCCCTGCTTTTTCAAGAAGCGGCGCGCCACCTGCCCCGGGCGGAGCAGGCGCTGTTCCTGCCCGGGTTTGTCCGCCGGGCGCTGGCCGAATACAGCCGGTCGCCGCAGGCCGATCGTCTGCCGGATTGGTGCCGCCGGGCTTTTGGTGTCCCGCCCCCGGCGGCCGGCGGGCTTTCCGGCACAGACGCCGGGCGGGAGACGGCCGCCCTGCGCCTGGTGGACCGGCGGGGGCGTCCCGGCCGCCCGGCCTGGTTGGCCGGACTGGTGGCGGCCGGCCGGCGCACACTGGTGCTGGTCGATTCCCCCCACCGCACGGTGGAACTGGCTTCCTACCTGCGCCATGCCTGTCCGGAGGCGGGGAAGGGGACGGTTTTCTGCCACGCCTGGCAGGATGAAGGGCAAAGGGTCCTGATCAGGGAGTTGCTTGCTTCCGGGCGGGCCGGCGTGCTGGTTACCACGCCGGATCAGGCCGCCGTGACCGCCGGCAGGGAAATGAGCCGGGTGGTGGTTTATCATCCGCCCGGTGACCGGCGGGAATGGGAGATGGTGGTGGAGGCGGCCCGGCGGGCCGGCGCCGGGGCGGTTTACCTGCTCTTCGGCCGGGAGGACGCCCGCCTGGCCGCCCGTTATCTGGCCGCCCTGGCCCCGGACCGGGACAGCCTGGCCAGGCTTTACCTGCTCTTAAGCCGCGGCAACGGCCCGCCCGCCCGGTCCGGCAGCGGGGATGAACTGTTGGACCGGTTGACCCGTCAGCTAAAGCGCGCCGGCTGCGTTCAGGCGCAGGAATTTACCGTGGCGCTGGGCATGGCCGTGCTGGCGGAGCTCGGTTTGCTGGCCTGGCCGGCCGCAGGCGGCGATTCACCGGTCTGCCTGCCGGCGTGCCGGGGAGAAAAACGGCCCCTGTCCGGCTCGGCAACCTACTGCTGGGCGCAGCAGTTGAAAAAAACGTCCCTGGAATGGCTCGGGCACACCCTGAATGCTTCCGTTGGCACCCTGTTCCCCGGACCTTGCTGATCCGGCAGGAATAATATAAAGTATAATCATGCGTCATGATCAGGTATCCGGCCCGTTGGGCAACTGCTTGTCAACCGGCAGTTTTCGGACGGTTTGCCGGGCGGCGGGCAAACTGCCCGGTCCTTTTACGCTGGGATAAGCAGGTGTAAAAAATGCTCCAGGATCTGGTACACAAAGTGGTGTTATACAACCCCCGTGCAAACGTATCCCTTTTGAGCAAGGCCTATCACTTTGCCGAAAAGGCCCATGGGGCTCAAAAACGTATTTCCGGTGAACCGTACATCCTCCATCCGCTGGCCGTGGCCCGTATTCTGGCCGAACTGGAGCTGGATTTGGAAACGCTGGAGGCCGCCCTGTTGCACGATGTGGTGGAAGACACGACAGTCACCCTGGAGCAGATCGAAGCGGAATTCGGCGCGGAAGTGGCCCTTTTGGTGGACGGGGTGACCAAGTTGAGCCGTCTGGAATACCGCTCCAAGGAGGAACGCCAGGCGGAAAACCTGCGCAAGATGTTTTTGGCAATGGCCCGGGACATCCGGGTGATCCTGATCAAGCTGGCCGACCGCCTGCACAATATGCGTACGTTGAAATACCAGCCCGCGGCCAAGCAAAAGGAAATCGCCCAGGAAACGATGGAAATCTTTGCCCCCCTGGCCCACCGCCTGGGCATTTACCACATGAAGTGGGAACTGGAGGATCTGTCCTTTCATTACCTGGAGCCGGAGAAATATTACGAACTGGCCCGGGGTGTGGCCAGCACCAGGCGCAAGCGGGAAGAATTTATCAACGGGGTCATCGCCATATTGCAGGAAAAGTTGTCCGCCGTGAATATCCGGGCCGATATTCAGGGCCGGCCCAAGCATTTGTACAGCATTTACTCCAAGATGGCCGAACAGCAAAAGAATCTGAATGAAATATACGACGTGCAGGCCGTGCGGGTGATTGTGGACTCGGTGCGGGACTGCTATGCCGCCCTGGGTACGGTGCACACCATCTGGAAGCCCATTCCCGGCCGGTTCAAGGATTACATCGCCATGCCCAAATCCAACATGTACCAGTCCCTGCACACCACGGTGGTCGGCCCCCGGGGTGAGCCGCTGGAAATACAGATCCGCACCCGGGAAATGCACCGCACCGCCGAATACGGCATCGCCGCCCACTGGCGCTACAAGGAAGGCGGGCGGGGGGACAAAAATTTCGAACAGAAACTGGCCTGGCTGCGCCAGTTGATGGAATGGCAGCACGATTTGAGAGACGCCCGGGAATTCATGGAAGGCCTGAAGATTGATCTGTTTGCCGACACAGTGTTTGTCTTCACCCCCCAGGGAGATGTGCTGGAACTGCCGGCCGGCTCGGTGCCCATCGATTTCGCCTACCGGGTGCATACCCAGGTGGGCCACCGCTGTGTGGGCGCAAAAGTGAACGGCCGCATTGTGCCGCTGGACTATAAATTGAAGAACGGGGATATTGTGGAGATCCTCACCTCAAAACAGGCGTCCGGTCCCAGCCGGGACTGGCTGAAGCTGGTCAAAACATCCCAGGCCAAGAGCCGCATCCGCCAGTGGTTTAAAAAGGAGCAGCGGGAGGAAAACATAGTCAAGGGTCACGAGGCGCTGGAAAAGGAAATAAAGAAGCAGGGCCTTGATCCCGAAATAATCAAGGGCGACCGCCTGCTGGAATTCGGCCGGCGGCTGAATCTGAATGCGCTGGAAGATGTTTATGCCGCCGTGGGCGAGGGTACGGTCACCGCTTTGGCGGTGCTGAACCGGATCCGGGATGAAATCAAACCGGAAAAAAAGGGCCTGCAGGAAGAAATGCAGCAATTAAAGCCGGAACAGCGCGCACCTTCCGAATGGGGGCGTCCCACCCAGGGAATCCGGGTGCGGGGCGTCGACAACCTGCTCATCCGCCTGGCCCACTGCTGCAACCCGGTGCCCGGTGATCCGATTGTGGGCTACATTACCCGTGGGCGGGGCGTTTCCATCCACCGCAGCGACTGTTATAACGTGGCCATATTTCAGCAGGGCGAACCGGACCGGCTGGTGGAGGCCGCCTGGGATCAGGACTTCCAGGCTTCCTTTCAGGTGAAACTGGAAGTTACGGGGATGGACCGGGCCGGCTTCTTGAGCGATGTGATGGCCGTACTGACCGATATGAAGATCAGCGCCAACTGGGTCACCGCGCGGGGGCGCAAAAACCACCAGGCGGTGATTGAAATGGTATTGGAAATGAAAAGCAAGGAGCAGCTGGAACTGGTGAGCACCCGGATCAAACGCATTCCGGATGTTTACGAGGTGCGGCGCACCAGTTGAGCCGGCCGGGTAAGGCACGGGGATGTATTACATTTTATGCGGCGGAAGGCGGCCGGACCGGAGGTTCGGGGAGACGGGATACGACCGGGTATGTTAAAAAACACACAGTGTAGAACGGTCATTTGCGGTGAGTTGGTGGTACAAACGGTTGTGTTCAATAAATCATGCCTGTTGGTTGGAAGATGGTGAAATTGGGATGCGTGCAGTGGTGCAGCGGGTAATCCGGGGGTCGGTGACGGTGGAAGGGCGGGTAGCCGGGGCGATTGGCCCGGGCCTGGTCATTTTACTGGGGGTGGGGCAGGATGACGGTCCCGGCGATGCGCGCTATCTGGCCGAAAAGATTGCCCACCTGCGTATATTTGAAGACGGACAGGGCAAGCTGAACCGTTCGGTGCTGGAAGCCGGCGGTGAGGTGCTGGCGGTTTCCCAGTTCACGCTTTACGCCGACTGCCGCAGCGGCCGCCGGCCGGGCTTTTCCGCCGCCGCACCGCCGGCGCGGGCGCGGTCGCTTTATGACGCCTTTGTACGGTTCCTGCGGGAAACGGGGTTGCCGGTGGCCACCGGTGTTTTTCAGGCCCGTATGCAGGTGGAGATCGTCAATGACGGCCCGGTTACCCTTTTACTGGACAGTCAAAAACAGTTTTAGTGAAAAACGCTTACCCGTAGAGGTGGTGACCGGCTAACAATGATACCTGTTTTTCAATGGAAAGCTGAAGAAACAAAAACATTGCCCGGAGTGCGATTCGCGCTGCCGGTTCGCTAACCTCAACTGCGCCGTGTTTCGTTTGCGGACTTGCGCAAGTCGCTTATTCGGTACGACCACCACCTTTTCGTTATGTTTCAGGTTTAAAAAAATGATGGTTGGGGGGATAAAAAGTGAAGGATGTTATTTTAGAAGGTTTTTCCGTCGGTCCGATGGAGGCCAATTGTTACATCATCGGCTGCCGGGAAACCGGCGAGGCGGCCGTGGTGGACCCCGGCGCGGAAGCCGGGCGCATTCTAAGCCGTTTGGAACAACTGAAATTAAAGTGCCGTTGCATCATTCTCACCCACGGGCACGCCGACCATATCGGTGCGCTGGCCGCGGTGAAGGAAGCCACCGGGGCGGCGGTGCTCATCCACCGGGAGGATGCCGGCATGCTGACCAGTCCGGCGCGCAACCTGTCCCTGTATGTGGGGCAGGCGTTGCAACTGGAACCGGCCGATCGCCTGCTGGAGGAAGGGGATGAAATCAAGGTGGGCAGCCTCACGTTGAAAGTGCTGCACACCCCCGGACACACCCCCGGCGGCATCTGCCTGCAACTGGACGGCTATCTGATTACCGGTGACACCCTCTTTGCCGGTTCGGTGGGCCGCTCCGACTTTCCAGGCGGCGATCACCGGCAGCTGATTGCTTCAATCAAGAAAAAACTGCTTGTCTTTCCGCCGGAAACACAAGTGCTGCCCGGCCACGGCCCGGCTTCCACGATCGGCGAGGAAAGCCGGGACAACCCGTTTTTAAACGGCCGCTTATATTGACCGGAACGGCCGCAGCCGGCCGGACCGCTGCCTTTTGGGGATAATCAGTTTGCAGAACCGGGGCGCCCCCGGTTTTAATTTTGAATACAGTCCATAAATGAAAAGAGTGCTGTCCGTATCCCGCCGCTTCAATGCTCCGGTCCGGCTAATTGTTAAAATATACAGACGGGCAGGAATATTCTGTCTGGCGGCGAATTTTTTTGTATATGTAAATGAAAGTTACATTGCCGGAAGGGGAGGAGATATTTATGGAGGGTAATATTATCCCGGCCCGGCCGGGGGAGCATAACCTGGCGGATTACGGGGCGGCGCGGGCGGACTTTGATTTCGCCCGGGTGGCGGAGGAGTTCAGCTGGTTTGAAAGCGGGCGGGTGAACATCGTTTATGAGGCCGTGGACCGCCAGGTGGCGGAATTGGGCCGGGGCGATCAAGCGGCGCTCTATTTTGAAGATGGCCGGCGTCAGGAAGAATATACCTTCAAACAACTGCAGGAGCAGTCGGCGCGCTTTGCCGCGGTATTGCAGCAATACGGCCTGGCCAGGGGCGACCGGCTGGGCATTTTTATGCCCCGCAGCCCGGAGCTGTACATCAGTTTTCTGGGTGCCGCCCGGCGGGGTGTGGTGGTGGTGCCCCTGTTTGAAGCCTTCATGGAAGAAGCCCTGCGTGACCGGCTGGGAGACAGCGGCGCGGCGGCGGTGGTCACCACGCCGGAACTGCTGCCCCGCATCCCGGTGGGTGACCTGCCCGCTTTGAAGCACATTTTCGTGGCGGGTGAAGACATTCCGCCCGGTGCGCTGGACTGGCGGGCCGTAACGGCCGCCGCCGCGCCGGACACGGCCATGGAATGGGTTGACCGGGAGCACCCGCTGTTCATCCTTTACGCCTCGGGGGCCGACGGCAAGGCGCGGGGCCTGGTGCACGTGCATGAGATCATGACCGGCCTGTTGATCACCGCCCGCTGGGTGCACGACCTGCGCCCCGGCGACGTATACTGGTGCACCGCCGACCCGGGCTGGATCACCGGCATCGCCTATGGTTTCCTGGCTCCCTGGCTGCTCGGGATTCCGGTGGTGGTGCGCGGCGGGCGTTTTGACGCCGCCGACTGGTGCGCCACCCTGGCCAAATACCGGGTGTCGGTCTGGTACAGTGCGCCCACGGCCTTCCGCATGCTCATGGCCGGCGGGGACGAACTGCTCGCCCGCTACGATTTGAGCCGCCTGCGCCATATTTTGAGCGTGGGTGAACCGCTGACGGAAGAGGTGCTGAACTGGAGCATGCAGAAACTGGGCCAGCCGGTCTACGACACCTGGTGGATGAGTGAAACCGGGATGAACATGATTTGCAACTACCGCTGCCTGCCGGTCAAGCCGGGGTCGATCGGCCGGCCTTTCCCGGGCATCACGGCGGTTATTGTGGATGATCAAGGGCGGGAGATGCCTGCGGGTAAAATCGGCAATCTGGCCATCAAGGACGGCTGGCCGTCACGGTTCCGGAGCGTCTGGAATGATCCGGAGCGCTACGCCCGGTATTTCCGCCACCGGCCCTGGTTCATCTCCGGCGACGCCGCCTACCGGGATGAAGACGGCTACTTCTATTTCCAGGGCCGCGTGGACGGGGTGATCAACACTTCCGGCGAGCGGGTCGGTCCATTTGAAGTGGAGCAAAAGCTGGCCGAACACCCGGCGGTGGCCCGGGCCGGAGTGGCCGGCAAACCGGACCGGCTGCGGGGGGAAATCGTCAAGGCCTTTGTGGTGCTGGCTCCCGGATATGCCTGGTCGGATGAACTGGCTGCGGAACTGCGCAACTTCGTCAAGACCGGGCTGGCCGCCCATGCCGCCCCGCGGGAGTTCGAGGTGAAGGCGGAAATTCCCCTCACCGGGGACGGCCGGGTGGACCGGCGGGTGCTCCGGGAGTGGGTGCTGGGATTGAGTTGACGGGGGTGCTCCGGGAGTGGGTGCCGGGTTTGAGCTGACCGGGGAATGAGGTGTGAGCCATGCCGGGCCGGGTTTTTGCGGCCCGGCATGGCGAAGCGGTTTTGCACCCGGGTGTTGCAGGATCTCCCGGTGCGCCTGCAACATTCTGCGGCCAACCGTATTGCTCACCGTTGCCGGCTTAATGTTTCAGGGGGTGGCAGTGGCCGCAAGTGCATCTTTCGCCGTGTTTTTCCTTGCGTTTATAGCCCGCCGCTTCCAGCGCGTCCGTCACCTGTGCCCGGATGGTCTCCAGGTAGCGCTGGCGCAGGGCGTGCTGTTCCGCTTTTTCAGCGTCGTTGAGACCCCCGCTGCGCTGCTTGCGGGAGAGAAAATTAATGCGCTCGATCATCTCTTTGGTGATCATTTTGCACACTCCTGTAGCGCCATTCCTTTTAACAGCAGTGGCGCCGGTTTTTGTTATTATACCGGAAAGCGGCCCGGTTTGCACGGGTTGAAGACACCGGCCGGCAACTCAATCCCGGCCCGGTTTTAAATATCTTGAAAGCGGCTTGGCCGGTTGCAGTTGCTTGCTGTTGCCGTACAGTTGACAAGCCGGCAACTTTTGCATACAATTGAGAACAGAATTAAAGCGCGGGAAAATACTCCCGTTCCTGGTCATGTGAGGGACTTGACCGGTGCGGGAGTTTTATGTGTCGAAGGTAAACAGGCGTAAAAGCCGGATTTTCCAACCCGCCGGCCGGCGGGGCGACCGGCCTTTTCATTGACGGGTTGCGATCAAAAAATCATGGTCTTTGGGGGGAAGGGCATGTTAACTACCCGGCCACGCGGTACCAGTGATATTATACCCGGTCAGGTGGAAAAATGGCAATACCTGGAGCATGTGTTCAGACGTTTGTGCCGGGAATATGACTATGCGGAAATCAGGCTGCCCATCTTTGAACATACGGAATTGTTCCAGCGGGGGGTCGGTGAAACAACCGACATCGTGGAAAAGGAAATGTACACCTTCCTGGACCGGGGGAAGCGCAGCATCACCCTGCGGCCGGAAGGCACCGCCCCGGCCGTGCGCGCCTACCTGGAAAACAGGCTTTACGCCGGTCCGCAGCCGGTCAAGCTTTACTATACCGGTCCCATGTTCCGCTATGATCGCCCCCAGGCCGGACGCTACCGCCAGTTTCACCAGTTCGGGGTGGAGGTTTTCGGCGCCCATGACCCGGCGGTGGACGCGGAAGTAATTGCCATGGCCATGGACTTTTATAGCCGTCTCGGGCTGCAGGGGCTGGAGCTGCACCTGAACAGCGTGGGCTGTCCGGGCTGCCGGGCGGTGCTGCGGAAAAAGCTGCAGGAGTTTTTCCGGCCGCACCTGGACGGGATGTGCGCCGACTGCCGCGGCCGCTTTGAGCGCAATCCCTTGCGCATCCTGGACTGCAAGGTGGAAAGATGCCGGGAGGTGAGTACCGGCGCCCCCACCACCGTGGATTGCCTGTGCCCGGATTGCGCCGCCCATTTTCAGGCCGTGCAGGATTACCTGGCGGTGCTGGCCATTCCCTATGTGGTCGATCCCCGTCTGGTGCGCGGGCTGGATTACTACACCCATACTGCTTTTGAAATCATGGCGGCGGACATCGGCGCCCAGAGCTCGATCGGCGGCGGCGGGCGCTACGACGGCCTGATTGAGGCCTGCGGCGGTCCACCCACGCCGGGTATCGGCTACGCTCTGGGCCTGGAACGCATCCTGCTGACGATGGAACGCCAGGGCTGTGCTTTTCCGCCCCCGGAGGGGCCGGACGTTTTCTTAGCCGTGGCCGGTGAGCCGGCTTCCCTGGAAGCGGTGCGTCTTTTGCAGCAGTTGCGCCGTGCCGGGTTGGCCGCCGCCCGGGACTACCTGGGACGCAGCCTGAAGGCGCAGATGAAGTATGCCGGCAAATTAAACGCCCGCTACGTGGTTATTTTGGGCGGCGATGAGCTGGCCCGGCGGGTGGTCACATTAAAGGACATGGCGGCCGGCACACAGGAGGAAATCCCGGCGGACCGCCTGGTGGACGGGCTTTGCCGGCGCTGCCGGGAAAGTTGAAAACGAATGAAATAATGCCGTGACCGTGCCGGAGGAGCGGGCTTCTGCGGTCCGGAAACGAAACACGGCGGTGCTTCCGGTAAGCGTTCCGGCGGCGCCAGTCGCGCGCCGGAAAGGGCCGTTTGAAAGCGCACGCGTTATAGCGCTGTCAGGCTCCGTTCCGGGGCCGGCCGGAGCGGCGCCGGGCATGCAATAGCGTTTTAATTTGGAAGGGAGTTATCCAGGATGGCAGAAGACATGCAGGGACTGAAACGCACGCACCATTGCGGTGAACTGCGCAGCGGGGATGCCGGGCGGGAGGTGGTGCTGACGGGTTGGGTGCAGCGCCGCCGGGATCACGGCGGGTTGATTTTTGTTGACTTGCGCGATCGCTCCGGCATTGTACAGGTGGTATTCAGCCCGCAGCAGGCCGGTGAGGCCTTCAGCCGGGCCGAGGACATCCGCAGTGAATATGTGCTGGCGGTGGCCGGACGGGTGGCCGCCCGGCCGGCGGGCACGGAAAATCCAAATCTGGCCACCGGCGCGGTGGAGGTGCTGGCGCAGGAATTGCGGGTGCTCAACCGGGCCAAAACACCGCCATTTTATATTGAAGACGGGGTTGATGTGGATGAAAACGTCCGCCTGCGCTACCGCTACCTGGATTTGCGCCGGCCGGAAATGCAGCAGGCGTTGATGCTGAGGCACCGGGCGGCTAAAATAGTGCGTGATTTTCTGGATGCGCACGGCTTTTTGGAGATTGAGACTCCCATGCTCACCCGCAGCACTCCCGAGGGCGCCCGTGACTTTCTGGTGCCCAGCCGGCTCAACGCCGGGCGCTTTTACGCGCTGCCCCAGTCACCGCAGTTATATAAACAAATACTCATGGTGGCCGGCCTGGAACGATATTTCCAGATTGTCCGCTGTTTCCGGGACGAAGACCTGCGTGCCGACCGGCAGCCCGAATTCACCCAGATCGACATAGAAATGTCTTTCGTCGACGTGGAAGACGTGCTGGAGTTGATGGAAGAAATGGTCGCCGGACTGTGCCGGGAAACCGCCGGTCTGGAATTGAAACGCCCCTTCCCGCGCCTTTCTTACCGGGAGGCCATGGACCGTTTCGGTTCGGACAAGCCGGACACCAGGTTCGGCCTGGAACTCAAAGACATCACCGATCTAGCCGCCGGCTGTGGCTTCAAAGTGTTTGCCTCCACCGCGGCGGCCGGCGGCCGGGTGAAAGGGATCAATGCCGCCGGATGCGGTCACTTCAGCCGCAAGGAAATCGACGAATTGACGGCCTTTGCGGCCATTTACAAGGCGCGCGGCCTGGCCTACCTGATTGTTACCGCGGAAGGGGTGAAGTCCCCCATTGCCAAGTTCTTTCAACCGGAGGAAATGGCCGCCATTTTAAGCCGTTTGGAAGCCAAACCGGGCGACCTGCTGCTCTTTGTGGCCGATCAGCCGCCGGTGACGGCCGCCGCACTGGGCGCCCTGCGGGTGCACCTGGCTGAAAAATTGCAGCTTGTTCCGGCGAACAGTTTCAACTTCCTGTGGGTGCTGGATTTTCCCCTGCTGGAATATGATGAAGAAGAAAAGCGCTATGTGGCCATGCACCATCCCTTCACCTCCCCCCGGGAGGAAGATCTGCCCATGCTGGAGGAAAACCCGGCCGCCGTGCGTGCCCGCGCCTACGATCTGGTGCTCAATGGTGTGGAGGTGGGCGGCGGCAGCATCCGCATCCACCGGCGCGACGTACAGGAGCGCATGTTTGCGGCCATCGGCCTGAGCGCGGAGGAGGCCCGGGAAAAGTTCGGCTTTATGCTGGAGGCTTTTGAGTTCGGTACCCCGCCTCACGGTGGGATTGCCTTTGGTTTCGACCGGTTGGTGATGATGCTGACGGGCAAAAAGAGCATCCGGGACGTGATTGCTTTTCCCAAGACGCAGAGTGCCACCGAACTGATGACCGCGGCGCCGGGGGAAGTATCGGCGGGGCAGTTGAAGGAGTTGCATATCAAGCTGGATCCGGGGATAAAAATATAACTATGATCATAACCGTTCCGATAGAAAAACAACGGCCATAAAATCATCAAAGCACTTGCAAAATCAATCCGGTTGTGTTAACATAAAGCTACGAAAGGAAATACCCTGCTGTGTGCGTGACCACCTTGAAGTTTTGAGCCAACATTTTGTTTGAGGGAGCCTGGTCTCTGGTTATGGCTTGTATGCCCTTTTTTAAGGGAAACATAAGATATCCAGGAGGGCACCCACCTGTTGAGAGCAGGTTCAAGAAAACTTTGGGGTTTCACGGCATAAGTGGGGTTTTACTTGTCAAGGTTGCACCTAAGGTTTTCAATTTGCTGCGGTAGCGGTAAATTGAAAACCTTTTGTCTATTGGGGGTACTTGTGATGAAAGATTGGCTTTCGCGCACGGAATTGCTCATCGGACGGGCCGGTCTGGACCGGTTGGCCCGCGCCCGGGTGGCCGTATTCGGTTTGGGCGGCGTGGGCTCATATGCAGCCGAGGCCCTGGCCCGCTGCGGTGTGGGTCATTTCACCCTGGTGGACTTCGACCGGGTATGCCCAAGCAACATCAACCGCCAGTTGCACGCCCTGACCACCACTGTCGGACAGCCCAAGGCGGCGCTGATGGGGGAGCGCATCAGATTGATCAACCCGCAGGCGCAGGTGGAAGTCAGGGAAGAACGCTACCTTTCCGGAGCAGGGGACTGCTTTCTGCTGCCGCCGCCCGATTGCGTCGTTGACGCCATTGATGATGTGCCGGCCAAGGTGGATTTGATCGCCTCCTGCCGCCGGCGGGGGATCGCCGTCTATTCCAGCATGGGCGCCGGGAACAAGCTGGATCCCGGCGCCCTCAAGCTGGCGGACATTTCCGCCACCAGCGTATGTCCTCTGGCCCGGGCCGTGCGCCGGCGCCTGCGCCGGGAAGGAATCACCGGCGGCGTGACAGTGGTTTTTTCCACCGAACCGCCGCGCCGGGAAAATTGCGGGGAAGTGGAGCGCCGTGTTTCGGGCAGCGTTTCCTTTGTGCCGTCTGTGGCCGGCCTGCTTTTGGCCGGGGCGGCGGTGCGCGGATTGCTGGCCGTATTTCCCGTTAAATGAATTGACATGTGCTTTTTACGGGTATTATAATGAGAGATGGACATGGGAGACGGGGAGGTTCAACTGTTTTCGGTCGGCTCAATTCGGAAGGGGGAGAAATGTTTGGCCAGCGATAAGATGCAAATATTAAGCGACTCTACCTTTGGTGAGTTTGTCAAATCAGCGGCCATGCCTGTAATGGTCGACTTCTGGGCCGAATGGTGCGGTCCGTGCAAGATGATTGCCCCGGTGGTGGAAGAAATCGCGGCGGAATATGAAGGAAAAATTCAGGTGGCTAAGTTGAACGTGGACGAAAACCAGGGCACATCAGCGCAATATAAGGTAATCAGCATACCGACGTTGATCATTTTCAAGGACGGGCAGGAAGCGGAACGTTCCATCGGCTTTAAAACCAAAAAGGAATTAAAGGCACTCATTGATAAGTATTTATAGAAACAGACGATGTTGAACATGGCATGCCGGCGGGCATGCTTTTTTATTTTGCTTTGCAGCGGTTTTCGGCTGCTTTTTAATAAAAATCTGATTTTTTTGCGCCCAGGAGTATTATTTGACTAAGGAAATGACCATACTATTAGCAACTGGTTAAACATTCTATGGGGAGGTGAGAAACCAAATGACTGGAATCAGCCTGGTGGAGTATTTCGCCAGAGTCAATGACCGCCTGCCCGGCGAAGCGGCCCGGGTACTGGACGCCCTTTTGGAGCAGGGCAGTATGAACAAGGAGGAGCTTTCCCTTACGGCCAAGGTCAAACGGGCGGTGCTGGATCATGTGATCATGCAGCTTTACGCTCTGGGCCTGGTCGATGTATCGACCGAGGGAAAGAGCAAAATTTGCAGCGTGACCAAACTGGGGGGGGACTTCCTCACTCTGATCAAAGCCGGATAAATCAATTATCCGGCTTTTTCAATTGACTGGTTGGCGCCGGCCAGGAAAACCGGAATTTTCCTGACCGGCGTTTCCTTTTCGGGCTAACCCGGTTATAATCGAAAAAGAGGTGAGTGTGCATGGCTGAAGACCTCTTTCAACAGGCGCTGCAGGACAACCTGCACCGCGAGGCGCCCCTGGCCGGGCGGATGCGCCCGCGGCGGCTGGAAGACTTTGAGGAACAGAACGCCGTGGTCGGACCGGGAACGCCATTGCGCCGGGCCATTGAAGCCGACCGGCTGCAATCAATCATTCTGTACGGGCCGCCGGGCACGGGCAAGACCACTTTGGCCCGGGTGATTGCCCGCATGACCAAGTCACACTTTGTCACCATCAATGCCGTTACCGCCGGGGTGGCCGACATCCGCAAAGTTATTCAAGAGGCCGCGGACCGGCGGGCCTACCAGGGGCGGAAAACCGTACTCTTCATTGACGAGATCCACCGTTTCAACAAAGCGCAGCAGGACGCCCTGCTTCCTTCAGTGGAAAACGGTCTGATCACGCTGATCGGCTCGACCACGGAAAATCCCATGTTTGCCGTCAACCGCCCCCTGTTGAGCCGCTCCCGCCTGTACCGGCTGGAGCCCCTGACGGAAGCGGCCATTGAACGGATCTTGCGCCGGGCGCTGGCGGATGAAGAGCACGGCCTGGGGGCTTACCGGGTGGAAATGGAGCCGGCCGCCCTGTCCCACCTGGCCCGTTCGGCCAACGGCGATGCACGGGCGGCGCTGAACGCCCTGGAGTTGGCCGTGTTGACCACACCGCCCGGGGCGGACGGGGTGCGGCGCATCGATCTGTCCGTGGCCGGGCAGGCCGCGGGACGGCGGGCGCTGCAGTATGACCGGGCGGACGAACATTACGATGTGATTTCCGCCTTCATCAAGAGCATGCGCGGTTCGGATCCCCAGGCCACTTTATACTGGCTGGCCCGGCTGATCTATGCCGGCGAGGATCCGGCCTTTATCAGCCGCCGGATCATGATTCACGCTGCCGAGGATGTCGGCCTGGCCGACCCCCGCGCCTTGTTGGTGGCCACCGCGGCCGCCCAGGCCGCCGAACGGATCGGGTGGCCCGAGGCGCGCATCGTGCTGGCCGAGGCGGCGCTGTACATCGCCCGGGCGCCGAAAAGCAATTCGGTGGTTACGGGCATCGACCGGGCGATGCGGGCGGTGGAAAAAGAAAGGGCCGGCGCCGTGCCGGCGCACCTGCGTGACGCCAGCTACGCCGGCGCCGCCGCTCTGGGGCACGGAAAGGGTTACAAATATCCCCACGATTATCCCGGTCACCGGGTGGTCCAGCAGTACCTGCCCGACGAACTGGTGGGGATGGTTTTTTACGAGCCTTCGGACCAGGGCGAAGAGCGGAAAAATCATGAGCATTTTACTGGGGATTGAATTGACAACTGTTAAAGCCTGTGCTAAGATAAGAAAAAATAAACCCGAGTAATTTACTATGGATTCAAAACGGGGGTGGGAAATTGCGCCTTTCCACCAGGGGCCATTACGGTTTAAAGGCCATGTTCGACCTGGCACAGCATTACGGGGCGGCCCCGGTTCCCTTGAAATTGATTGCCGAACGCCAGAGCCTCTCCGAGCATTATCTGGAACAACTGCTCGGCGCCCTGCGCAAGGCCGGACTGGTCAAAAGCGTCCGGGGGGCGCAGGGTGGGTATATGCTGGCCCGGGAGCCGGACAGGATCAAAGTGGGTGACGTGATCCGCGTTTTGGAGGGGCCGATTGCGCCGGTGGATTGCGTAAATGAGACAAACCCTGCGGAATGCGATCAGTTTGAATGTTGTGTCACCCGTACAGTCTGGGCGAAAGTGCGCGACAGCATTGCCGGGGTGCTTGATTCCATCAGTCTGGGGGACATGTGCCGGGATGCCCGGCAGATCCACCCGGGCGGGGAAGGTAGCGGGCCGTCCGGTACAAGTTGATCCGGCGTCATAGACTATAACCGGGATCCGCACCGGGTGGGGGGGCATCTTTATGGTTTTTCCGGGGTATACTCCCCGTAAATCCTTTTGCATTAAAGGAGGCTATCACCTTGCGTCGAGTTTATTTTGACCACAGCGCCACCACGCCGGTGGATCCGGCTGTGGCGGAAGAAATGTACCGCTTTATGACTGAAACTTACGGCAACCCGACCAGCCTGCATTATTTCGGCCGCCAGGCGCGCAAGGCGGTGGAAGAAGCCAGGGAAAAAGTGGCGGCGGCGATCGGTGCCGATCCGAAAGAAATTATTTTTACCAGTGGCGGTACAGAGTCCGATAACATGGCCATTCACGGCGTGGCCACGATCAACAGGAACCGGGGCAATCATATCATCACTTCGGCGGTGGAGCATCATGCCGTGCTGAACACTGTGAAGGCGCTGGGCAAGCAGGGTTTTACGGTAACCATCCTGCCGGTGGACAAATACGGTATGGTCAGCGTGGAGGATGTAGCCGCGGCGATCACCGATAAAACCGTATTGATCACCATCATGCACGCCAACAATGAAATGGGCACCATTCAGCCGATCGCTGAAATCGGCAAGCTGGCCCGCGAAAAAGGCGTTCTTTTTCACACCGACGCCGTGCAGAGCTTCGGCAAGATACCCGTTAATGTGGACGCATTGAATGTGGACCTGCTCAGCATATCCGGGCATAAGTTTTACGCCCCCAAAGGTATCGGCGTCCTTTATGTGCGTAAGGGCGCCCGCTGGCGGCAGACCCTGTTCCACGGCGGCGCCCAGGAGCGCCTGCGCCGGGCCGGCACGGAAAACACGCCGGGCATCGTGGCTCTGGGCAAGGCGGCCGAACTGGCGGCGGCCAACCGGGAGGAAGAGGCGGCCCGCTTGAGCGTGTTGCGGGACCGGCTGATCGAGGGTATTGATTCACGAATCGGCGATGTCCTGCTCACCGGCCATCCGGAGAAAAGGCTGCCCAACCTGGTCAGCGTCTGCTTCAAATATATAGAAGGGGAATCCATGCTGTTGAGCCTGGACATGCAGGGCATTGCCGCTTCCAGCGGGTCGGCCTGCACTTCCGGTTCCCTGGAGCCGTCCCACGTTTTGCTGGCCATGGGTATTCCCCACGAGATGGCGCACGGCTCGATCCGGCTCAGCCTGGGCAAGGATAACACGGAAGCGGATGTGGATTACTTCCTTGAAGTAATGCCGCCCATTGTGGAAAGACTGCGGGCCATGTCGCCCCTGGATCAGGAAAATGAGTTCGCCCTGTCCGGCCAGTGCAACGGCTGCCGGATCAGTCATTCCTGCCAAGCTTGAGCATAGCTGACTAATTTTTTTCGGGGAGGTCCTGGCGGATGTATTCGGAAAAAGTGATGGATCACTTTACCAACCCGCGCAACGTGGGTGAAATTCCGGACGCGGACGGAGTGGGGCAGGTGGGTAACCCCACCTGCGGCGATATTATGAAAATATACCTTAAAATCAAGGATGACCGCATTGAGGACATCAAATTCAAAACCTTCGGCTGCGGTGCGGCGATCGCCACCAGCAGCATGGTTACCGAGATGGCCCGGGGCAAAACCCTGGACGAGGCGCTGCAGCTGAGCAACAAGATGGTGGCCGAGGCGCTGGACGGTCTGCCGCCCCAGAAGATGCACTGCTCCAACCTGGCCGCCGATGCCCTGCATGCAGCCATCGAAGACTACCGCGGCAAACAGAAAAGCGCGTAGGTGGAAAAAGCGTGTCCGGAAAACAAAGAGTGATTGTGGCCATGAGCGGCGGGGTGGACAGTTCTGTCACCGCCGCCCTTCTGCTTGAACAGGGTTATGAAGTGATCGGGGTGACCATGCAGATCTGGGACCCGGCGGTGACCGCGGTGTCCGGGCGGCACGTCGGTTGCTGCTCCCTGTCCGCCGTGGATGATGCCCGCCGGGTGGCCGATCTGTTGGAAATTCCCTATTACGTGATGAATTTCCGCCGTCTTTTCGAGAAAAAGGTGGTGGATTATTTCTGTGCCGAATACCTGCGCGGACGTACGCCCAATCCGTGCATCGCCTGCAACCGCTACGTCAAGTTCGACGCCCTGTTGAAAAAGGCGCTCGCCCTGGGGGCTCAATACGTGGCCACCGGCCACTACGCCCGGCTGTTTTTCGACCGGCGGCGCGGGCGTTATGTGGTGCGCCGCGCCTGCGACCGGCACAAGGATCAGACCTATGTGCTGTACAACCTGACCCAGGAGCAACTGGCCCATACGCTGATGCCCCTGGGGGAATACACCAAGGACGAGGTGCGGCGGATGGCCGCCGTCCGGGGACTGCCGGTGGCTGAAAAGCCGGAGAGCCAGGAGATTTGTTTCATTCCCGGCGACGATTACCACCGCTTTTTGTCCGCGCGTGCCGGCGCCGGGGAAATCAAACCCGGTCCCTTTCTGGATTTGCAGGGCAATGTACTCGGAAGGCACCGGGGCATCCCCTTTTATACCACCGGTCAGCGCCGCGGGCTGGGGCTGGCCACCGGGGAGAGGATTTATGTGGTGGACATCGATCCGGAGCGCAACGCCGTCATTGTCGGCCCAGAGGAGGCGCTGGACGGCTTTGGGCTGACGGCGGCCGACAACAACTTTATTTTATTCGACCGCCTTGAACAACCGGTGGATGTGCAGGCCAAGATCCGCTACAACGCCGTCCCGGCCCCGGCCCGGCTCGAGCCCCTGGACGACGGCCGGACGCGGGTGCGTTTCGGGCAGCCCCAACGGGCAATCACCCCCGGCCAGGCGGTGGTCTACTACCAAGACGAATACCTGGTGGGGGGCGGGGTGATCGAAAAGCGGGAGAAATAGCTTATTATTTTAACATGAATCATAAAAAACTTAAATCATACAAATAAAGGATTTATGTACCTTCCCGGCGAATGCCTGATCAAAAACCACCGGGAGGGCTTTTTTAATGACCGATTACCGCCGGATGTGGTCCGATTTGAATATGGACCTGGAAAAGCATGACCAGTTGATGAACGCATTGCCGCTGGTGTATGAAGATGTGTTTTTAAGGCAGGCCGGCCGCCCGCGGGCGATGGATTATTTTGATTCGGTGGTGGCCGAAATCCACAGCGAGCGGATTGCCGAACTGCAGGCGCATAAAAATCAGGGCGGCAAGATCTGTGGCGCTTTTTGCGTCTTTGTGCCGGTGGAGATTGCCCGTGCCGCCGGGGCCATTGCCGTTGGACTGTGCGGCGGTTCTCAGTTCTGGGTGCCGGACGGGGAAAAGGTGCTGCCCCGCAATTTGTGCCCGCTGATCAAGGCTTCGGTGGGCGCCCGCCTGAGCGGCACATGCCCTTATTTTCAATCGTGTGATTTGCTGATCGGCGAAACCACCTGCGACGGCAAGAAAAAGGCCTGGGAAGTGCTTAACGAATATGCACCCGTTTACGTGATGGATCTGCCGCAGATGAAACGGCCGCGGGATCTGGCCGCCTGGCGGGAAGAAACCGGCTTGTTCCTGGATAAAATGGAGGAGTTGACCGGACAGCGGGTGACGGCGGAAAAACTGGCTGTAGAAATACGCCGTCAAAACCGGCTGCGCCGGGCGCTGGAGCGACTTTACCGGGCGCGGCAGGCCGACCCGGTGCCGGTGAGCGGCAAGGACGCCCTGCTGGTCACCCAGGTTGGTTTTTACGACGATCCGGACCGCTTTATCGAGCGGACTGAAGCGCTGGCCGCCGAAGCGGAGGAGCGCATTGCGGCCGGTGAGGGGGTGTTTGGTGCCGGGGCGCCGCGCATCCTGGTCACCGGCACGCCTATGGCCATCCCCAACTGGAAGCTGCACCACATCATCGAATCGGCCGGCGCGGCGGTAGTCGGCGAGGAAACCTGCACCGGCACCCGTTTCTTCGCCCACCAGGTTGATGAAGGGGGCGTTACCCTGGAAGAACAGTTACAGGCACTGGCCGAACGCTACTTGAAAATCAACTGCTCCTGCTTCACACCCAATCCCGGGCGGATCGAGGACATTCTGCGCCTGGTTGGGGAAACCCGGGCCGACGGGGTGGTTTACTACAACCTGCAGTTCTGCCACGGCTACGCGGTGGAATACCATGCAGTGGAAAAGGCGCTTAAAGAACGGGGCATTCCGGTAATGAAGGTGGAAACCGATTACGGCGAAGAGGATACCGGCCAGCTGAGCACCCGGGTGGAAGCCTTTATTGAAATGCTGCGCTAACCGGGAAATGCATGGCCTTTCGCCATATCCTGCCGTTTGGCCGGCCGGGTGCTGACGGGTGGACCGAAACGGACGGGTTGCCCGTTAGGACTTCGCGTTCCCTTCTGCATGTGGCATGGGGGTTGTCTTTGGGTATCTCAGCCGGGTGGTGAGTCTCAGCGCTTTGACGCCGTCCGTCCGTCCGAACCAATGACGGTCAAGGGAGCGCCGGGAATATAGAGTATAGAAAGGACAAATGGTTTATGGCCGTACTGGGAATAGACATCGGTTCACGTACCATTGCCACGGTTGTATTGAACGGGCGCGGGGAAATGCAGTCCGCCGCCGTGGCGGACAGCGGCCCGCGCCCCCTGGAACAGGCGCGCGGGATGACCGGCGACCGGCACATTTTCCGGCGTATTGTAGCCACCGGCTATGGCCGCCACGGCGCGCGGGCCGGTTTTGCCACCGGTTTGGTCACCGAGATCAAGGCGCACGCTTTGGGCGCCCGCCATCTATTTCCCGCCTGCCGCACCGTGCTGGACATCGGCGGGCAGGACAGCAAGGTCATCCGCCTGGATGAAGCCGGCCGGGTGGCGGACTTTATCATGAACGACCGCTGCGCCGCCGGTACGGGCAAGTTTCTGGAAATCATGGCCCGCGGCTTGGGGCTTTCCCTGAACGAAATTGTGGCCGCCGCCGAAGCGGCGGACGGGGATATTACCTTAAACAGCATGTGCACTGTTTTTGCCGAATCGGAAGTAGTTTCCCTGCTTGCAGATGATCGGCCGGTGGGCGCGGTGGCACGGGCCGTGCTCAATTCAATCTGCGACCGCACTTTGAACCTGCTCCACCGTCTGGGCACGGAGCCGGCGGTGGTTTTTACGGGCGGTGTGGCCGCCGTGCCCGGCCTGTCCGCCTACTTTGCCCGGCGCATGAACCTGCCGGATCTGCTGGTGCCGGAGCGTCCGCAACTGGTGGGGGCGCTGGGCGCGGCGCTGTACGGACTGAAGCAGCCCGGCGCTTGACCGGGCTGCTTCAGTCTTTAAAACTGCAATATTTTTTGGGTTTTCTCAAACTGCTTCAAATTATACCGGGAGATTCTGTTTTGGTGAAATTTTTGCCCGGGATCGGTTATTGTCTACCGCGGCAAGATTATGGTTGACATTGCCGCCGTCTTTGTTTATGCTTATTGTTAACTGTTAATTTGCTCACAGTTAACAATGTGGGGGTAGCATTGGTGACACTGAATTAGAGGCGCGGCGGCATGGATTGATTATCCGGCCGCTGGGTGACGTAATTGTGCTTATGCCCGTGCTGGCCATGAGCGAAAGCGAACTAAAGCAGTTGCTGGAGATCACTTACCGGTCCATTGCCGCGGTGAGCGGGGAATAAAATGACCCGGGTGTACAAGGGGGCGTTAATTGATGAACTTATCCCGGGCATTAATCGAAGCGAAAGTCTTTTCCGGGGAAGGGTTGTCCCGGGAGGAAATATTGTCCCTGGCCGGCTGTGCCGGTGAAGAGCTTGTCCGGGTGCGGGCGCTGGCCGGGGAGGTGACCCGGCGCTTCCACGGCCGGCGGGTGGATCTGTGTTCGATTATCAATGCCCGTTCCGGGCTGTGCAGCGAGGACTGCCGCTTTTGCGCCCAATCAGCCCGCTACCGCACCGGGGCGGCGGTTTATCCCCTGATTGACGCCGCGGCGGCGCTGGCCAAGGCGCGGCGTATGGAGGCGGCCGGGGCGGGGCGGTTTTCGCTGGTCACCAGCGGCCGGGGCATCACGGGCCGGGACTTTGAAACGGTGCTGGATGTTTTCCGCATTTTGCACGCCGAAACCGGATTGAGCCTTTGCGCCTCCCTGGGCATCATCGACGGAGAACAAGCGCGGCAGCTGAAGGAAGCCGGAGTGAGCACCTACCACCACAACCTGGAGACCGGACGCAGCTTTTTCCCGCAAATTTGCACCACCCACTCCTACGATGAACGGGTGGCCACCATCCGGGCGGCGCAGGGGGCGGGACTGGCGGTTTGCTCCGGCGGTATCATTGGTATGGGGGAGAGTTTGGCGCAAAGGATGGAGATGGCCCTGGAAATTAGGAAACTGGGGGTGAACTCGGTGCCGCTGAACGTCCTCAACCCCATTCCGGGTACGCCGCTGGCGAACGCCAAACCGTTGTCCCCGGAGGAAATATTAAAGACGATCGCGCTTTTCCGGCTGGTCCTGCCCCGGGCCACCGTGCGCCTGTGCGGCGGGCGGGAACCGGGACTCGGTGAGCGGCAGGCGGAAGCCTTTCAATACGGCATTAACGGTCTGATGGTGGGCAATTACCTGACCACCCGCGGGGACGGCATGGAGCGGGACCTGGCCATGCTGGCCGCCGCCGGGTTGGCGCCGCGGGCGGCGTGCGGGGTGCCGGGAACGGGCACCGTCGATCCGGAATAGTGTGTTTGACGGCTGACCTGGTTTGCCACCCGGTTATCAGTGTCGCCGTGCAAAGTTGTGGAGCACTGGTTGTTCTGAATGCATTGCAGCCGGGCCGGTTGACATAACACGGCCCAACTTTTCCGAAAGGTTCATTTTCGCTGTCAAACCGGCCTGTTGCGGGAATTATGAAGGCAAAAATGTGAGGTAATGATGTCGGGTACAAATAATATGCCTTGCCGGCGGACAGCGGCAATCATCCGCAGAGGACTGCCGCTGCGTCCGGAAAACGGCACCGGCCGTTGCCCGCCAGCGGGGGAGCAGTCTACTACAAAATAGCGGGGCGGAAATATTAATTATCCCGCCCCGCTGCTGAAAATTTCGTCGTCCGTAAATGCTGTACAGGTTAAATCCCGCCCGCCAATATAACTTTGATGTTATCCAGCCGCCGGCGTGCTTATTTCCCGAAACGGTTTTCCGTCGGGCCGCACGGGGAATTCGGGTTGAGCACGCTCATACGCTTGATCTCTTCCTCGTCTTCCATTTCCAGACATTTTTCCTTGTCCTCAACATTGTCTTCCTGGCAGCATTTATCACCCGGTTTGTTTTCGTCACAGCAGCCGCACACTGGCAAGCACCTCCCTGATTAATAATCACTGGCAATTTGACTGCACTTATTATAACACCAGCCTGACAAAAACTGCAAGCATAATCGGAGCGATTAGCGTTAATAAATTATGTCCGTAATAATTTTCCAGGCAGTTCTTCATCCGGATCGACGGTGATCGTCCGCTGTCCGGTGTAAATCACATATCCCGGCCGGGCGCTTTTGGGCTTGCTCACATTTTTGCGTTCCGTGTAGTCCACCGGTACGTTCTGCGACTGGCGGGCGCGGCTGAAATAGGCGGCCAGGGAGGCGGCTTCAAACAGTGTCCGTTCCGGTACCGTTTTCCCCTCCGTACGGATGATCACATGCGAGCCGGGGATGTCTTTCGTATGCATCCAGATGTCGTTTCCCCCGGCCAGACGCAGGGTGAGGTAGTCGTTTTGCCGGTTGTTGCATCCCACCAGCACGGTCAGTCCGTCACTGGAGGTAAAAGCCAGCGGGGCGGGTTTTTCCCGCTCTTTTTTTTGCTGCCGGGCGGCCGGGGACGGTTTTATGTAATCCTGATCCACCAGTTCCCGGCGGATCTCCTCCAGTTCCGGCGCGGAAGCGGCCTGCAGCACGGCCGTTTCCACCCCCTGCAGGTAATCCAGTTCCGCCTTGGTATCCTGTGCCCTGTCGCGGGCGGCTTCCCGGGTGTGCCGTGCCTTGTTGTATTTTTTGAAATAAGCCTGGGCATTTTCAGCCGGCGTGAGCCGGGGGTCCAGGAGTATGTTCACCGTGCGTGCCCGGGAATCGTAAAAGTTTTCCAGGGCGGCTTCGCGATCACCTTTTTCCAGCCGGTAAATGTTGGCCGTGATCAATTCGCCGTATAAGCGGTAATCTTCCGCCCGGGCCGCCCGGGACAGGCTTTCCTCCTGCAGGGCCAGCTTTTTGGCCAGGCGGCCGGTTTCGCGCCGGACCACGCTCAACAGGGACTGCCTTTGCGCTTCCCGGCGGTCCATTTCCTGCCGGCGGGCGAAAAAGGCGTCAACCAGTTCGTTCATCGTGCCGCTCTGGTGATCCATATTTTCATAATGAGTCAGGTCGACGGCGGCAAAATCCACCGGATCGCCCTTGCGGTCCGTAATCAGCGCCGGCTGGAAAACACCCCGTCCGGCCGGGACGGCGATTTGCTCCAGCGCCTGCCAGAGCACCCGCAGTTCGTGTTCACCGCACCGGTCCAGGATGGTGCCGGCGGGCAGTCCGGCCCGGTAAACGATTTCTTTGGCCACCGGCGGGCTGATGCCGTCCAGGCGGCGCTGCAAGATGTCCTCCAGCCGTGTTTCCAGGGGCTGTTCCAGGATGATTTGGCGAAAGGCGTCTTCGTCGGCGGTCAGCGGATTCTGTTTGTGCTGTTCCGGCGGCGGTACATAGGGCCGTCCGGGCAACACTTCCCGGTGGCGGCTGACGGCGTGCGTGTACCGTTTGATGGCGTCGATGATCAGCCCGCTGCCGGGATCAACCAAAATGATATTGCTGTGCCGGCCCATAATTTCACAGATCAGGTGCCTGCTGGCCAATTCCCCCAGTTCATCCCGGCCTTCCACCCGTATGGTGAGCACCCGGTCCAGGCCGGGCTGGTTAATTTGCCGGATGCGCGCCCCTTCCAGGTGTTTGCGCAGTACCATGCAGAAAAGGGGCGGTGCACAAGGGTTTTCCCGGCTGCGGGCGGTCAGGTGCACCCGGGCGTGGTAGGGATGGGCTGACAGGGTCAGGCGCAGCCGGCCGCCCGGCCGGTGTACGATCATGGCCAGTTCGTATGGGTCGGGCTGGTAAATACGGTCGATGCGCCCGCCGGTCAATGCCGCTTCCAGTTCCCGGCGCACGGCGGCCAGGACCAATCCGTCAAAAGGCATGGATAGTCCGGTCCGTAAGAAGTTGCGGCACAGGCCGGGTTGACGTTCGAGCTTTTCCGGCCGGGAAAACTGCCGGCGTCCCGTTAGTGGCGTTCCCCCGGATCCTAAAGGCACCAGCCAGAATCCCGGCACTTTCCCGAAGCTGTCCGTCCGTCTGCCCCGTAACTTTTACGGCCGGTTTTGCACTCCCTTCCCGGTCGAAAGATGATCCCAGTATAGCATTGCGCCGGGAGCCGGTCAATGCTTGCTGAACCGGCTGCCGGGGAATAGAGCTCTTACGTATGGCTTCCGGCCGGACGTCGGACATGTCATTACGCAGGGGAGCAATGGACGCAATCTCACCCTTTTCCGCCGCCGGGCGGCTGCAGCCGCCTGCCAGTTGAAGCCGGCCGCTGACGGCTTGTATGACGCCGGTCCGGGAGCCAGCCGGGCAACCGGTGACAAGTAAACTCCAGGACTGACACATGAACTCCGAACCTGGCATTCTACCAGGTGCCGGAGGTATAATACCTGAATTTTCAGTGCGCGCATTAAAGCTAAAAGTCCTTTTCGAGGCAGGGCCGCAACGGTTTTTGATCCGTCAGTTCCAGGCAAACTTAAGCTCTGTGGTTTTCCATCGCCGGATATGATATGGTATCACCAGGCAACAACTTCAAATTTTGTTACCGGTGTCATTCATGTATTCTTTCTATTTTCCATTTCCGTCACACTTTTTTGTTACCTTTTCAGTACTTCGCCCGTCTATCTATTCAGAAGGCAATCGGGAACCGTACACGGGCGCCCGGGTATGTACCGTCCGGAATATGGCGCGGTTGCACGGATTGCCGGAGGAGTGTTTCAGTTGAAAACAAAAGAGGCACCGGAACGGGACGGGGAAGTTTCCTTCGGGGAACTTTACGACCGGCATTTTAACGCCGTGAACCGGTATTTGCGTTACCGGATGGACAATTCCTGGGACGCCGACGATCTTACCGCGGCGGTATTTTTAAAGGCACTGGAGAACTTTCACCAGTTCCGCCGGGAGTCCAACTTTGCCGTCTGGCTTTTCCGCATCGCCCACAACGCCTATATTGATTACCTGCGCGGACGCCGGGAAAGAGTGTTTTCGGAAGATGAGCTGGCCCTGCTGGAAGCGCCTTCCGGTCCGGAAGAGGCACTTTTACACACCGAAGAAGTGCGGCAGCTCAAAGACATGCTGCGCCGCCTGCCTCCGGAACAGCGGGATGTGATTTCCCTGCGCTACGCCGGCGAATTGAAGTTCGGCCAGATTGCCCCGGTGCTGGGTAAATCGGAGGCGGCGGTGCGGATGATCCATCACCGGGCGCTCAAGACGCTGCGGGCAAATTATTCCGGGCATGGGGAGGAGGCGGGGAAAATTGTGCGCTGATAGTGCGAATAACGGTAAAGGTCCGGATAAAATCACACCGCTGGATGACCATCGCAACAAATGGGATAACCGGGGGGAGGATAATCCGATCCAGGATGAAGGTTCACTGGGTGAACTGCTGGTCCATATGCGCAAGGTGCGCGAGGCCGTACCGGTCAATATGCGGCTCAGGGAAGAGTTGAAGGCTCGGCTGTCCCGGATGCAGGCCGCGGACGGCGCGGGCCTGTCACCGGCGGCCGGTGAAGGCGCGGATATTCACCGGCCGGCGGCGGCCGGTGAAGGCGGGTTTGCATCCCCCGCCCGGAAGGTGTTCCACCCCGGGTGGAAGTCTTATTGGTGGTTGCTGCCGGTGGTGGCGTTGCTCCTGCTGGCCGGTTGCTGGCTTTACCGTTCCACTCTTGCGCCCAAAATACTGGTGGCGGGGCCGGTCAATGAAATCAGCCGCTTCTGGCTGGAAAACCATCCGCTGGAATTTGCCTGCGCACCCGGCGGCCGCGGCTATCTGGCCGTACGGGGCGGCGCTTTGATCCTGCTGGATCGGTACGGTAATCAAACCGGGATGATCAAACCCCCCGGCGGGGGATCCTATGCCTCACCCGCGCTCACCCGGTCTGGCGGACAGCTGGCGCTGGTGCGCAACCGCGCCGGCGGGGGGGCGGAGATTATCACGGCGTCCATGCCGGCGGCGCCCCTGGAGCCAAATACCCTGCCGGAAGTAAAGGCGGCTCTGGACAAAGCCGTGACCATGCTGCAGGCGGGGCCGGGTGAAACCCTGTCCGGCCTGGCCTGGTCGCCTGACGGCAAAACCCTGGCCTGTACCCTGGGCCGTCCCGGCGGCGGGGAAGATGTCTACCTGCTGGCTGAAGGCAAAAAGCCGGTTTCCCCGGGGGCGGGCGGACATCCGGCCTGGTCGCCGGACGGCTCCCACCTGGTGGTGGAGCGCAGCGGTGCCGGCGGACAGCCGGAGTTGTGGCTGCTTGCCGCCGGCGGCGGCGCCGCCCGTCAACTGGGACCGGGGCGGCAGCCGGCCTGGGGACCGCAGGGTTTCCTGGCCTTCATTGGGGAGAAAACTGTCGAGCAGGTGCTCACCTACAGCCCGGACGGATCACCCCTGTTCACCGTGCGTCAGCGGCAGGGGGAAATCAGAACCATCTATTTGGGTGCGGCCGGCAAACCGCCCTCGGTACGGGCGGATGAAAAATCATCGCCGGCCGGCCGGCTGCTGCTGGCTCCGGATGGCAACCCCGGGGCGGCCGGTTTGAACTGGTTGCGGCAAATGGAGAGCCAGGGCGTGCGCGAACCGCGCACACTTTTGCTCAATCAGTTGGACAGTTTCCAGGACCTGCACTTCAGTCCCGGCGGCAATAGCCTGCTGGTGGCCCGCCGGGACGGGGGGATGGTGTCGCTGGTACAGGTGGAGTTGCAGGAAAAAACATCCGGACGGGGTGAAGAAAATTGAGAGGGAAAATGCGGTTTTTCAGCGGCGGCTTGCTCTGCGCCATTCTGGCCGTGTTTTTGCTGGCCGCGGTCACGCCGGCTTTTGCAGACACCGCCGTGGGGATGAAAGTGCTCCCCGGTCTGGGTGGGTTGTACAAGTTGAATCAACCGCTGGCGCTGGAGGTTGCGGTGGATAACCCGGGGCCGGGGTTCACGGGGACCATTACGGTGGTACAGAAGGGTGAACAGCCGGGCGGCCGGCCGGATCTGCCCCGGGTGGCCATAAACGCGGATGTCCCGGCCAACAGCAGCAAGCAGTTCCGCCTGGTCATCCCGGGAGAGCTGGCCTTCACCCGGCCGGTGGTGCAGCTGGTTTCCGGCGGCCGGGCACTGGCCGAATCCCGGGTGGAAGGCGCGGCCGTGGATGGCGCCAACCGGGTGATCCTGGCCCTGGGCCGGGATATCGCCGGCGGCGGGCTGCAGGCCTGGTTATCCGAAGGCCCCGGCGCGCAAACAAACCTGAAATATTTATCCGCCGCCGGGCTGCCGGCGAACAGCCTGCTGCTGGGCACGGCGGATGTAATTATGATCAACCCCGCTGCTGTAGCTGCCTTGAATGCACAGCAGGTGCACGCAATCAAGGAATGGGTGAACCTGGGCGGCACACTGGTGCTCTTCGGCGGTGCGGGGGCCGGCGAAGGGGGCGCTTTTGCCGGTGTCAGCCCGGTGCTGGTTACCGGCAATCAAATGGTGGACGGAAAATTGGGCGGCCTGCGCTCCGGCGGGCCGCTGGCGGTGGCTGCCGGCCGGCTGGTGGCCGGCCGGGCGCTGGTTGTGGATGACGGTGTCCCCGTGCTGGCCCGCCGGCAACTGGGGTGGGGGGAAGTGGTCTATTGCGGCGCCGCCGCCGGCGATTTGGGCGGCAGCGCGCGGGGTGTCTGGTCCGCCCTATTGCAAAACGCCGTACCGGTAACGGGGGTTGATCATTCACCGCCGGACAGCGTCACCGTCCCGGCGGCCGGTGTCAAAAACCTGCCCCTGCGGGGTTTCTACCCCGTGATGACTCAGGCCGCCAATCAACTGGCCGGACCCAGCGCCTACATTCCCCAGCTGGCCGGACCGCCGGCGCCGGTACTGGTTCTGTTGTGGCTGGCCTACACGGCGGCGGTGGGACCGTTGCTTTATTACCTCCTGCGCCGGTCCGGCCGCCGTGATTGGGCCTGGGCGCTGGTGCCGGCGGGAGCGCTGGTGGCGGCCGGCGGGTTTTACCTGTTTACACCGGCCGTCCGGATTCCTGGTTGCCTGACCCAGACACTGTCCGTGGTGGATATTTTATCGCCGGATCTGGCCGCGGTGCGCTCCGGAGCCAGTATTGTGGCCGCCAAAGGCGGTGAACTGACAGTGCATGTCGCCCCGGGCTTTATTGCCGGACCGGCCGTCGGCTATGCGTCCGGCGCCTCCCCCGGTCTGGTGCAGGAAAATGGTGAGCAGAGCACGGTCGGCTTTGGCCGGGTTCAATACAATTCCCTGCGCCAGGTTTATGCGTACGGGCTGCAGCGGAACCGGGGGAGCATCGCCGGCCGGCTCTATCTGGAGGGGAAAAGGATTAAAGGCGATTTGGTGAACAAGACCGGGCTGGATCTGCGGGACTGCAAACTGATTCTGGGCGGCCGGGTGATCCAGGCCGGCAGCCTGCCGGCCAGGGGTACGCTGCACATTGATGAAGCGCTGGCCGGGAGCGGTCCGGCGCCCGGCAATGAGGCGCTGATTGCAGAACTGATTGGCGGCGGCGGCCGGCGGCCGGGGGAACCCTTTTTCCGGGAACGGCAGATGCTGGGTGCCGGTCTGCGCGGTGACAGTCCGGGTCCGGCGGGCATCCAGTTTACCGGCTGGCACGACGGGGCGCCGGGATTATTCCAGGTGGCGGGTAAGGACAGCCGGAGTAAGGACTACGGTCTGACCCTGGTTGAACAGGCAATTGAACTGAACGTGCCCGCCGGCCGGTTTTACCTCCCGGCCGGACTGGTCAAGCCGCGTACCGGTGAATTGGGCTACGTCTCCACTCCGGAAAACGGCGGGAAAGTGTCATATGGTTCGATCCCCCTGGTGTACAATATTGGCGGTGTGCTGACCGGCAAACAGTTTAAGATTACAGCCCTGGATATTCAGTATAGCAGCGGGCAATTCGACCTGCCGGTGGAAATATACAACTACCGGGAAGACAAATGGGAGCAGTTGCCCGATGGCGGCAGGCGGATCACCGGTGCGGAGCTGTCCCGTTATCTGTCCGGCAATGAAGTCCGGCTCAAGGTAGCCGGCGGATCACGGGGACCCTACCCGGTATGGCCGGGTTTGGCGGTGGAAGGGGTGGTTTACTGATGATCCGGTTTGACGGGGTAAGCAAAGCTTTCGGGGCGACCCGGGCACTGGACGGTTTCAGCCTGGCCGCCGGCCGGGGGCTGGTTTACGGGCTGATCGGTCCCAACGGCGCCGGCAAGACCACGGCCATGAGCATCCTGGCCACCCTGCTTTTGCCTGACGCGGGCACGGCCACGGTGGACGGCCTGAACGTGGTGGACCGGGCGGCGGAGGTGCGCGGCCGGATCGGATATATGCCGGACTTCTTCGGTGTTTACGACGGCCTGCGGGCCGGTGAATACCTGGAATTTTTCGCCGCCGCCCATCAAATTCCCGTTCAGCGGCGGCCCGGTCTGGTCAAAACACTGCTCGAACTGGTCAACCTGCCGGACAAGGCCGGCGTCTACGTGGATTCCCTTTCACGCGGCATGAAGCAACGGCTCGCCCTGGCCCGCTGCCTGGTGCACGACCCGGATGTACTGATCCTGGACGAACCGGCTTCCGGCCTGGATCCGCGGGCGCGGGCGGAAATGAAGGAAATTATCCGGCAGCTTAAGCGGCTGGACAAAACGGTGTTGATCAGTTCCCACATCCTGCCCGAACTGGCCGAAATCTGCGACCGGGTGGCTATTATGGAGGCGGGAAAACTGGTTGTCAGTGGTCCGGTGGCGGAGATCACCGCCGTGTCGCAGGGCGCCAGGCGGCTTTGCATCGAGGTTCTGGACCGGGCGACGGAACTGGCAGGCTTTTTATCCACCCGGCCCGGGGTGAGCGAAGCACATGCGGATGGAACAGCGGCCGGATTTTTCTTCAGCGGGGACAGGAAGGAACAGGCCGCGCTTCTGCAGGCCGTTATAGAAGGCGGCTGGTCCGTGGTGGAGTGCGGCGAGGTGCGGCGCAACCTGGAAGAGGTTTTCATGGCTGTCACCGGTGAGGGGGGTGAAAATATTGACGGAAATTAACCCGGTATTGCTCAAAGAGCTGCGCCAGCGCTTTCGCACTGACAAAACACCCTGGCTGTTGTCCCTTTACCTGCTGGTGATCGGCTTCTTCGTGCTCGGCTTCATGTATCTGAACTGGCGGCAATTGCCCGGTATCTTCCAGCCCAACAGCAGCCATGTGTTATTTGTGATGCTTTGCATCACCCAGCTGGTGCTGCTCGGTTTTGTGGTGCCGGGCCTGACCGCAAGCGTAATCAGCGGGGAGCGGGAGCGGCAGACATTGAACGTGCTGCTGACCACCCGCCTGACTACGCGGCAGATCATCTGGAGCAAGCTGGTTTCCTCCTGTGCCTTTGTGGTCCTGCTCATTTTGGCCACCCTGCCCCTGTACAGCATTGTCTTCATGTCCGGCGGCATCGCTCCGGGGCAGGTACTGGGGGTATTCGGATTCTACCTGGTGACCGTGTTTCTCTTCGGCAGCATTGGCGTGACCTGTTCCTCTTTTTTCAAAAAAACCAGCGTGAGCACTGTCACGGCCTACGGTCTGGCCTTCGCCTTCTCGGCCGGCACCGGTTTTCTGGCGGCATTTTTGTATGAAACGAGCCGTGCCAATCACGTCAACTGGAATCCGGCCGCCTGGACCGGATTTACCGCCGGGGTGGTGGAATTTTTGCAGCACATCAATCCGGTCTTTGTATTGATGGAAATCATGGGTGAAAAAGGGATCCTCACCGGGGTGAATTTCGGCCTGCCCGGCTGGGGCATCTACAGCATCGTCTGCCTGGCCGCCGGAATCCTGCTCCTGCGCTGGAGCGCCCGCCTGCTCCGGGCAAAATAACCGGGTTGACCGGAAAAAACTATTTTCCAAAGGGGAGATGTATCTTGCGGAAAGCAAAAGAGATGGCCGCTGCCGTGCTGGCGGCCGGTATGCTGCTGGCCGCGCCCGCCGGGGCGGCGGAAAAACCGGCGCCGGCCGTGCCGGAAGTGCAAACCGTACAGGCAACCGGCGAAGCCGTTCAACTGTCATCGCCGGGGGTTGATACGAAACAGAACCGGACACTGACCCAGTCACAAAAACAGGCGCTGACAAAAGTCTGCCAGGCGGTACCGGAACTGAAGGAACTGACTGTGCAGCACGTATCTGACGAGGGGGGAAAGGCCTGGTCGGTAATGCTTGCGGAACGCACACCGGATTCGGCGGCGCGCATCCAAACGGTGAACGCTTTCCTCGGTTTTGACCGCGCCGGGGAACTACAAAGTTTTAATATCAACAATCCGCAATGGGCTTCGGATCAGGTGCCCGCATCCGCCCTGGCGAAGGAAAAGGCGGCGCAATTTGTGCACGCATTCCTGGGGGAGCAGGAGAAAGAATATCAACCGGGCGCAAGTATTGGCTACGGCGGATCAGGCACAGCTGACGAAAAGGGAAACCAAATCACCTGGGCGTCGGCTGACGTGCAATACAATCGTCTAATTAACGGCATTCCCTTGATGAACAGCGGCTTCCGGGTGAATGTGGATGTTTTCGGCCATATCACCGGGTTCCAGCGGGAAAAGGAGGCGGTGCTTGATCCGGCCAAATTCCCCGCCCCCGCCCGGGCGATCACACCGGCGGCGGCGGAAAAGGCCTTTTCCGGCCTGGTGGAAATGAATCTGCAATATTACGCCCGGCACCCCTTGAAACTGCAGGTATTCAACACGGCCAGAGACGAAACCCGGCCGGTGCTGATGTATGCCCCCTCTTTTCCGGCGCCAATCGACGCCCTGACCGGAAAACCGCTGGCGGACTTTATGGATCATACCGGCCAGCCGAAGTGGATCACCCTGCAGGGAGAAGGCGGGCAACTGACCGCCGGTACGCCAGAAGAAGCCGCTGCACTGCTGGCCAAACAATTCGGGATTGACATGGCAGGCATGCGCCTGCAAAATGTTGATGAACGGCCGGCTTTCTTCGACCCGGAGATCAAAACCAAAGAATACAACTGGGTCTCCCAACCAGAACCCGGGCTGGGCGGCAGGCCGGAAAACGGCCCGATGCGCTTTTTGCACATGACCACCATTGCCGGAACGGGCCGGGTGGTTGGCTTTAATCTTCAGGACGAATCCGGCCGCGGCCGGCAGGCGACCGTATCCCCGGAAGCCGCTTTAAACACGGCGGAGCAATTCCTGTCAAAGCTCCTGCCGCCGGGAACCGCGGAACTGCAGGTGCGGGTTTACCCTTCCGGTGGCGAAGTGATGCCCTCCTGGGTGGACAAAAGCAAGCTCCAGGCGCAGGAGCAGCCGCAGCCGGTATTTTCTTTCAATTTCAACCGCATTTACCAGGGCGTGCCGGTAGTGGACAGCGGTTATGCGATTCAGGTGGACGCCATTACAGGAAAAATAATTGGCTTCAATGACGGCTTCCGCGGTACTTCCGTTGCCCTTCCGGACAATAAAAACGTGGTGTCGGCGGAAACGGCCAAAGCCGAATTTTTAAAACAACATCCCCTGCAACTGGTTTACATCTGGCCGGAATTTTTCGGTCAGCGGGGGCCATCCCCTGAACTGGTCTATATCCCGGCCTTCGGTTCGGGCTGGGATTATATCGACGCCTTCACCGGAAAAACGGTGACTGTAGGGAATTGAACCTGCTCCGGGGCAGGTCCGGAATTTCTCACCCGGAAGTTTCTTGTATCATCGGGTGGACGCCTGCTAAAGACTGGCCCTGCAACTATTTTGAACAACAGGTAACACATATTAAAGGTTCCGG
>NZ_LYVF01000086.1 GCF_001655685.1 Desulfotomaculum copahuensis
GATGTTAGCCTACCTATGAGGAATTGAAACAACGGGCACACCCGGTAAATCAAAACCGGTGCCTCCGATGTTAGCCTACCTATGAGGAATTGAAACATGCCTGCGCAAAGCGCAGGAAAAAGGAGGAAAAAGATGTTAGCCTACCTATGAGGAATTGAAACCATTGTGCGCGGTAATCAGCGTACTGGTTACTATGCAGATGTTAGCCTACCTATGAGGAATTGAAACCCACCTGGATAATATTTACTCGCTCGCCGTTCCTGTCGATGTTAGCCTACCTATGAGGAATTGAAACACCATCCTAGAGAATGTTAATAGAGTGCCAGTTATAGGATGTTAGCCTACCTATGAGGAATTGAAACATTGATAAGCTGATCATTAACGCTCGGGTGTGGCAGATGTTAGCCTACCTATGAGGAATTGAAACAAGGCGTGCAGGAACTGGTAACAGAGTTTCGTAACCGATGTTAGCCTACCTATGAGGAATTGAAACTGGCGCCGGGCAAACAAATTGGCTGGCGGGTACAGGATGTTAGCCTACCTATGAGGAATTGAAACCCGGCCGACTGGCTCACATACTGAACAATGCCAGCACGATGTTAGCCTACCTATGAGGAATTGAAACGCCGATACATTGGACAAGTATCGGCGGGAGTTTGAAGATGTTAGCCTACC
>NZ_LYVF01000087.1 GCF_001655685.1 Desulfotomaculum copahuensis
GCGCCAGCGCCTCATGGAGATTTTCTCGAACTCTCCTTTATAGCCACGTCTGTGCAGTGCTTTATGCAACTGCTTCCAGCTCTTCCATTCCCGCATTTGTTTCATTCTCAGCCTTCTGCGTATCCACTCCATTAGTTGGGTAAATATGCCTTTGCAGTTAGCCACCCTGAAATAGTTGGCCCAGCCTCTGAGAACCGGATTTAGACGCTTTACCATTTCCCGGACATTCATACCGTGATTCCTGGGCGTTAGCTGCTTAATTTTCTTCTTAAAATTCTTTAGTTTCTTTGGATGTATCGATAACGCTCTGGCCCGGATGATGAATCCAAGATAGGCTACTCCTTGCCAAATACTGGTCAGGTGCGTCTTTTCTTTGTTCACAACTAGCTTCAGGCCTCTTTCCAGTATTTCTGTGGCTATCTGCTGGTATCTTCGGGCTTCCCGATACGTCCGTGCGAATACGAGAATATCATCCGCGTAACGCACAATGCGGATACCCCTGCTTTTCATTTCCTGGTCAAAACGGTCAAGGTAGATATTGGTTAGCAGCGGGGAGATTACACCCCCTTGCGGACTACCTATTTCCGTTCCTTCCCAGGCCCCGTCTTTTATGACTCCGGCAGTGAGGAACTTTTTGATTAATTTCAGTACACTGCCGTCACTGACTTTCCGGTTTACCCCTTCTAGTATTAATTCGTGATCCAGCCGATCGAAGCATTTGGAAAGATCCATGTCCACTACGTATTCTAATCCATATTTGTTCATAAATCTTTCTGCTTTGGCTACCGCCTGGTGGCAGGAGCGTCCCGGCCGGTACCCATAGCTGGATGGGTGAAAGTCAGGCTCGAAGATGGGTTGCAATATGTTGAGCAGGGCTTGTTGGACTACCCGGTCTTTTACGGTGGGTATCCCCAGTGGTCGTTTACTGCCGTCCGGTTTGGGAATTTCCACCCTTAATACCGGTTGTGGTTCGTACTTGCCGGTTTTCAGTTCGTGATGAAGTTGGCCCAGCCGTTCTTTCAGGTTCCGGCCGTAGGCTTCCACGGTCTCCCCATCTATTCCGGGAGCTCCTTTGTTGGCTCTAACGGCCCGATAGGCCTTTTCCAGATTATCCATCCGGTATACTTTGTCTATGAGGCTGTACCATTTCTTCATCATTCCACCTGATTTCGTCATGCTCCCGTTGTCCCTGTCAACTTCGCGGCGGTTTATTCCTGCGATTTTCCGGCGTCTCTAGCTCGATGGCAATCTTACCGTTTATTGTCGCAGTACTCCACCTGAGCGGACGATAAATCCAGCAGGCTCGTCACCCCCGGTTTTATCGTTCCCCTTGGCATTTCAGCTTCGGTTGT
>NZ_LYVF01000088.1 GCF_001655685.1 Desulfotomaculum copahuensis
GATGTTAGCCTACCTATGAGGAATTGAAACGCAGCGCGTCGCGGAAACCGAAGTGCGCTATACTAGATGTTAGCCTACCTATGAGGAATTGAAACACGGAAGCGGCATCCCAGTAAGGATTGCCGCTTGTGATGTTAGCCTACCTATGAGGAATTGAAACCCGGCCGCGGCCTCAGTATATCAATTGCAGTTCAGCGATGTTAGCCTACCTATGAGGAATTGAAACTGCGGCATGTTGGCCGCATGGATCAGCCGAACCATTGATGTTAGCCTACCTATGAGGAATTGAAACTCCACTATTCCCTGGCATGCTGGGGGAAAGTTTTTTGATGTTAGCCTACCTATGAGGAATTGAAACGAATACGGCGACGTGCCCAACAACCCTGTTTATATAGATGTTAGCCTACCTATGAGGAATTGAAACCAGGTGATTATAACCGGTCCCGTCCGCCTTGCCGCAGATGTTAGCCTACCTATGAGGAATTGAAACAAAGGGAATCTGATGAGTTACTTGATGCGCTATTAAGATGTTAGCCTACCTATGAGGAATTGAAACTGTCAAGCGGTTCCGATGCGGCATATGTCGGTCAGAGATGTTAGCCTACCTATGAGGAATTGAAACTGCGCCTGTGCCGCCGCCTCCAGCGGGCCGATATAGGATGTTAGCCTACCTATGAGGAATTGAA
>NZ_LYVF01000089.1 GCF_001655685.1 Desulfotomaculum copahuensis
GGGCTGCAAGCACCTGACCCCTGAACCTGATCGGGATAATGCCCGCGGAGGGAAGGGATTCGTACACATGTACGCACCTGGCCTGCCGGGTGCGTTTTAACTTTTGGCGAAGAAAGAGCTGACTTGCATGGCCCGTGTTTTCCGTAGAAATTGCAACGTTTTGCTTATTACGCAGAAAAAGGAGGCGGATTTTTCTGATTGTCCACTTAAACGGTAAACCTGCAGAACTGCCTGCGGGCTTGACCATCGCCGGACTGGTTGAGAAAAAGGGTCTGAATCCGGACACCGTGATCATTGAATACAATTATCAACTGGTCGGAAAAGAAGCCTGGCCCGGTATCACTTTGAAAGAAAACGACAGACTGGAAGTTTTGAGATTTGTGGGAGGAGGTTAGCCAGATGGCTGATGCATTGATGATCGGCGGCCGGGAGCTGTCCAGCCGCCTGTTCCTGGGTACGGGAAAATTTGCGTCCAACCGGCTCATCCCGGAGGTGGTGGCGGC
>NZ_LYVF01000090.1 GCF_001655685.1 Desulfotomaculum copahuensis
TTTCAATTCCTTATAGGTAGGCTAAAAACTCATCGTCTGCTGCAAGCGTAAAAGAAAAACTGCACGTTTCAATTCCTTATAGGTAGGCTAAAAACGAGTAGCAATACAATAAAAACATTTGTAGCAATATTGTTTCAATTCCTTATAGGTAGGCTAAAAACGATGCTAGAAGAAAATTTAGAACTTGAAATGATAGAGTTTCAATTCCTTATAGGTAGGCTAAAAACTTATTATAGAAAATTTTATCTATATCCCCCGCCACCA
>NZ_LYVF01000091.1 GCF_001655685.1 Desulfotomaculum copahuensis
GGCCTTGTCAGACTGCTCTAAAAAGGATATATTAGATAGACGGTAATAGCTCATGGAAACGTTTCGGGATGCTTACATGAAATCGCGAGAAAAAACCCGGCAAAATCAAGGGTTGTATGGCTTGACGGGTTTTTATGCTAAAAACAGGGAATACTGATTCCCAGGGGGGTTTTTTGATGGCACAAGCAGTACTGCAGGCGGAATTAAGAACGGGCCGCGGCCGGAGCTGCCGGAACAAGCTGGCGGCGCAGGGCAGGGTGCCGGCGGTGGTTTACAGCAAGCACATCGGCAGCCTAGCGGTTGAAACGGAACTGCGCCGACTGGAAGCGATTTTGAACTCGGAAACCGGCCGCAACACCCTGATCAATTTGCAGGTCGGCGGCAGCGGCAACTATCAGGTGCTGATCAAGGAAATGCAGACCGATCCGGTCCGGCAGATGCTGCTGCACGTAGACTTTCAGCAGATCTCGCTCAAAGAAAAAATCCACACCACCGTGCCGCTGCACCTGACCGGCGAGCCGGCCGGCGTGGTGCAGGGAGGCATTCTGCAGCAGTCCCTGCGGGAGCTCGAAATTTCCTGCCTGCCCACGGACATACCGGAAACCGTCACGGTGGATGTTGCCGCGCTGAACATGGGGGACGCCATCACCGTGGCCGATATCGCGGCGCCGCCGGGAGTGACGGTGCTGACCGGCGGGGAAACGGTGGTGGCCAGCGTGCTGGCGCCGGTGCTTGAGAAGGAGCCGGCCGCCGAACCGGCCGCCGAAGAAGCTCCGCCGGCGGAGGAACC
>NZ_LYVF01000092.1 GCF_001655685.1 Desulfotomaculum copahuensis
GGCGGGTACCGGACCGTACCCCGCCGCTCCGTCCGGGGACGGGAACCGCCGGGGCGACCGTTTGATTTCAATCAATGATTTCTGGTCTGGAATCATGTCCGCCAAGGATCCGCCGGTGAGGATGCTCTGGCTGTCGTGCCGCAACCCCCTGGTTCAGGACGCCCGTCCCTCTCTGGCCAGAGAGGCCATGGAAAAGCTGGATCTGGTGGTGGTAGCCGATCTGTTTCTCACCGCCACCGCCCGGGCGGCTGATCTGGTATTGCCGGTGACCACCTTTTTTGAGGAATGCGATTTAGTAATGAGCTATTGGCACTATTGGGTTTCTTTGAATGAGCAGGCCATCGCCCCGCCCGGGGAGGCCGGAAGCGATCTGTCCATCGCCGCCGCCCTGGCCGGGGTGTTGAACCGGTTCAGTCCGGGGTCCTGCCGCTTCCCTCCGGTTGATGATCCGGCCTGGTGGCTGGACCGGGAGATGAATGCGGTGATGGGGCGCCTGCTCGGAATCAATGACTGGCGCGAGCTGCGGGCAGGGCCACGCAAGGCCTCTCTTCCCGTTCCCTGGCATGACGGGGAGTTTGAAACCGCTTCCGGCAGGATTGAGCTGTTTTCCCCGGCGGCGCTGGCGGACGGACTGCCGCCGTTACCTGTCTATATTCCCCCGTCCGGAGCGCCGGCCGGTTATCCGTTGCGCCTGCTTACGCCGCATTTTCAGCACGGATTGAATTCCCAGTTTCCTCCCCGGGGCTGGCTGAAGGAACTGCATCCGGAACCAGCCTTTTACATCAATCCGCAACTGGCCCGGGAGCGGGGGGTGGTACGGGGAAGCACGGTCCGGGTGTTCAACGGACAGGGGGAAGTGGTACTGCCGGTGGAAATCTCCCTCCTGGTGCCGGAGGGCGTGGTTCTTTTTTATCAAAGACCGGTGGCCAGGGATGACTTTGCCATCAACGTGCTGATCGACCCGGTGGAGACGGATATGGGACGGCATGCCATGGGCGTTCCCGGCGCGGCCTTTTTTGAGGCCTTTGTCGATCTGGAGGTGTTGGACAATTAAAAACAAAAATTATACCAGAATGTATTTGATCATGGCTATGCTCTTTGTATAATAATACAAAGAGCATAGCTTATTTTTGTTTAATTTTACAAAGAGGGGTTGATCTCTATCGGAAGCTGGGAGGAACTTTTTATCCGGGCCGGCGCCGCCGGTGATCCCGGTCAACTAGTGGCGGATATCGCCGCTCTTTTGGGCGGCCGGATCATTATTGCCGATGCCGGTTTTGTGGTGGTGGCCTCTTACCCGGTGGCCGCGGTCAATACCGGGCGGTTGCTCCCCCTGCCCGCCGGCGCCGCGTCCCTGCCGGCGGCGGATGTGCTGGCCGGCTCCATGCGCCTTGCTTCCACGGACAGCCCGTATTGTCTGGCCCGGGCGGTGGTGAAGGGGCGGACGGAAGGTTTTTTGCTCCGTTTTGATTCCGGTGTGCCCGCCGGTGTTGAAAAGGAGCGTTTCCTGGCCGCAGCCGCCCTGGTCGGTCTGGTGCTGGCCGGCAACCGGTCCGGGGAGGAAGCGGCCCGGGGGGCGCGCAGCCAGTTTCTTTTCGACCTGCTTTACAATAACCTTGAGTCCCGGGAAGCCTTGATAGAACAGGGGCGGATTTGGGGCTGGGATTTCAGCCGGCCGCATGCCTTGACGCTGTTTGTCTTGAAAGATTTCGCCCCGCTGGCTGATCAGCAGTTGATGCAAAACGCCTGTGCCCGCGTTTCCTTTCTGGCCGCTGCACCCCGGCCCATACTGCTGCAGCGCGGGAATCAGATTGTATATATCCGTCCGCTGGATGAGCCGGGAGCGGACCGGGCGGGCAGTACCCCGGAGACGTTTGCGCGGCATGTTCTGGCGCGCCTGGCCGGGTATTTTCCCGGGCGCCGTTTCATAGCCGGCATTGGAAATGTCTATCCCTCCCCGTCCGATCTGTTCCGCAGTTATCAGGAGGCCAAGCTGGCGGTGGAACTGGGGCCGGTGCGCAATCCGGCCCGGGATGTTTTTACATTTGCGCAGTTGGGGGTGATCAGGCTGATTCACGATCTGCAGGCGGACCGTTTGGAAGAGTTCCAGCGGGAGATGCTGGAGCCCCTGTTCAAGTATGATCAGGCGAACGGCACGGAACTTGTTTCTACACTGCACAGTTTTTTCAACAGCGGGGGAAGGCTGAAGGAAGCGGCCGGGCAAATGTTCCTGCATCCCAATACACTGCGCTACCGGTTGAAAAAGGTGGAGGAGCTGCTCGGAGCTAGTCTGGACGATTTGGAAACCTGCCTGAACCTGTTTGCCGCCTTGAAGGCGGGCGCCCTGCTCGAGCACCGGGAAAAGAACCGTTGACCGTTCCCGGACCGGGACATAAAATTAATACGATGCTTGCTTTATACCCGCGGTGCCGGGCGGGCGGCTCTGTGCCGGAGAATCCCGCCCGGGGGAAACCCTGTTAATCCCGGCCGGTACCCGGGGCGGCCCCTTCTTTGTACGCAGCTACAAAAGAAGGGGCTTTGCATTTGTCCGCCGGAGCAAAGGGGAAAGAGGCGGTTTAAAGAATTCAATATTAATTTGGTCAGCTTGCCGATTGGAGGTGGGGGATGTGCAAAAAAAGACGGTCTGGCTGCTGGTTTTTCTGCTGGCCCTCTGGCTGCTGCCGCTGGCGGGCTGCGTTTCCGGCGGACAGCCGCCGGCGGTGAAAAGCGGCCCGGTGAATCCGGAATACCAGGGACAGCCGCTGGGGCGGCCCGGGAAAGGAGGGGAAGGGGGTGACAAACCCAGAGTGTGCTGGTCCGGCGGAGGGGTTGCAGTGGAAAGCAACGGCTTTACTGGCGTTAAAGTGCTTCTTTGAAGGAGTTCTTTTCAACCCGGAAGGAATTTCCCTTTTGCGCCGTTCACTGGCCGGTGTGCCCGGATGGCGGCATGACCCGTCCATTGCCCGCGGCTTGACGCTGCTCGACGGTTCTTCCGGTAAAGAAGAGGAGTATGATTTTACCCGGCTTTTTATCGGCCCCGGACGCCTGCCGGCCCCTCCTTATGCGTCGGCTTACCGTAGTACGGAACGCCTGCTGATGCAGGAGGAAACGCTGGCGGTAAGACAATTTTACCGGCGGTACGGCCTGGCCGCCCGGGAGGAAGGAAGCGTGCCGGATGATTTTTTACCGGTGGAACTGGAGTTTTTAGTGTATTTGCTGGCCCTGACCGGCCGCTCCCTGGAGCGGGGGGACGGGAAGGCCGGGACGTACCGGCAGGCCTACCGCCGTTTTCTGCGCCGGCATATGCTGCCCTGGATCGATTTTTTTGCCGGAGACATCATCCAGCATGCCCGAACCAGACTGCTCACGGGCATTGGTGTACTCCTGCCGGCGGTAATCCGCCGTGAAGCCGGCGGGTTGCTTGAAAATAAAGCTTGATTGAGAAGGGAGGGTTATACAAATGGATAAGAAGAGCGTTGCCGGCAGCGGCGCCATTTGGGAAAAACTGATCACCCGCCGCACCTTTCTTAAGGGGACGGCGGTGGCCGGGGCCGCCGCGGCGGTGGAAGGACTGCTCAACTTTGATTTCCTGTGGCATTTGACTCCGGCGGCCCGGGCCGGCAGCAATAACAACGACAACAAATACCAGGTTTTTCTAAATGTCTGCCCGCGCAACTGTTACGACACCTGCAGCATTCTTTCCTATGTGCAGGACGGTGTGTTGAAAAAAGTGACCGGCAACCCGGAGCAAACCTTTACCCGCGGACACCTCTGCGCCAAAGGATACACCTATACCCGGCGGGTTTACAGCCCGGACCGGATCAAATATCCGATGCGGCAGACGGGAGGCCGGGGCAGCGGCAAATGGCAGCGGATCAACTGGGACGAAGCCATGGACGTGATTGCCCGGAAAATTCTCGAACTGAAGAAGCGCTACGGTTCCACGCTGCCCATTTGCCTGGACAAGTATTCCGGCAACTTTGAAATCATGCACTACGGCATTGAGGGAATGATGTCCAGCATCGGCTATACCACCCGTGCTCTGGGCACACCCTGCTGGCCGGCCGGCATCGACGCCCAGACTTTCGACATGGGTACGCTCTACAGCTCGGACCCGGAAGCAATGGTCAATGCGCGCTATTTGATCCTGTGGGGAGTCAACCCGGCCTGGACATCCATTCACAGCATGCACTTTGTTTACGAGGCCAGGAAACGGGGCGCCAAGCTGGTGGTAATCGATCCGGTGATTTCACAAACCGCTTCCAAGGCTGATCTGTATGTGCAGATCAATCCGAGCACCGATGGCGCACTGGCACTGGGCATGGCCCGCTATATTCTGGATCACAATCTTTATGACCGTGATTACCTGCAAAACCATGTCATTGGCTGGGAGCAGTTTGCCGCCTACCTGCGCGACCGGGTTACGACAGGCTGGGCCTCTTATAAAACCGGCGTGCCGCAGGAAGTGATCGAAACCCTGGCCCGTGAATACGCCACCGCCAAACCGGCCCTGATCTGGATTGGTTACGGAATGCAGCGGCACACCAACGGCGGTCAGAACGTACGGGCGATTGATGCCCTGGCGGCAATCACCGGCAACATCGGCAAGACCGGCGGCGGTGCCAATTACGGCCAGCTGGAGACCTGGGGGTTCAATTACCACGCCATGGGCTTTAAGGCGCCGGCCGGTTCAAAGGGAGTGAGTAAGCCCGACGGCACTGTTTCGGACCGGTTCATCGATATCAACAATTTTGGCCATGATGTGCTGGCGGCCAAGGATCCGCCGGTCAAGATGCTCTGGATCGCCTGCCGCAACCCCCTCTCTCAGGATCCCGAAGCCGGAGTGGTGGAAAAGGCCTTCCGCTCCATGGAACTGGTCGTTACCGTGGACCAGTTCATGAACCGCTCGGCGCAGCTTTCGGATATTGTCCTGCCAGCTACCACGCAATTTGAGGACTGGGGGGTGAATGCCAGTTACTGGCACTACTGGGTGGGGATCAACCAGCAGGCCATCAAGCCGCTTTTTGAGGCCAAAAGCGACGTCCAGATCGCCATGGCCCTGTCCCGCCGCTTGAATCAACTGGCGCCCGGTTCCTGCACCTACCCGGTGGACGGGGATATGCAGGACTGGCTGGGCAAGGAATTCAACGCTAAAACCTACCAGATGCTGGGTATTCAGGACTGGCGCGAGTTGCTGAAGGGGCCGCGCAAGGCGCGTCTGCCCGCGGCTTCCTGGTCGGACGGCAAGTTCCGCACCCCCTCCGGGAAATATGAACTTTATTCGCAGGAGGCGCAAAAGTTCGGCCATAATCCGCTGCCCGTGTACCTGGACGAGGAAAAGGCGCCGGAAAAATACCCTTACCGGTTGCTCACGCCGCACTGGAAGCTGGGGCTCCATTCGCAGTTTCAGAACCTGGACTGGATGATGAGTACCAATCCCGAACCCTGGCTGGAGATCCACCCCGATTTGGCCGCCGCAAAAGGAATCCGGGACGGGGACATGGTCAAAGTGTTCAATGACTTGGGCTGGCTGATCATCAAAGCGCGGGTGACCGCCACCGTACCGCCGGGAATTATGGCCGCCTACGAGGCCTGGTACCGGGACGTGGATTACAATGTCAATTATACCGTCAAGGCCACGCCGGCGGATATGGGTACCAAGGCCACCGGCAACCCGGGCATTGCCTTTCATGATAATTTTATCGATATTACCCGGGCATAGGGGGGTGCAAAAATGCAGTTGGGATTTTTAATCAATACTGAAAAGTGCATCGGCTGCCAGAGTTGCGAAATGGCCTGCAAAAATGAATTTCAAACCGATGCCGTCGTCCACTGGCGGCGGGTCTACCCCGTGGGGGAAAAAAATTATCCCCGTCCGGAGAGGATTTTTATGTCCATTGCCTGCAATCACTGCGCCCGGCCGGAATGCCTGCGGGTGTGCCCGGTGCAGGCCTATACCAAGCGTGAGGACGGCATTGTGGTGCACAATCACGATCGCTGCATCGGCTGCCGCAGTTGTGTGATGGCCTGTCCCTACCGGGCACCGCAGTACAACCCGCATTACCGGAAGGTGGAAAAATGCAGCCTGTGTTACCTGCGCATTGATCAGGGAAAAAAACCGGCCTGTGTCGACGCCTGCTCGGTGGGAGCACTGCAACTGATCCGCCTGGATAAGGCCGCTGTTCCGGATACGGTGGACCGTATGCCCGGTTTCCCCGATCCATCCATCACCGGCCCGTCGGTACGCTTCGTCCCGCCGGTTATAGGCACCCAGGTAAGGGGGAATTAATGTGGAATTCGAATGGCCGCTGGTGTTTTTCACCGTATTAACCCAGATGGCGGTAGGCGCTTTTATTTTCTACTGGTGGTCGCAGGGCGGCCTGACTGCTTACACCGCCGGCGCGGCCGGGGGATCCGGGCAGGCGGCCGGCGGGCCGTCCGCCTTCAACGGCGGATTGATTATTCTGGTGATTGTGCAGGCCCTGGCCCTGGGCGTATCCCTTTTGCATCTGGGACATCCGTTGAACGCCTACCGGGCGCTGATTCATCTGAAGACTTCCTGGCTCAGCCGGGAAGTGCTGCTCACCGGTTTCTTCTTTGCCGCCCTGGCTGCCTGCAACTTTTGGGCAGGCTTCCGGCGCCGTGTCTTTGCCATGCCTTTGACCGCCCTGCTGGGAGTAATCGCCATAATGACTTCCGGGATGATCTATAAACTGCCCGCCCGGCCGGCCTGGAACAGCCTTTGGCCGATGGTTTCCTTCTACCTCACGGCCTGGCTGGCGGGTGTTCCGCTGGGCGTGCTGGTGACGGCCCGGGAGATTTCACCCGGGAACGGTTTCCGGCAGCCGGTTGCTCTCCCGCTGGCGGCAGCCCGGGAAGGGGAAGGCAATCTTCCGGCGGCTGTTTCCGGATCCGCTGGCCGGTTGCTGCTGGGGGGAATAGCTGCTTCCGTAGTGCTGAACATTCTTTATTTGTCCACTCTGGCCGCCGGCCGGCCGGAAGCAGCGGCCACGCTGGGGAACATTCTGGTTTCGCCCCTTTTCTGGCTGCGCGCCGTTCTGGGCTGGCTGCTGCCGGGGGTGCTCCTGCTGATCCGGGAACGCCGGGATCTGCGCGGCATCCTGCTCCTGCTGGCGCTGGTGGTGCTGGGCGAAATCCTCGGCCGGGCGGTATTCTATGGCACAGTGGTACCGATGGGGATCAACCAGGGGATGTAAGGGGGGTGAAAAAATGTTCGATGGTATTATGCAGCCCGCTCATTTGATTTTGATCCTGGTGGTTGTGTTGATTGTTTTCGGACCGGGCAAGCTTCCCGAAGCAGGCAAGGCAATGGGGAAAATGGTGCGTGAATTCCGGCGGGCCACCTCCGGCGCTCTGGACGGGGCGGAGAAGGAGGGGCCGGAACCGGCCGGCGCGCAACTGGTAGAAGTAACGGACAAGAAAAGCACAATTGACCGCCGGCCGGCTTAGTCGTCAGCAGGCGGCGGGGGCGGACGGCGGCTGGTAATTATGCGCACGGACGGCGCGGGACTTGAAATTCCATACCTGCGCCGGCGCCTGTTCCATGCGGTGGAAAAGGAGGCGTGAAATTTATGTTGCCGGGTATCGGTGTCCCCGAACTGCTTTTAATCCTGTTCCTGGCGCTGGTCCTTTTCGGCCCGGGTAAGCTGCCGGAAGTGGGACGCGCAGTCGGCAGGAGCATCCGTGAATTCAAAAGGGCGTCTGCGGAAATCAAGGAAAACATGGAAGAGGCTTTGGAGCCACCCGAAAACAGGTAGTCTCCTCCTCCCTGTCCGGCGCCCGTTTTTCCGGGCGCCGGTGTATATAACCATTACCCGGCGGTGGTTGTTCGAACCACCGCCCCCTATCTTTCAAGGGAGGCGAAAATATTGGAAGACAAGCCAATCCCGTTGCTCAAACATCTCGAAGTCCTGCGGCGCGTGCTGCTGGTTTCGCTGGTCGCCGTGGCTGCCTGTTCCCTGGTTGCCTATTTCTATTATGACTACCTGCTGGCTATTTTCCTGCGGCCGGTGACACAGTGGCATTACCAGCTGGTTTTCATCGGTGTTACGGAAGCATTTTTAACCCGCCTGCGCCTGTCGTTTTTCAGCGGTGTGCTGCTGGCCCTGCCGGTAATTTTCTGGCAGGCGTGGAAGTTTCTGTTGCCGGCGTTGAAACGGAATGAAAGGCGCTTGTTGCTGCTGCTGGTACCCCTGTCGGTGCTTTTTTTTCTACTGGGCGTATGCTTTGGATTTTTTGCAGTGCTTCCCGCAGGCGTGAAAGTGCTGCTGGCCATGGGCGGCCCGTCTATTGCGCCGATGATCTCCCTGGGCAACTATATTTCCTTTGTTATCAAGTTTTTGCTGCCTTTTGGGCTGATCTTCGAGACGCCGGTGGTGGTGCTTTTCCTGGCCCGGGCGGGGCTGATCACCCATTCATATTTGGCCCGGCGCCGGAAATATGCTGTGCTGATCATTGCCGTGGCCTCCGCGGCGCTGACGCCAAGTCCCGATGTATTCACGCAGCTGATGCTCGGTTTGCCCACCTACCTGGTTTTTGAGTTGAGTGTATTGATTGCCCGTTTCGTCCGTCCGGCGCCGGTTGATTTGGCCGCCCGGCGGGAGGGGTCCGGCTTTGCCTCCGGGATTTGGAGTCAGACGTGATAGCGGTATAGTTGAAAAGCGAGGTGTGCTTTAGATGAATCTGTCTGCACCATCAAACCGGGAATGTTTAATTGCCCTGGTGAACAACGAAAGCGGGCAGCAGGTGGAAAAATGCTACCAGTGCGGCAAATGCACCGCCGGCTGCCCGGTATCTTACGCTTTTGATTTAATGCCCAACCAGGTGATCCGGCTGATCCAGCTGGGTATGAAAGAGCAGGTGCTGTCATGCCGCAGCATCTGGCTGTGTGCCTCCTGCGCCGTCTGTACGGCGCGCTGCCCGCGCAATATCGACCTGGCGGCGGTAATGGACAGCCTGCGCGGCATGGCCCGTCGGGAAGGAGTGGCGGCCACCGGCCGTGGTCACAACGTTTTTTTGTTCAATAAAAATTTCCTGCAGTCAATCAAAAAGTACGGCCGGTTGTTCGAACTGGCCACCATGCTTTCGTTCAACTTGAAAAGCGGCCGTCCTTTCCGGGAGGCGGACGCCGGCCTGGCCATGCTGCAGCGGGGTAAATTGAAATTTTCCGTCACCCGGACGCGGGGACAGGCGGAAGTGGCCCGTATTTTTGAACGGGTAGCCGCCGTGGAAAGCGGGGCCGGAAAATGCAATTAGCCTATTATCCCGGTTGCAGCTGGGAAACCAGCGGCCGGGAATATGATTTATCCGCCCGCCTGGCAGGCGGGAAACTTGGTCTGGAGTTTATTGAAATAAAGGACTGGAACTGCTGCGGTTCGTCCGCCGGGCACAGTACCAGCCGTCTTTTGGCTACCGCCCTGGCCGCCCGCAACCTTGCCCTGGCGGAAAAGATGGGGCTGGACTTGACCGCCCCCTGCGCCTCCTGTTACCAGCGGCTGGCTCTGGCCCGTCATGATTTGCTGGCGGACGGTCAGCTGCGGAAGCAGGTGAACCGGATCACCGGTCATACTTTCCACGGAAATATGCGGGTCCGATCGATTCTGGAAGTGGTTGCCTCACTGGGCGGGGAGCACATTGCCGCCCGGGTGGTCAAACCGCTGCGTAATTTGAAAGTCGCCGCCTACTACGGCTGCCTGCTGGTCCGGCCACGGGCGGTGCAGGTGGATGATCCGGAAAACCCGCAAATGATGGAAAAAATTATGGCTGTCGCCGGGGCCGAAGTGTTGGCATGGTCGCACAAAACCGAATGCTGCGGCACATCGCTGGCCATGAACAACGATCAACTGGCCCTGCCCTTGGTGGCCGGCATTCTGGAAGCGGCCAGCCTTTCCGGTGCCGACTGTATTGTCTGCGCCTGTCCCCTTTGCCACTTCAACCTTGACTACCGGCAGAAAAAGGTCAACCGCGTTCTGGGTACCGGTTACCAGTTGCCTGTGTTCTATTTCACCCAGCTGTTGGGGGTGGCCCTGGGATTGGAACCGGGCAGGCTGGGGCTATTCGATCATTTTGTGAACACAAAACCGGTTTTACAACTGGTCAGCTAAGGAAGTGACAAGATGCGTATCGGTGTGTTTATCTGCTGGTGCGGTTCCAACATCGGCGGTGTGGTGGATGTCCCCCGGGTGGTGGAGGCCGTATCCGCGTTGCCCGGCGTGGCCTGTTGCTCCGATTATAAATACATGTGTTCCGAACCCGGGCAGGAGAAAATCCGGCGGGCGATCGCAGAGCACCGGCTGGACCGGGTTGTGGTTGCTTCCTGTTCGCCCCGCCTGCATGAAAACACGTTCCGCCAGGTCCTGGCCGCGTCTGGTCTGAACCCCTACCTTTTGGAAATGGCCAATATCCGCGAGCATTGTGCCTGGGTACACCAGCAGGAACCGGCAAAGGCCACCGCCAAAGCCATTGACCTGGTACGCCGGGCGGTGGCCAAAGCAGGCAAATTGGAGCCGCTTCATTCCGCCGCCATACCGGTGACACGGCGGGCGCTGGTCGTCGGCGGCGGGGTGGCCGGCATGCAGGCCGCCCTGGACATTGCTGAGGCGGGGTATCAGGTGGTCCTGGTGGAAAAGGAACCGTCGATTGGCGGTAAAATGGCCATGCTGGACAAGACTTTCCCCACCCTGGACTGTGCGGCCTGTATTATTACACCCAGGATGGCCGCCGTGGCCAGGCACCCCGCTATCAAGCTGCTCACCCATGCCGAGGTGACTGCAATCAACGGTTATGTGGGCAATTTCAAGATCACGGTCAGGCAAAAGGCGCGTTCGGTGGACTATGACAAATGCACCGGTTGCGGCATCTGTCAGGAAAAATGTCCGTGCACGGTGAACAGTGAATACGATCAGGGGTTGGGCACGCGCAAGGCCATTTACGTTTCTTTCCCCCAGGCGGTGCCCAACAAGCCGGTTATCGATCGCGCCCACTGCCGCCGGTTCACCCGGGGCAAATGCGGTGTCTGTCAACAGGTTTGCCCGTCCGGAGCGGTTGACTACGCTCAGGAGGATGTTTTGTTCGAGGAGGAAGTGGGAGCAGTCGTTCTGGCCACCGGCTATGATCTGTTCGATTGGACCAGGGCATACGGCGAATATGGCTACGGCCGTTATCCCAATGTCATTACCGGGCTGCAGTTCGAGCGGATGAACAACGCCAACGGCCCCACGGGAGGAAAGATCAGGCGTCCTTCCGACGGCGGGGTACCTGAAAATGTCGTTTTCATCCAGTGTGTGGGGTCGCGGGACGAGGCCAAGGGCAAGGAGTATTGCTCGCGTGTCTGCTGTCTGTATACGGCCAAACAGGCCCGGCAGGTGCTGGAGAAAATACCCGGGGCGAAAGTTCATGTTTTTTACATCGACGTACGTTGCGCGGGCAAGGCTTACGAAGAGTTTTACCAGGATGCGGTCGCCAGGGGGGCCTGTTATATCCGTGGCCGGGTGTCCAAAATTTACCCCACCGGCGACAAGCTGATGGTGCGCGGGGCCGATACCCTGCTCGGGCGGCCGGTGGAAATAGAGGCCGGCCTGGTGGTGCTGGCCACGGCCATGGTGCCGGGGGCGGGAGGGGCGGAATTGGCCCGTCTGGCCGGAGTAAGCACTGGAAAAGACGGCTTTTTCCAGGAGATCCACCCCAAACTGCGTCCGGTGGAAAGCAGCACCGCCGGTATTTTTCTGGCCGGCTCCTGCCAGGGTCCCCGGGATATTCCAGATACGGTGGCACATGCCGGGGCGGCGGCGGTAAAAGTATGCGCCTTGTTTGCCCGCGGTGAAATCATCACCGAGCCGGTGGTTGCGCGGATCAACGAACGGTTGTGCACCGGTTGCCTGGCCTGCCGTCTGGTGTGCCCCTACCGGGCGGTTGAACCCAAAAGTATTCCCGCCCGGGGCGGAGCGCCGGAACGCACCGTGGCTGTTGTCAACAGCGGTTTGTGCCAGGGCTGCGGCGCCTGCAGCGCCACCTGCCGAAGCGGTGCGATTGATCTGGCGGGCTTTTCCAACGAGCAGCTCCTGGCTGAAATTTCCGCCCTGTGCCACTGAACTTAAAACAATATTTACACAGAGCACGATGTTTTTAAGCCGGAGATATTGGGATGGCGGCGTTATCCGGCCGGCGGTGCAAACGGCAAATTCGCAAGGCACCAGCCGGTATGCCGGCCAGCCGCCCGTACAAAAAATATGCGCACCGGTTCCCAGTGCGCATCGGTGATTTGGTCACCGCCTACTTGATTAAAATTGCCTCCACCATTTCTCCTTCCTTTAGCGGGCCGTGGCCGGCCGGCACGTCAAGGAGGGCGTTTCCCTCCACCAGCGAGCGCATGGCGCCCGGGCTCTGCAGGCCGGCCGGGCGGGCCAGGTATCCTCCGTCCCGCCACCGGACTACCGCCCGGACGAAACGCCGCTGGCGGCCGCCTTTGGGAAAACCCACCGCCATGCGCGCCTGCACCCGGGGCAGGTCGATCTCCCGGTGTCCCCCCAGGCGGCGCAGTACCGGACGCACCAGCAGGATGAAAGTGATCATGGCTGCCGCCGGGTTGCCCGACAACCCCACCACCAGGCGGCCGTCCTTGCGGCCGCAAACCACCGGTGTGCCGGGTTTGAAGCCGGCCCGCCAGAAGAGCGGTTCCACCCCGGCCGCTTCCATGGCTTCCTTGACCACATCCCGTTCGCCTACCGACACTCCGCCCGTGGAGACGATCAGATCCGATACTTTTAAGGCCTGTTCAATGGTGGCCGTAATCAGCGCTGTTTGATCCGGCCGGTTGCCCCCCGGCAGGGGAATGCCGCCGGCCTCCCGTACCTGGGCGGCCAGCGCCGGCAGGTTGCTGTTGTATATCCTGCCCGGCACAAGGGGGCTATACGGCTCCAGCAACTCGTCGCCGGTGGAAAACAGGGCCACCCGGGGTTGGCGTCTTACGGCCGCCCGTGTTTGGCCCAGGGCGGCTAAAAGACCTGTGACGCCGGCGTCCACTGTGACCCCGGCTGTGAGCACTGTTTCGCCGGCAGCCACGTCTTCACCGGCGTGAATCACTCCTTGTTCCGGTTGCAAGGGCGAAAAAATGTAAACCTGGTTTCCCTCCCGCCGGGTGTCCTCGAAGCGGATCACGCAGTCCGCCCCGGGCGGCAGCGGCGCGCCGGTCATGATGCCCATGGCCGTACCCGGTTCCACCGTTCCTTTGGCCGTATGGCCGGCGTAGATTGTTTCCGTTACGGTGAGGGCCGCCGGGTGTTCCCGGCCGGCAGCAACAGTATCGGCGGCCCGCAGGGCGTATCCGTCCAGCGGGGAGCGGTCGAACGGCGGCAGGGGGTGGGGGGCGGTGACATCTTCGGCCAGGGCCATGCCGAAGGCGTCCGGCAGGTCCACTTTGATTGTTTCCAGCGGCCGCACGGCGTCGAGCATTATTTGTCTGGCTTCTTCCAGCGGAATCATCTGACGCATTGTTTTATAATCCCCCATGCAAAATTTTCACGTACATTGCACAGCGGTCCCCGGCATGCCGGGTCCGCCGCGCCGGATCCGCCGTACCGAACGGCAAGATAACCGTAAAGCCGGCAGCGGCGTCACAAAGCACCAGCGTCACAAAGCACCGGCGCCCCGGCAAAAACAGCAAGCTGTCGCCGGTGAAAGTACTTTCGGTCTTGTTGCTTACGGACGTGGAGATTACGGGCGTTTTTGCATGTCAGGCGCCTTTGCCCAGCGGGCAGTGGGGGAAACGGCATTCCGGGCAGCCCAGGCACAGCCCGCCGTGCCCCAGGGCCACGATGTCCTCCCTGGTCAGTTTTTCTCCGGTCAGCACCCGGGGGAGCACCAGGTCGAAAACGGTGGTTTTGGCGTACATAACGCACCCCGGCAGGCCCATGACGGGTATTTCACCCAGGTAGGCCAACAAAAACATGGCTCCCGGCAAAACCGGCGCTCCGTAGGTAACGATTGACGCGCCCAGGCTTTTTACCGCCGCCGGGGTCAGGTCGTCCGGATCCACGGACATGCCGCCGGTGATCAAGACCATTTCAGCTCCCTGATGGATTACTTCATTCACAGCGGCGGTTATGCAGGATTGATCATCGGGGACCACCACCTGGTGGACGACCCGGCAGCCGAAAGCCTCTACCTTGCGCCGCACCACCGGGCCGAAAGCGTCCTGGATGCGGCCCTTGTAAACCTCGCTGCCGCTGACCACTACGCCCACCGCCATGCTCTTGAACGGCCGGATGGAAATAATGCCTCCTGCTTCCCGGCAGATGGCTTCCACCCGGACAATCTTCTCTTCATCCACCACCAGGGGGATGATCCGTGTTCCAGCAACCAGGCATTTATCGCTCACCACCCGGTTGTTGTGCAGGGTGGCCATCATGATTTCTTCAATCGAGTTCATGCGTAGAAGAGCAGTTGTATCAACCTTCAGCAGTCCGTCCCGGCCGGCCAGCAAATTCACTTTACCCTCGGACGGTTCAGACAACTGGATGTTACTGCCGGCAGCCGCCCGGGCCATACGCACGGCGGCTTCATTTTCGTGCAACTGTCCCGGCCCGGCCTCCCAGACGTAAAGATGTTCCTTGCCCAGTTTGAGCAGTTCGGGGATGTCCTCCGTCCGGATAATGTGCCCTTTTTTGAAGGCCGCGCCCTTGAACTCGCCCGGGATGATTTTGGTGATGTCGTGGCAGAGGACGTGGCCGACGGCATCTGCGACCGGTACTTTTTTCATTTTCATCCTTCCTTTCCAAATCGGGAGGCGCGTCGGTTTTCCAACGCACCCTTTGGGTCAACGCGTAATCCGGCGCGCGACCCCGGCGCGGTCACCGTGGGGCCTGTGACCCGTTAGGTGTTCCGGCTCGGAATGTTCTCCGCTTTATTATTCACCATCACAAAAATTTCACCTGCCGCGCAGGCTTAAAAAACATGCCGGGGCGTTCCGGGAATATTTTTTTCATTACGTATAAAAACAAGCTTTTTTCTCCGGTCTTCATATGTTAGGATTGATCCAGGAAACAAGAATGTATTCTACCCGGAAAATCTTTGTTGACAGGTAGAAGCAAGGAGGTGCCGGCTGTGCCGGATAACGGAAATATTGAGTGGCGGCCCACCATCTGCGGCATTTGTCCCGGTGCGTGCGGTGTGCTGGCCGGGGTGAAAGGCGGCCGTCTGGCGGCTGTCAAACCGCTGCCCGGTCATCCCCGGGGCATGCTTTGTGTGCGTGGTAAACACGCCCCGGAGATCGTCCACTCCCCGGACCGTCTGCAACACCCCCTGCGCCGGCAGGGGGAGCGGGGGAATTTCAACTTTGTTCCGGCCGGATGGGACACCGCCCTGGCGGAAATCGCCGGCCGCCTGCTGGAGATCAAAGACCGCTGGGGGCCGCAGGCGTTGATGTGCTATACCGGCCGGGGCGGTTTTGAGCAGTGTCTGGGGGAATTTTTTGCCGCCCGCACGGATACGGTGAGCAACGGCATTTTCTTTCCCCTTGGATCGCCCAACGCCGCCGGGGCTGGTTCGGTATGCGCCGTATCGTACGGGCTGCTGGCCTCCGTGCCCACCTTCGGCACGGCCATGCGCCTGATTGAGCCGGATGTGGAAAACAGCCGGCTGATCGTGGTCTGGGGAGCCAATCCGGCCACTGATTCACCACCGGAGATGCTGCCCCGGATCCGGCGGGCCAAAAGAAGGGGGGCCGGGGTGATCGTCATTGACCAGATGCGCAGTGAAATGGCCCGGGAAGCGGACCAGTGGGTGCCCGTGCGGCCGGGTACGGACGGCGCGCTGGCCCTGGGCCTGATCAATGTGATCATCCGGGAGGGGCTCTATGACCGGGAGTTTGTAGAAAATTGGACGCAGGGTTTTCCGGAACTGGCGGAATATGTGCGTCGCTTTACCCCGGACGAGGTGGCGCGCATCACCGGCGTGCCGGGCCAAACCATGGTTGCGCTGGCACGGGAGTTGGCCACCGGCGGGCCGGCGTCCCTGCACATGTTTACCGGGCTGGAGTACTCATCCAGCGGTGTACAGAACATCCGCGCCGTATTTATCCTCTGGGCAATTACCGGCAATCTGGACGTGCCCGGGGGGATGCTCTTCAACCCGGTGCCGCGGCGTACCGGCCGTATTCCGGATCTTCGTCCCCCGGAGGGGGTGCCGCCTGTCGGGGCGGATCGCCATCCCCTGTTTCACCGGCTCACCCGTTCGGCGCATTTTATGGAAATGCCCCGGGCGGTGCTGAAGGACGATCCTTATCCGGTCAGGGCGTTGATTCTGGACGGTGCTTCCATTATCACCGGCTATCCGCAGCCGGATCTGTGGCGCCGGGTTTTTGCCAAATTGGAACTGCTGGTGGTCATCGACCGTTTCATGACTGCCGACGCCGCCTACGCCCACTATGTGCTGCCGGCCACCACCTATTACGAAAACTATTCGCTGCAGCGCTACCGTGGTTACATCCAGTTGCGCACGCCGGTGGTGGAACCGGTTGGCGAGTCCAGAAATGATTTCTTCATCTTTGCCGCGCTGGCCAAACAATTGGGGTATGGCCATTTGTTTCCGCAAACACCGGAGGAATTATGGCAATGGGCTTTTGCCAAAGAACCGGCGCTGCTTGAAGAATTGAAACAAAATCCACAGGGCCTGCCCCTGCCCGAGCCGCCGCAGCAGTACCGCAAATACGCCGCGGGCAAGTTGCGCCCGGACGGCCGGCCCGGGTTCAACACCCCTTCCGGGAAAGTGGAGATTGCCTCCTCCCTGTTGGCCAGGTACGGTTACGATGCCCTGCCCGTATACACCGAACCGGCGGAGAGTCCGCTGTCAAAACCGGCATTGCTGGCCCAATATCCATTGGTGCTGAATACCGGCACGCGTATTCATTCCACCTTCCGCTCCCAGCATCTGAACATTCCCGGCCTGGTCCGGCTGCAGCCCCGTGCCCGGGTGTTGATCAATCCGGATGATGCGGCTGCCCGGGGGATTGCAGACGGCCAAAAGGTACAGGTGATTACTCCCCGCGGCCGGGTGACCTTTATGGCGCAGGTGACAGAAAATGTGCCCCCCGGTACGGTGGAAGCCAATATGGGCGGCGGCGGCCCGGGTCAGGCGGCGGGCTGGCGGGAAGCCAATGTTAATTACCTTACCGATCCGGATTACCGTGATCCCGTTTCCGGTTTCCCCGTCTTCAAGGCCATGCTGTGCCGGGTTGAACCGGTGTAAGCCGGGCACGTTCCGGCTGTAGCGACGGAAGCGATATTGTCCGGCCGGGTTGTTTAGCAAGAAAATTTTTCACCGCTTAAAGTGAAAAAAAGACCACTGACCAGCATACTCTTATCAACCGGCTGAAAAGTTGTATAATTAACTATAAACGTACCCCGAAGGAAGGGTTGTCCGGATGCCGGTGGTTTCAACCATTGAGGACAGGTGCAAGGCCTGCTATTCCTGTGTGCGCCAATGTCCGGTGAAGGCGATCAAAGTCGAGATCGGCCAGTCCCGGGTGGTGCCCGAGCGTTGCATCAGTTGCGGCAGCTGTATCAAAGCGTGCTCGCAAAATGCCAAGCAGGTGTACACCTTTCTGCCTCAGGTGGAAGAATGTTTACAGCGGGGTGAAACCATCGCCCTGCTGGCGCCGTCTTTTCCGGCCGCTTTTTATCCCGCCACCCCGGCGGAATTTTACGAACTTTTAAAACAAACCGGTTTTACGATGATCTATGAATTGACTATCGGTGTGGAACTGACCATGCCTTTGTACCGGGAATTTATTGAAAACGGGCCGGGTACGGCTATTGCCAGCCATTGCCCGGCGGTGGTCAACCTGATCGAAAAGCACTTTCCCGCCCTGTTGAAATACCTGGTGCCGGTGGATTCGGCATTGATGGCCACGGCCAAACTGGTGCGGCGGCGGCACCGCAAAAGCCGTCTGGTTTTTATCGGACCGTGCATCGCCAAAAAGGAAGAAGTGTTGGAACAGCAACCGGAAGCTATTCTTGATGCTGTGATCACCTTTAAAGAATTGAAAGAAGTTTTCCGGCAGCGGGGCCTCTGGCCGTACGCGGAGGAAGCAGGTGTGCTTTCCGTACCGCCGCACCGGGAAGAATCCGTCCCTTCTTTATTTCCGCTCCCCCGGGGATTGATCAAAAATTTGGATCCGGCCGGGAACTGGCTGTCGGAAGAAGACGTCGCCCTGGTGGAGGGGAAGGAAGACTGCATGCAGTTTTTAAAGGGTTTGCAGGAAGGACGCATGCACCCGCGGGTGGTGGACATCCTGTTTTGCGACGGCGGTTGCATCAACGGACCGGAAATGGACAGCGAGCTGGATTTGTTCACCCGCAAGTATTTGGTCCACCAGTATGCCCGTCAGAAGGAGCGTGACCGTCTCGGTCGCTTGCCGGCGCTGGACCTGGAGCGGACGTATACAAACAAGGAACAGATCCTGCCCGTGCCCAGCGAACGGGAGATCCTGCAAATCCTCAAGTATACCAACAAGACCAAACCGGAGGATGAGCTGAACTGCGGCGCCTGCGGTTACAACTCCTGCCGGGAAAAGGCGGTGGCGGTGTATCAGGGACTGGCCGAGGTGGACATGTGCCTGCCCTACCTGCTGGAGCAATCCCGGGGAGAACTGGAGTTTTGTCATTATAAACTGCAATTGAACGGTCTTAAAGACCTGCTGGTGGGCAACAGTCCGTCCATGCACGCCCTGCGCCAGCTGGCCGTGAAAACGAGCCGCAATGACGCCACCTTGCTCATTTTGGGCGAGAGCGGGGTGGGCAAGGAGGTTTTTGCCCGCGCCGTGCATCACCTCGGTCCCCGTTCGGAAAAGCCTTTTGTGGCCATCAATTGCGCCGCCCTGCCGGAGCACCTGCTGGAATCGGAACTTTTCGGCTATGAGGAAGGCGCCTTCACCGGCGCGCGCAAGGGCGGCAAACCGGGCAAGTTTGAGCTGGCCCGGGGCGGTACGCTGTTGCTGGATGAAATCGGTGATCTCAGCCCGGCCATGCAAAGCAAACTGCTCCGGGTGTTGCAGGAAAGGGAATTTGAGCGGGTCGGCGGCACCAGGACGGTCAAGCTGGCGGCGCGGATCATGGCGGCCACCAACCGGGAACTCAAAGAACTGGTGGACGAAGGCAAATTCCGGGGCGACCTGTATTACCGGTTGAACGTGATTGGTGTCACCGTGCCGGCCTTGCGCCGGCGCAAGGAGGATATTCCGCTGTTGATCGAACATTTTATCGCCCGCCTGGCCCAGGAAAAGAAAATCCAGCCGAAAATTTTTTCCGAACAGGCCAGGGATTTGCTTATGTACTACGATTGGCCGGGCAACGTGCGGGAACTGCGCAATGTGGTCGAACAATCCCTGTATATTTGCGAGGAAAGCGTAATTCGCACGCACCACCTGCCCGAGTTCCTGCGCCAGGGCAACGGCAAAAGACGCCTGGCGCCGCTGCGGCCGCTCAAGGAGGCGGTGCGCCAGCTGGAGCGGGAAATGATCCTGGAAGCGCTGGAAAAGACCAAGTACAACAAGGCCGACGCCGCATCCCTGCTGGGCATGCCCCGGGCGACTTTTTACTTGAAGTTGAAGGAATATAATGTGCATTAACGGTTTCAGGGCGGACCGCCCCCATCCCCCTGCGGCGTCGCTACCGGTGGAACGTAAATGTGGCCGTCCGTCGGATTAACTGTTCAGCGTCCGGGGTGTTGACATTTTTTGAACATGTATTTTCCGGACCAGTGAGCGGTTTTGTTGCAGGCCGGCTGTCTAATATCTGGACCAGTCCAAGTCTTGGATTGGTCCGGTTTATTTTTATTGCCGGCGATTACAGGCATTTATTTATCCATATGTCTAAAAATCAGATCGATAAGCGTCTTAAATGGCGGGATGTAGTCCGGTATAAAACTTGCATATGATTAGTTTGCTGACGGGTCAGAATTTTCAGCCAACATCGCCAGTTGAAAGGATGCAAGTGCGCATTGGGTTGGCCGGGGAAGACAAAAGGGGTGGTTTTATAGGCCCGAAACCTCACAAAGCAGGCGTCCAAGCCTCTTACTCCTTACTATATTCCGGGACAGGAGGGGATAAAGTGCCCAGGATTGGTGTGTATATCTGTCATTGCGGCGAAAATATCGCCGGCGCGGTAAATATTGAAGCAGTCAGGGAATACGCCGGAACTCTTCCCGGCGTGGCGGTGGCCAAAGACTACCTGTTCATGTGCTCGGATCCCGGCCAGGAACTGATCCGGCAGGATATCAAAGACGGTCTGGTGGACCGGGTGGTGGTGGCGGCCTGCACACCGCGCACACACGAACCCATTTTCCGCAAAGCGGTGGAGGACGGCGGCCTGAACAAATATCTCTTTGAAATGGCCAATATCCGGGACCAGGACAGTTGGGCCCATTGGAATGAAAAGGATGGCGCCACCGAAAAGGCGAAACGGCTTATCGCCAGTGCGGTGGCCAAGGCGGGACTGTTGGAGCCCTTGCAGGACCGGTTTGTCGAAGTGACCAAATCGGCCCTGGTGATCGGCGCCGGTGTATCGGGCATGTTCGCCGCCCTGGACCTGGCCAATATGGGTTACAAGGTCCACCTGGTGGAAAAGGAGCCGTCGGTGGGCGGCAATATGGCCAAACTGGACAAAACCTTCCCTACCAACGACTGCTCGGCCTGTATTTTAACACCGGTGATGGTGCAGGTGGGCACCCACCCGAACATCGAGCTTTTGACATATGCGGAAGTGGCTTCCGTGGAAGGCTCGATCGGCAATTTCAAGGTTGATGTGGTCAAGAAGCAGACTTATATCGACTGGGACAAGTGCACCGGCTGCGGCGACTGCGTGAACGCCTGCCCGGCCAAGGCACCCAATGAATTCAACGAGGGAATGGACAACCGCAAGGCCGTTTACATTCAATTCCCCCAGGCGGTGCCCAAAAAAGCCGTGCTCGACCTGGATCACTGCATCAATTGCGGCAAGCGTTCCATCGGCACGCAGCCGAGAACTCACTCCGTAACCGGGGAGCCCATTCTCGCCCCCTGTGAGAAGGCGTGCAAAACCGGGGCCTGCGACCGCTCGGTGGCTTATGACCCCGCCGGTGAGCGGGTTACCCTGCAGGTGGGCACCATTATTGCCGCCGCCGGGTTCAAAGCCATGGACAAGGCGCCCTTCAAGGAGTATTCGCCACAGTCCCCGAACGTAATTACCTCCATGCAACTGGAGCGCATCCTTTCGGCCACCGGTCCCACCGAAGGGGAATTCAAACGTCCTTCGGACGGGAAAAAACCGGCCACCGTCGCTTTTATCTCCTGCGTCGGCAGCCGGGACAAAAGCCATCATTCTTACTGCTCAAAAGTATGCTGCATGTATATGCTCAAGGAAGCGCGCTTGATCAAGGAGAAATACCCGGCCACCAATGTTTACCTCTTCTATATCGACGTGCGTACGGCCGGCAAGGACTTCGAGGAGTATTACAATTACTGCCGCGACCTGGGCATCAAGGTGATCCGCGGCCGGGCCGGGGCGGTGGACGAACTGGCCGGGGACAGGCTGCGGGTGCGGGCCTATGATGTGGATATGTGCGCGCCGGTGGAACTGGAAAGTGATCTGGTGGTTTTGGCCACGGCCATCGAGCCGGCGCCGGGACTGCCCGAAATGGGCCGCAAATTGGGTATCAACTGCGGCGGGGAAGGCTTCTTGAAAGAGCTGCACACCAAGCTCTATCCGGTGGAAACATCTGTTAAGGGCATTTATGTAGCCGGTTGCGCCCAGGGACCGAAGGACATTCCCGAATCCGTTTCCCAGGCGCGGGCCGCTTCTTCTTCCGCGGCGGTGCCGCTGACCCTGGGCAAAGTGGTGGTGGAGCCGTTCAGTTCCGCGGTGGACCGGGAAAAATGCAGCGGCTGCGGCATTTGTGTGCCGCTGTGCCCATACTCGGCGATCAGCCGGGAAGAAGTGGACGGCAAACTGCGGGCCAGGATTGACGAGGCCTTGTGTGCCGGCTGCGGCGTGTGCGCGGCCGCCTGCCCGTCGCTGGCCATCACCCTGCACGGTTTTACCGAGGCGCAAATCCAGGCGCAGATCAACGCATTGACTATTGGTGCCGGGGGTGGTAAAGTTGTCTAACGCAATCGCGGAACCGCAAGTGATTGATCTTTCCCTGGGTGAACTGGATCTGGTTGATGAAATAAAGGAACTGGGCGGCGAAGAGTTGCTCGAGTGCATCCAGTGCGCCAAATGCGCGGCGGTCTGTCCGATGGCCCTGGCCGGGTTTCCATTTTTCAACAAACGGGTCATTCAGGCCATTTTGATTGGTTCGCGGGAAACCCTGCTGGATGATTCCTCAATCTGGGCCTGCCAGTCCTGCAACCGGTGTACCGAGATCTGTCCCCGGCAGGTCAGGCCTTTTGAAATCATCCTGGCCATGCGCCGGGTGGCGGTACGCGAATTTGCCCTGCCCACCCTGACCACCGACGGTCTAAAATCGCTTTTCGACGTCGGCCATGCCGTTTATCTGAAAGAAGCGGGAAAATCCAGGAAGAAGGTGGGCCTGCCGGAGAAACCGCCTTCCACTCTGGCCCACCCACAGGCGCTGCGCGAATTGCAGGCTATTATGCGAAAAACGGCCCTGGCCGAGCTCGGGATTATCCCCATGGGTGAGGCTGAAGTGGCCGGAAGTTGCGAGGTGTAGCCAATGAAGGTAGGATTTTTTGTCGGCTGCAATACGGCGTTCAACCGGCCGGACCTGGAACAGGCGGTAAGATTCGCCTTGCCGGCCCTGGGGGTGGAGTTGGACGACCTGGAGGGTCAATCCTGCTGCCCCACCTGGGGGACGCTGCCTTCCATCGACCTGGTGGGTTGGTGCGCCCTGGGGGCCAGAAACTTCGCCTTGGCCGAGGAAAAGGGTCTGGACATGGTCACCGTCTGCGGCAGTTGCTATGGCAGTCTGGCCGAGAGCAAGCACAAGATGCTTCACGACCCGGAATTGAAGGCCGGGGTGAATGCAATGCTCAAGGAAATAGGCAGGGAGTTTAAGGGGACCAGCAATATCAGACAGGCGGTGAATTTCCTGTATAAGGAAGCCGGGCCGGAAAAAATCGGGGCGGCTCTCCGGTACAGGCTCGACGGGTTGACTGTGGCCGTCCAGCCCGGTTGCCATTCCTTGTGGCCCAGCGAAGTGTATGTGGATCCGGAAGAAGATTCATTTCACCCCGCCGTACTGCGGGAAATGTGTGCGGCTCTCGGCGCCTCCGCCCCTTACTACAGCCGGCTGACCGATTGTTGCGGCATGGGCGGCATGCGCAGCACGGATATGGAGCGATCGTTCAAGCTGGTACTGACCAAGCTCGCTTCGATCAAGGAAGAAATAGATCCTGATCTGATTGTGACGGGCTGCAGTTCATGCCTGATCCAGCTTGATACCGCCCAGGCCTTTTTACAGAAAGACCGGTTGATTGACTACGAGATTCCCGTCCTGCACTATATGCAGTTGCTGGCGTTGTGCCTGGGCGCCGATCCGCAGCAGATCACCGGTCTGGCCAAGACTAATGTGAGCCGGGTTGTGAACAGGATTCGGGGGGATGAAAATGAGTGAGTGGACACCGAATATAGTGGTCTTTGCCTGTAACTGGTGCACTTACCAGGGGGCCGACCTGGCCGGCAGCCTGCGCTATGAGTACCCGCCCAGCATCAATATCATCAGGGTGCCCTGCAGCGGCGCGATCGAACCGGAGTATATCGTCTCCGCCCTGAAAAACGGCGCCGACGGTGTGCTGGTGGGCGGCTGCCATCCGGGCGACTGCCATTACAAAGAAGGCAACCATAAGGCCGTGCGGCGGTTCAACCTCTTGAAACGGGTGCTCACCGGCATGGGCGTCGAAGCGGCCCGGGTTCGCCTGGAATGGATTTCCGGTTCGGAGGGCAGGCGTTTTGCGGAAGTGATGACCGAGTTCGACCGGGCGATCAAAGAAATCGGGCCAAACCCCATTGGGAGGGATGGCAATGCTTAAGCTTGCATATTTGCTGGCCGGCGGTTGCGGCGGTTGCGACATGGCCGTGGTGGACCTTTCGGAAACCCTGGTCGATGTCCTGCCGCAGCTGGAAGTGGTATTCTGGGCGCCCACCGTGGCCGATGTGAAATACAAGGATCTGGAGGCCATGCCCGATCAGTCCGTTGATGTCGGTCTGGTTTCCGGTATGGTCAGGCTCAGCGAGCAGGAGCACATGACCAGGGTGATGCGCCAGAAATGCAAGGTTCTGGTGGCCTACGGCGCCTGTGCCGCGCTGGGCGGCATTCCCGGCATGGCCAACCTGCATACCAAAGAGGAAATATTTCAAACCGCCTATTTCGACACCTTCAGCACCGACAATCCGGACGGGGTGACGCCACAGACGAAATGTCTGGTGGACGGCAAATATGAACTCACACTGCCTGAATTTTACGGGCGGGTCAGGCCGCTGCACCAGGTGGTGGATGTGGATTATTTCATCGGCGGCTGCCCGCCGCACCACTCTTTTGTCGGCCAGGCCATAGTAGCCATCCTGGAAGGGAAGCTGCCGCCGCCCGGTTCCTGGATTACCGGCGGCAAGGCGGTTTGCGACGTCTGTTCGCGCAATCCCGGGCAACAGGGCGGGGAACGGGAGTTGATTACATCCGTCAAGCGCACTGTGGATGGTGCGCCGGAAGAAGGGAAGTGCCTGCTGCAGGAAGGATACATTTGCCTGGGCGCGGTCACCCAGGGCGACTGCGGCGCCCTTTGCCCGAAGGTCAATATTCCCTGCCGCGGCTGCGGCGGACCCATCCCCGGCGTGAAGGACTTCGGCCTGCGGGCCGTCAGTGCCATTGCCTCCTCGCTGGCTGATGAAGAACTGGTGGATCAAATTCCCAGCCCGGTGAAACTGTTCTACCGTTACGCGCTGCCCGCTTCCATGCTGGGTAAGAAGGTAAAGTGAGGGGTGAGGCTGGTTGAAACGGATCGAAATCAACCCGATGACCAGGCTGGAGGGTCACGGTAAAATCACTATTTTTCTGGACGAACAGGGAAATGTGGACAATGCTTTCTTCCAAACCGTGGAATTAAGGGGTTATGAACGGTTTTTGACCGGCATGCCCATTGAGGAAGTGCCCCGGACGGTTTCCACCATCTGCGGCGTCTGCCGGGCCGTGCATTACACGGCGTCGGTAAAGGCGGCCGACGCCGTCTACAAGGCGGAGCCGACCCCCACGGCGAAAAAGATCCGGGAACTCTTTTTAAACGCCCATTATGTGGAGGACCACTGCGCCATTCTCTATGCCCTGGGTTTTCCGGACTTCGTGGTCGGACCCACTGCCAACCCCGCCGCCCGGAACCTGATTGGACTGATCGAGGCCGTGGGCGCCGAGACCGGCCGGCTGGTGCTGAAAAAACGCTACAGCGCGGTAAAGGTCCTGGAAATGCTGGGCGGCAAGCCGATTCACCCGGTGGCGGCGCTGCCCGGCGGCTGGTCCAAGCGCGTGACGGAGGAGGAGCGGCGGGAGATTCTGGCCTTGTCGCAGGACATGGTCGAGCTCGGGCAAATAACGCTGAAAGTGTTTGAGGACGTGGTGCTCAAGAATCAGGCCTACATGGAACTGGTCACCGGTGACATGTACAAGGTGGTCTGCAACTACATGGGCACCGTGGACGAACAAAACCGGGCGCAATACTATGACGGCACCCAGCGGATCATTGATGCGCAGGGCGACGAGATCGGCCGCTTCCGGGGCAAGGAATATCTGGATTTCATCGCGGAGCGCGTCCTGCCCTGGAGCTATCTGAAAATGCCCTACCTGAAAAAAATAGGCTGGCGGGGCGTGGTGGACGGCCCGGACACCAGCCTGTACTCTGTTGGGCCGCTGGCCCGGTTCAACGTGTCCAGCGGTATGGATACGCCGCTGGCCCAGGAGGCCTACGAAAAAATGCTGGCCGCCTTTGGTGGCCAAAAACCGGTGCACAACATATTGGCTTACCACTGGGCACGGGCCATCGAGCTGTTAAACGCGGCGGAGAAGGTGCAGCAGCTGGCCTTGGATGAAAGCATCACCAGCCCGGATATCCGCGCTGAACTGGGTATGCCGGAAGAAGGCGTGGGGATCATCGAGGCCGTGCGCGGCACACTCATTCACCATTATAAAACGGACGATCAAGGCATCGTGCAGGAGGCCAACCTGATTGTGGCCACCACCCACAACAAGGGACCGATCAATGTGGCCGTCCGGCGGGCGGCTGAACACTGCATCAAGGACGGTAATGTGGACGAGGGGATCCTGAACATGGTGGAAATGGCCTACCGCCCCTATGACATCTGCCTGGCCTGCGCCACACACAACCTGCCCGGCCGGCAACCGGTGCAGGTGGACATCTTCAACAACAAGGGGGAACTGTATCAGAGCCTGAGAAACTTTTAACCGGTGATCACGTAATCAACAATCCCATATGCCGCTAATGCAGCGCCCCGCACTATTTAAAAGGGGTAATCGCATGACCGGTTTCTTCAAAATATTGGGAACCCGTCCGGGCCGTGTATAGTCGCATCCTTCAATGTAAGGGCCGCCTGTTCATTACCGGACCGGTGGATTATGAAGCACATTTTATGGCGGTGTATTTAGCGGGAGGCGTGTTGTTATGAACACTATTGTCATTGGCATCGGCAATCCGGTTTTGAAGGACGACTCCGTGGGCATCAAGGTGGCCCGGCAGTTTGAAGGCCGGGTGGACACCGAAATCGTGATGGCCACCGACTTTAAAGTACTGGACAAGATTTTGGGCTACGAGCGGGCGTTGATTGTGGACGGGGTGCGGCTGGGGAATGAACCGGGCACACTGCTGGAACTGGATGCGGATGATCTGTTTTTCAGCGCTACTTTTTCCGGCACCCACAATCTCAGCCTGCCCACCACACTAAAAATCGGGTATGATCTGTTCGGCGGGGAAATGCCGCGTGAGATCAGGATTATCGCCATCGAGGTGGCGGATACCACCACCTTTGACCGGGAATGCACACCCGCTGTCGCGGCGGCCATCCCCCAGGCGGTGGAAAAAGTGAAGCGGTTTTTGGCTGGGCAAAGCAATAGTATAGAACAACGGCACCCGGCGGGCCGTGGCGAGAGACCGTAAGTATTAAGCGGATTGCGGCCGGGAAAACAAATGGCATTCTTATCCTTTTACAGGTGCTGCGCCCACGTGGCTTGAAGTGGCGCAGGTGTTCGATATCATCCGGGGCGGGAAACTGCTCCGGTTTTCCTTTTTAGCGCTAAAAAGTTTTCTGAAAACCCTTGCCAGTTATGAAATATTGTTATACAATTTTACTATAGACAGGATTTTCTTTTAGTGAAGTTAAGCAAAAACAGTGCCAGCGATTTACTGCAATATTATGCTTGGGGGGATGCGGGCATAACATGAAATCAATTTTTTTATTTCGATCACGCAGATTAAAAAATAAGGCAGTCGGTTAAATAAGGAGGGAGTGCCATGTCCATCAATGCCCTGCTGTTTACCGATCTTTCCCAGCCATCCCTTTCCTGTGCCGCCTATACGGCAATAATGGCCAAAAACAATCCGGAAATGAAGCTGACTATTATTACCGGGTCAAACGAAAACTGCGCAAAGAAAAACAGCAGTGATCACTGGTCCGGGTATGATGTGAAGTTTCCCCAGGAACAAAAAATCCTGGACAGAGTGAAACAGGTGCTTGAGAACAAGGGTTATAATTATGAAGAATGGCAAGCGGACAATTGTGCCCGGTTGGCGAAAAAACTGGTCAATTATGCGCGCGACAACAACATCAGTACAATCATCATGCCCAACCATTGTAAGGAAGATCTAAAAAGCATGCCTGTCGGTCATCTGGCCAGCAGTGTGATCTGCCTGTCCGAAATACCGGTGGTACTGGTACGGAAGCTTTCCAGCAAGGTCTTGAAAGAACTGTGATCGGCAAAAAGCATGCCTGGTAAAAACCACTTTTAAAAGGACGGTTAACCAATCAAGGTCCATATCGGACGCCGGTATAATTACGTCTCATGATGGAAATTTTGCCGGATATATGGCCGGTTCGAACAGGTCAACCGAAAAGCTGTTTGCGTGAAGCCAATGCCGTATGCCCCCGCCGTTATAATGTAAAACAGGGGGCTATTTTGTGTGCATACCAACCGGGCCGTCCCCCGTTGCGGACCGGCCCGTTGCCGACTCCGGCACCCCGTACAGGTTGAAGTCCGGCACATATTCTTCCGTAGCCGCTTCCATTTCCTGCACGAAGCCGTTTTGCAGGCCCAATTTAAGCAGGCAGTTCACAACATCCTCGTATTCGTCAACTCTCAGCCGCCGGTCCAAAGGTGGTATCCGGACCGCCCGGTGGGCGGGAAAATATTGCGCCATCAGACTAATATATACTTCCCTGGGCAGGTTGCCGGCAATCCAGTGCAGTACATGGATAGAATCCGCCACCTGACCGGGCAGGACCAGATGCCGGATGATCAATCCCCGGCGGGCCAGGCCGTTTTTATCCAGGACGGGCGTCCCCACCTGGCGGTACATCTCTTTTATGGCCGCAGTGGCGGCGTGAAAATAATCCGGTGCGGCGGAGTAGCGGCGGGCCGGTTCCGCCGAAAAGTATTTCAGATCCGGCAGGTATATGTCCACAAGTCCTTCCAGCAAGGCCAGAGTTTCCACATTTTCGTAGGCATTGGTATTGTAAACTACCGGTATGGCCAACCCCCGGCGGCGGGCAACTTTAATGGCCGGGGAAATGACCGGCACGTAAGGGGTGGGGGAAACCAGGTTGATGTTATGGGCGCCCTTTTCCTGCAGTTTGATAAATATCTGTGCCAGTTGCTCCACATCCACCTCCCGTCCGAAACCGCCTTGACTGATTTCATGGTTCTGGCAGAAGACACATTTCAAATTACAGTGGGAAAAGAAGACCGTCCCCGAACCGGCGGTACCGCTGATGCACGGCTCCTCCCCAAAATGCAGGGAGGCCAGGGCAATCTTGGGCCGGGCCGGGGCGCAACAAAACCCGTTTTTACCCGCCTCCCGGTTCGCACCGCAGCGGCGGGGGCAAAGGGTGCAATGGCGCAAATGAACCATTTGGCTTCAGTCCTTTAACAGGGTTTCTATGGTTTTCCGGCAGGATAGCGGGAGAAGGGGTATTTTAAATTGCGTCGCCCGTCCTTAACAAAGTTATTTTATTAGTTTTGCTGTAGCGCTGCAAGGCCCGACGCCAGTAAAAACAAGGCGGATATTATTTATATCGGAAACCTTCGCGGGGAGGCCTCCGGGCTTGTCCCGGAGCAGGTTGACCGCGGTGGTTCCCGGCCCGGTCCCGAACAAGCCGGTGAAGCCGTAACTCACCCGGGCCGGGGTCATATACTGATAGTGACGGCTGGATGAAGAACCATTTAATATATGGCGGTAAGCCTTGATAAAAGATAAGATGATATTTGCAGGGGGTGGGGTTGTGTCCGAACCGTGGCGGGGTAAATATGTGTGGATCTGGCAGCTTGACCAGAGTGGCGAACCGCGGCAAATTATTACCCGGGCACTGGGGATGGGGCTCACCGGTTTACTGGTCAAGGGCTGGGACGGCTCGCGCTACTGGCCCCAGATCGGGAGCATTGCCGGTCCGGCGCATGATGCCGGTCTGCTGGTTGGCGCGTGGGGATATTCATACGGCACCGATCCCCGGGGCGAGGCAAAGGCCGCGGCACAGGCGGTGGCGGCCGGTGCCGACTGGCTGGTTGTGGATGCCGAAGAAGAGTATGAAAAACCGGCCGGTGCCGATATGGCCACCCGTTTGGGTACGGCATTCCGTAATATATTCAGCGGCATACCGGTTGGCTATACTTCCTTCGGCATTCCGGACCTGCACCCGGAGTTTCCCTGGGATGAATTCAGCCGCTGGTGCGACGCTGTTTTGCCCCAGGTTTACTGGGGCCTGTTCAAGATGACCCCGGAAGTAGCGCTATCGCGGTGTTTGGCCGGATTGAAACAATTTTATAAACCGGTTGTGCCGGCCGGTCAATGTTACGGTGAAGTGGCGACGGATGAGATCGTCCGTTTCGGCCGCTTGGCAGAAAACGCAGGCCTACCCGGGATTAGCTATTACGACTGGCAGCATGCCCGGTCCGTGCAACTGGAAGCAGTAGGCGCGGCGCCGTATGGAAGGTGGCAGGATAAAGTGGGTGATTGGGCGAAAAGTTCCTGGGAAAAGGCGCAGAAAGCCGGAGCATTTGACGGCTCGAGTCCGGGCGGCTTTGTAACCCGGGAAATGGACGCCGTGGTTTTGGACCGGATGGGTCTCTTTGATGCGGCGGACATTCCGCAGGAAGCGGTTGATCAGCTGTTAAAGATGGGTTTGATCACCGGAAGTCATCCGGCCGGTGCCCGGGTTACCTGGGGTGAACTGGCGACGGTTATCGGGCGGCTGGTGGAAATGCTTAAGGGCAAATAATGCGGGTGTTGCACCGTGCGGTTTATGAGCCCGGCAAGGGACATCCCAAACCGAAATCGGTTTTCCTGAAAAACAGCATTAGATCACAAAATGACTCCCAAAACCGGGAGTCATTTGTCTTTCCTGGTGCCGAAGGTGGGAGTCGAACCCACACGGGTGGTTAGCCCGGCGGATTTTGAGTTTTATCCATGTCTGTAACGTGTTTCAATGAAATATCGCTGAGTCCAGAATTGACGCGGTTCGGACGACTCGGCGATAATCTGAAGAACGCAGTTGTATTGCTTTTTATTTACCTGATGGTAGAAAAAACGGTAGAAAGATATTCACGAGCTGACCTGACCAGGCTTTTTAAAGCCTGTATTCAACGGTTTCCGGTCCAGATAAAATTTCGTAAAGAAAGCTGGCTCTTTGTTTTTGGGCCCGATCAATCTCTTCCGGTGCATAACCGCGTACCTCTATAGGTTCCATGACTTCGGCCAAGGCATCGCCGAGGATTTCCCAGCGCCTCCATTGAGGCATGTCCCTGAAAGCGGTGGAGATAACGATCAAGTCAATGTCACTATATGGCCCGGCCGTGCCTTTGGCTTGAGAGCCGAACAGGTAGGCCGTTTGAATGGGAACCCCATTTTGGGATAAAGCAGACAAGTATTGCCTGACAATTTCGCTTACCCGATTTGATGTTTGAGGCATTTAACCACTTCCTTTGTGCGGTTTAGATATTCACGGGTAACGTGGCGGGGGTATTCGTCAATGGCCTGCTTCAGTTCCCCGGGGTATCTGGTGACAACCCCCGCCAAGCTCAAGCGGCTGACAAACTTTGTTTGTTCATCAGTTAAAACGGCGTTGCCCAGTTTAATCAGGTTGATTAAATTATGAGTCTTTGGCGGAGCTTTATCCGTTTGTTCAACTACCAGGGCCTTCAACGCCTTTTCAATTGCCAGGTGGCACATGAAAATAGCGTAAATATACCTCCGGGTGCGGTACAGGCTTTTTGCCGTGTCCAGGTCATATTCAGATTGATCAAGCCATTCTTTTGCTTGAGGATTCACGGTGTTTAAACCTCCGAGACACACATAGCGGAAACAGTTTTGAGGACGATTAAATTATTATACCATATCCTGTCAGCAGGAGCAATCCACGCGGTGGGCTTTTTAGCCGGCCGCTTTTTTCATGCTTTTTACGGAGGTGAGAAAGTTGAGGTGTGCCGTG
>NZ_LYVF01000093.1 GCF_001655685.1 Desulfotomaculum copahuensis
GTCAACTGCTAACTAGACCACAACGTATACATATGAAGCCCACTGATTGAGATGTTCCTATCGCGCCAAGCGTTTTCCAGTGATGCTTGGGGCAAGGTATAACACAAGTTTCGTTACAAATTATACACTGCAAATAAATCATGCCCGGCTCTGATCCTATCCCTTGTGGGATCTCTTTCCATTGATGTTCGCAGTGCGTCAAACCTGCCCACCCCCTATCTGAGTAACTATTGGAATGTCACGGTAACGTCAAAGTCGCTCTTAGACCACAATATATAGGATACCTACCGCTTGTTGGCTACTGCATATAGCATTGAAAAGGAACTTTGACGTGACCTTGTTTGGAACGTGGAGAATTTTTACTGATTTTAAGGCTTATCTCGGCCCTAAGAAACGGTCACCATTGTAATGAATTAAATGATCAGGTCTTTCATACAGCCAAACTTCCGTCTCCCATGCAATATCTTTGGCATGCTTGCGAAATTCGTCATAAGATGGAAACGCAGTAACGAAAATTATGCCAAAAGGACACCCAGAGAACATTTCTTTCAATTCGGTAACGCGCTTAGGGTTCATTGGTCCGTGAGACGTAACAACTTCGACCAAAAAGATCCATTTCTTTTCTTCGTTATATAACACAATATCTGGTAGTTTATCGTGGTCGGAGATCGTAATATTTAACTTATTAAAGACATCATGATCAATATGTAAGTTCTTTTTTGCCGTATCACCCAGGTAAATACATTTCGAACCCGGGGCAAAACGTGGCAAGAACTCATTAATTACTGCTACCTGAACTTCGTTATGTTTACCGGGGGATAAGTGATAAATAAGACCATTACCCATATCTACGGGAATCATTTCCATTTCCCGTTTTCTACTGTATTTACTTTCTAAGGTTTCATTGGCGGTCAAGAACCGACGTACAACTGTTTCCCATCGTTCTGCGCCATAGTATTTGATAACAGATAGTACATCTTCGGAAATTGCATAATGCGCATGCGGGCTATTTGTGGGAAGACTAGGATTATCAGGATTATAATCAACTATTCCGGCCTGATTGAAGTAATGTAAAACTTGTCTTCGAAAAGTCTCTCGGGTATTGGGCGCATATTCTTTATTGTAATTTTGAGTGATGAATTGCATAATGCCTTTTGTAATGCCTAAGCTTCTTCTGCTCGCGCTTAGCCAAGTATCTTCTTCTCGAATCCCACACAAAGCCAATAGCGTATATGCAGAGATTTCATTCTGCTGCGCCTGGGGCAATCCAAGAACACGTAGAATCTCTTTAGCTTCGTCAATCTTACCCATCAGCAATTACCTCGCTACCGCAAATTCGGCGTTAATAACAAGACGATTCTTTATATATTCATTAACGTTGCACCTATCAGGGAGAACCCGTATGGCATATGCCCCAATCTCCCTAATTACTTCAAGTGGTGGCAATGGCATTAGCCGGATTTCTGTTGCATTGACCTGGGTATTCCCGTTAAAAGCCCTGAAATACGAGTCCAATATCGAGGAGTTGTAAATAGCCGCCAAGCCATAAGCTTCTTCATTAGACAATTCACCATTCGTGCGATATATAAAATTTAAATGATTTTCAAGTCCCAAGAAGACATGCTCGAACATGCCTTTAACTAGAGGGGCAGCAGTTAAGCGTTGATCCTGCTCCTTAGAACTAAAACGCCTCAACAAAACATAGTTGGAATTAGGAACCAGCAAACTTGCCGAATCCTCGCAAACAACCATATACTGTTCCTTGTTGATTCGTAATGGCCATTTGATATCCATTGCCTGCACATTCTGCATCCACAGCAAGGGTACAGTCTGGGTATTTTTATCTTGGCCAAAACGCAGCAACCCCTTGGCTCTGAAAGGAACAACAGGCCCGGTGGATATTTCCATCTTATAGGCATTCAGACTACCGGACCAGCTATGCATAGCAGTTATTATATCCTCATCTTTCTGTGTAATAGGCAAACACAGCATCTTGTCTTTACTTTTCATGTTTACAATATTGTGTATATCCACTTGCCTCGTATGCACGTCCACCAAATCAGCCATGCCTTCACTATAAGAGAGGCTAACACTGTACTTACGCTCCGTAGAACTCCACTCATCATGTCTGACGGCCCTCAAGATAACATTCTCTTGCAATACCGAATCACGGTCGAAAGCATCTCTCCGTGAACCAAAAAGATGGAAGTGCTCCGGCCTAACGAGGGAAAAGAAATGGTCTCTAACTAAACGAAAATATGTTCCCGTTGCATAACTTCTAGGAGTAATAAAAACTAATTCCCCACCCGGTTTTAGCAAGGAAGCTGAGACCGCCATGAAAAGCCCGTAAATATTAGGCTGACCATAAACTACAGAAGAAGCAGCTACGGCCCTTGGGTCATCTTTATTGATTTTGAAATACGGTGGATTTGCTATAATATAATCATAGGATGTTAAGGCTGCATCATAACCATTTTGGAGCCTCTTACTATTGTCTATAATAAAATCACTATTAATTAAGTTGACATTTAGTGTCACCCCTATTAAGGCAAGGGTTTTGGTAAGATAATTTAGGCTTCTTTCAAGTAAATTACATAGATCGGGATCTATTTCGTAAGCTATTATGTCTATTTTAGACGGCCTACCTAACGATGTAAGTATCTTCTCACAAAATGCGCAGCAAAGGGTGCCCGTTCCAGCCCCAGGGTCCAACAGTTTAATTGTGTCCTTATGGATAGAGGTAAACAGAGATGACATAAAGTCCGCAACAGGGATTGGGGTTAAATATTGTCCCAGATTTTTTTTTCGTGTTTCTTGCGTGTTAGTACCAAACCACTGTCCAAGGCGATCTGCGAACACTGTAGGTCTTTCATTTTCAATCGGTGCTGGGAAGCAGTTATTTTCCATTTACTACCACGGCCCCCTCAAAAGACAGAGCAGATTCAGCGATCAACTTATAGTCTTTATCAGGAATAGATATGATCGGTAATCGCAAATTGAGACCATAGTTCTTCTTATCTATTATGAAGGAAAGAGATGGAATCAGTGATTTAATATTGACAGGCTTCCCAAAAACTTTTGTTGCTTCAAGCTGAATATAAAAAGACATCCACACCAAACCAAGCTTCTTGGCAAGTCCTTCAAGTTCAGAGATTCCCGAGAACGGTTTAACTTTATCTTGAAAGGTTATTTCAGCCACAAAGCATCTGCGATTGCGGCCGCACAAATAGATTAGGGCTTTATCACCCGATTCAAGTCTTTTTAGCAAAGGGGTTCCCTCGCGGAAAATCCATATTTTTTGTGCTAATAAAGTATCTGCAATTACTTTGGCATCCATTTTAACTTTATCACTTACAGGTATATCATTTACCGTGAAAATATAATACGCCATCCAGATTCACCCTTTTATTCTTGAAGTAGTCAAAATAGCGCCAAAACATCCGGTGCATACCATTAAAATTTGGAATATATCGATACCACACTTACTACCACAGATTCTAAGACATTTACGTGCCTTCACCTTTCACCTGGATCTGGTTATAGCCAAAAGTATCGCCATCTGCTCCCTGAAGAGTAGAATGAACGGGTGTCGGTCATGCGGGGAGGCATCCCCAAGAAGATCCTTCACCGTCAAACCCAGGACATTCACTACAACCATTACCGTCGAGAGCCGCAGGACCGTCTCTCCCGCAAGCTACCGGAATAAAGCCTCAAATGGTTGAAATTATTTTTACATTCATTTTATTTCTAGTGAACCGCTATCAAACTAACATTTCTATAGCTAAGTGAAATTTTCCTCTTTTAAATAAAGATTTTTTCGTGATGTTACCTTCCCAACATCGCCACCCCCACCGCGATCAGCACAAACCCCATTACTGCCCGGGCCACCGAAACCTTATCCCCCACCAGCAGCACCGAAAACGCCGCCAGAAATGCGTAGTACATAAACGACTGGCCAGCTACGACCAGTGGCAGGTTTCTGATCGTCTCATGCGCCCGGATGAAGCCGATACCCAGGGCCGCGTTCGCCACAAAAAGCAGCGGCAGCATGATCAGGTTGTACTTCATTACCGGGATTATTGCCGGCGGGACGGCTTTGACCTGCCAGGACACGACGAAAGAGATGGCGGAGGGTATGCCCCAGGCATGAACGAAAACCCCCCCAAACCGAAGGACTGCCTGGACACCATGAACTCCTGCCGCGCCTTCTCACGGGGTCTTCAAAGACGTGGGGTCGCGCAACACAGGGTAAAGTTCTCCTGTTTTACTAACGATAATTAGTAGAGTAGACCCTGGCACA
>NZ_LYVF01000094.1 GCF_001655685.1 Desulfotomaculum copahuensis
AGAATCTTGGAAACAACACCGGCTCCTACTGTGTGTCCGCCTTCTCTTATAGCAAATTTTAGTCCTTCTTCCATCGCTATCGGTGTTATTAATTCTATTGTCATCGTTACGTGGTCTCCGGGCATTACCATCTCTACGCCCTCTGGTAATTCTATTACTCCTGTTACGTCTGTTGTCCTGAAGTAGAACTGTGGTCTGTATCCATTGAAGAATGGTGTGTGTCTTCCACCTTCTTCTTTTGTTAACACGTATACTTGTCCTTCAAATTTCGTGTGCGGTTTTACTGACCCTGGTTTCGCTAAGACTTGTCCTCTTTCTACTTCGTCTCTTGTTACTCCTCTTAACAATACTCCTATGTTGTCTCCTGCTTCTGCTTCATCCAGTGTCTTCCTGAACATCTCTACTCCTGTTACTACTGTTTTCTTGTTTTCGTCTGATAATCCTATTATCTCTACTTCGTCTCCTACTTTTAATTTGCCTCTCTCTACTCTTCCTGTTGCAACTGTTCCTCTTCCTGTTATCGTGAATACATCTTCTACTGGCATCAGGAATGGTTTGTCTACATCTCTTTCTGGTGTCGGTATATAGCTGTCAACTGCATCCATTAAGTCCCATATCTTGCCACACCATTGACAATCTCTTTGTCCGCATCCGCATTCCATTGCTTTTAATGCTGAACCTACTACTATCGGTGTGTCATCTCCTGGAAATTCATATTCATTTAACAGCTCTCTTACTTCCATCTCTACTAATTCGATTAATTCTTGGTCGTCTACCATGTCTGCTTTGTTTAAGAATACTACGATGTATGGTACGCCTACCTGTCTTGCTAACAGGATGTGCTCTCTTGTCTGTGGCATTGGACCATCTGCTGCTGATACTACCAGTATCGCTCCGTCCATCTGCGCTGCTCCTGTTATCATGTTCTTTACGTAGTCTGCGTGTCCTGGACAGTCAACATGAGCATAGTGCCTTTTCTCTGTCTCGTACTCTACGTGCATTGTGTTTATTGTGATTCCTCTTGCTTTTTCTTCTGGTGCTTTGTCTATTTCATCGTATGCTGTTGCTTGTGCCATTCCTTGCTTTGATAATACTATCGTTATTGCTGATGTTAATGTCGTTTTGCCATGGTCTACGTGTCCTATTGTCCCTATGTTTGCATGGGGTTTCTTTCTTTCGAATTTTTGCTTTGCCATTTCTTTTCCTCCT
>NZ_LYVF01000095.1 GCF_001655685.1 Desulfotomaculum copahuensis
AAATACCGAGTGGGATCCAGAGTACCACAGGATAGGCAACCCGGTGGGAAGACGGGAGGACCATCTCCCAAGGCTAAATACTCCTAAGTGACCGATAGCGCATAGTACCGTGAGGGAAAGGTGAAAAGAACCCCGGGAGGGGAGTGAAAGAGAACCTGAAACCATATGTCCACAAGCAGTGGAAGCGAAAGCGACCACGTACTTTTTGTAGAACGGACCGGCGAGTTATAGATATGCAGCGAGGTTAAGCGAAAGCGGAGCCGAAGCGAAAGCGAGTCTTAAAAGGGCGAAAGTTGCATATCATAGACCCGAAACCGTGCGACCTACCCATGATCAGGGTGAAGCCGGAGTAAGATCTGGTGGAGGCCCGAACCACGTTGACGTTGAAAAGTCATGGGATGAATTGTGGGTAGCGGAGAAATTCCAATCGAGCTCGGAGATAGCTGGTTCTCCCCGAAATAGCTTTAGGGCTAGCCTCAGGGGGAAGGAAATATGGAGGTAGAGCACTGAATGGACTAGGGGCCAAAGAGGTTACCGAACCCTATCAAACTCCGAATGCCATATTGAGACCCTGGGAGTCAGACTACGAGTGATAAGATCCGTGGTCAAAAGGGAAAGAGCCCAGACCGACAGCTAAGGTCCCAAAGAGCATGTTAAGTGGAAAAGGAAGTAGGATTTCCAAGACAACCAGGATGTTGGCTTAGAAGCAGCCATACATTCAAAGAGTGCGTAATAGCTCACTGGTCGAGAAATCCCGCGCCGAAAATAAACGGGGCTAAAACATGCCACCGAAGCTACGGATTCTGAAAAGAATGGTAGGGGAGCGTACTGTACAGGACGAAGGATAAGCGAAAGCGAATCTGGACAGTACAGTAGAGAGAATGCCGGTATAAGTAACGAGAGTAAGGCGAGAAACCTTACCGTCGAAAGCCTAAGGATTCCTGGGGAAGGATAATCCGCCCAGGGTAAGTCGGGACCTAAGCCGAGGCGAAAGCGTAGGCGATGGAGAACCGGTAATAAATCCGGTACCACCGAAATCCGCTAAAAGAGAAGCAAGGACGCAGCGAGATAAGAAAAGCGTGCGGTTGGTAGAGCACGTCCAAGCAGCGACGAAAAGAGCTTTGAGTGAAGTACCAAAGCTCATAAGAGCTGTGATGGGGAGCCGAAAGGCGAAGTTTCGAAGGGGCTGCCAAGAAAAGTTGCTATCGAGGATAAGGTGCCCGTACCACAAACCGACACAGGTAGGCGAGGAGAGAATCCAAAGACGAGCGGGAGAACCCTCATTAAGGAACTCGGCAAAAAGACTCCGTAACTTCGGGAGAAGGAGTGCCGAAAGGCCGCAGAGAAGAGGCCCAAGCGACTGTTTACCAAAAACACAGGTTTCTGCTAAGTCGAAAGACGAAGTATAGGAGCTGACGCCTGCCCGGTGCTGGAAGGTTAAGGGGAAGGGTCA
>NZ_LYVF01000096.1 GCF_001655685.1 Desulfotomaculum copahuensis
TTCAATTCCTCATAGGTAGGCTAACATCGTAGCGACTCCACTGGGCTTCATGTCCATGTGGGGATGTTTCAATTCCTCATAGGTAGGCTAACATCCATGCGAGGGTTTTAGCTAACGTCTACTACTGGAAGTTTCAATTCCTCATAGGTAGGCTAACATCAAGTGAAGGATTCCGGCCACTGGATGAGCAGGCGAGGTTTCAATTCCTCATAGGTAGGCTAACATCGGGCTAACGCCCGCGCCGCGCTTCCTCCCCATGGCGTTTCAATTCCTCATAGGTAGGCTAACATCGGACACGGCCTTACGGTTTAGAGTTGGTTCTGCATCCGGTTTCAATTCCTCATAGGTAGGCTAACATCATTACATCGTGCAGCCGACGGCGTGCCTGCACTGCCGGTTTCAATTCCTCATAG
>NZ_LYVF01000097.1 GCF_001655685.1 Desulfotomaculum copahuensis
CCATTGATGTTAGCCTACCTATGAGGAATTGAAACTAACTTACGCCCCAAAGGCGGCGCACGACGACATTCGATGTTAGCCTACCTATGAGGAATTGAAACGCGTCATTCGTGGCACATATGAATGCGGGAGAATGCGATGTTAGCCTACCTATGAGGAATTGAAACTCAGCAGCGGACGCGCGAAAGTACCGGGGGTACAGGATGTTAGCCTACCTATGAGGAATTGAAACCGGCATGAAAAAATGCAGGGGAGGCAGCTGGCAGGCGATGTTAGCCTACCTATGAGGAATTGAAACGAGGAATCGGAAGAACTGGAAGAACCGACACCGGCTCCAGGATGTTAGCCTACCTATGAGGAATTGAA
>NZ_LYVF01000098.1 GCF_001655685.1 Desulfotomaculum copahuensis
TAGGTAGGCTAACATCATGAGAGGTACGTAACGTTGAACTATCGTGCGTACCAGTTTCAATTCCTCATAGGTAGGCTAACATCTGTTATTCAGGGCGGTGAATACGACGGCAGGAAGGGTTTCAATTCCTCATAGGTAGGCTAACATCGCTCATTAATCCGCTCAGAATCTGGATTATACTCATGTTTCAATTCCTCATAGGTAGGCTAACATCGCATAGTCGCTTGGAACATCTGATTATGGTATTGGTGTTTCAATTCCTCATAGGTAGGCTAACATCAGTGGATACAGCCCCGGCGCGTATTGCGCCGACGATCGTTTCAATTCCTCATAGGTAGGCTAACATCA
>NZ_LYVF01000099.1 GCF_001655685.1 Desulfotomaculum copahuensis
CACGGCACACCTCAACTTTCGCAGATCGAAAGCTGAAGCCGTTCCTTGAAAAACACTGGTAAACGGGAAACAAAATGGTCTATAAACTCCCGGATCTTTCTATCTGGAAGAAAAAGGAGCTCTTCCAAGCTTTCTTTCAGAATATCAAGGAGCAAGAACAATGCTTCAGAAAACTTGATATCCTGAAGTTCATCGCAATAATGGTAGAAAAGGTTGCCCAGTGTCCGGGGATCCTCATTGTTCCTTTTCTCTATAGCCAGCATGATGTACCGGCAGAACACGATGGTCGTATGTGCCACCATGGCATCATAGGAACGTCCCTGAAATTCTTTGCCTGGTTTCAAAAACGATTTGGACATCTTGAAGAAAACCTCAATATCCCAGCGTTTACCGTAAATGCGGATGATCTCTTGTTCGCTCAAGGAAATATCTGTAGAAAGGAGAGCCAGCCATTTTTTCGACCGGTTGCGATCCCTGACAAAAACGATCTTTGCTTTAACCGGACGCCCTCCTTTGTCCCGGCCCAGTTCAACAACCACCGAGGCCAGGATCTTGGCCCGGCCGGGCTTCTTGTAGATATAGTTGTAGAGTTTTTTGAGATTCATCTGTTCGCCCAAATACCCGTAGAACACTTTCGGCATTGCCTTGAGCATGCAGATGGTCTGCAGGTTGTGTTCAAGAACTTTTATGATCACCGAAGGGTAGGCAAACCGACTGTCAAAAAGAAGGTACTGGGCAGTCAGGTGGTAAGGACGGATCTGCCTTAGCAATTCAAAAATAATTTCGGTGGCTTTCCTGGTACTCTCAGCCCTTCTTTTATAGCCATTGGTGCGCTTATCAACTGGCTTCATACCGCAAAGACGATTTTTCTCCTTCTCTGAACTGAGCAGGGAAAAGGCCAGCGGCAAAAACGTGTTTCCGTCGGACCAGCCTAGAGTAAGCATCCGGAAGCCATGTACAAACTTATTTTCTACGTGGTCAAATACTTTCGCCAGCAATTCTACGGTTTTGCTCCTGTTACGGCTGTAAAGGGAATCATCGATAATGAGCACTTTCACCCTATCCGCAGAAGTCAAATCGGAAATGGAGTTGTTGATCAGTGTAGAACTCAAAATCGCCAGGAATTTCCGCCAGTTATACCGGGAGGAATTTAAAAACCGGTAAATTGCATCCTTGGCCGGGTGTTCCTCCATGCGTTCCGTTTGCAATGTCTGGTACAGGTTTTTGCCAGTAAAAACCAGTGAAAAAATAAACCTGAACAAAAACAAGCAGGAAAAGCCTTTTTCCTTGTTAAAGTTAGCCTGACGAAGTAACCTGCCAATTTTATGGCATTTTAAAAAATTATCAACCTGGTTTTCAACTCCATACTTTTCTGGTAGAATAGAACTCATAAAGCATCCCTTTCTATTTATAGAATTGTTTGGCGATGATTCTATTTTACCATAGAAAGGGATGTTTTTGTTATGTTATTACCGAAAAAACCAGGAATATCAAGGCTTTAGGACAAATTTCCTGTAGCGAAACTTGAGATAATTATAAAAAAGGGTGTGAGGATGATCGGTGTTTTGAACCGCCTTTCCAAGTTAGATACCAGGATTTCCATCATTGTCAAGCAATTTAGCGATAATTCTATTGTAAGAATATATTGTAACGTTGTAGGTCTCTTCTTTGCTTTCGTTTTTGCGGCCTTGCTGGCACTTATGCCAATATTATATCTATTCAACCCCTTCTATACAAATTGGTTTATCGTTCCTAATTTCAGCAATAAGAGGATAGAAATCGTTAAGCAAATAATATTGGAGAATGCGGGTAATAAGAGTGAATCGGCTGTAGTATCTATGTCAAATACATTCCCAGAGATCATGAATTACAAATATAAACTAAATGTTGCCTATTCTTTGGACCCTTATAAGTATGATAAATCAAAGAATTACTTTAAAATCCTAGTACCAAGCCACTCTAGGAGACGTTTCGTTGTAAAGTATATATTTCAATTAGGAAACAGGATTGAAATTACAAGGGGCAATATTGCGGTTGATGCAAGCGCTCCCACCATTCAATCATTTGATCCGACAGTCACAGACTCCAATAGAAATATTGACAGCACCGCAAAGGCGATCACTGTGAACAACACCACTCCGTATGACAAAGCAGAAACAATATTTAAGTATGTGATTGATTATATGACTTATACCTACGACTACAGATATGCTCACGCCGGAGCCGCATCCGCTTATTCAACAGGCAAAGGAGTCTGCGAAGAGTACGCGGGATTGTTTACAGTGATGGCACAAGCCGTCGGACTCCCATGTAGATATGATTATGGGATAAGAATCTCTGAATTGACAAATAGTTATCAGGAAATTAGCACAGGGCACGCCTGGCCCGAAATAAAACTAAAAGACGGACAGTGGGTGCCCATAGAAGTTACCCAGAATAATCCGGGCACTCGGCGTAGTATGGATTGGTTAAAAGCAAATCTTGACAGAGCTTTCAGGAATTCCTATGGAATATATATACGTTTCAATATGGATAGTCAGGTTAGTAGCGTCAATGGAGGGAATATTACTAGCATGGGAATACTGCTTGTGAAGCAATTTTAGATCAAACCAACAATGAACGTGATTATTATCGGAACAAGCGCAGTTGCGACACAAACAATAAGTCCCCACATAAAGACAATACTTGGGTAGCTTGGGAAAAATAATGTTGGCCCCATGAACACCAAAAACAGCCATCCGAGTATGATCGGTGCAACCATCGCTATCCGCGCCAATGTTTTCAAAATACGTTCCTCCTTCTTTCACGAAGACTTCCCAAGAAAAAAATCAAGGTCCCGGCAGAACGGCCGGAGTCGATACATTCTTCTGACTTCAATCAACACAGCAAACCCCGCCTCCGCCTTATCCACCGACGACCCTCCCCACCGCCATAATTTTCATCCCCGCCAACGCCGCCACTACGTCCCCCGAAAACCCCTGCCGCTCCAGTTCCATAAGAGCCTCGGCCCGGGTGAAGCTCTTGTCCCGGTATGGCCGGTGCTCCAACAGCGCCGTGAAAACCTCCACCGCACCAACGATCAGCGACAGCGGGTGAATTTCACCACCTTTCAGCCCGCACGGATACCCGGACCCGTCGGCCCGCTCATGGTGTTCCTTCACTATGCGGCACACCAACTCCGGCGCATCCGGCCAGTGCTCTCGCAGGTAATACTCTCCGGCAACAGGATGCGCCTGGACCAGCTTTCGGTCATTGTCGTCCAGGCCAGCTTTGTCCACTAAAATTTTCGGCCAGTGGCTTTTCCCACAGTCGTGGAAAAAGGCCCCCTGTGTGAGAAGATCCAATTCTTCCCCGGTAAAGCCCAGTTCCCGGCCAACGGCTTCGGCGTAACCCGCAGTGGCGATGGCGTGGTGGTACAGCGTTTCATGCCAGGCCAGCATTTGTACAGCCAATTGGTTTTGCCCCTGGTACTTGAGCATTTCGTTGAGCCATTGGGGGGCGTGGGGTCTGTATAGCATCAAGTTTTTCAAAAATGACACCTCCGTAGTAAAAATAGGCATAAAAATAGCCCGGAAGATCCGGGCAAAAATCATCGTTTCAATAGCAAAAAGGTAGCTATGCCTTAAAAAGCATGATTAAATTCTTCCACTAATTGGCTGAGCAGATGTATTATGGATTCACCATACTCTTTGCGTAGGGTCAGCGAAACTTCCACTTGCGCAGTGTTGAAATTTGAACCATAACCTTCATATCGTTTCCCGTCACCCAGGCGGTGGAATGCCTTAGATTCATTTCCAACAAAGTATCGGTCCATAATAACGCTGGTTTCCGCAGGCAGAATTTCTTTGGCGAGGGCTGTCGCTGAACCATAGAGCCATTCCCTAACGTCTTCCGAACACGAATTTCCCTGGCAGGTGCCTATTTCGATAGCATGCCGACCATGATTATTATCCACCATTCCGTGAATTGCCAAATGCAGATACGGGGCGGTGATCAGTCCTGTTCTCTCATTCAAAATACGGCAGTGGCTTAATATTTCTCTTATCACTTGGCGATACTCTTCTATAGCTTCCCGGTTGGAAGAGCTTGGAGGACGGTTTAAGTCCGCTTCGGTTCTGGAAACCGTCGCTATTATGCACGCACACCCGGTGAGACGTGCAACTCCTGCAACAATTTCAGCCGTATAAAGATCGGCTTTCGGAGAAGTAGCGTGCACCGCATCAACATGCGCCCGCAACTCGCCGTTACCTAACCAATACTTCACAAACCTACCTTCAGTGAATACCATCGTTTACCTCCCCCAGTAAACTCGCTAAAATGGAATGCATGGAATAAATCATGGATTACATATTTTACATGGAACATATCCCGCTTTAATAGCATCATCCCGCGTTTTAAAATAAACCCTGTTACCCTCCGACGGTAACGAAGAACAAGACGGTAAATGAAACTTTTTTGTATTTTTATTTCCAATGTATCCGCCTGCTACCGGGATTATTGGGGCCGTAGGAGTAATCACTGTATTGGTATCAGGTGCCCTTGGTTTAACCGTGCTCCTCAGCTTTTCCACGGTAATGTTATTCCCGTTGGACGTAAACACCATCGTTCCGTCCTGGTCGGTCCGGTAGACCTGAACCCCGGCATTCGCTAGTTTAGCGAGCGTCCCTTTATCAGGATGACCGTAGTCGTTACCCGCACCAACAGAAATGACCGCATATTTCGGAGCTACCGCTTTAAGAAAAGCTGGACTTGTGGAACTACTGCTGCCGTGGTGCCCCACTTTGAGCACGTCCGCCTTCAGGTTTGCCCCGGAATTTAGCATTTCACCTTCCGACTGAGCTTCGGCGTCTCCGGTCAAAAGGAAGGGGATATTACCGTACTGAATCCGAGTCACGGCGGACCAGTTGTTCAGGTCATCATAACTGGAACCCACGGGAGCAACAAAGTTGACTTTCAAGTTTCCCTGGTCGAACACCGTTACGCCGGCTTTAGCGGTGATAATTTTTAAACCTTTTGCTTTTAGCGCTGTCAGAACATCCTCGAATGTTTTGGTGGTAGTTGTAACCCGAGGCATAAAGACCTGGCCGCTTTCAAATGACTGGATCACGTTATCCATGCCACCAATATGATCTTCATGAGGGTGGGTGCCTATCAAGAAGTCAATTTTCTTTATTCCCTGTTGTTTCAGGTAGGATACCACTGCCGGACCGTCATCGTTGTTTCCGGCGTCCACCAGCATATTCTGTCCATTTGGGAACTGGACCAAAATGGAGTCGGCTTGGCCAACGTCAAGAAAGTGAACTTTAATTGTCCCAACTGGTGTATTGCTTTGGCTACCAGAATCGCCAGAAGTAATGGTAACAACCTGATTGGTTCCGTCCCAGGCAACCCCGGCACCTATCGCTTCACTAACAAATCGTAGCGGAACCAATGTGCTTCCGCCAATTACTCGTGCCGGTTCTTGCAGAGTAACGGGTTTCCCATCTTTGTATGCTATTTTTTCTCCAATGGAAAGCTTTACAGATATACCATTTTTTATGGCAAAAATAGTTTGCGTTGTTCCATCCCAGTTTACTTGTGCCCCGAGCGCCTGAAATATTGCCCTGAGAGGAACCAGCGTGACATCATTTTTAACTATTGGCAGGACATCGAATCTCACGCCTTGACCATTAACGAATACTTTTGGTGTGGCAGATGAAGGAGTTGCATTTAGAAAAAGTAGCAGTATAAGCGATATCAGTAATGATATTGGTTTTCTCATATTTCCCCCTTATTAAGATTAATCCTCAAAAAGGTCGTCTGCCTGCCTTTTAATCGCTTCTGCCCTATCAGCAGTAGCTTTTTTGTCAACAGTAATATTTATTTTAATTACATCACCTTCCCGTGCATCATTTGGAATAAGAGGTTTTGGAATGTTAAATGTCTCCTGATTAAATTCAACAACTGCCCAACTTCCCTCAAAGCGGTCTATAATTAACATAGAACACCTCCCCAGTTTTGTTACTCACTCGTTATTTTCGTTAATTTTATTATACTAGGGTTACCCCAAAAAGAATGTCGAATTATGCTAATTTCTTTTTTATTTTTTCTTTCCGCTCAGATAATAGTTGAATCGGAGCGATGTCTACCGTAAGCCGTTGATGGGGAGCGCCGCAGACGGCATATGCCGCAACTCCATTGAAGCAGGCCGCCCACCACCGGACGGCCTGCGATTTTCCTATACCTTTATCCCTCCACCTGCCGAACATCTCTGCCACCCAGTCCACCGCAATCTCCGTCATAACCCAAAACCCCACCGCCATGTCCACCGTAGGCCGCTGGTACGCCACTTGCATGGCACACGGGATCTGCGAAAACAGCGGCCTTACCGGGACGACGCAGAAGGCTTTGGCCGAGGACGCGAGCAAGGTAACTATCATCTCCCCAGCGTCAAAAATCCCACACCCTTCATCCCTCCCGGCGGCCAGTAGTAGTAATTGTCTCGGTATTCGCATCCGTGCCACACATCCCATCCTTTGGGCGGCCATATACCGCTTTCACGGACGCATATCACCTGCCAGCCTTTGGGTTGGATGTTGTCCACCGCGTACACCCAGGCTACATGGCCGTAATGATCATTGGTGAACGATTTGCCCCCATTGAGCGCGTCCAGGGCTATCGGTTGGAAAACCATAATGCTGCCGGCCACCGGTTTGTTCACGGCGCGGACGTGGTAAACCTGGCCCGTTACCGTGTAGGCTGCCGCGCCGTCAAGGGTCCTCCAGCATCGGGCGTCTCCAGCCCATGGTAAATCAACGCCCCAATGCTGCTTCGCCATTTCCCAGGCGTACCAGCAGCAGTTTCCGCCGTCCCAAAGTGTGTACGGGTTAGCCAGGGCCGGTGCGGGCAGTGCAAGAGTTAGGGCAATGACGACAAACAGGGCAATTTTGCGCAATCGAATCACCTTCCTTTCCAGGAAAATATCCCTGAAAAAGAAGCCCCGCCGGCCGGCGGGGGTATAGAGAATCCGCGAAGATTTTGCTGTGTTATTATGCCCAGTTTTGCGAAAAAGCGCCGCCCGAAGGCAGCGCCCACCCTATCGTTCACTTCGTCACGCTCACCGTTTGGATACCGGCATCCCATCCCACATGATACCCGAACGCTTCGGCCACATACCGGGCCGGCAGGCAAATGCGGCCGTCCTTTTCCACCGGTGCCACGTCCATGGTGTTAGCCTGGCCGTTGACGTAATAAGTAGTGCTGCCGATGACAAGCTTCACAGTCACACCGTTCATGGTCAGCGTGGCCGTGTTGGTGTCGCTGTCCCATGTAATGGCGTTATCCGGCACGCCCAGGGATTCAGCCAGGTAACGCACCGGGACGTATGTCCTGCCCTGGTCGGTGAAAGGCGCGGCGTCCATGCTGTACACCTGACCGTTTACGGTATAGCTTTTTTGCCCGATGACGAATTTAATGTCCTGCGACGATGCGGCCGGTGCGGGCGGCTGGTTCCCCTGATCCGTATTGCTCACACTTTGATTATTCTGCTGGCTGCCTTGCATATTGCCCTGGCCGGCGGCAACTTGCTGACCGGCCGGCTGGGGCGCGTTTACCGATGTCCATTCCAGGCCGCTGTCGGTTACCGCATAGAGTTCATCAGGACTTCCCTGATATAAGTATAATCCTGCGATTTTATTGTTCTCCAAACCGATATTTTGCCATGCGTTTCCCTTATCCCACGAAGCGTAAATACCTTTTTGGGAACCGGATGAATAATCGGTGCCCACATACATACCGGTATTACCTATGGCAACGCTGGTCGCTCCCCGGTGGGCATATATATTTTTCCACGTCTTGCCCTTATCTGCGGACAGGTAAACACCTTTCGAGGGTACCACTACGGCTATGGTGCCGTCCTGGGACGAGAACGCGATGTCATAATAGCCATCCGCCAGGGGCAGATCTGCTTTGGTGAAGCTGCTTCCTCCGTTTGCGCTGATGTACACACCGTCCTGGGTTTGGATGAGCATGGTTTTGTCCGTGGCAAAGTTGGGCGACAGCTTGATGTTATAGACATAGCTGCCGGCATAGTAAAGCTCCTTCCACGCGGTTGGATCGTAATCCGTTATGCTCGGGTTGCCGTAGAATATCTCCGGCCCGGCGGCGGCGTACATGGTGCCGTCAGGTCCGAAGGCAAACCCGGGCGGGTACTTCGGCGTACCCGGCAGGGATGATTGAACCTGCGGCGTTATATTGGTGAATTGCAGCGGATTGGAAGATATGTTTGTCGCATACAATCCCGCTGTGGTGGATATTGCCGCCAGATCCGGAACAAGCGGTGAAACGAACATTCTGGCTGTAGGCTGTTTAATGGTCGAACCGGAACCGTACACCAAACTATAGTTTTGCTGTACCGATACCGCGCCGGATGCCGCGGAAGGCTCCGTCCAGGAGTTGCCGCCGTCTTTGCTTTCGTAAAGCGCCCCGCCTGTAGCCATATACACCGTCTTGTCCTGCTGAAAACCGGGTGACAGAGCAACATACGTCGGCGGCGGCACAGTGCCGATGGAAATGGGTATCGGCGGGTTAAGTTGGGTCCACTGCTGCCCGGCCAGCGCCGGTAATGGCGCGGCTGAAAGCAGCAGGCCGGTTAGGGCTGTAGCGACGAGTTTCTTGAGCAAGAAACATTCCCCCTTTGGGCTTTTATATTTTATTTCGGATATGTGAACAAAAAAATAAGGGCGCGAGGCCCTTTTAACTCCATGGTGCACCGGTAACCAACGGTGCCGTCACATACCCGGAAACGTTGTTTATAGGGTTGCCATAATTTATATATTGGCGGCCGCCCCAGCCAACACCGAATTGTGTCCCGCCGGATATTGACTGTAAGCCGGCGGCGAATCCTGCCTGTATGCCTGAAGGTAAAGAAACAGAAAAAACATTGTCAATGTAATATGCCGGGTATACTACATATCCGGGACCGTAAGGAAAAGGTACGTATTGTTGAGTGGGGGTTGTTGCCCCAAGGGTACTCATTAATGTTCCGGATATATCAAATATACTAAACGGCGTACTGCTTGACAACCAATCAGTTCCAATCAGCGGCCCCGTTGTTCCATACTGAAGTTGTAAGTTAAAATTAGGAATTCCCGAATTAGCAAGCATGTTGCACACGTTGTTTACGTCTCCTGAAGATATTTGCACAATACCTGAACCACTAAAGGTATAAGAAAAAGTTTTGGTTACCCCATTAGCCGTTATCCCAAATGTATAAGTTCCAGCTTGTATATCTTTGGGAGTTCCGTAAAGACCGTAGCAACTCGCGGTATTAGTTTGGTTCTGTGGTGCTGGATAACCGGAAGGCAGGGCGGTGACTGGCTGCGGGATAACAACCACCGTGCTGCTATTGGCCGGTATCCGGGTGCCGGCCGGGATTGTACCTGAACCCGTAAACCAAAGACCACTATATCCATTTAAAGTGTAAAAAAGATCTGCTGTAAAAGGAATATTCTGGTTTAATATCACGTCATACGGCAACCCGTTATACAATGTGGCTATTATCTCCGGGGTAACCCCATAAACCGGGTTACCGGCTCTGCCGCTATAACCGATTATTTGCAGGTTTGATGATGTGCAGCTGAATGACACGTGCGGCATGTTCACCGGGATAAGCTGAGAATTTGTGCCCACCACCTGTTGAGTATCTATTTTCCCGATATGGGTGTCACCCGGGTCGGGTGTTAGAGAATACTTGGGTATAAAGCCGGGTTGGGCCAGGATCATGTATGTTCCATTCAAATACTGATGCGAGTAATCCGTAGAAGATCCGCTTATACAATTTTGAACCACAGGTGTAACCGGGTCCCAATAATACGCTTTTGAGTTATCCCCGCTGCCCAAATCAATGAAGCTCCCGGAATTGGTGGGGTCCGCACCCGTTGTCCAGATAGTGGCTATGAGCTGTAGTTGGTATGAAGCGCCTGGCGGTGCCCCGGACGGCACCAAAGCGTCGGCGTATTTGATACCGTTTGCCGGAATGGTTACGGTTTCAGCGTATGAGCCCAATGCACTCCCCAGGCCGACACTGGCCTGAATTGGAAATGGATTGGGGTTTTGGACTTCCGCCACCGTCAGGTAGCCACCCTGGGTTGACCAGGCGGTATTATTGATGTTCCATTGCGGCCAGTTGCCCGGGTTGGTGTCGATCTGCTGGCCGGAATACTCAGGAGTGGATACGTTGCCGGTGTACGGATTTTCCATAACTATGACCTGGACCGGATATACCTCGGTGGTGTGCTGTATGGTTTGATAGGTGGTGACCGGGATCTGCTGGGTGATATAATCGGTGTACTGGTAGTTTACCCAGGCGTAACCGTCCGGCTTATTGGTGAATGGATCACACTCCACAAATAAGTTTGTGCCGTCCGTGGCGGTGGTATAGTACCCATATACCTGCTGGCCGTTTACGTTCTGCCAGGAGCATGTGTCGGCGTAGGCGGTAACTGCGCCGAACACCAGGAACACCAGCAAGGCGGCCAGGAAAGTTTGGATTGCCCTTTTAAGCAATGAAGATCATCTCCCTTCAAAATCTCGTTTAAAAAGCGCCCGGCATGGATGGCCGGACGCTTTTCGATTATTGCCCCGTCGGTCCGCCGGGTTCTCCAGGGTTGGGCACCAGACGCACATGGATCTTTGGCGGCGTTGGAAGATAAAGCGGCACCCGTTTCCAGGCGTTATGCACTACCGGAACCTGGATCGTCTTGTAGGTCGTAACCGGCTTTTGTTCGTACCAGGTTACCCAGCCTGGTGTTTTGGTGCCTCCACTGGATGTACTTGTGTTTTGCCCTGATGTTTGTACGTTGCCCGTGGCATAGTTATCGCTGTACGTAGTCTCCATCTGTCCCGTGGCCTGGTAGGCCATGTTCTGGGCCGTATTGATGGTACTCCCGGTCAGCGGGTCGTCTACCGTCACCATAATGTAGCCGTTTACCGAACCGTTGCCGGAGATCATATTCTGCGTTATCGTCCACTGCTGCGTCACTGTCTGCGTACCGTTGGCCGGCAGGGTTATGGTCTGCGTGTTCCCTATCCCCGTCCAGTTCTGGCCGTCCGGGCTGGTGTACCAGTCCACCCGTACCGGGCCGCTTACGGAGAAGCCGTTGGTTATCGTGGCCGTGGCGTTTAGTTGTGTTCCGGCCTGTATGTTTCCTGCTGCTTTCGCGCCGGTGTCCGTGAGCTGTACGGATATGTTGCTCGGCTGCGGCGTGGGCGGCGGTGGCGGGTTATTACTACCCCCGCCGCCGGAGGGCGGCGCCGTGCCCGGCGATGCGGCCGCACCCAGGGCGTAGTTGTCCTGGTAGGCCGCGGGCAATCCGCTGAAGATGTTTTGCCGGCCGGAAATGCTTTCCACGGTTTCCTGCTCGCCGGTGTTTCCGTGGACCATTCCCCCGGCAAGTGGACTGTTGCCGTAAGCATATGCCGTGATCAGGTTTTCCGGTTGCGGCGTGCCGTAGGCCGTTATGCTGGACAGGTTGTTGCCGGTTGTCACGGAGACGTTGCTTAAATCCAGGTTGGCCGTCACCAGGTAGCGGTAGGGCACGTTGGGCTTGTTCCAGGTGAAGCTCCACGACACGGTGTTCTGCTGGAGGCCGCTGCCCGGGGTGACGCCCTGGCCGTAGTTGATCTTCTGGGACATGATTGCCCCTGGCAGCATGGTCGGCCCGATGTCGGTGGTCACGCTGCCGATGAGCTGGATACTATTCTGCTCAATCAGGTAGGCGCGAAGCATGACGTTTTTGGCGATGAACGGCGTGCTGTTCATCACGTTGGCCGTCCACGTCTCCGGCGCGCCGGCCTGGCTCTGGCCTACGGTGGGCTGGACGTTCAGCACGGCCAGGCCGTAGTCGTAGGCCAGGCAGATGTCGGCCACTGTGGGCGACGAGTTGTACATGGCCGTGGCGCATTGCTGCGTCAGGTTTACGTCGGTGCCCTGGTAGCTGTCCGTAGCCCACCAATATTTCGGCTGGCCGTTGACCACTGCGCCGGCGATGAAGGTGTCGTGGGTCTGGTCGCCGTTGGTGATGCATAGCGGGTTAGTAAGCGTATTCCACGATGGGTTTAGCGGCGGTTGCGTTCCGTCGTACACCGTGCCGCTCGGCCCGCCGCGCTGGATTGGTTCGCACTCGCCGGTGCCGGTGAAGAATGTCGTGCCGTCCGGCGGGACGTGCGTTTTCCAGTAAGACGGACTGATAATGTAGCTGCCGTCGGTGTCCTGGGGAACACCCAGGGCCTGCAATAGCCCTTCGAGGGTGGTCACCGTGTGGCCGTCCACCGCCAAGCCGGCGTTAGCGCCAACATCCGGGGGCGTCAAGGCGGTGTAGCCGCCGCTCAGGTTGTTGGCGTTCAGGTCCGATTGGTTGTCGAACACCGCGCAGTACATGGCTCCTTTGTACTGGGCGTTCGGGTCTGATAGGAAATTGTTTGTGTTGCCGTATTCGTTCACGTAGAACATGGTCCAGTGCTCGCGGGTGTACAGGTTCTTGCCCGCAGCGGCGTACAATGGTGGCGGAGACCAATTAGCAGGGTTCTGCCAGTTTATGTTATTTGCGTTTGCTGGCAATGCCGCAATGGGAATTGTCAATATCCCAAAGATCACCGCCGCAATGAGGAATTTTAATCGGTTAAACAACACTATCCGCCTCCTTTGGAATTTTTGTTCAAAAAGAAAAGCACCGGACGTTTCCGGTACTTTTCAGAAGTATTTGGTTTTGCGCTCGATTAGTGGTTAAGTAGGGTGGCAATTACGCCAGCGAATCCAACCAAAATCGCTACTACTGTGCCAATTGCCCACAATCTGATGTTGTTTAGCTTATCATCCATTTTGTCCATGCGTACACCAAGCTTATCTTCCACTTGGTCAATCCGGTTAGTTAATTTCTCATCAACCCGGTTAATTTGGTTGGTTAATTTTTCTTCCACCTGGTTTATCCGGTTGGTTAATTTTTCTTCCACCTGGCTGATCCGGTTCTCCACCTGGTTAATCCGGCCTTCCACCTGGCCTATTCGTTGAGTTATCTTATCGTCCAAGTGGTTAATCTGCTGAAACAGGACAAGGAATTCTTGTGACACCAGATGTCTCGGCGGAGTATCATCTGGCGGCTGTTCACTAGCAGCCGCAATTTCTTTAAGTGCATCATCGGGCATGGCCATCACCTGCCTTTATCACCCCCATTTTACACCATAGCGGGACAAGAAACAATGGTTCACTGGGGAGGATATACTCCTTCTTTTATAACGCCATTGGTAAAGTCTGCCCCACCGTCACTACTCAGGCCATTAATAAGTTCCGGAATTCCGTTAATGCCCTCAAAAAGTTCATAATTTATGTCATCCTGGCTCGAAACGCCCATCATGGCCACACCGTTTTCAGTCCTCAGCGGGAAGCAAAGATGCCCGGTGCCCGGCTTGCCGTCCACCATGTCTTGCCCCTGCGTGGTCCCCACGGTGTAGATGCGGTAGTTGGCCGGATTGTGGAACCACCCGTACACCGTCAACTTGCTTCCGTCCCACTTGATGTTCCCCGCCGGCACGCCGAACGCCTCGGCCACGGCGGTGAAGGGGACGTAGATGGCACCGCTGACATTTGGATCAACCTCACAGGTCCCTGGCTTATAGACATCAGGGTAATGAGAAATTTCCCAATCAAGGCCATCCTTGCTTCCCACCAACACCGGCGCGACCGGCAGCGTCACCGTATACGTGCTCCCGTCAAACTTAGTTGCCGTGGCCACCTTGCTACCCACATGCATCTCCAGGCTCTTGATGGCCGGCTGGAACGGCCCGGCCTGTACGCCGGAAGTCACCGGCGGCGGGTCCTGCCCCGGCGGGTAAACCGTCACGGTCTGGCTGGCGGCATCCCAACCAACCGCATACCCGAACGCCTCAGCGACATACCGGGCTGGCAGGAACGTCCGGTTCTGCCGGACCAGCGGGGCCACGTCCATAGCCTTGGCCTGGCCGTTAACCGTATAGCCGGTGCTGCCCACGGTAAACTTCACCGTGGTGCCCCCCATGCTTAGCGTGGCGGTCTGGCTGGCGTTATCCCAACCGATATTGTCATCAGTCACGCCCACGGCGTTGCCCACGAACCGCAGCGGCACGTAGGTCCGTCCGTTCTCGGTGAACGGAGCCACGTCCATAGCCTTAGCCTGGCCGTCCACGGCGTACCGGGTCTGTCCGATGACGAAGGCGGCCTTGTGCGTTGGGCCGGCCAGGGCTGGCAGAGTGAAGGCCGCCAGCGCAATCAAGAAAATGCCGGTCAGTAGAATGGTTAGTTTACGCATGTTATCACGCTCCCTTTAAAATTTTTGCCGGGTTGACGGCTCCGGCGGGCCGGTTTTTCATTGACGCGCTATATCAATTTTGATATAATATGACTTGGGGTGGAAAGAATGGGCCGAATCACCAAAAAAGAATTGCTGGAAATGCTATCCCAATGCACCAGAATTGTTATGACTGAAGAAGTTGCGCAATATATTTTAAATCACCCCCTGCCAAAAGTATCGGCAAAAATCCTCCACGACATCATGTTACTGAACGAATTTGGCCTTAAATTGCCGGACAGATACATTCATCGCATATGGGGCAGCAATGAAAAGCTATGGGAATTGCGAACGAAATTTGCCCGTTATGATGAAAGAACCTTGTTCTTTTCCGTTTTAGGAGATAGGTTTTTGCTGACAAACTGCTTTCGTAAGTTTTCAAGCAAAGTGCCGCAATCGGAAATCCGAAAGGCCGAAAACATTTTCCACGAGTTTTTGCAAACGATAGGAGGGGAAAACAAATGACTAAATTCGTTACTATGGACGAAATCACCAAGCAACTTGAAAGCAAACCTCAAATCATTGAAGAAATGCTTGTAGATGAACCACGTTACCAAATTGCCAGGGCCATTATCGGCGAACGGACCCGGCGTGGATGGAGCCAGGGGACGCTTGCTCGTAAGGCTCATTTAACACAAGCTCAGGTATCCAGACTGGAAAGGGCGCGTATTGGAAATTTCGTTACCGTTTTAAAAACCCTTGACGCACTTGATCTTAGGTTGGAAATTATACCATCAAAGAACCGTAAGGTATGATTTACACCGGTCCCATATAATATCACGTTGACAGTGATATTATATCGCTATAACGGTGATATTGCGGTTTTTTTACACCGGCCGCAGGCCCGGCACTAGAATCACCAGCAGCGCCAGGAAAACGACGAACAGGCAAAACCGAAACGCTTTAACCATCCCCTTCCAACAGCCGCACATATTTTTTCCTGTCGCCCAGGGAGTTCACCAACCTTTCATCGGCAGTCCAGAAATCACAAGCCCCGGAATCCTTCGCCACCACTTCCGCCACCGCCAGGTAGGCGGCATCATAAAGGGTGGGAAGGTTTTCTGTCGCGGCAATCTCCCAGGCTGTACCGGATACTTTTTCGTTGTCCAGGTAAGATATAATCCTCAACCGGCGGAACATGCGCCAAGCCTCCCCCGCTTCCTCGGGGGTTATTTCTTTTTTCCGGGTCTTTTTACGCAACACGCTGCCCACTTCGGCCCAGGCAAAAGCCGGTAAAACCACATTCTGACCGGATTCAACGATACGCTCCATCAAGTCGGCCGCCGCTTCGCTTCCGTCTTCCCATGTGAGCAGCTTCACCAGTATGCTGATGTCCAAACAGACGAAACTCATCGCCCCTCTCCTTCCCGCAGTTCCCGGATCAGGGGCACGGAATCCTGCTGTTTTCCCCTTTGGGCCATTTTCCCCCTTAACCGGGCGATCTCCTGCAGGGCGCTCTTTGCTTCCTCGGCCCGGAACAGGGTTTCCGCCGCCTCAAGTTTTTTCAGCATTTCCTCGTAAGCGGAAGCCTCCACGATGTAGACGACGGGTTTTGACCTCTGCAAGACCACCGCCGGTTCACCGGACTCCAGTACCTGGGCGATTATCTTGCTGGCGTTCTGACGAACCTCCGTGACGTTAGCCATATGCATTAACAACAACTCCTTTGCATGGATTGCTATTAATAGTATAGCATACAATAAGATTCTTTGCAAGAAATAATTTACAATATAGGGCCGGGTTTCCTCGCCCCCCCCCCTGATCTGCTACTTTTGCCAGAAATAAGAATTATTATATGTCATCTTGAAGCACGTATATCTGCATCCCTAACGGCCAAGCGTAAATAAAAGACCAACCAATTTTGGATATTAGATCGAACTGCCATACACCCCAAAGCAGGATTAACGGAAGAAGTAAAATTGCAAATAAAAGCACAAACGCCAACACAGATTGTTTAATTTTTTGTGGCAACGGTATCCATACCACCCTTAAACAGATTTCGGAAATCCCTTGCCACGGAGGGAAGGTGGAAAGCAGGATATCTAAAGGGCGATGAGGAATATTTACTAACTGGTTTGGGTTCCAAAGAAAGTAAAAGAAGTGTCGTATATTTTCGCCAAAATACATTGAGTGAACCCAATAACCAACGGATACTAATGCCATTCCGATCAACCAATGGATTACCAACCAAAAGATTATACTCTCAGACAAAGGGGGTATCGTAATTTGCTTGAGCGCACGGGTATGATCTTTACTTTTGCGGTTTCCATGGCATGGTTGATAATGACACGATCGTTGAGTATACCTTTCTTTATTGCTATGCTCGGAGTAGTTATTATTTTTCATGTTATGTATGAGCGAATTTCGCCGAGTGTCAGTACCTTCTTTAGGTTGACCAGGAAGACAAAACACGAATGGCACCTCCAAAAAAATATAATTCCTTCTTTGTTCCTGCTTTCATCAAACTCACCACATATGTCATTGCGGATACTTTACCGGGATATGTCGATTGCCCTATATGCTGCAATTAACAAAATACCTGACAGGGGCACGATCATAGTTCAAACACATCTTTTTTCCCCACTTCATCTCAAATATTTTTCAATAAAACCTGAGTATCAGGAAACAAAACCAAGCATCTTTTCAATAAGTTTAGCAGGAATTGTTATGTGGGTGACATCTTGCGCTCGCTTTGCTTTGGGCAGAGGGTGGAATAAACCGCATTTCCATACCTGGTATCGCCTATCAATTAGAAAGCATTAAGGCCGGGTTTCCCCGGCCCCCTGATCTGCTACTTTTGCCCCGGCTGCCCCTGCCCCGGCGGGTTCCAGTGAACAGCCACGGCCTTGTTCCCGTTGACCAACAAATCAACATGTATTCCGGGTTTCAGGTATTTGGTCAAATCCGTAGCCTGGCCCGGCTTGCTGATAAAATCCATCCCCGCCTGTACGCTGGTGTACTGGTCCGTCTTGACCGTGATGGTCTTGCCGTTGAACTGCGGGTCCCCGGAATGCGTTACCTTTATGGTGATTTCGTCCGGCTTGACCGAAACCACATCGCCGGAACGCACCATCTTGTTCAGCTGCTCCTGCTGCTCTTTGGCCATGGCCATCATGCGAACCTTGGGCAGGTGGTCCGCAAAGTACCAGTGCCCGCCGGCGCCCAAGGCGGCACCGGCCAACAAGGATAACACCACAACTAAAGCGAGAGTCCCTTTTCGCATAACCTAACCTCCAATTTTAGTTATTGTTGACAAACGCTTGCCCGGTTCCCATCGTGCTCACCGGTATCTTGTAATATGACTTGCTACCCCAGAGCAACGCGGCCGCCGCACCGGCCCAAGGAGCCTTGACCCTTACGCCCGCCTTAATGTCATAGGAACTGTCGCCCACCTTTGCTCCGTTCCAATCACCGCTCATATTGAAATCCACCCCGGCCCCCGGGCTTAGATTACCGGCATTGGCCTGGAACAAGTGCTGCGCCGCGCTTTGCGCCGCCGCCTCATCCTGGATCTCGGCTTTCCACTTGGTCACATTCTCCTGCACTCCAGTGACGTTTCCGTCTGAATCCGTAATGGGTTGATATTCAATACTGGCCGGAACCGTGGTGGCGGTAGCGGCCGCGGCGAGAGAACCGGCGTCTGCCGCCGTCTGTAATTCTTCCTTGGCGATGTGCGCCCGGCCGAAGTCAATGGCCAGGCCCCAGGCAAAGAAGATAAACGGCAGCATCAGGGCGAAAAACAGGGGTAAAAAGCCGTCCTCATTCTTTAGTGCCTTCACAATTTTCGTAAACCACCGCAATGTCGTCATGGTACACCTCCTTCCAGCCCTTGCAATGTTTGAGGTAAAGGTCTGTAAATCCGCCCGTAGGCATGAGCACGGTTTTGACGTGCCAGCACGCCAGTACCGATTCCGGTGTGTCCTGCGGTACTCCGGGCAGTGGCGATCTGGATAGGGCGATATAATCCTTCCACACCGCCCCGGTAACGTACATGTCGGCCCGGCCGTCAATGAACGGTTTAATGTCACGCCAGATCAGATAGCCGCCCCAGGAATAGTAGTTAGCCACCCGGTCGGTTAGCCCATGTTTTTGCAGATAATCCACGGCCGCTACCGGAAATCTTAAATTTTCATGCGGCTGCTCCGTCCACTTCGGCGGCAGGATAAAGCAAACCATGGCGAGAGATAAAAATATGACCAGGGGTGAAATGAAACGCTCCCACCGTCCGGCTTCTTTTTCACATCCGATGTTCCACCCGGAAAGAATCCCGCTGACGACTACCGCCCAAACAAACGCCAGGTACGGGGTATGTCGCACCGAGCGCAACGACAGGGCCGTAAAGAGTAAGAACAGGATTAGCTCCCTTAATGTGATCCTTCTTGTGGTGGCTACTGCAAAAAGACCCGATAAAATTAAAAACCCGGGAAAGATCATGAACATACCCAGGTGGAAGTTGGGCGACGCCCATTCGCTGATGTTATTGATGATCTGAGGAGTGGACGAAGCCATAACAGTGTACGACCAAAGGGCCGGTCCCTGCGGGTTGATGAAGGTGGCCAGAACGCTTACTATGAGTGCCAGGCCCATCTTACGATTCAGCTCACGGGAAACCGATTTGTTTATCACGGCCCCCAGGTCAAGGGCGAAATGCCCGTATACCCACTCCAGTACCAGCAAGGCCGGCCCCAGGGGAACGGAAGCATGTTCGTTGGCCCACGCCAATGCGATGACCGGCAGAAACCAAATTAACCCCGGTCTTTCACGGTACGATAACAGAATGTACATCCACAGGGCGAAAAAAGCCTGGGCCATCACATGCGGCCGCGAGTCCCAAAACACGGCCGCGCCGGAGGATGCCACGATGAAAACAAGTACAGCCGCCGGGCCGGATAAGCGCCGGGATATTAGCCGCCACAGGCACCACAGGAATACGGCGCCGGCTGCGGCGGTAAGAAGCCATACCCCCCATTTGCCCCCGGCACGATACGCCCAGCAGGCCAGTAGCTCCCAGCCCCATTCGTGGGCTACCCAATAATGGCCGGGCATACTCCAGGAGAAAGGATCGGCCCGGGGTATGCCGTGGGTCATGATGTATTCCCCCGTTTTAATGTGCCAGAGGGTATCTCCCTCTACCTGCTGGCGGCCGATTGCGGCCAGCACCAGCAAGGACCATGCGCCGGCCAGGGCGGCCGGGAATTTAAGCCTCATGTAAACCACCTCCATGAAAAGAGAAGGAATTTCATTTCTTTTTGTCGAAAAGCATTTCATAAATAAACATAGGAATGCCAATAAAAACACCTTGGAGTAGTAGGATTATTGGAGCCAACGGTATAAACACTATACCAATCATCCTATAATACCATTTTTCCGGTATCAATTCTAAAACCTCATTAACATAGATAGGAAAAGCCATGAATAAAGCACATAAATACATAAAAGCCAAGAAAATTATTGAGTTATGCATTAGTCTTAAAAACCTCCTGTTAAAATATAAACCACCCTACCGAACAAACAAAGTTTTTGATTATTATTACAATCTATATGAAAGCCTTGATTGCGTTACCCTACAAAAAGAACTAATTAAAATATCAGGAGAGTATGATTCTGAAGACGATCAATCATTAAGTATAGCTGTGCCGTTTTATCTTGCCTTGCTGGCATTCATACTGAAGCTGTCAAGCAAAAACAACAAGATTCTCTTTTTATATCCCATTGGGTTCTATGCAGCCTTTTCCGTCTTACTTTTTCTTAGCACGAGAAAAGCATATAGAAAACGAAATCTGAAAATTAAATTATTGATAGTTGAACACCTCATCAAAGAAAAGCAAGACAAAAAACAAAAGTATTTCCTTTTTAGCGACTAGTAAAAATTTCAAAGCCCATTTCCTATCGTCATCAAAATTCCGGCCGCTATCACAAACAATCCCGCCCCTTTCGTTGCCGAAAACGACTCTCCCAGGAATAGTGTCCCGAATACCTGGATCAGCACGAAGTTCAAGGCCAGCACCGGATAGGCGGCGGAAAGGGGCAGCCGCGCCAGCACCAAAAGCCAGACCGCGGCCGCCACCCCGTAAAGGATCACCCCAGCCACCACCTGTACGCCGCCGGGCACCAACTGCCCTGCCCTAAAGCCGGTCACCCCCAACTTCATGCATAACTGCCCCGCCGATCCCAGCAGGGCGGACAGCATCGCCAGCACGTAACTCACCCAGCTCCCTCCTTATCCTCCAGGTATCCTTGAGCATCTGCCACCCGTCATTAACCGGGGAAACCTTAGATCCCGGAACGTGGCGCCAGGCCACCGGTATCTCCGCCACTTTAAGGCCAAGTTTTTGCGCCAGCATCAAGGCCTCCACATCGAAGGCGAAGCGGCGGCAGGTCAGCCGGGGAAACACCGCCCGGGCGGCATCCAGGGTAAACCCTTTAAGGCCGCACTGTGTGTCGGTGAAGGGCAGGCCGGTGATCATGCGGGTCAGGTAGGCGAACAGTTTCCCCAGTGTTTCCCTGGTTATCCCCTGATCAACCCTGGTCTGCCTTCGCCCGATGGCCACATCGGCGCAATCCAGGGCAACCAGGATCTTCTTTATTTCCTCCACCGGCGCGGCCAGGTCGGCGTCGGTGAAAATCACCCGCTCCCCACGGGCGGCCAACATGCCCCGGGCTACACTGTACCCCTTGCCCATGTTTACCTTGTTCCTGATCAGCCTTACCGGTTCATGGGTTTCACATATGCCCGCCGTGTCGTCGGTAGACCCGTCGTCCACCACGATCAATTCCCACCGGTAAGGCTGACGTTTAAGGTATCCGAGCACCCGGTGCAGTGTTCCCGGGAGTCTGGCCGCCTCGTTGTAGGCCGGGATGACCAGGCTCACATTAATTTGGTTCGTCTTTAAACTCGGCATAACCGCTCACCGTGATGTACTTGGCCAGGACCGGCGCTTTTGGGTTTAAAAGTTTCGGCAACCCGGGAATGGCGTTGGGCAGGTGGTAATATACCCACACCCGGCTGTATGTGCTGTCGTCCTGGAGCACCACGTCCGGATGTACGGGGTTCGGGTTGGTGGGATCAAACGCCGTATGCGGGTCACCCGGGTTACCTCCCCCGATCCTGGCACCTGTATAGAGGGTGGTTTGGATTACATCCTCCGCCCTGGCAAGAGCCTGAGACTGGTCGTGCGTTACGGCCAGGGTGCGGGCTGCGTCCCGGGCGGCGGAAAAGCAGTCGCCTTTGGCGTTCGCGACCATACCGTAGACCAGGATGCCGAAGATAAAGAAGAACAACAGGCTCATGAAAAGGACGAATTCCAGCACGTATCCCCGTTCATCCCTGATCACGCCCACCACCTCCAAACCAGTGCCAGGACCATACCGGCGGCAAAGAACGGGGCGAAGGGTATATATCTACCCACCGGTTTACATCCCGCCCGCAGTTGGCCCAGGGCGGCCACGTGCCCGGCCAGCCAGGCTCCAAGACGACGCCTGCGGGCCTCCGTAAAGGTGAGCCATAAAGCGCATATCACCGTGCCCAGCCAGGCCCCCAGGCCCGCCGACGTAAATCCCACCAGCGCGGCCGCGGCGGCGCAGAGCTTGGCATCGCCCATGCGGGCCAACCCGACCAGGATCAGCGGCAGAAAGAGCAGCATACCCAGCCCGGCGTCCATGAGGGCCAGACGCCACTGCACGCCAGCTATAAGTATGCCGGCCGCCATGACGGTCACCGTTGCAATGTTGGGCACCTTCTTTTCCTTGATATCCCAATAGGACGTATAACCGCAGAGCGCCGCCAAAAGCAAAAGTTTTACCGTGAAAATAAACATCACCCCCATATAAAAGCAAAAGGCGGGGATTGCCCCCGCCCTGCGATTAGTTGCCGCCGTACCCACTACCCATGTAACTTCCAGTGTTGGAAAAGGTGTTATAGGCCGGAGCCTTGACATAGCGCTGGTAGCCCCAGTAGCCCAGTCCGACCATGGTGGCCGCGATGAAAACCCACTCGATCACGCCGCCGCGTTCGTCCTTGATGAAGTTCCACAAAGTCCGCAACATCCGCTTCTCACCCCCTTTCAGTGCCATACATTGGTGAAATTAATCAACATACCGCCGACCATGAAAATACTACCGGAAACCATCACGGTTACGGCAATAATAGCGGTAATCAACACTTCCGCTTTCTGGATGGCCGCCATGTCTTCCGACTCCTTGCGGTCATCCAGGGTATGCGCCAGCCGGCGCAGGTCCTGAGCCAGGTTGCCCCCGCCGAAGCGTTCCGCGCCGGCCAATTCGGCGGCAAGCTCGTTTGCTTCCGGCAAATCAAGTTCGCGGGCCATGTCCTGCACGGCTTCGGAAAGAGATTTGCCGCCCCGCCTGACGTCCTCCACGATGATCTGCGCCTCCCTGGCCAGAGGGTCCCGGTCGGCAGTGCCGGCCAGGTCGTCAAAGATGTCCAGAAGGGCTACTTTGCCGGCCGCGCCTACAGCAAGCTGACGGATAAAATAGCCGAATTTCCGGCGCGCCTGGCGGCGCGTTTTATCTGCTGTTCTTTCCAGCCACAGCCCGGGCAGGGCCACGCCGGCGGCCAAAAACACTAATGCCGGAAGCGGTCCCACGCCCGAAACCGTGCATAAGACTGCCGCCAGTATGCCCATCACGGCGGCGACCAGACGAAGGCCCTGGTACTCTTCGGCGGTCATCCCGAACGGCGATCCAGCCAGGCGTAGCATAACGGCCAGGCGTCCGCCGCCCACCAGGTCCAAAAGCGCCCGGGGAGCACGTTTTTGCGCCATTTCTCCCAAGTCACGTAAACTGGCAGCTACCCGTTCCCGTAGCGTGGTTTTTTCGCCCTTCATCCGCCGGATGCGCTCGTCAATAGGGTTGCTGTTCCGCCAGGCCCAAAGTCCAACAATCAGGCAAAATACCGCCGCGCCGGCCAGCAGGGCAAATATCATGCACACCACCACCTAATACCGAAATGTGAGGGATAACAAATGCTGGGCCACCGCCGCGCTCCACCCCAGGCAGATCATCACGAACCCCGGGTCGGAGCGGAATTTAACGGCCAGGGCCATGCCGGCGGCCATTTCAATGGCCAGGGCAAGCGCTTTGCCGACTTGCCTGCCCAGTATACTGATTAACAAGGCTGAAAGCACTGCCTTGGTCAGCGACAGCACGGCAAGCGCGGCCAGTGCTCCGGTGATGATTGCCGGCAGGCGATCCATGGTCGCGGATGCGGCCCGGTACGTGCGGTCGAAAATGTCCAGCGGCTCAATCTTCGTTCCCCACCTTTCGTAAAATGACGTAAATCGCTATCCAGCACGCAATCTGAATGGCTACAGCCAACGCCAGCATCCTGTGGCCCCGGGACGTTTCCAGCATCACACGGTCCCCGCCGCCGAAGGTGAACCAGGCGAACATGGCCACCGGCACCATGCTGGCCACGGCTCCCTCTACCCTGATGCCGGTTGTTTTGGCCCGCATGCGGTTCATTTTGCTGCGCCGGCGCCGGATTTCTTCCTCGCAGGCTTCCAAGAGGTCAATGCTGCCCTGCGCCCCGCCGGTGCGGGAAAGTTGGCGCACGGCGTCGGCAAGCATCCACGCCTCGGGAATGTTTATCCGCCGGGCCATGTTCTCCACGGCCTTTTCAATGCTGCCGCCTTTAGCTTCATCAACCACCCGGCCGAATTCTTCCGCCACCGGTTCGCCGGCCTGGGCGGCCGCATAGCCGAAGGAGCCGGTCAGGGAAGCGCCGCCGCGCAGGCCCCTGACCACGGCCACCACGCCGGGGCCGAGTTCTTCGGCGAAAGCGGACTGACGGCGTTTTTGCATATACACCCCGTAAAGACGGGGGGAAAAGAAGAAAGCCGCGGCCGCCGCAACAAGACATAGGGCGGGGGAGGCGGTAAGCAGCAATATTAAGGCGCCGGCGGCGACGGTAAAAAATACGGCGCCTTCCAGGGCCGTTTTTTCGTCACCGCCGTATTCTTCCAACCGCCAGATCTGGCTCCAGAAAGAAGGGCGGTTTTCTTTTTGATTCGCTTCACTTTCACTTTCCGCTTTCATGCGCTGGATGCGTTCGGCAATGGGGTTGCTGTTCCGCCATGACCAGATCCCGACGACCAGGCAGAACACGGATATAAACGCCAGCAGAGCGGGAATGATCATCAGGACGCCACCTTCTTCCAAAAACGGTAAGGGCGCTTGGCTTTCAGGGCATGCATCGCCTCCCCGGCGACGCGCACTAATTCCGCGTTTTCATTCAACTGGAAAAAGGGAAGTGTCACCGGCCGGCCGGATTCGGACACCACCGCCGCGATCTCGACCACCCGGCGCAACCGGTTTATTTTCGCCAACTGCACCACTACGTCGATGTTGGAAGCAATCATAGACGGGATAATATCCCGGTATGCCCGGCCTTCCTCCGACTGCCCGACCAGCATGGGCAGGCGGAGCGAAACCGCATCCTGCGGCGAGGTGGCGTGAAAGGTGGTCATCACGCTGTGGCCGGCGGTCATGGCCACCAGGACGTAAAAACCTTCCGCGCCCCGGCACTCCCCAATGATGTCCCAATCGTGCTGGTGGCGCACCAGTGCACGCACCAATTCGGACAGCGGTATTGCCCCCTGGCCCTCGATGTTCGGCGGCTTCGCCTCCAGGCGGCGGATGTCGCGCCGGTGAAACTGCAGTTCCGCTACTTCTTCGGCCGAGCTGATACCTTTATCCGGGGCGATCAAATCCGCCAGTGCGTTCATGAAGGTGGTTTTGCCCACCCCCACGTCACCCACGATGATCACGGTCAAGCCGATGTCGATGAAAAACTTCAACATTTCCGCCGCCCCGTCAGTCAGGCACCCCCGGCGGACCAGTTCATGCAGGGTGATGAATTCCGGGAATTTGCGTATGCCCAGGAAAACGCCGTTTACCTCAACCGGCGAAATGCTGGCGTTCAACCGGGAGCCGTCCGGCAGCTTGCAGTCAACAATGGGGCTGGTTTCGTCCAGCCGGGCGCTGGCCACGGCCACCAGGCCGCGCAGGATGTCCAGCAGGTGATCACTGTCACGGAACCTGATGGAATCGGTTAATTGGAAATCTCCGTCTATTTCCACCTTGACCACATCCGGCGCGTAAACCTGGATTTCCGTGATGCGCTTTTCCCGCAGGGGGTCGTATAAAGGCCCGAAGCCCAACACGTCCAAGGCCAGGCTGCGGGCCAAATAGCGCAACTCGGTCAAGCCAAGGTTCAGTTTGGCTCTTTCCAATTCTTCACGGAATACGCGCTGCAGGTATTCTTCCTGGCCGGCCGGGTTGCGCAGGGCCTCCCGCTTTTCTTTCCTGATGCGCTGGATGGCGGTATAGCGTACCAGGTTCAGTTTGACCGTCTCAATGGTAATCCTGTCCAGATAGTCACTTTTGTTTTTCAGTGACACGCTCACATAGCCGCCCTCCCTTTAAACAGGCAGGCCAGGCGCTTAAACCAGCCCATTCTCAACTCGTTTTTGCTCCATATTTCCTGCCCGACAAGGTTGCGGGCGATACCGGTGACCGCCCGGGAAAAATCGCTATCGGGGTAAACCAAAGCCGGCGGGCGGCCGTGGTTCACCGCCTGCTCCACCCGGTGATCTTCCGGTAAGGGGGGCACAATTAAGGGTACGTGCACCCTTTGCGCTACCTTATCGGATTTAAACTCGGACGTTTTGGATAGGCGGTTGATGACCAGCCGCATCTTCGACAGGTCCAGACCGTGTTCCGGAGCCAAGTCCCTTATGTCATCGCCGATACTTTCCACCGTAGGCAGGTCCGGCCGGGAGACGACCAGGATCGTCCCAACCCGTGAGAGAATATCCAAACTGCTTTTCCGGACGGAAGGGTCCAGGTCATAGATCACCGCGTCAAAATGCCTGGTCAGTACGCGGTACGTTTTTTCCATCAATTCGGGTGTGACAAAAGCCGCATCGCTCGCCCGGGAGGAACGGGGCAGGTAGTACAAGCCACTTTCACTGTGACACATGAGATATTCCTGCACCGTGTTCCAAACAACCTTACCATCTTCATCCAGGTCCAGCCAGGCGGGCAGGGTGACCCGCGGTTCCGGGCAGCCGAGCCACAAACGCAGGTTGCCGCCTTCCGCGTCACCGTCCACCAGGCAAACCTTATATACGGGGCTTACATTCTGACCCCACAGGGCCAGCGACACGGCCAGATTGACCGCCAAAGCGGTTTTGCCCACCCCGCCCCGGGTGCTCCAGCAGGCTATACTTAACTTGTTTGCTCTTTTCACCCGGTTGTCTGAGGAAGCCATTTCTTTTCCCACCCGGGCAATGACTTCGGCCGGTTCGGGTTCCCGCCGGGGTGCGCCGGCCCCGGGCAATGCGGCCGCCACCTCTTCGGCCGCATTGCTTGCGCTAACCAGCATCATGCCTTTCCCGGTAGCCCGCCGCCACAGGCTGACGTCTGAAAGCGCCTCTGGTTCCACGGCGAGGAAAAAACGGCGATGACGGTACAGGTCCGCCATCTCCAGGGCAAATTCCAGACCGGCCGCGTCGGGGAAACCGACCACTACGGCACCTTCGCCTTCCGCCAGCGTTTCCACGGCGCTGCTTATGTCGGCGGCCACCCGCACTACCGGGGGAGCACCGGGCGGCCAGCCGGATAAAAAGATGTCCACGAATTCCCTATCGCCTACTACGGTAACGCTCAAAAGTTACCATCTCCCATCACTTTTTCGGCAGCAGGGCGCATACGATTGCCGCCCCCTTGCTGAGTGCCTTCTGGTACTGGATGTTTTCATCGGAAGTCAAAGCCAACACAAGGCCCTTGTCACTCGCCTGCAACACCGGTACCGCGTTGAATAACCTTTCCGCCTGGCCGTCCTTGTACCGGGCAGTCACTTCCACCATATCGCCCGGGCGGACGGACCCGGCGACATCGGTTTCCAGTCCTGCCTGAAGCGCTACGCCTTCCTGGCCGGGGTAACGGACCAGTTTGCCGCTCAAGCCGGCTTTATCAGGCGGTAGCAGCATACTGGCACGCAATACGGTGCCCGCCGGAATGTAACCCCGGGCCACCCAACCCACGGCCTGGTTCGGGGATGTGAGAGCATCCGGGTACAGGGCCGCCCTCGGTATTGGTTCGACCCTTATATCCCCCGGGGTGATCACTTTTTGATCGTCAAGATTCTGGTATGCGACGACCACCGGAACGGCTCCAATTTTGTTTTGCACGGTATATATACTTCCGGCCACGGCCAGGGCGCCGAAGACCAGGGCGAAGATGAGCATAAGGCGGTAGTTTTTAAACATCGCCGCCACCACCTTCCATAAGCCCCAGGGCGGCGGCCAGTTTGCCGATTCCCACGGCTACAACGGCGCTGCGGCTTACGGCCGGTTCGCCGACGGCCAGGGCGGCCCAGCAGCTTTCCAGGTCGTGTTCCACTACCAGCGGTTCTTTGCCCAGTATCCGGCCAATGGCCGTTACCGGGACGCCGAAGGAGTTGCTGCGGTTTACTACCGGGATATATCCTTCAGTCAGGCTGTCAATGCATCTTGCGATAAGTTCAACCGTCTGCACATCACGGTCCATGATCACAGCCATTTTACCGCCGCACCTGCTTACTGAAGACAGATCGCGGATATTGGGCGCGTTTAGTATGATCACATCATGCTGGCCGCACAATTCTTGCAGAATTTCCGGCAAAGCTTCTTCACCGTCCGGCACCACCAGCGTCCCCCAGCGGGTGTCATACACTGCGGGAGGAGCCATACCGGCCGCGTCAGGCACCCCCAGGTGAAAGCCGGCGCATGGCGGACTGCCCAGATCGACTAAAGCCGTTTTCAGGCCTGCTTCCGCCGCGTGGGCGGCAAGGGATGTGCCGATGGTGGTTGTGCCGCACCCACGCTTGCAACTCGTTACGGTAATCAGACGACCACCAGAGTAGTCATGCGACTCCAAACCGTAGTTAGTAATCACGGACGGCGGTATTGGTTCCGGTGAAGTTTCTCCCGGTTCCCATGTTGTTTGTGCCGGTATATCCGATACCGTCTCGTTAATTTCAGGCTGTTCACTCACTGCCGGGTTAACTGAAAGTGTAGTTTTACCCATGCCTGCTTTGGGCCTGTACACGGGTAGTTGATTAGATTCTTCCTGCGGACCGGACGGCGACCATACCGGGGGGTCAAGGTTCATTTCGCTATCCATTGCCTCCCTGATCGCTTCCAGCAACCGCGAGGCCCGGATGGTTTCCCCGGGCGGGCAGGTTAAGAGCCATTCCCCGAGCAGGCCCAGGGCGACCAGTTCACGGCGCACCTCTTCGGCGCTTTCGTTTTCTTCTCCCAGCACCACCAGCACCGGAGCCGCCCAACCGGTGGCTTCCAGGGCGTCTTTTACCGTCGCCGGGGTTACCCGGCTGATGACCACTACATCCGGCGGGTTGGCGGGGTCGATGTTGCCGGTGGTCACCTCCGCGTCCTTCAGGTTCCGCTTGAGCCAGTTTTGGGCTGGACTGTTATCCAGCATGAGCAAGACTTTTTTCAGAGCGCTTCTCCCCTTTCCTGAACAGTTTTGCGAAGAATCCCCGCAGCCGGGACAAAAACCCTTCTTTAGTGCGTATGACGGTACCGAACCCGGGCACTAAAAGTAGAGCCATGTTTTCGATGGATTCCTTAAAAAGAGATTCTTTTTTAAGGAGCACGGGCAGGGTATGGTTTTGGGCGGCTTCTTCGATGGCCGGGCTGTCATCCGGGATGACGAAGCCAAGCTCCAAACCAACCTTTTTGGCTACTTCCTCCGGCCGGCGCGGGGCGCGGGGCCGGTCCCGGTTGACGACGAACCGAACCCGTAAAGGGTCTACCGGTTTGCCCGGGCCGATCACCTGATCCATGGTGCGTACGGCCCCGGATATGGACATCTCATCAGGTGTGGCCAGCAGGAATACCACGTCGGCCATGGATAGAGCTTTCCTTTCACGGTGTTCCAGCGCGCCCCCGGCCATGTCCACCACAATGAAATCAAAATGGTAAGACAGGACATCCAACACTGTTTCCGTAAGGCGGTTCGTGATTGCACCGGCCTGGTAGGAGGCCTCCGGGGAAGGCAGTACGAACATGCCCGCCGGACCGGTAGCCAGGAAACTTTCCACCGTCACCCGGTCATGAGTTTTCCCCCGGGGAAAATCATCCCACAAAATCATATCCACCACCGGACGCGAGTTGGGAAACAGGTAATCTGTAGTGCATCCCGCTTTTACATCCAGATCCACCAGGCAAACAGCGTAACCCTGACGCCGCAGGACGGCCGCCAGGTTCATGGATAGAGTGGTTTTTCCCACGCCTCCTTTAAGGCTGTACAGGGCGATGATTGTCGCCCGTTTTGCCGGGGCGGGCAGGTTGTTCGCGTACCCCTGGGTCTTATTGGTCTTAGATGAAGTGGTGGTGTCCGGTTGCTGCTTCCTTTCAGGCGTTTCTTTTCCTACGGTGACTGTTTTCGTCCAAACGGACTGAACAGCATCGCCCGTTTGCGGCACCGTGGCTTTTGTCCTTACCTGGATGCCCAGTTTGACGGCTGCCGCCGCCGGGCTATTGACCACCGCTACGCCGGTTCCGGTGGCGGCGCGCCAGAGGGCCAGGGACGGGGCGCCGATCAGAAAAACGCGGGCGGGCAGGTATTCCCGCGCGGTTTCCAAAGGGGCATCAGTGATTACCACATCTGCCGGAGCGGGGGTCCCCTGTTCCTCAATGCCACCGAATGTCTCACGGCATTGTTTAAGGAGCTTTTGGCTTCCAAAAACGTAGATTTTTATATTTGCTCACCTTCCTTTCTTAAAATGCCACACAAAAAACAACCGCCGGCTTTCGTTAAAGTCCAGCGGCTATTTCGAGCTTTATAAAGACTTCGGCAAGGTCTTTAGAATATATGACCGGGGGAATGCCCCGTTTCATTCCCCGGGCGGCCTCGACTGGCCGCTCAGGGATGGCTATTAAGTCCCCGTCCCCAGCCGGCCCATTTGTCCGGTTGAGCACGGTAATCGCATTCCTTCTCTCCAGTGGTTTTATATTCCCCTTGCTCCCTGAATTGATCACCTCCAGCATGAGATCTGGATCAGCCATGTTGAGGTTACCGTCAACGATTATTACATCACAGGGCAGTTTTATCAGGTCTTCGGTTGATTCGATGTTGCCGGATATTAGCATCACCCCGGTGACTTCCTCACATTGTCCGCCCAGCTTCCATGCCTGGGCAGGATTGTTGAGCGCCCGATCTAAAGGCACTGGCTTTGCTTTGTACCATATGATCTCGTTATGTGAAGTAACCAGGATGACGGAATAGCCCTTCCAGGTCAACACGGCGGCAAAATTGGCGGCCACGAAAGTCTTGCCCGTAGGTAAAGGGGACCATACCGTAACTACTTTAGGTACCCGCTTGGTTTCAATCGAACGGGGCGGTGCCTCTTTAGGCTTATTTTGGGGTTTCTGCTTACTGGCGGCCGGCTGCTCTTGCCTCAGTAGTTGCTGCACCGGGGGTTCTTCCACCCCCACCGCCACCACCCGGTTCCGGCCGGCCCCTTTGGCCCGGTACATGGCCTGGTCCGCCGCCTTGATCAACTCCCCCGCATTTTCGGCGTCCCGGCCCATCACGGCCAGGCCGCCGGAAAAGGTGGAGCTGATCCCCTGCCCTGCCGGCAGCTTTATCCGGTGTCCGGCCCATCCCCGGCACAGGCGCTCAGCGATTTCCCGGGCGTCCTCCAGACTGGGAAATACGACGATGAACTCTTCTCCGCCGTACCGGGCGGCCAGGTCAACCTGCCGTACGCCGCCGGCCAGGAAACCGGCGAACTGCTTCAACACGGCATCCCCGGCGTCGTGGCCGTGGGTGTCGTTCACCCGCTTGAAGTGATCCAAATCGGCCATAAGTAAGGAGAACGGCACCCCGGTTTCCCGGTAGCGCCGCTCCTGAAACGCCAGGTATTGCAGCAGAAATTCCCGGTTATAAAGCCCGGTGAGATTGTCCCTGGCCGCTTTGTCCCACATCTCCCGCATCTTTGCCGCCCGGGCGCGGACGCGTTCGACGGCGGCGGCATCCAGGACGTCCACGCATTCGTCCGCGCCTACTTGGTAGCAGCATCCGGTGTCGCACCTCCCCTGAACGATGATGGGCACGGCGGCAAGCCGGAAGTCCCGGCGCAAGGCTTTTATTGCGCCGGTTAAATCCGGGATGTCGGCGGGGACAATGGCGGCGGTGGGATTCGCCGCAATCAGTTCGTCGATGGTTCGGCATCCCCCGGGACCGTATACCGGAAAGTCATCGGGAATGGGAAAATCAGCATTGGTGGTCTTAATAGTTTCAGTTTCAGCCCCTGAAACACTTTCCGTTTCCGACATTTCTTCCGTTGACGCCAGCGTGCCCCGTTTAAATCGGCTGATGATATGCTCCACCCTGCCTTGAGGCACGGTTTCGCCCAAAACAGCCAGGACTATTTTTTTCATCCCGGCTTCGATCTTCTTCCCACACGATACAAGCGGTTCCCGGTGAGTAACCGATTTTTTAACCGCTTTTGGATCGTCGGGTATTTCAAACCAACTGTCCACTCCGTAAAAACGCGCCATATCGCGGGGGTGATAAACACCCTTCCTATTTACCACAAGGATAAAATTATCCGGGATTAATTCACGTTTAATCATGCATCTTTGAGAGGGTTCGGTTACCAGGATAACTTTTTCTAAACTGATAGTTTTTGCTATACCGGAAATACCGGGCTTCCGAAGATGGCCCAGATCCAAAACAACAACTTCAAATGTGGACGTAAAGCCGCCTATGAAGGAAGCCGCCTTTTCTATATCAACTTGTTTTTCCCGCTCCGAGCCGGGCAAAACGGTTAACCCGTAACTGGTGGAGAGCAGTTGTTCACCCTCCCATCCACTGATGTCGGCATACACCCCTTCTTTAGCCTTCTCGGCCAGACCAAGGGCAGACAATATATCGGTGCCGCCGAATAATTCAGCCACCAGAACTCTATAGCCTCCGTGGGCGAGAACAACCGCCAGATTGGCCGCTACCGTGGTCGTTCCCACACCTGAGACGGCACCCATTACGCCTATAAGCAAATTGTCACCTTCTTCCCCACCTAATAGTTTCCTGACGGCACTTTGAGCCACTCCAGAGGATTGCATGGCTGGCCGTTGACGTAAACCCCAAAGTGCAGGTGGTTACCGGTAGAATAACCGGTGCTCCCGACGTAGCCGATGGTTTGGCCGGCACTCACGGTTTCACCCTCGTACACCGCGACACCGGAAAGGTGCCCGTATAAAGTCATACAGGAATCACTTTCCACTTCCACGCAGATTCCAAAGCCGTCATTATAGTGGGCCATGATTACTTTTCCAGAAATGGCCGATACCACCGGAGTACCTTTGGGCGCGGGAATGTCTATCCCGGCGTGAAACTCGCCTTTGCCATCCAGGTAGCGGTAACCATAACCGGAGGATAGGGCGGTATGCCCCGGCAGAGGCCATACACCGTTTCCAGTGGGCAGCATGTCGGAGGAATAAGATGTGGCAATGGACATCACTTCTCGTACATACCACCAGGCATGGTTATAATCCCAAATGGCCTTTGAGGGATCGGTTTCAAAACCACACGCTTTCAAATAGTTGGCTGCGGTATATATGGCGTCCCAGGGATTGTATGGATCATAAATCCCGTCACCGTTGCCGTCCTGTTTATATGACTCCCAGGTGGATGGGAGAATCTGCATAAATCCCACTGCGCCTGCACTGGATGTGAACATATTCTGTCCGAAGTCTGTTTCGACTTTCGCAATGGCCGCCAGCACGGCCCAGGACACCCCGTATTTTTGCTGGGCACTGACGAATACCGGCAATAAGTTGGCCGGGATCTCGTTTTTGGCGATGTTGGTCGCGGCACCAGAATTAAATCCGGTCGATATGCCAAGCATTCCGGAAAACATTATTGCTGCCAGGATAAAGATAAAAATAAAAAAGAGGGGAATTAAAAAAATAAATATGATTAGGGCGGTATTTATGCTCTTTCTGCCGCCCCCCAGAAGTTTAACCGCCTTACCAGCTAATGCTATATCCAAAAGGATCACCTCACAACAAAAGAGATCCCGGACGGGGATCTCTAATTGCTTTGGGTTGGTGGAAGTGGTTGTTGTTGATCTGGAATCGACGGCTTAACCGGTGGAACAACCGGTGTTTTTTCCGGCTGTGGGGTGGAAACATTTTTGCCGGTATTTACCGCAGGTGATTCATTTGCTTCCGGTTTTTGCCTTATAACCTGCTGGCTGGTTTTCCCGGTATTCGTCTTTGCTACAGCCTCGGTACTTTGATTAACTTGTTGATGATTAATTGGCGGGGTTTCCGGTTTTTGTGGGGCAACTTTTACGGCCGCCTGCGTGGTACTCTCGGCAGGCCGATTTCCGGCTTCACCACCCGTAAGTTTCCTTACGCCCGTAAATTCCCCGGCTGTTGCGACGCCGGACGGATTGGTTACGGCATTGGCTCCGGTTTTGGTTATACTTTTTGCGCCGACCACTTCGGGTGGTGCCGCCTGCATGGCATTTTTTACTTCTGCCGCTGCTTTTTTATCCATATGCTTATCGCTGTTAACCAGGCCTTTAGTACCATCAGCTGAGCCGGTTACGGCCTTTGCCGCAACGCCCGCTGAACCAGACACAACACCACTTCCAATCGTGGAGGCTGTTTTCGCTGTCATGTTTGTCATTTCGGATGGGATAACCGGTGCATCATTCTTTGTTCCTGCAATTAGACTTTTAACGGTTTTATCCTCTGAATGCGATCCGGTTACCGCTTTTGCTTCGCCCTTTGCGAATTCCTCGGCTTTCTTTGCCCCTGCCGCTCCTGCGGCCGCTACATCGCCAACCGGGCCGGCCACGATACCCGCTCCGGTTGTTGCGGCGGCTTTCGCTGCTGTACCGGCACCCGCCGCTGTGCCGGCCGTTTTCATGCCCGTTACACCGGGCGGGGTTGCCCGGGCGGTATTCAGGGTTATTCCCGTATTTTTACCTGCCGTCAATTCCTGCGGTATCCCGGACTGCGGGGGCTGGCCCTCCCAGACATCGTTTGCTTTATAGTCATCCACATCATAGATCGTCCGGCCAGGTATCTCCCCGTGCGGCCAGTTTTTAGGCGGCTGGCCTTCCCACGCTTCTTCTGCTTCCGGGTCCAGTACCTCCGGAAACCGCTCAGAATCCACCCGAGCACCGCCATCAGGTCGGATGGGCCGCGGCGTTTTGTCTATTGGCGGCTCTTTGCGCCGTAAATCCATCCAATCCATAACGGTATCCGCTATTCCAATACTACGCACCATCTTCAGCTTGTCCATTATTCCCTGAATCCCATTTAAGCTGGTGTTTTTTGTTATACCGCTGGTTAAAGCATTCGTTATCATCTCCAGTACATGTTTCCTGAAAAGCGCCGCGCCGCCGAATATGGCGGCCAGGACAATCAGCGCCAGTCCAATCAATATATCCCCTCATTTCATGATTGCCAGCGTAAAGGCTGTACCAATACTCAAAACAAGTGACAGGTATAGTCCATAAACCAGCTTGACCATAAAGAAACTGGCCAGGTGCTTGAAGTATCTCGCGGTGAGGTTCCATCCGTGAACGGGCCATATTAGGGCAAACAGAAATACCGGCAGAACCAGAAGCATGGCCGCCAGCATGATCTGGCAGACCAGTATGGATAACCCGATGGAAACGGCGAGAAAAGCGAAGGCAATGGCTGGAATCAAGGTTAAAGCAGCTACTACGATGTGGTTTAGTGTAGAGCCGGCCGCCATGCCTACCGTCGTGCCTGGATGATTGCCGTGATCTACCGGCGCGGGCTGATTACCCGTCAGCGAGTCTAAACCTTTTTGCAGGTGATTCTGCGGCGGTGTCGGCCGTGACAGAACATCAACCACGGTATTCCTGGCCGGACCGGTGGTGGCCAGGTAGATATTGTCTATGGTCATGCTCTGTAACTTGGCCGGGTCGGGAAACTCGTCTTTGTGTCCGGCCAGCAGGTTATATTCATCTGCGGTCAGTTTTAAGTTATCCTCCTGGGTAGTTCCAAACATGGCCGCCGCCCATGGTTCGGCCACGATAGCGTTCCATGCCGCCTGACCAGCAACAATTAGTCCCTTGTCCATAGGGTCGGCGTTGACGTTTTGTCCTGAGATGCTGTTACCCAAATAGCCCCCCACTGCACCCAGGAATACGCCGGTAACCGAGTCGGTGGCCCGGGCAAAACTACTGATGAGCGGCTGGGCGTTAGTGGCGAAAAAAAACATGCCGCCAACGGCAACTGCAGCTACTAAAAGAGCGCTGATTATGGAAGTGATCTCGCGGCGTATAAACCAGAAAACGGCGTATACTAGCAAGAAAATTATGCCCCAGGACATCAACAATTGGGTAAGGTCGCCATTGGGGGTAAAAATATTCTTAATCCCATCCGAAACCCAACCGACCATGCCGGACACAATGTCGGTATGGAAGGCAAGCACGCAAATGTTAATTGATACCCTGGTCAACATTTTTGTGGCGCTAAATAGCAGGTTGGCCACGAAATCCTCCACCTGATAAACCCCGTTTTGGGCCATTTTGGACAAATCCCAACCGCCTTCAACTGGTGCGTGATCAAATGTCCAGCGGTCCATCGGCCAGTTTTCCCAGGTGGCGTTTTTGTATATCTGGGCCAGACCAGCCGCGCCGGTAGAGGCCACCAGAGCACCGAAAGGCCCGCCCGCCACCAGACCGGCCGATCCGGCGGTACCGATGCTGATCAGTTCAAAAAGAAGCCCTTCCTGCGCCTTTTCAGCATCAATATCACCCGCCAGGTTATACTCTCCGGCGTCCGCCCCACCGATCATGGCAAAGGCGGGCAGGGCAAAAGAAAAACATATGACTGAAATGAGTATTATCGTGATTGTTTTTTTAATCAATCAGGTGCCCCCTTTCACTTTGCCGGCTCTATCGGTAAATCACCGTTGTCAGTAAGAGTGATTCTCCATATCCCATCTTCCCTAACCATAGGGATTGAAGCCTTATACCACTTACCTTTTATTTTTATCTCAAAAATAACATTTGCATTTGTCCCCTTAATATCTTCCGACAGTATCCTGATCTGGTTGTCTTCATTGCTATCGTTGACACTACCGGCATTTTGTTTAGCTAAATAACCGGCGACGCTGCCATACATCATCTTGATCTGGCCCTGCTGGGACATCTCAATGTACTGGGCGGCTTCTGAGTAATTGTTGTTTACCATGGCATTCCAGAAGGCGACGAAGTCCTTGCCAGGGGTATGAACCGGTTCAGCAGGTTTGCTATTTCCACAGGCGGCCAGGCAAAACATTAAAACTATCACTAAAACCATTAATGCAAGAGTTGTTTTTTTCACTTTTTCCCCTCCATTTTGCCGGGTGATGTATCGAATAGCTGAAGCAGGTATTCCGGACGGGGATCAATGTACACCTGCCCGATGCGGCCATATGCATCTCGCATGACACACCAGCCGCTGGTCAATGCCGGAAACAGCGAGCCCACGCCCTTGCCCCCGCCACCGTCCTCTTCCGGATCGGCACCCAGAAGATCAATGTTGGCGGCGATTTCTCCTTTGTCCTGGGCTCGGAAACAGAACACATAGTTGATATTGTTCCGCAGTGAGTGCAGGTCCGCCACGTCAGTGGTGTTCTGGGTAATCAGGATGGGCGCGGCGCCGTAAGTACGGGCGGCCATACGGATCAATTCGTCAATTACCCGGCGGCCTTCGGAGATGTTTAAAAGCATCCAGGACTCGTCAAACGCCTCTACTTTGATAACGTCCTTTGGCAGTGAAAATGCCACTTCCCGGGCCATAGTGGCCGCCAGGAACAACAGCGCCAGGCCCTGGCGTTCGCTTTCCGTAATACGCCCGGCGTTTAGATTTGCCGCTGTCCGCGGTAAGGGTAGACCCTGCACATTTATTACGGTGGCCCGGGCAATGTCATCCACGCTGCCCGTGCCGAAGACCAGGTGACCCATTGCGCTGTTTTTCAGACTTTCCAGGAGTAAAGCACACTGTTTGGCTTCCTGGCTGATTATTTCATGTGTTCCGCTGGCGGCCAGGCGATGCAGTTCATCGAGACAGGACTGCATGTTTCGTTTCTCCGGCGGCATGTTGCCGACTGCTTCCACGGCCTGGGCTACGGCCACCCGGCGGGCGTCGTTATCATCCCGCAGGTTAAGTGCCACAGAAAGATAGTCCAGGGCGATACTGATTGCGCGCCTGGGTTCTTTGGAAAGCATAAACGGGTTCATTTGCGCGTTGCCGCCAGGGCAGAGGTCAATTTTCTTCACCGGGAAAAGCCGGTCTAAAACATCGTACTCGTTCTTGGGATCTACGATAAACAGGTACGCACCGGCCAGATAGGCCAGGTAGAGTAAAAGTTTTACCAGCAGGCTTTTGCCGCCGCCCAAAGCGCCGCTTATGAACATGGCGTTGGAGCGATTGAGTTTCTTGGCGGCAAATCCCGGCTGCCAGAATACCGGCGCGGCTCCGGACCACGCGATGAAAAACCCGCAGCCGTCCCCCATGTCCAGGGATATGGTCGGCCCGGCCGCGGCGATAAAGCCGGGATCACAGTTGATCATGGCCGCGGCCGGGTCGGAACCGGGGATGAAAGAATACAGACACTTGAGTTGATCGCCTATCGGCTTTACCGCCCTGTACCCGGAAGAAGCATAGCGTTCCGCCAGACGCCTGGAGGCCGCCCGGACGTCCTTCAATTCCTTCGCTCCTACAGCCAGGACTGCCGATATGGCGGCCAGCGGTTGGCCGGCAGCCAGTTTTCCTTCCAGGTACCGGCCCTCCACATATGCGTATTCCTCATCCGTGGAGGCTTCTTCTCCGCCTTCTGCCGCCTCCTTGATCTGGCCGCGCAGGTATTTGCGCATATCGGCCGCTTTTTTACGTGCTTTGTAGGGCCTGATGATTTCAAAGTGTACGGCGGCGTCCACGGCAAATTCACCTGCGTCCAATGAGGCCAGCCATTCCGCCCCCACTTCGGGCAGTTCCTTCGGCATATCAGGAAAGGTTATGAACGCCTGGTGATGTACTTCGTCTGTTCCCGCCGTAATCGTTATGTGTGACGGGTGCTCATGGATCATACAGCCGTCGGAGAATGCCGCAATGATGGCCGGAGTGAATTTACCCCCGTCCCGGGAAGGCAGGGGCGGGGGCAGAACGCCCACCCGCCTGGTATTGCGCCGGATAATGAAGTCCAGGTCGGAAAAATCCGCCCGGCCGGCTACAGCGTGTCTGATACGCTTGAATAATTCGTCCTCCGCTTCCATTGCGTTTTCCAGGCGTTGCTTTGTCAATACCCACCGGTCGGTGCGAAGAAAGGCATTCATGATTGTATCGCGCATTTCGTACAGGTAATCACGCATCATTGCGCCCCAGTCATCTTCGGGCTTCAATTTTAGTTGCAAGACCAGGTAGCGCCGGCGGTTCCTCGCGCCGGCGGCCAGTGCCCGGCGGACGGCACTGGCGTGGCGGTAGGCTTCTTCCGACGGTGCCGCACCGGCGGCGGCAAGATAGTCTTCTTCTAATGTCCGCATTTCTTCGGACAACAAGAGTATCTGCCCTTTGCCTTCCAAGCCCCAGAAAAGCTGCTCGAACTGCCTGATCACCATCCGTCGCTCCGCTAAAGGCAGGTGGTTATATGGCCTGCCGGGCAGGCGGTAAATTGCATAGGCTTCGTTTTTGTAATTAAAAACAATGTTGTTCTTAAAGGCCACAAGCGGGAAATTAATCTTCGATCACCTCCGGTATGCTCCAGTCCACCCTGTAACGGTGAAAGTTTTGTATTGCCCGGCCGGCCAGGTTGGTGGTTTTCGGCCTGACCAGGTACAGCAGCAGGTCCTTGATGAACGTTGGAGCGAATTTCCCCTGGGGGTCCAACTGCAGGGCGGCCCAGGCGACACCGGTGGCCATTGCCAGTGTAGCCAGCCAGGGATGTGACGGGAACACTAAACGACCGATAGGTAAAAACGGGAAGTATACAACTAGACCGATGATTAGCCCTTCCAGGGGTATCGGCCGGGGTAGTGTTTTCCCACCGATTTCATAAATCTTAAACTGGATTTTAAATAGACTCCTGTAACTGTTAAAATGCCTTTCGTCTGCCATGGCATCACCTCCCAAAAAAAATGCCCGGACGGAAAACCGTCCGGGTAAGTGTTCGTTATGGGCCTGAACTGCCGCCGAAAAGACTCATGATGGCGTTACCCACGCTTTGCATGGCATCCGGGCTGGCCAGAAAAATGAGTATGGCCCCGACAACGACGATGGCGATGGTTTTGGTTACCTGGTGTTTGAGAAATTCCATCACCCCGGCGACCAGCACAGCGATAATGATCACCGTTTTAACCAGCGTCAAAATGCTTTGTGTCCCGGCTTTAAAGTCATATGCCGCAGCCACCCCGGGTGTCAGAGCCAGCCAGGTGGCCGCCAGCACGGTTACGGGCAGCACCCTTGCCGTTCCCTGCCTTATTTTTTCCGGTATCCGCATTTTAGCCTCACCTCCTTTCACCGGCGCTAATATCCGGCCCCCAGGCTTTCCACCAGGTAACTCCCCCGGTCCGCCCGCACTTTCAAGTACACTGTCTGGGATACGTTGCCGGCGCCCGGAGCGGATACGGTTACCTGTACGCGAGCCGCGGTTGGCTTTGTCTCGCTGTTTACCACGACGTCATTCACCGATACCAGCTTCCAACCACTGACCGGGTTAACTTTTACGCCCGGTGCGATGAAGTTGGTCAGGGGCTGGCCGGAGTAATACATGCTCATGAACTGGTCGATGAAAGTCTTGAAGTCGGGCGGGGCGGACAGGCTAAAATTGTTTCCGGTTATATCGCCCTTCGTTTCCTCAGGGGCGACAATCACCGGTAGACCAATGACAGCCGGATTACCGTCCACTACTTGGACCGGTATTTCCACGCACAGCAGCATATCCTGCCATGCCTGAAGTTTCTGCTGCCCGGTGCCGTTGGTGTTAATGTGCAGGCGCTGCAGGTCGCCCATGGTTACCGGAACAAGGGCGGCCGGTATGTTGCTATCAGAGGATACCGGAACCAGACGCCGCACATGGAGCAGTACCCTGACACGATATTTCGTCTTATCTACCGCATCTGCCGTTGATACTGCGGACGACGTAACTTCCTGCACGGCATCCGGCAGGTGTACTGCTGTCGTGTCCTTTAAAAACACACCCAACCGCCGGTTGTAATCGTCCGGATTGCCGCTCCAGGTGGCCCATTCAACGGCGAAGGCCCGGGCAATATCCCGGACCCCGTTTAGGGTTTTCTGATGCGTCACGGTCATGGCGTCAGCGGCCACCCGTGAGGCCCTGGTCACTATGTTCACGCTCCGGACGGATATGACCACAACAATAAGTATCAGGAGCCACAGCAGGCTGGCCGCCAGCCAGCGAAAGAAAAGTCTCCGGTTCATTACAGGCCCCCTTCTCCAATGAGATCCCGGCTCTGGTTCAGTGTATTGTTGAACTGGTCGCGGGTAAGGAAGTTATGCAGGGCGAAATACTGATCTACCAGGTGACCGGTTTTGTCATACACCAGCACGCGATTGCCCGACAGCCAGCACAGTTTGCCGTCCATCTCATTGGCTGTTTGCTCATCCCAGCCGTTTAGCTTCCAGGTCTCCAGGTTAAGGTTTTTGGGGTTTTTAAAGGCAGTAATGAGATTGGGCACGGTATCATAAAGAGCGCCGGAGGCTGTTACCTGCTCGATTTTCCCATTTTGGTCACGGATTACATTGACATAAGCGCACATTACCGCAGGACCGGATTTTTCAGGAGTTGTTCCCCCCTCTTTTACGGCGTCCATGAACCTGTCAATGTTTTTCCTGATCACCGGGGCGCCTGCAATGTAGCAGTTATCGCCCAGGTAACCTTCATATACCTGCCAGCCCCCCACGCCATTGTTCATATCGTTTGCGGCGTCCTGGTTTTTAGTTACGCACCATTTCAGGTTAAAGTGTTTCTCGAATTCATTTCTCACTGCTGCCATGACTGGCTTTTGATGACCACCGCTTATTCCTTCGGCATTGGCCAATCCCGCCAGAACATCCACGAAATCGGTTACTTTGGCCAGGTTGAATTTGTATATCATTGTTGAACTGATGGCTTTCCCGAAGGCGTACCAGGGAGGCATATTTATTGTGTAGTTTTGTGGTTCCACTATGTCTGCGGCAAAGTATTCTTCCTGCTGCCCCTGCCAGGTGTCCAGCTGGCCTTTGAGAACGACCACCTTGCCCACGTTGCCCGTCAGTGTTTCGGCAGCCTGGTCATTCTCTGGAATCACCTGCTCAAACTTTTTGGACTGGATTGTTTTCCAGGAATAATCCGGCAATTGTACCGCAACACTTCCATAAACGATCGCGGTGTTCTCACTGGTATTGATTGAGATTATCTTACCGAACATATGGGCATGTCCGTAGTACATGCTGTAATCATCGGTATTATCGGCACTGGCCTCAAATGGAACAAAGAGCAACAGGAGCATGACTGTAAAGAACAGGGATAAGATTTTTCTCACCTTTTATGCGCCTCCCCCGGGGTTGGCCGTCACGCCGCCACTTACGCCAGGGGCACCCGATGTTGTGCCCGCCCCGCCTCCGATGAACTGGAGTATACCGCGGCCCAGGGCATCCATTTTCTCCGGCGCGGCAACGTGCATGAGCAGTGCCGCCAGAAGTATCACGGCAACAAGGTACAACAGGTTCCGTTTGTGGAATATCTCGACGATAAAGGCTATGAAAGCCGCCGCGATAAGCAGCATTTTTATCAAAGTGATTATGTTGTTTGCACCGTGCATGAAGTCTATGCTACTATCTGCGGCGTATGTCGGAGCGATGCCAATTAAAAACGAAGATAGTAAAAGCGTTATGCGCATAAGCAACCTGTTCATCATCCATTCACCCCCTCTTGATTTTTCAGGCCATTTTTGACGTTGGTCATATTTATATCCCTCCTCCATTCATAGTGGTAAAACCGCTCATCGACATAAAAAGGCCCGGCATAACGCCGGGCCTACGAAGGAGGAGGAAGAGAAGGAGGTGCGAAGAAGCTGGCCCGCCGTCTCTTTGCAGCCGCGAACGGGCCAGCAGATTTTTAACCGCTGTATTTTTTGATGATTTCCGTTATCTCTTCGTTTGCACTGGCTTCCAGCTCATTTTCCACCGGCAGGAAACATGAGGACAGCAATTCCGCATCGCACTGGTTCTTTTTCCGCATGAATTCTTCGTATACCTCCGGCGTTAAGTCCCACGTTTCAGGGTTATTGTAGCAATACTGCTGCCAGCGGCACTGAGTGCAGTCATTCAAGTCCAAAGTGTGATCACCTTCTTTTTACACCGTTGTTTTCCAGATCAACCACCCACATAAGACCAGCATGGCTGGCGTCACTGCCAGGTGCTCCAGCAGCCCGCCCGTGCGGACCAGCGGCAAACCGAAGTGCGCTTCCAAAGGCCATAACCACGGTACGCCCTGCGGGTTGAAGCTGTCCATCACCAGGTGTGACACATACCCGGCGGCGGCCGCCAGGGGAACGGCCAGGCCGTAATGCAGGCCGGACATTTTCAGGCCGGCAAAGGCCAGCAGGCCCGCGACAACCGCCCCCGCCAGGCTGTGCAGCGGCCCCCGGTGTCCTACCGCTTTCTTGATCGCCCAGGAAATCACCGGCACCATGCGGCCAACCTTTGACTGCGGGCTGTCTAAATCCGGCAGCAGGGCGGCCAGGCCAGCCACGCCGGCGGTCATGGCCGCCGTCTTGATGTCGGCATGGCCGGCCAGGAGCAGCCCGGCGGCGGCCCCGGCCAGGAAGTGCGTGCGCCAGAGCATTTACACCACTTCCTTCCGCCTGGTTGCACAGGCTACACAGCGGAGTGCATACGCCGCCCGGTCCAGCTCATCCACCGCGGACATGAGTAACTTCTCGTCTTTCCCGGCCAGGCGCACCTTTTTCAGTGCGCATTCAGCCTTCTCTATTGCCGCTGTCAGCTGATCACCTGGTTCCTTGCGCCACTCACCGGCGGCAATCTCAGCCGCCTTCATCACTGTTTCCGGGCCGTACTGCTCCATCAACATCAGGATTCGACGGCTCACATATCCGGGAAGCATTATACCACCCCAATCTGAAAATCTCATAAAAAAACCGGGTTGCCCCCGGTTATGCTCATCGTCAATTTTTCAGCTTTGCCGTCTCTTGATGCAGAGCCGTCATAAACTCGTCTATGGTTTTGGCTTTCACAGCCCGCCGAAGAAGAATTTTCAATTCATTTACGTCTTTGATTCCCCGTACACCTTTAGCTATTTTTTCAGGGTAACTGCCCAGGTTTTCTTCCAGCGCGTCAAGTATAGCATCCTGTATTCCTTGCTGTATTCCTTGCTGTATTCCTTGCTGTATTCCTTGCTCTTTGCCTTGATCAACCCATTTTTCCCGAATACCATCAAACAACGGGGAGGTTTCCATCTTAGCCACCTCGATTACTTTCAAGATAATCTCCCTGGTGAAGCGGAGCGATGAAAATACTGCCAGGCCAAGGTATAAGTCCGGTTGCCACTCGACAGGCGCTTCTTCTATGCGTCGGGTACATTCTGCAAGCACTTCCTCATCCGTCAACCGGTTGCGCATCAACGGAACCAGTGGAATAATACCCACCGGACCGTGCTTTAAAATTTCTTCCCCGGGCAGGTCCGCCAGATTGATCAACCGGTAGCTGAACGCCACCACGGTAAGATCCAAACAGTCAAAACCGTAGGTGTCCGCTTGCGGCCGGCCGGTCAGGTTGAGCACCACCGGATAAACCGGTTTCCTGAATTTCCGGTGCTGTAGCGCCGTGTACTCCAGCAACCGCCGGGGCATATCCCGGTCAATGTGCGTCTGGGCCTCAAGGACCATCAGGTATTCGTAGCCGTCTTCGGTAACTTTAAAAAGTATGTCCGATTCCCGCTTAACGGCAACAGCTTCTTTTTCCAGGCGTTCCACTTTATCGGCGGGTACTCCGCGCACCAGTTGAACGAAGTGGGCCGGGTATCTTTCGGCCAGAGCCTTTATAACCAGATCGAATTCTTGCGCCATCGACACATCTCAACTTTCTGCCGGTTCTGGCTTTAGTTTACACTAAACTGGGGCGTTTTTCAATGCTCATTCCCAGGCCAGCTTATCTACCGCCAACTCCAGGTCGTGCAGCGACGGCCTTGTATACCTTGCCGTTGTGTTTAGATTCGAGTGGCCAGCTAACACGGCTACCTGGTCCAGGCTTACCCCCTGGTCAACCAACTGCTTGGCAAATGTATGCCGGAGCATATGCGGGGTTATCTCCACACCGGAGAACACACCGAAACGAGACAGGATTTTTTCCACGGCCCGGGTGGTAATGTGTCCACCCCGGCGGTTGGGGAATACCCATTCACCATTAACGCTTTCCAGGTATTCCTCAAGGGTGCGCCTTACTGTAACATTCAGGGGAACTTCACGGTATTTGCCGCCTTTCCCCTGGCGGACTATGACCATCCCCGAGCGCTCGCGGGTAACAATGTCCTCCTGGCGGAGCACCACTGCTTCCGATATGCGCAACCCAGTGTGCAATAACAGTGCAATGAGGGCCTTATCCCTTGCACTGCCGTATTTTTGCACTGCGCGGGTTAGCGCGCCCAACTCCCTTCTATCCAGCCAGCGCGGAGCCTGTCTTTGCTGGGACACCTTTTTGATCCCGGTAGCCGGATTGGTCTGAATCAACCCCTCCGATTGTGCCCACTCGAAAAACACGCCTAAAATGTCCAGGTAGTGATTAATGGTTGTGGGCTTCCTCCCTTTTTCTACGAACTGCCGCCGGTAATCAGCGATGTCCAGGGGGGTCACAGCGGCGGGATCAAATTCCCCGTATGACTGTTCAACCCACCGGGCGAACCTGCCCAGTACAGCCAGGTAGTCGCGCACGGTGCGGTCAGAAACTTCTTTTCCCCGCAGGTAAGATTGAAATTTCTCCAGCATTATGGTCGCCCCGATCTGCAATTTACTTATGCGAACTTTTTTTAGACACTTAGCAGGGGTTTGCTGCTAACTTATACGAACTTTCCGGGGGTTTTTGTTCGCATAAGTTATCTTATGCGTACTTCTTTCGCTATACAAAAAAATCCCGCTTCAAGCGGGATTAAACAACTTTTTCCAATTCTATCGGTCCAGCTTCATTTAATGATTTCAGTGCCTCCATGTGTCCCCCGGGCCGCGGGTGGCCGTCGTCCCAGGGAAATGCGTAAAATTCTTCGATATGATCAAAATGGATTTTGCCCGTGGTAATGTTCACCCCGATGATCGGGTCGGTAGGCCCCAATCTGTTGTTGCGCTTGCCAACAGAATCCATGATTTCCGCGGCATATGTTCCGAATCGGGCGGAGAAATACTCCATTACCTTTTCAGGGGAGCCGTAATAATTGATCAGTGCGTCCCTTACTTCGTCGGGTAAGGAGGAAAACGGTTCTCGTAAATTTGCCATGTACGATCATCCTTTCTGTAGATACTAAAAATAATACCGGGCGTATTAAGCCCGGCGAATTGCCTTTTTCCTCCAGCTTCGAATGCATTTGTAATATTCCTTGCAACCTCTGGGCGCGTAGCCCATAGCTTGCTCATTTGCGGTTATGCCTCTATACGGTTCGCAACTCGGCACGTGGCCGTCGCACAGCATCTGCCACCTGCTCGTGTCAAGACATGGCCCCGGAGGATTTCTCCAAACTGTGACGCAACCGTCCTCATTCACCACAACCTCGGTGGTCATGTCCGGAAGCATCCTCAAAACAAAATCTATACTGGCAACGGGATACCTATCTTCTCGATTGTTCACCCTGGCCAGAGCTTGATGCTCCACATTAATACGGGGATCCGCAATGTCGCTGCCGTAATCTGACTTTTCATCGTCCTGTTGGTAGATCCCGAAAGTTGGATTTTTCATAGCTGATAACGGCGTGGGACCCATGGACACTTATACTATGGAAAGCGCGCCGTCAGGCCACCCCCCTGCGAAATTTTTAGTCTAATTTATCATATCCTCGCGCAGAATAGCCGCATCCCCTGTAGCAGGTATAATCGTAATTTAGCTCATTACCCTTGCCAACCCAGCATAATTCTCCGCATATAGGGCACTCTACCCATCGGCAGTCACAATCTGTCTCACTACCACAACCAAGGCACTTATCATCCCTGCCTGCGTATTTTCCTACCCACCCCTTACCTGTAATCCAGTTAGCCATTTAAACAACCTCCCATTCAGCCGCGCCTCCCGGCGCCCGACCAGATTACTTAGATCCACCCATTAGAGCATCCCATGCCTGCCCGCCGGCGGCACTTTTTATATGACCTGAGCCATCTTTCCAATTTGTGCGCTTACCGCCGCAATATGTTTCTATGCCGCCGCCGGCAGCCAGTTTTGCCACCTCACCAATGTCGTCAAGCGGTGCGGGTGGTGGAATCACGATCACGGACATCTTTCCCCGCTCGGCCCGCCGGCGGGCTTTGAGCCATTCCTGGAACGACCGAAGCACGTGTTCAGGGTTTAATCCTGTGGCTAGGGCTACGGCTTTTACCCCTTCGTGCCCATACATGCTCCACGCCCGGCGAAGAACCGTAAAGCGAGCAGACGGGGTAAATGCCTTGCGATAGCTTTTTGCCAATTCGCTGATGGCATTCACCCCTGCATCAACTCTTTTCTTAAGGACAAGAAGCAGTATTCTTTCCAACGACTGAACCTCGGAGGAATAGGATATTCTTTTATGGCGCGTTTCCCCCACCGCCGAACGGCACGGCGGGCATACTTCTTAATTTCCTCGCAGGTTTCGGGACTGCTTGGCACGCGCATACTGCTCCCCCTTTATTTTGAATTTGGTCAATCTTCGTCCCGGGTAAAACCGGGTCCCCGGCCCGCCACGGGAAGGCGTTGACCATCGGGCCGGATTCCCGCGCCACATTGGGCGCGGTAGCGCCGGATACCGCCTCCTACTTGATCCACGCTCCCCCCAGGGATAAAAGGGCCAGGGAATGGTGCAAGCTGAGCGTCATTTCGCTGCAGGCGCTGCTTAAAGCAAAAACGCTTTAAGTTTGTTAGCTTGTATCTGCTGTCCCCGTTATGTAGTGGGTAAGGTAGCGGGCGCGACCCCGTACCAGCTTGAGCAAGCTGACCAAACCTGCCGGCCCGGGCTTCCCGGCCAAAGGCGCAGGAAGTCATGTTGCACCCGGATTTGCAAGGGGGTTCGAATATTATCGCGGCATATAACCCCCAAAGCCGGACCGTCGGGCACTCGCCCTTCGCTTCCAGCGCATCCACCACGCTCGTACTGCATATCCCTGTCATCCCCAAGGGGACTAAGGCCCTGTGCAGCCGTTTTCGCAGATTATGCGCCTTCCGCTCAGAGCGCGCCACACGTCACGGCGGAGGCCAAGACCTCCAATTCAGGAAGAATCTCCTCCCCTATTCCGTCCGCGTAAAACGAACGAAACAAGGCAAGAGGTTCTTTTTTCATACCGTGCCGTCGTAGCCGGGCGGGTTGTCCACGCCCGGGTGCCCCGGCAACGCAGTGTTTTTTGTATGGACCGGGCCGAAGCCCGGTCCCGTTATGGAAAGGGAGAAAAAGCTAACTGACCAGTTGACTTTTTCTTTTTACCGTGATACATTTCACTGTTTATTATAAAATCATCACAATTATTCCTTATATGTCCATTGCAAGTTATACAGCCTCCTTTTTCACACCCATCTAGTTCTCGGTCGAAACTATATTCATTGCAAGACTCTAAATCAACATATCGACGACAGATATTACACTGACATTCTTTGCATTTAAACGGACCAATATCACCTTTAGCTTGTTCAAGTGCTAATTTAATTTCTTCCCATTCAGCTTCCGTCACCGTGTTTTTCACTACCATATAACCCTCTGACCCATTTATTTGCAGATCGCGATGTCCATTACCCAAGCATCCTCTTTATTTGTTGCTTTAGGTCATTAAGGGATTGTTCCAGCCTGCTTTTTTGTTCTGGTGGACCAATTTCAAATGCCTTTTCTGTTAACAAAAACGCATTTTGCAACATAGAAATTGCAAGTATATGGCGCTGAACGGCAACTTCTGTCAACCGCAAGCCGTCTTTATTACATAAATGGTAACGGCTCCCAAAACTGTAAACCAAAATATTGTTTTTCCGTAATGCGGCGGCCAGGCGGTAGATCCGCTCCCGGTGGTTTTTGGTATCGCTGCCGTACAGGTCGGCGGCCGCCTGTCCCACGGGCAGACCGTTGGGGTGGCGCTCTTCGATGAGTTTATGCAGGGCGTCGGCCAGGACGCCGCCGCGACGCTTCCTTTGTTTAGCCGCCATTTGTTTTGCCCCCCTTGATGGCCTTAAACTTTTTGTTGTTTACTACACCCTTAATCCCAGGTTTGATTATTTCAGCCAGCATGTCTTTAGCATTGGAGATATAAGGGAAATACACTGTTTCACAGGCAGGAATCACCGTATTTGCCAGAAGTGATATAGTTGTTCCATCATGTTGCATACTTGCGACGGATTCAAGTAATTCATCCTCTCGCTCAATTAGTTGCTTTGCAAGTTCGTATGTTTTTCTTATGCTGTTGAAAAATTCTTTTACCATGTCAGAGTAAGGAAGGATCTTTTTTCTGAATTCTTCTGCCGCTGCACGGCCACCGTAATCTTTCAGGGGTCTGTTGTCGGTACCGGGGGTTTCATCTTCATCCCGGGCTGGTGTTTCCTCGGTGGGAACCAGTGGTTCCACCGGGGAATGATCCGCTTCCGGCCCCACAGATTCTTTCTCCTGATCGACTTCTTCAGGGGCTTGTTCAGCTTCATCCCATTCATCCGCGCAGGGCTCATCCTTTTCCGCATCCATCTCCTGATCAGGATTGGCTTGGTTCAAATACCCAAGTGTCAAATTTTTTACACTTGAGTATTCCTGATTCTCCCAGCGTGAAATTGTTTGTTGCGGAACACCCAACTTCTCCGCCACCTCTTCCTGTGTCATCCCCTCCGCCCGCATTTCCAGGGCTTTTCCCCTGATCTCGCTCCGCGCATCTTCCCGCTCCGTCGCCAGGTCGGCCACCCAGTTCTGCACGGTCTGCCGGGTGACGCCGAGCAGGCCGGCAATCTCAACAACCAGCCTTTTTCCGTACCACCGCCGTGCGGCTTCTCGCAATTCCTGCCGGGTAAGCGGCCGGCCATGCCGAAGGTTCAGTTCCACCGCCCGGGCATCCGGATCCGTAGGGTCCTCCACGACCACTTCTACCGTTTCAACCCCGAGTTGCCGGCACGCTTCCAACCGATGCCGGCCGTCCAGTAGGCGGCCATCGGGCATCACAACCAGCGGCGGCAGCTTCGCGCCGGCTTCCAAAGCTTCGCGGTAGCGGGCCACGGTATCTGGGGCAATTTCAGCACGGGGGTAGATGGATTCATCCGCGATTATCTCGGTTATTTTCATGACATCCACCCCTTTTGAACAAGAATTAGCTGACAAAATTACTATTTCCGGGTAAAATTATGATTAACTTGAATCCTTTTCCTTCACTTACTTATCGCCACAACGGGGACGGCCTGCTTATTGTTATTGGCCGGAAGCAGTGCCTTTGTCAGCGTCATTTGTACCAGCGCATTTTTGGATACACCCAACCTCTCCGCTTCTTTCGCGATTATATGATCGAGTTCTAAAGTAAGCCTATAAGTTGTTATGCGCTTTTTAGGTGAATTCATTTTGATTCCACCACCCACTTTTAATAATATAGTGAATTCACTTTGATGTCAATATGAATATAGAAATATTTTTTGGCAAGGTTATAATAAATGTGATTGCAATATGATTTCATTTTGGAGGCATACAATGACTACTTATAAAAAACAGTTTACCTTGCGTCTGAAAGACGAGTGCTTCGAAAAAATCAAGCTCATTGCAAAGAAGAACAAGCGCTCTATCGCTATGGAGATTGAGTACGTCCTTGAGCAATATATTGCCGGCTTTGAAAAGAAGTATGGCCCTCTTAAGGTTGAGGAGGAATGATAAATTTTGCCCGGCGGGCTATCCCGCCCAGGCGTATCTTTTTGGGGACCACCCTATTCCGCCAAGCACGCGGCCAGCAATTCGGCAGTACACCACTCTTTGTCGATCTCAAATTTCTCATATTCCCCCGGTTCGATTTCCCACGTCACCGGGTCGGAATAGCAGTATTGCCGCCAACGGCATTCAGCGCAGGTCATTGATGAACGCCTCCTGAAACTCACTTTTGTTGATCCTGTCCAAGCACCCGTCTTCGTACTCGACTTCTATGTAACCACCGCCGAAACCAACAACACTTGCTTTCTCATCATTGACCGCATCCATCACCTTTTTTCCAACAAGTGCATCTGCCTCTTCATCTGAAAAAAGCTCATCAAGCATGATTCCGTTGTCGGTTTGAATTTTCTCCGGATTAATCACCATGTTGCGCGCCAGATCAACCACCGCCTTATCTTCAACCTCACCCATAAAGTCCACCATATCCGTCAGCTCATCACCATGATTCTTATACCATTTTCGGTGAGCTTCCAAAAACAGTTCCCAGGCCCGACGTTCAGCATCGCTATGAAAAACGATCTTCATGTCCGTCCCGCCTCCTTAACCCTGTAGCATTCGCTGATACTTTACAATCAACCGGTCCAGGCGCTCGCTAATTTTACTAAAGCGGTGGCCGCATTCAGGGCATATCATCATGGCTTTCCACCCCTTTCTAAGAGCACATCAGTAATTATTATGGTAATGTTTTCCGGTTTCTGGTATAGTTAGGGGAAGGAGATGTCGGTACTAACAGTAAGTTTTCTTTGTTATTCATGCGCGTTTTTTGCATCTTTCGATAGATGCCTAGCGCAATAAGGCGACAAAAAGTTTTCATTTCAGCTTGATTTATTTGTATCATCATCCGGGAGCACCCCTTTTACCTCGACAGAACATGTATTTTTACATCGAGGACATTTTATTATCATCCGCAAAGAGCCGCGGAGTGAATATTTTAATAAAAGCTTTCTGCACTTGGGGCACCTGAATTCGGTGTGAGACATTTCATAACACCTCATGGGTCGTTGTCAGCGAAGATTTGGATCTTCTGCATAAGCATCATCTCGCTTTGCGGTTAAAAGCTCCGCAACCTTAACGCCAAGCGTTTCGGCGATTATGACCAACTGGTCTGCCCTGATACGGCATCGCCCTTTTTCCAAGTACAGATAACCCACTTCGGTTTTGTAGCCAAGGTTTTTGGCCATTGTCTTTTGGGAAATCTTTAAGGATCGCCTGAGTTCCCGGATTTTTTCAAGGTTAACATGACACATTCTGCTTCTCACCTTTCAAGTAATTTAATTATAATCTCCCATAACGGGAGATGTCAATACCAAGATTACCATATTGTCAGGTTTAATTGCCCACAAAATGTGGTTATATTATAATTACACTACCATTTTGGTAAGCTGGTGAATATGATGACTCTTGGTGACCGCATTAGGGCGGCCAGAAAGGCCAAAGGATTAACGCAAAACCAACTCGCTGAAGCTCTGGGGCTTAAAGATAATGCTGTCAGCCGCTATGAGAAAGATACCCGACGTCCTGATCCGGACATGTTAATGAAAATTGCATGTGCGCTTGATGTACCTGTTGGCTATCTCCTTGACGAACCGGGAGAATCGCCATCGGATAAACTTATGGTTCCTCCTGAATTGCAACGTACTCTGGATATGGCCCGGCAACTTCAACCCGAGCAATTGGAAGTAGTTGAGGAGTTAATGGGTATATTGGTTAAGAAAAACCAAAAGAAAAACGTGGCAATTGTCCATGACAACGACAAACATACACCGTCTGAACAAGTATCTACACAGCTACAGGAGCCCCAGGAACCCGAAGAGGACATCGACATTCGCCAAATCCCAATGGCCGCCCACCTAGAGGGGGCGGAGAGTATACCGTTGACGCCGGAATTGGAAGAAGTGATCAAAAAGAGCATCCTTGAAGCCCGGCGAATGAAGCGGGAATTGGATGCCCAGGAAAAGGAAGAACGAGAAAAAAACAGTAGCGATACAAAGACCACTACCTGACGAAACGGTAGTGGTCATACTTTTTCCTATGAAGCATGTCTCCTGCCCTGCCGAAACTATTAATATGGCTGGGTAGGGGGTCTTATAAGATGACGAATCTGGAACATTTGCTGGAACTTGCTCGCCATGAAAAAATAATGCTACTGTATCAAAAACTGAGGAACTGCTCCCGTGACAAATTGTTAGGGCTGTATGTTTGGGACCCGGTGGCGCCATGCATTATCCTTGATGAAAGCCTGCATCATAACGAACGCCTGCACACGTGCGTCCTTGCAGAAGAACTGGGGCACCACTTCAGCGGCATCCGGCGTAATTTCATGATTACCAGCCCCGGCCAGGACCGCATCACCGTTTCCAAGGATGAAACGGGAGCTATGCGATGGGCTACCGATTATTTGGTTCCGGATGCGGAATTGATGTATGCCGTATCCAAACTAAAACTACGCAGTTGCTGGGAGTTGGCTGAGCATTTCCAGGTAACCCAATTTTTCATGTGGCGGAAGCTGGGATTTCTCCGCACCTGCTTCCGAAACACCGGTATCAAAGTCCGCAGCAGGGATATTTTTACCGTGGAGATGGTGCCGTGCATGGAAATCCCGGCCGGTATGGCCCGATAGTACAAACCGGGGTTCCTAGTTTCGGTTTTTTCTTCCACCTACCGTTCCTTTCTTTATAGAAAAATATTCCTATCAAGAAATT
>NZ_LYVF01000100.1 GCF_001655685.1 Desulfotomaculum copahuensis
GTTCACAGTGAAAACCGCGATGCCTTCTTTCCTCAGCCGGGTAACCAGGTTGGTGAACATATCCCGGTGGGAAAAATTATGGCTCATGCGGTTGAAAAACCGGTTGGTGTCATGGTCCTGATTAAAGTGCAATTCTTCAGCGGCGGCCTGGGTAACGCCGGCGACGATCAGCCAGCCGGCGATGTCCCGGCACAGGTTGCCGGTGAGCCAATCCCGCTTTCCGGCTTTTACAGCCGGCAAATCGGGACAATGAAATACCCGTGATGTTTTAAAATTGCCGTCTGGCGATACGATGGTGACGGATATGTTCTGCGGATTCAGGTCAATGCCGGCCATTGGCCGGGTGCAATCCACCTGTTTTTCGTCACCCTGGGCGAATGTAATATGGGCAAAGAACTTTCCGTCTTTGCGCAATACCTGCACAGTATAGGCATTGCCGGATGCAAGATGATTCAGCAACCGGTTTATGTATGCCGGCGGTGTGGTCATCGGTATGGTCAGCCAGTCATTTGCGCGGCGGGGGATGCCCCGTCC
>NZ_LYVF01000101.1 GCF_001655685.1 Desulfotomaculum copahuensis
GAGTTACTCAAGAAACTGGCGGACAGCGTGGTCAACTATGACGAGGACACGGCCCGGGAAGCGGCCAACGAATCAGTGGCGGAAGGCATGGACCCGCACAAGGCGATCTTTGACGGACTGGTGGTGGGCATGCAGGAAGTGGGCCGCCTGTACGAGATTCAGGAATACTTCGTGCCCGAACTGCTGATGTGCGCCGACGCCATGTACGCCGGTCTGGACATCCTGCGGCCGCTCTTGAAGAAGGACCCCAATGAAAAACCCAAGGGCCAGGTGGTCATGGGCGTGGTGCAGGGCGACGTGCACGACATCGGCAAAAACATCGTCAAAATGATGTTCGACGCGGCCGGATTTGTGGTGCACGACCTGGGCCGGGACGTGCCGCTGGAGAAATTCGTGGAGGAGCAGCTGAAGACCGACTCGGAGATTGTGGCCCTGTCGGCGATGATGACCACCACCATGGTCGGGATGAAAAACATCATCAAAAAGATCCGGGAAAAGAACCCCAAGGCCAAGATCATGATCGGCGGCGCGCCGGTGACCGAGCAGGTGGCCAATTTGTTCGGCGCGGACGGCTACGCCAAGGACGCTTCCAACGCGTTGAAGGACGCCATCAATATGATCAG
>NZ_LYVF01000102.1 GCF_001655685.1 Desulfotomaculum copahuensis
TTCAATTCCTCATAGGTAGGCTAACATCGCAAAGCGCGGCATATACGGAAAAATTGCGGCCGGCAGTTTCAATTCCTCATAGGTAGGCTAACATCTTTACACGGCTAATTCCAACCTTGGCGGCATTACCCAGGTTTCAATTCCTCATAGGTAGGCTAACATCTCCAGCACATATAGTGGTTTGCCCCCAATGGCCGCGTTTCAATTCCTCATAGGTAGGCTAACATCAAGCAGTTTCAATTCCTCA
>NZ_LYVF01000103.1 GCF_001655685.1 Desulfotomaculum copahuensis
AAAAAGGACGACATCCTGGCGGCCAACCGGGTGGTGCTGGACGAATACGCCCGGCGGGAGATCGCGGGCCAGTTGGACGATCTGAGCGAAGTAGTCGGCCGGGTGAGCGTGGCCCCCGGGGCGGTGGTTGCCAACAGCGTCATCCGCGGGCCGGTGGTCATCGGTGAGGACACGGTGGTCAAGGACTCCTTCATCGGCCCCTACACCGCCGTGGGCCGGAGCGGCATACTGGAAAGGGTGGGCCTGGAGCATTCGGTGGTGCTGGACAACTGCCATCTGTCCGATGTGGAGCTGATCGAAGACAGCCTGATCGGCTACAATGCCGTGGTCAGCCGCGCCAACGGCCGCCGCCGCGCCTGCCGCCTGTTCGTGGGGGATGATTCGGAAGTGGTGCTGTAGGGAGATGTTGTAAATAGTGTTCATTCTGGCACATACCGGAATTACCCTGGGGGCGGCGTGGTTGATTACCCGTGAGCGTACAGGGG
>NZ_LYVF01000104.1 GCF_001655685.1 Desulfotomaculum copahuensis
GGCTTCCTTTCACCGTCAAGCAGGATTTGCGCGACAATTACCCCTTCGGCCTGTTTGCCGTGCCGATGAGTGATGTGATCCGGGTGCACGCATCATCGGGAACCACCGGTAAGCCCACGGTGGTGGGTTATACGAAAAACGACATCAATACCTGGTCCGAACTGGCGGCCAGGGCGCTGGCCTGCGCCGGGGGCACCCGGTTCGACGTGGTGCAGAACGCCTACGGCTACGGCCTGTTCACCGGCGGCATGGGCATCCATTACGGCACGGAGCGGCTGGGGGCGACGGTGGTGCCCATCTCCGGCGGCAACACGCAGCGACAGCTCATGCTCATGCAGGACTTCGGCACCACCATCCTGACCTGCACCCCTTCCTATGCCCTGTTCCTGGCTGAAGAAGGAGTGAAAATGGGGCTTGACTTTAAGAAAATGCCATTAAAAGCCGGCATCTTCGGCGCCGAGCCCTGGTCGGAGCGCATGCGTACGCAATTGGAAGAAAAGCTGGATTTAATGGCGCTGGACATTTACGGCCTGTCTGAAATCATGGGGCCCGGCGTGGCCATGGAATGCCCGGCCAAGCAGGGCATGCATGTTTTTGAAGATCACTTTATTCCGGAAATCATCAATCCTGAAACAGGAGCAGTGCTGCCCCCCGGGGAGCAGGGCGAACTGGTAATTACCACTATCACCAAGGAGGCCTTCCCGCTCATTCGCTACCGGACCAGGGACATCACCCGCCTGGAGGTGGAACCTTGTTCCTGCGGCCGCACACACGCGCGGATCAGGCGGATCACCGGCCGCAGTGACGACATGCTGATCATCCGCGGCGTCAATGTCTTTCCTTCCCAGGTGGAAAGCGTGCTGCTGGAGTGCGGGGAGACCGAACCGCATTACCTGCTGGTGGTGGACCGCAAGGCCAACCTGGATCAATTGGAAATTTGGGTCGAGCTGGCTGAAAACATGTTCAGCGATCAAGTGCGTCAGTTGGAGGATCTGGAAGCGCGCCTGCGCGAGCGCATCCACAGTGTGCTGGGCATTTCCGCCCGCGTCAGGCTGGTGGAGCATAACACCATCCCGCGCAGCGAAGGTAAGGCC
>NZ_LYVF01000105.1 GCF_001655685.1 Desulfotomaculum copahuensis
AGTAGCTGCTTCTTACCTCCCTCTCCCCCCAAAATCTTTACTAGAGCACCCCTTTGGTGGACGGAACCTGTCCCGGCCGGCGCGCGTCCACAGCCGCCGCCTGGCGCAGCGCCCGGCCGAGCGCCTTGAAAACGGCCTCAATGATGTGATGAGTATTGTGCCCGGCCAGCAGGCGCACATGCAGCGTGAATTCGCCGTGCGCGGTCAGCGCCTGCAAAAATTCCTCCACCAGTTCGGTGTCAAAATCCCCCACCCGTGGCGACGGCAGGGGCACATCGAAGCTCAGGCGGCCCCGTCCGCTCAGATCCACCGCCGCCAGGACCAGCGCCTCGTCCATCGGCAAAAGGGCTTGACCGTAACGGTTGATGCCCGCCTTGCCGCCGAGCGCCTGTTTGATTGCTTCACCCAGGCAGATGCCGGTGTCCTCCACCGTGTGGTGGGCATCCACATGCAGATCGCCGGCGGCGGACAGCTTGAGGTCGAACAGGCCGTGCCGCGCCCACAGGCTGAGCATGTGATCCAGAAAACCCACCCCCGTATCCACCTGATAAACACCGTCCCCGTCCAGGTTCAGACGCAGGCGGATTTCCGTCTCGCCGGTCTGCCGTTCGATTTCCGCCGTCCGTCCGGCTTGCATAATGTGTTCCTCCCCACCGTCAGATATCAGATATCAGATATCATCCGCACACGATCAACGCCGCCCGGCTTGTCCCGGGTAAAGCAGGCACCGGTTTTCGCCGGCCGGCCCGGGAAATCCCGCTTTTCCGGGCCGGCCGCCTGGTTCCCAAAAGCGGTCCGCCTCAGCCGCCCAGTATCAGTTTCAGCTTTTCCAGGAAGAGGCGGTTTTCATCCTCCCGGCCCACCGTCACCCGCAGGCAGTTCTGCAGTCCCGGACCGTGCATATTGCGGATAAGCACCCCCCCGGCCAGCAGGCCGTGATAAACGTCCCCCGCGGGCAGCGGTGTGCGGAACAGAATAAAGTTGGCCTCACTGGGAAAAGCGGTCACCCCGGGTACTGCATTCAGGCCGTCATAAAGTGCCTGCCGGTTTTCCCGGATACGCCGGATCAGTGCCTCGAATTCCGCCCGGTGAGCAAGGGCGGCCCGTGCCGCCAGCTGGGAAAAACGGTTCAAATTAAAAGGCTGCTTGATCCGCAGCAGTTGCCGCACCACGGCCGGGCTGCCCAACAGGTAGCCCACCCGCAGGCCGGCCAGGCCGAAAGCCTTGGACATGGTGCGCAGCATGACCAGGTTGGGGTACCCCTCCAGCAAAGGCAGACAGCTTTCCCCGCCAAATTCCAGGTAGGCCTCGTCAACCACCACCAGCGCCCGGGTGTTTGCCAGAATGGCCGCCGCTTCGGCGGGTGGAGTGACGTTTCCGGTCGGGTTGTTCGGCGAACAGAGAAATACCAGCCGGGTGGCCGGATGCCCGGCCGCTGCAATGACCACTTCCGGATCCAGGGAAAAGTCCGTCCGCCGGGGTGCGGACACCGGCATGGCGCCGGCAATGACGGCATGAATGCGGTACATGGAGAAGGTGGGGGTGGCGATGACCACCCGGCCGCCCCCGCCGAAAGCAAGCATCAGGTTCTGAATCAGTTCGTCGGCTCCGTTGCCGGCCATGATGCATTCCGCCGGCAGCCCGGTATAAGCCGCCAGTTCCTGCCGCAGCTCTATGGCCAGGGGATCGGGGTAACGGTTGAACGGATCGTCACGCAGCAGGGAGGCGATTTCCTCCCGCACCGTGGCCGGCAGGTCGTACGGATTTTCGTTGGCATCCAGCTTGACCGCGCCGGGATGGACCGGTGCTTCGTAGGGAACCAGTTCACGCAGATCCGGACGCAGCAGTTCCGCCGGATCAAAGGAATCAATCATCACGTTCACCCCGGTGAAATGGTTTGGATGAATTGAACATGCCGGGTAAATCCCCGTTGCCGTTTCCCGGCTTGCGGCGGCCGCCGCCGTTCCGGCGCTCCGGCGGGCCGGCGGG
>NZ_LYVF01000106.1 GCF_001655685.1 Desulfotomaculum copahuensis
AATCAGAAATCCACCTTGAATATCACTGTGCAATCCCGCACCATTCTCACCGGGCTTGATTTGATGAACGCCAGTGTGGAACGGCGGGTCTCCCTGAAACATTTAAAAGCCCTGATCTTTTCCGAGGCGTTGGCCCGGCAGGGGCTGGGGTACTATCTGGGGCCGCTTTTACGCTACCCCGAGTTCCGCCGGAACACCTTTATGGCTGTCAGCCGGGACAAACCGGAGAAATTGATCGAGCACATCCGGCCGATCATGGAGGCCAATCCGGCCAAGTACATCGAACTGCTGGTTACTTCCCAGAGCTATATCGGTTTTTCCCCTTTTGCCCAGGTGCACCATTTTTACAATGACATGAAATCAGCCTCCATTCAACCGTCGGCCGTGCTACTGGGTATTGCCGGCAGTCAGCCCGTGCACCATAACAGCGGGGCCGGCGGGGTTAACGAGGGGGATTACCTGGCCGGCCAGTTGCCCCGCAAGGGCGGCGGGGACATTGAGATGATCGGCGCGGCGGTATTCCGGGGGGATCGCCTGGCCGGCGAACTGAACGGGGAGGAGACGGTGCTGTTGAATATGCTCAAGGGACAGTTCAAGGAAAGCCTGTTTGCCTTTCCCGATCCGGAGAAGCCCGAACGGTTTATTACCATGCGGGTGCTTGCCCAGTCCAAGCCGCAGGTCCGGGTGGGCTGGAACAAGGGGCAGGCGCCGGAGATTCAGGTGCAGGTGCCCCTGGAGGCGGAAATCACCTCCATCCAGAGCGGGATCAACTACGAGCGGCCGGAGCGCCTGCCCCGCCTGGAAGCAGCCTTCAACCGGATGGTCGAAGAGAAGACGGCCGAACTAATCCGCAAAAGCCAGGAAGACTTTCAGGCGGATATTTTTGGTTTCGGTTTTCAGGCCCGCCACCTGGCGGCCACCTGGCCGCAGTGGCGACAGATGGACTGGCTGGCGGCTTATCCGGATGCCGCGGTCAGTATAACCTTCAACACCCATATCCGGCGCATCGGTTTGCTCCGGGAAACCAGTCCGGTGGTAAAGGAGTGAAATAAATGGTCACCGTGCTTTTATTCCTGGTTCTCCTGGCCGTTGTCCTGCACCTGGCTTCCTACGGCCGCTGGGCCTGGCGGAACAACTTGCGCCCGGGTGCGGCGGGCATTTTCTTCATCGCCCTGGTTACCCTGATCCTGCCGGTGGGTGTATGGTTCTACCACCGGTTCATCCGGTAAACGGAAATAAATAAACGGGGTGATCAACATGCGGCCGGTTTGGAAAGGGGCCGTCAGTTTCGGCCTGGTTTACGTGCCGGTAAAGATGTTTACAGCCACGGAAAAAAAGGATGTCAAGTTCAATTACCTACATGTCAAATGCAATACGCCCATTCAGTACCGGCGTTACTGTTCCGCTTGTGATCAGGACGTGCCAATGGAAGAAATCGTGCGCGGCTATCAGTATGAGAAAGGGCGTTATGTGGTTTTACGGGAGGGGGATTTGGAAGTGCTTCCCCCGGGCGGGCCGCACAATGTGGAGATCCTGGATTTTGTGGATCTGGCCCGAATCGATCCGGTTTACTATGACAAGGCCTATTATCTGGCCCCGGCTGCCGGTGGGGAAAAGGTCTACGCGCTGCTCAAAAGGGCGATGCAGGAAACCGGCAAGGCGGCCGTGGCCCGGGTGGCCATCCGCAGCAAGGTCAGCCTGGCGGTGCTCCGGGCGGCTGGTGAGACGCTGTCCATGAGCACCATGTTTTACCCCGACGAGGTGCGGGACGCCGGCGCGATCGAGGAGGTGCATTACCAGGTTGAACTGTCTGAAAACGAAATCAAGATGGCCGTCAGCCTGATCGAGAGACTGTCCGCGCCATTTGAACCGCAAAAATACACCGACACCCGCCGGCAGGCGTTGATGGATCTGATTCAGGCCCGGGTGGCCGGTGAAGCAATGGTGGCGCCGGCTGCGCCGGAAGCGGCCAAAGTGGTGGATCTGATGGAGGCATTGAAGGCCAGCATCGATCTGGCGCAGTCAAAGCGGGATGCGGCCGGTGCGCAAGCCGGTGAAAAGGGCGGCCGCCCCGCACGGCGTAAAAAAAGCGGAAACGAAGCGACGGTCACGGGCAACCCCGGAAGGCGGCGCAAAAGCTCTTGAAGAAGTAAATGGAGGGCCATATGATCACGGCCGGTTCCCTCCCCCTGTTTAAACCGATGCTGGCGGTTTCCGCCGCACCATTTGATCACCCGGAATATCTTTACGAGGTTAAATGGGACGGCTACCGCGCCCTGGCCTATCTGGACGGGGACACCCGGCTGTATTCCCGCAACCGGCGGGAGTTGACCGCGGCCTTTCCGGAATTGACCGGACTGCACCGCTTTGTGGACGGACAGGCGGCGATCCTGGACGGAGAGATTATTGTTCCCGTGGACGGGCTGCCTTCATTCAATGCCCTGCAGAGCCGCGGCCGGTTGACGGATCCGTTGAAAATCCGGCGACTGGCCCGGGAATCACCGGCCTTGTACGTAGTTTTCGACTTGCTCTACATGCACGGCCGTTCCGTAATGGATGAACCCTTGATCCGGCGCCGGGAGTTGCTGGCGGCAATTCTTATTCCCGGCGCGCCGGCGGTGGTTTCGGACTTTGTCACCGGCGACGGGTGCGCCTTTATGGCCGCCTGTGTGTCCCGCGGTCTGGAGGGGGTGGTGGCCAAGGCGCTTTACGGCCCCTACCGGCCCGGAATGCGTTCGCGGTACTGGTGTAAATTCCGTCACACCAGGGAAGCCGATCTGATCATCTGCGGCTATCAGCCGGGCCGTGGGGGTAGGCAACTGGGAGCGCTGGTGCTGGGCGGATGCCGGGAGGGGCGGCTGGTTTACGCGGGCAAGGTGGGGACCGGTTTTGACCGGGCCGAAGAGGGGCGCTTGCTGGCTGTGTTGAACCCTCTGGCGGTGCCGCGGCCCCTCCTGTCACTGCCGGCACGGGAATCCCGCCGCACCCGCTGGGTGAAACCGGTCCTGGTCTGCGTCGTGGAATATCTCGCTCTGACGGCGGAAGGGTTGCTGCGCCATCCCGTTTATCGCGGCCTGCGCTGTGACAAGGATTGGCCGGAATGCACCCCGCCGGCATAAAACAGATTATAAACCGTGTTTATCCAAAGGCATCCGGACGTTTTGCGCCGGATGCCTTTAAAATTCCGTCCCTGTAACCAATTTGGCACACTCTTAATATTATATGGAAAAACGATCACTAACTGAAAGATTGGTGGGACACCAATGGACGGATTGCGCACCATGGCGCTTAATCACCGCTGGAGCTTGATGCAGTTGCCCAATGTGATTGGCGTCGGGATCGGGTACAAGGAAGTGGGGGGCAAGAAAACAAATCAACTTTCACTGCACGTTTTGGTCAAACACAAGACTACACTCCGTTTTCTGGCTGCTGCGCAACGTGTGCCGGACAAAGTCGGGGAGTATCAAACCGATGTGATTGAAGTCGGCAGCGTGCGCCTGCAAGCCAGCCGGGTGGGCAAGATGCGGCCGGCCGTACCGGGGGTGAGCATCGGCCACTTTAATGTGACAGCCGGCACTTTTGGCGCGCTGGTGTACGATCAAAGAACCGGCCGGCCGATGATCCTGTCCAACAACCACATTCTGGCCAACCAGACCGACGGCATGGACGGACGGTGCAAGATTGGCGACGATATCCTGCAGCCGGGCGCACACGACAAAGGGCGGGCGCCGGGGGACGTGATCGCCCGGTTGGCCCGCTTTGTCCCGGTTTACAGTTCCGGCAGCGCCAACCAGTGTCCGGTGGCCGCGGCCGCCGAAGTGATGTTGAACAATTTTCTGTCCGCTTACCGGCCCAATTATTACGTTAAATTATACAACCGGCGACGGACCACCAACCTGGTGGACTGCGCCCTGGCCGAACCGGTGGACGAAAAACAAGTGGCGCCGGAAATAATGGGCATCGGCCGGGTGACCGGCGTGGCCGAACCGCGTCTGGGCGCCCGGGTGCGCAAAAGCGGGCGCACCTCGGGCATCACCACCGGGACGGTCAAATCGCTGCATACCACCATGCGCGTGGATTTGGACAACGACTCCTGGGCCATGTTCGAAGATCAGATTCTGGCCACGGGCATGAGTGAACCGGGTGACAGCGGTTCCCTGGTAGTGGACGAACAAAACCGGGCGGTGGGATTGCTCTTTGCCGGTTCCGACCAGGCCACCCTGTTCAACAATATCAATAATGTTACCAAAGCGCTGAATGTCAGGTTTGACAGTGAATAAAAATCCGTGGCAAAAGTAACCACCGGCGGCGGCCGGGAATATTTTATTAAAGGCGGGAAACCAGAGAGCAATGGAAGGGGGGTAATAAAATGGAAAAACAAGGATACGGATGGGATGGAGGGTTCTTCTTCTTTTTCATCATCATCATCCTCTTCTTCTTCATGATGCCGTGGGGCTTTAACGCCGCCAAGTAGCGCCATCCGGGAAGAGTGTCACTGCCCGCACAGCGGGCACAAATTACAGCCGGGACCGCAGCAGGTTGCTGCGATCCCGGCTATTTTTTCACCCCGGCGGGTGTATAATAGCAGCAGGAGGTGCCGCGCATGGCGGAGAAACAGGTTTTGCTGGGCGGCCGGCGGGTAACACTGACCAACCTGGACAAGTTGCTCTGGCCGGAAGGAGTGACCAAGGCGCATCTGATCAAATATTATACCGACATTGCCCCCGTACTGCTGCCCTACATACACAACCGACCACTGGTGATGAAGCGCTATCCCGACGGCATCACCGGCGAGGCCTTTTACCAGAAGGAAAGCCCCGCCTACGCCCCGGACTGGATTGAGACCTTCCCGGTCCGGCATACGGAGCGGGTGATCCATTACGTCGTTTGCAACGATCTGGCCACCCTGGTCTGGTTGGCCAACCAGACCTGCATCGAGGTGCATGCCTGGCTGTCCACCCGGGAAAATATCGACTGCCCGGATATTGCCGTCATGGATCTGGATCCGGCCGAGGGGGTCACTTTTGCCGGTGTGATGCGGGTGGCCCTGCTTGTGCGCCGGGCGCTGGCCGAATTCGGCCTGCAAGGCTTTGTCAAGACCTCCGGTTTACGGGGGCTGCATCTGTTTGTTCCGCTGCGGCCGGTTTATCCCTTCCGGCAGGTCACGGCGGCCATGCAGCACGTAGCGGAAATGGTGGCCGGCGCCTGTCCGGACAGCGCGACAGTGGAACGGACGGTGGAAAAGCGCCGCGGCCGGGTTTACCTGGATTATCTGCAAAACGGCCGGGGCAAGACAATGGCCTTTCAATACAGTATCCGCCCCCGGCCGGGAGTACCGGTTTCCACCCCCCTGCTCTGGTCCGAAGTGGAGCGGATGAGCGCCCAATCCGCCAACATCCATACTATTTTTGACCGGTTGAAGGAATACGGGGATCTGTTCAGGGAATTGCTGCTGCAAAGACAAAGCCTGGACCGGCTGTTAAGTGCCTTGCCGGAAAAACCGTCTCCCGTACGTGCGGCTGTAAGCCGGGTAAATTCCCCGGCAAAGAAAACCGGGCGGGAAAGAAAAAAGTTTTTGCAGCCAAAAGCAGGAAATCCACGCCCCCTCCCCGAATGAACTTTCATGGTTGAGGTGGGGGAAATGGACAGGCTCTACTGGTTCGGCTGGCAATGGTTGTTGCCGGGCGCCGCCAAAAGGCTCTGGACACTGGCGGACCGGTTTGGTTCGTTGCGTGCGGCCTGGCTGGCGCCGGCGGAGGAACTGGTCAACCGGGGGGGCTTCAACCCGAAAACCGTGTACGAACTGGTGCAGCGCCGGTCTGCTTTTGACCCGCAGGCCGCCCTGGACGGGCTGGCCGGGCAGGGCATTGATTATATTTTTTTCGATGATCCGGCATACCCCGGCGCGCTGCGCCAGATCTTCGACCCGCCGCCGGGGCTGTTTGTGCGCGGCCGGTTGCCCGCCGCCACGCGTCCGGCGCTGGCCGTGGTCGGTTCGCGGCGGCCCACGCCCTACGGTCTGGCGGTGGCCGAAAGGCTGGCCAAAGAGGCGGCCGCCGCCGGAGTGGTGGTGGTCAGCGGCCTGGCCCGGGGCATTGACAGCGCGGCCCACCGGGGCGCGCTGTCGGCCGGCGGCCATACCGTGGCCGTACTGGGCTGCGGCGTGGATGTGGTTTATCCGCGGGAAAACCGGCGCCTGATGGAAGAAATTGCAGCCGGTGGGGCGGTGGTGAGCGAATTCCCGCCCGGCTCGCCGCCCGAGGCCTGGCATTTTCCCGTGCGCAACCGCATCATCAGCGGCCTGTCCCGGGCCACACTGGTGGTTGAGGCGGCGGAAAAAAGCGGTGCGCTGATCACCGCTGACATGGCGCTGGAGCAGGGCCGGGACGTGCTGGCCGTGCCGGGCGGTATTGCCAGCCCGTTGAGCCGGGGGCCCAACCGTTTGATCAAGCAGGGGGCCAGGCTGGTGGAAGGGGTGGCGGACATCCTGGAGGAACTGGGGGTGACCGCCCTGTTCAAGCTTCCGTCCGGGGTGGAAAGCAGCCCGCCCCGGCTGACCGGGGACGAGAGTGCCGTTTACCGGCGGTTGTCTTACGAACCGGCGACAGTGGACAAACTGGTCGAGGAATCGGCGCTGCCCGCACAGCAGGTGCTGGCCGCCCTGATGTTTCTGGAGGTCAAACGTCTGGTCCGCCAACTGCCAGGCGGGTGCTACGTCTTGCGGGAATCCGGCCCTGGGTTCTAAACCACCGGCCGGTTCATACATTTTAAAAATCGGCTTATAATACTCGTGAAAATTGGTTAAACCCTACAGACAAGGGGTGACCGCTGTTGTCAAACACACTGGTGATCGTGGAATCACCGGCCAAGGCCAAAAGCATCGGCAAGTTCCTGGGTAAAAAATATACTGTCAAGGCCTCCATGGGGCATGTGCGGGATCTGCCGCGCAGCCAGTTCGGGGTGGATGTGGAAAGCAACTTTCAACCCAAATACATTACCATCCGGGGCAAGGGCGAAATCATCAAAGAATTGAAATCGGCCGTCAAGAAAGCGGACCGCGTGCTGCTGGCCTCCGACCCCGACCGGGAAGGGGAGGCCATCGCCTGGCATTTGCAAAATGTGTTGAATATAAGCGAAAATGAGCCCTGCCGGATTGAGTTCAACGAGATTACCAAAAATGCCATCCAGAGCGCCGTTCAGTCGCCCCGGGCTATTGACCGCAACCGGGTGAGTGCCCAGCAGGCCCGGCGCATTTTGGACCGCCTGGTGGGCTACAATTTGAGCCCGCTGCTCTGGCGCAAGGTGAAAAAAGGACTGTCCGCCGGGCGGGTGCAGTCGGTGGCGGTGCGCCTGATCTGCGACCGGGAGGAGGAAATCAATGCCTTTGTCCCGGAAGAATACTGGACGCTGGCCGGCGTTTTCGCCCGTCGGCAGGACGGGCAATGCTTCGAAGCCAAACTGCACAAGATCGGCGGGCAGAAGGCGGAGATCCCCGACCAGGAGCGCATGGAGGAGATCTTGCGGGATTTGCGTGACGTTTCCTACCGGGTGGTCAAAATCACCCGCCGGGAGAAGTCCCGCCAGCCGGCGCCCCCTTTCATCACCAGCAGCCTGCAGCAGGAGGCCTACCGCAAGTTGAATTTCACCGCCCGCAAGACCATGCTGGTGGCCCAGCAGTTGTACGAAGGCCTGGATCTGGGCAAGCAGGGACATACCGGCCTGGTCACCTACATCCGCACCGATTCCACCCGGGTGTCCGCCCAGGCGGTCGAGACAGTGCGCTCTTTTATCGGCGGACGTTTCGGACCCTCCTATGTGCCGGAGAAACCCCGCCAGACAGCGGCCCGGGGCCGGGCGCAGGACGCGCACGAGGCCATCCGCCCGACCGATGTAAACCGTGAGCCGGAGACGGTGAAGCAGTTTCTCTCCGCCGACCAGTACAAGCTCTACCGGTTGATCTGGTCCCGGTTTGTGGCCAGTCAAATGAGTGCGGCCGTTTTCGACACCACCAGTGTGGACATCAGCGGCGGGCGCTATATTTTCCGGGCCACCGGTTCGGTGCTCAAGTTTCCCGGTTATCTGCGGGTTTACGAAGAATCCCGGGATGATGCGGAGCAGGAAGGGGAAAACATTCCGCCCGGCCTGGCCGAAGGGGAAGAGCTGACCGTGCGCTCCCTGACTCCCGGGCAGCATTTCACTCAGCCGCCGCCCCGTTACACCGATGCCACCCTGGTCAAGGCGCTGGAGGAAAAGGGCATCGGCCGGCCGAGCACCTATGCCCCGATTGTCGAAACCATTCTCAAACGGGGTTATGTGGCGCGGGAGAAAAAGCAGCTCGTGCCCACCGAACTGGGCATGGTTGTGGTGGATTTATTGAAGAAGTATTTTCCCGATATCATTGACGTGGAATTTACGGCCGGGATGGAGTCCGGCCTGGACCGGGTGGAGGAGGGTGAACTGGACTGGGTCCAGTTGCTGGAGCTTTTTTACCCGCCTTTTAAAGCGACTCTGGAGCGGGCGGAGGAGGAAATCGGCCAGATGAATGTGGCCGATGAGGTAACCGATGAAGTTTGCGAGTACTGCGGCCGCAACATGGTGATCAAGATGGGCCGTTACGGCAAGTTCCTGGCCTGCCCGGGCTTCCCCGAGTGCCGCAATACCCGCCCGCTGCTCGAACCGACGGGGGTGTCCTGTCCGCGCTGCACCGGTGAACTGGTTTTGCGGCGGAGCAAGAAGGGACGCAAGTTTTACGGGTGCAGCCGCTACCCGGACTGCGACTTTGTGGTTTGGGACGAACCGCTCAAGGAAAAATGCCCTCATTGCGGTGGACTGATGGTACAAAAGGCCGGCCGCGGCCAGAAGGCCGCCCCCCGGTGTATCAATCCCGAATGTGCCGGTAGCGGCAGGGAAATAAGCATTCCGGGCAACGGGGCGGCGCCGGCGGCCGGCGGCAAAAAGCAAGGGGCGGGTGAAGCAAAAAAGAGAAAACCGGTCCGGGGGAAGGCGGTACCCAAAACCGGCGCCGGCAAGAAAACCGCGGCGGCCGGGAACAGCCGCGGCGCCGGGAAGAAAACCGCGGCGGCCGGGAACAGCCGCGGCGCCGGCAAAAAAACCGCGGCGGCTGAAAACAGCCGGGCCGCAGCCCTGGGAACCGGTGCCGGCACCGTGTAGGCGGTGGAAAAGAGCCCGGGTGTGAAAGTTTTGGAGTAAAGAAAGGGACGTCAAGTGGCAGTGACCATTGTCGGAGCCGGCCTGGCCGGGGCGGAAGCCGCCTGGCAGCTGGCCCGCCGCGGCGTGCCGGTCAGGCTGTATGAAATGCGCCCGGTCAAATCGACTCCGGCGCATCATACGGGGGATTTTGCCGAGCTGGTTTGCAGCAACTCCCTGCGTGCCGCCGCGCTGGAAAACGCCGTCGGGTTGTTGAAAGAGGAGATGCGCCGGCTCGGTTCTTTGATCATGGCCTGTGCCGACGCGCACCGGGTGCCGGCCGGCGGGGCGCTGGCGGTGGACCGGGAGGGATTCGCCGCCGCAGTGACCGGTGCTTTGACGGCACATGAGCAGGTAACGGTCATCCGGCAGGAAGTAACCGTTATCCCGGATGATCCGGTGGTTATCCTGGCCACCGGCCCGCTCACCTCTCCGGCGCTGGCCGAAAGCCTGCGCCGTTTGACCGGCCGGGATTGTTTTTATTTTTATGATGCGGTGGCGCCCATTGTCACCCTGGAATCCATCGACACGACCAAAGTCTTCCGCTCTTCCCGCTATGACAAGGGGGAGGGGGAATATATCAACTGCCCGCTGAACCGGGAGGAATACGGGCGCTTTCAAGCCGCTCTGGCGGCGGCGGAGCGTGCCCCGCGCAAGGAGTTAGAGAGGGAGGTCAATTTCGAGGGCTGCATGCCCATCGAAGTGCTGGCCCGGCGGGGCGGGGACACCATGCGCTACGGACCGCTGAAGCCGGTGGGACTGACCGATCCGCGCACCGGCCGCCGGCCGTATGCGGTGGTGCAACTGCGCCAGGATAACGCCGCCGGCACATTGTACAATCTGGTCGGTTTTCAAACCCACCTCAAGTGGGACGAGCAGAAACGGGTTTTCCGGATGATTCCCGGTCTGGAGGCGGCCGAGTTCGTCCGCTTCGGTGTCATGCACCGCAACACCTACGTTAATTCACCGGTGCTTCTGGCGCCCACCATGGCCTGCAAACAAAGGCCGGGGCTGTTCCTGGCCGGGCAGATCACCGGGGTGGAGGGTTATGTGGAATCGGCGGCGGCCGGCCTGATGGCCGGCGTTAATGCGGCCCGCCTGTACCGGGGAAAGGAGCCGCTGGTCTTCCCCCGGGAAACGGCCCACGGTTCCCTGGCCTATTATATCACCAGCGCGGATCCGTCCCGCTTTCAGCCCATGAATGTGACTTTCGGGCTGTTTCCGCCACTGCCGGAAGCGGTGCGGGAGCGGAAACGGCGCAACCGCCTGTTGGCGGAAAGGGCGCTGCAGGCGCTGACGGACTGGATGCGGAAGCAGGAATTGACCGTACCGGCCGGCCCGGTACTGGTATAAAAATGCGGCACCCGTTGGCCGGCCACGGTTGTAGCAAGGACTGCCCGTTCTTGGAACAAGCCGGTTCCGGCGGACGGAAAGCCGGTTTGCCGCCGGATGGTAAAAGTTTGCCGGGGGGAGCTGTTAGTCAGCGGAATACCCGGGGAAGCGGAAACTGTAAATTTTCGTTTTCCGGCAAACTTCGAAAGGGAACAGTCCCCTTCCGGGTGATGTTTCCAGGCGGGGGTTTTCCGGAGGTGTTTGATAAACGATGTATTCTTATATCGACAGTTTTATATATTACCTGCAACTGGAAAAAAACGCTTCACCGCACACTCTGGACAACTATCAGCGGGATCTCTTCCAGGGGCTGGATTTTTTTGCCCGTGTCCGGCACAAGGAAGACAGCCGGCTGGAGCCGGCTGAAATCGACCACCTGCTCATGCGTTCCTACCTGGGCGAGTTACAGTCGCAGGGACTGTCCCGCCGTTCCATTGCCCGTAAACTGGCCGCCTGGCGGTCATTTTTCCGTTATTTGAGCCGGGAGGGGGTGGTTCCGGCCAGTCCCCTGACCCGCTTGTCTTCGCCGCGGCTGGAGAAAAAATTGCCCCGTTTTCTGTTTCCCGATCAATGCCGCGCGCTGGTGGAGGCGCCGGACACGGGTACGCCGCTGGGCAGTCGTGACCGGGCGCTGCTGGAAACCCTTTATGCCGGCGGGATGCGGGTAGGGGAACTGGTTTCCCTGGATCTGGACGACCTGGAGCTGACCCGGGGCCACCTGCGGGTGGCCGGCAAGGGGGCGCGGGAACGCCTGGCTCCGCTGGGTTCATTTGCCATTGCAGCGTTGCGGGATTACCTGCTCGGGGGCCGGCCCGCGCTGGCCGTCCCCGGGAGTGAGCGGGCGGTGTTTCTTAATTACCGGGGCGGCCGGTTGTCGGTCAGGGGCGTGCGCAAAATAATCAACAAGTATGTCAAGCAGTTGAGCCTGGAAGGCCGGGTCAGCCCGCACACCCTGCGTCATTCCTTTGCCACCCACCTGCTCGACAACGGCGCTGATTTGCGGGCGGTGCAGGAGTTGCTGGGTCATGTGCGCCTGTCCACCACCCAGATTTATACCCACGTGACCCGGGAAAGGTTGAAAGAAGTTTACCGGCGCGCGCATCCCCGGGCGTAAAATTTTGCCCGGCAACAGGGAAAGCTATACTATAAGGCGTGCATTTCCCGCCCGGTTTCCACCGTATTTTTGTCCCGGTCCGGATCCTAAAGAGCATATAACAAGTTTTAATTTTTTGGAGGGGAAGATAAACATGTTTTCTGCCACGACCATAGTGGCCGTGCAAAAGGACGGCCGGGTCGCCCTGGCCGGGGACGGCCAGGTTACCTTCGGACAGAATACCATCTTAAAGCATCATGCCCGGAAAATCCGCCGCCTGCACAACGAAAAAGTGCTGGCCGGTTTTGCCGGTTCGGTGGCCGACGCCTTTACGCTGTTTGAAAAGTTTGAAGGGCAGCTGGAAACATACCATGGCAATTTACAGCGGGCGGCTGTGGAACTGGCCAAGGAATGGCGGATGGATAAAATGCTGCGCCGCCTGGAGGCGCTGCTTATTGTGGCCGACCGGCAGCACATGCTCATGCTTTCCGGCAGCGGGGAAGTGATTGAACCGGACGACGGGGTGGCCGCCATCGGCTCCGGCGGTCCTTATGCCCTGGCCGCCGCGCGGGCGCTGGTCAAACACACCGCGCTCACCGCGGCGGAAGTGGTCCGGGAGGCGCTGTCCATTGCCGCCGGCATTTGCGTTTATACCAACGAAAACATCACCGTGGAAGAATTGAGCTAGCAGCATATATTTGTTAGAGTAGAAATGTTTTCATCAACCCCGGCAAATAATATGGGGAGGTAATCAATATGGAAAACCTGACGCCAAAGCAAATTGTGGCGGAACTGGACAAATACATTATCGGCCAGCAGCAGGCCAAGCGGGCGGTGGCTGTGGCCCTGCGCAACCGTTACCGGCGCAGCCTTTTATCCCGGGATCTGCAGGAAGAAGTGGTGCCCAAAAACATCCTCATGATCGGTCCCACCGGCGTGGGCAAGACGGAAATTGCCCGCCGTTTGGCCAGGTTGGTGAAGGCGCCTTTTATCAAGGTGGAGGCGACCAAATTTACCGAAGTGGGTTATGTAGGCCGGGACGTGGAGAGCATGGTGCGCGATCTGGTGGAGACAGCCATCCGCATGGTGCGTCAGGAAAAGATGGAACAGGTGCGGGAACGGGCGCAGAAAATGGCCGGTGAGCGCATTGTGGAGTTGCTGGTGCCACTGCCCAGCCAGGAATCACCGGTGAAAAATCCGCTGGAGATGCTGTTTGGCGGTGCAAAGCAGACCGAACAGGTGGATCAGGTGCACGAGCAGCGCATCAAACGGGTGCAGTTCGAGCGTGAGGCGTTGCGGGAGAAACTGGCCCGGGGGGAACTGGAAAACGAATATCTGGATATTGAAGTGGAAGACAATGCGCCGCCCATGCTGGAGGTGTTTACCGGCTCCGGAGTGGAGGAAATGGGCATCAATATCCAGGATGTGCTGGGCGGCATCTTTCCGAAAAAGAAGCGCAAGCGCAAGGTGACTGTAGCGGAGGCCAGAAAAATCCTCACTCAGCAGGAGGCACAGAAGCTGATCGATATGGACGAGGTCAATGCTGATGCCGTAAGACGGGCGGAGGAGCAGGGGATCATCTTCCTGGACGAAATCGATAAAATCGCCGGGCGGGAGGGCGGTTACGGACCCGATGTTTCCCGGGGCGGCGTACAGCGGGATATCCTGCCCATTGTGGAAGGCTCGACGGTGGTGACCAAATATGGTCCGGTGAAGACGGATCATATCCTGTTCATTGCGGCCGGCGCTTTTCATGTCAGCAAACCGTCGGATTTAATTCCCGAACTGCAGGGCCGCTTCCCGATCCGGGTGGAGTTGAAGAGTCTGGGCGAAGACGAATTTCTGCAAATCCTGACCGAGCCGCAAAACTCCCTGATCAAACAATACACGGCGTTACTTGGGACAGAGGGTATTAACATAAAATTTTCACAAGATTCCCTTGTCGAAATTGCAAAAATCGCTTATACTGTTAATGAGCAGACTGAAAACATAGGTGCCCGGCGTTTGCATACTATTATGGAAAAGTTGCTGGAAGAAATGTCTTTTGACGCCCCGGAGCTGAAAGGACGGAGTTTCTGTATCGATCAGGATTATGTCCGGCAAAAACTAGGTGAAATAGTAAAGAACGAGGATCTGAGTCGCTACATTCTTTAAGGAAGGAGTGTCGGCATGCGGACATTGCTGGAAAAGACACGTTCCATCAACAAGCTTTTACAGAAATCGGCCGGTTATCCGGTGGACTTCAAGGAAATAGCCGCCATCTTGAGCGAAAACATCGAATGCAGCGTCTATATCATCGACCGGCGGGGGAAAGCACTGGGCCATTCCTACTTGAAGGGGTTTACCTGTGAAACCATGCGGGAGTATGTGGAATCTCCCGAGGGCTTTCCCCAGGACTATAATGAAAACCTGCTGCAAATCAACGAGACGCATGCGAATTTTTGCCAGACAGGTAATGCCTGTGTTTTCAGCACGGGTGAAAAGCGCTGCAAGTTTCACAACAAGGTGACCACCGTGGTACCGATTGCCGGCGCCGGTGCCCGCCTGGGCACACTGGTGCTGGCCAAGTTCGACAATTATTTCACCGACGAAGACTTAATCCTGGCTGAATACGGGGCAACAGTGGTGGGTATGGAGATCCTGCGCGCGCGTTCCGACCGGATGGAGGAAGAGGCGCGCAAGCGGGCGGCCGTGCAAATCGCCCTGGGAACGCTGTCCTACTCCGAATTGGACGCGGTGCAGCACATTTTTGAACAGCTGGAAGGCGACGAGGGCCTGCTGGTGGCCAGCAAGATTGCCGACCGGGTGGGCATCACCAGATCGGTGATCGTCAACGCTTTGCGCAAGTTCGAAAGCGCCGGCGTGATCGAATCCAAATCGCTGGGCATGAAGGGAACCTATATCAGAGTGCTCAACGACCGGTTGCTCGAGGAACTGGAGCGAATCCGGCAGCATTAAAAAAAGCCACAGTCTTAACGGGCTGTGGTTTTTCTTTTGGGGGTTACCTCCGTTCTCACAGCCACGTCTTCAAACGTTCCCGGTTGACAATGATGTCCTGCCGGTTGACAGTCACCGCACCGTCCCGGCGGAATTCGCCCAGGATACGGTTGACGGTCTCCCGGGAGGTGCCGATCAAGCTGGCCAGTTCCTGGTTGGTCAGGGGCAGGGCGATGCGCAGGCCCTTTGTCACCGGCGTACCGTGTTCGTGCGCCAGTTCCAGCAGCACGCTGGCCAGGCGCCGCGTGGTGTCCTTGAGCGCCAGATCCATGATTTGGCGCTGTGATACGCGCAGGCGGCGGGCCATTACTTTCAACAGGGCCAGAGCGATGGAGGGGTTTTTCAACAGCAATTCATCCATATCGGCATTGCGGATCAGTCCGATGCGGGCTTCCTCCACCACTTCCGCGCAGGCCGGGTAATTGCCGCCGTCGAAAAGCACCACCTCGGCAAAAACTTCACCGGGGTTGATGTAGTGCAGTATGTGTTCGCGCCCTTCCTCGTCCTGTTTGAAAATTTTAACCCGCCCGGATTTGAGCAGGTACAACGCTTCCCCCGGTTCCCCCTCCATGAAAATGATCCGCCCGCGGGCGTACTTCCGTTCCAGCATCAGTCCGGCTATTTCCGCCAGTTGTTCACCGGACAGGCCGTTAAAGAGGTACAGGTTTTTCAACCGGGCAATTTCTTCACACACGACTTATCACCCTTCCGGCCGTTCCGGCAGCAGCGGCCTGGAATTAATTATAACCCCTTCAAACCATCCTGCAAAGCCAGATGACAAAGAATGAACATGGCGTGCGACCAAGCCAGGGGGAGTACCCAGGCCGGGCCGCCCCTTTTTTTGTCCACCTGTTCGGGCAGCAGTCCGGTGGGGGAGGCGTTGGCCAGCGCCCAGCGGTAAAGCGACCGGGCCTCTTCACGCCGGCCTTGACGGGCGCTGACAATGGCCAGCCAGAGGGTGGTCACAATCCAGGGGTTGCCTCCGGCGTAGGCGTCATCCTCGTAGCGCAAAATCCCCCCGGACGGGCTTTGGCCCAGGGTGCGGCGCATACTTTCCAGGCAGTTTCCGGACCGCGTGCCGGTTGGATCCAGCAGGCCGAAAGGGAACAGCAGGCCCAGCAGGGCGGCGTCGATGCGTGTATCCCGGCCGATCCAAAAGAGGTCGTACAGCCCGGAGGGGTCTTTCCCGGTCCAGACCGTCTCCCCCCGGGTTCGCGCACGCTCGTAGTCGTCGCGGGAGACCTGTTTGGCCACCGCGCGCAGGAAACACCGCCGTTCCCCGTTCCAAAGGCGGTTTTGCACGGCTGTTTTGATCTGTTCCGCCGCCTGTTTCCAGCGGCCGGACAGTGTGTCTTCACCCTTCAGCCGGGCCAGACGGACGGCCGCCGTCAGGCCGGCGTATACAGCCGCGGCGGCGTAAGTGCTCTGGCAGAATTCGTCTTCCCAGATATCCATGGAGGCTTCCGGCAGGCCGTTGGACGGTGAAATGCATCCGGTCAGATAATCCGCCGCCCGGCTGGCGGCGGGCCAGATTTGTTCCATAAAGCGTTCATCCCCGGCAAGCCGGTAATAGTGGCCGTATCCCCAGAGCACCGTGCCCACCTGGTCGATTTGCTGTCCCCAGGTGGGCGCCCAGCGGCCGCTGGTAAAATAACGCTGTTGCCAGCTTCCGTCTTTTTCCTGGATGCGGGCGGTGAAGAGGTAGAAGTTTGCCGCTTCCTTCAGGTAACCGGCCTCCGCCAGGGCCACGGCGGCATAGGTGCCGTCCCGCGGCCAGCAGTAGCCGTAGCCGCCACAGCTGGTGTAATAAGGGTCGAATTCCGGGGCGGCGATAATGCCGCCGGTGTCGCGGTTGGTGAGCAGTTTTAGTGTGATCAGGGAGCGCCGGTAGGCCAGGTTTTCTTCGTCCGGCTGATTGTTTGCCGCGGCGGGGGGCAGCCAACCGTGCCAGTAGGCGGTTGTTTGCCTGAGCCATTCCGCACCGGCGGAGCTTTTTATCCTGTCCAGCAGGGAAAATAGTTCTTCTTCACTGTGCGCGGCGGCCAGGTAAAGGGTTATTTCCATGCTTTTTCCCGGTGCCGGCGGAGCCATTTCCCAGGCCACCGCGCCGGCGCTGTTTCTGATGTTGGACGAGCCGCCCGGAAAGTTTCCCTGGTTGGCGGCGTTGAGCGGGTCGCCGTAAGTGTTCCGCCGGCCGCAGTGATAACCGAGCAGGCGGTGGCCGGGAGCGGCCAGGGCCCAAAATACATTGCGCCGGAACTGCACCAGTGCGGACCGGGAAAAAGCCACATACATGCCGTCGTAAAGCGGTGATTCGTCAATTAAAAAAGAACAGTAGTTAACCAATACCGGCTTTAATTCGACCTCTTTGCCCCCGATGATCCGGTAATGACGCACCAGCACATCATCGTCCGGCAGGACGAAATCGGTTTGTTCCACGGATAAACCGGTTTCCGGACGGGAGAGCCGGGTAACCAGGATGCTGGTGTCCTCCCGGTAAGATTGCTGTTTTTGCCAGTGCCCCAGGTGCAGCCAGATGGTTTCACCCTGCCCGGGACGCAGGCCAGTATAGAAACTGCCCAGGTGTTGCCCGGCGTCGATTTGCGGCCAGAACAAGCGGATCAGCTGGCCGTTTTCCTTAATCCCGGCCAGCATGCGGCCGTTGCCGGTAATTCCGCCGGGCATCTCCGGAGTAATCATCTCGGTCATGGGACAACCTCCTCGGGTCCGGTTATTAACAACATATGTAAGAGCCGGTTTGTTGTTGCAGAGTGATTACTAGTATAGTCTAATCAAAGCACCGCCGCAAGGCAAGAAAAAATGCGCCGCGGGCGGGGTGCGGCGCGTCCGTTTTCATTTTCAGTGCAGCCAGCGGTTGACTGCGCGTTTGCGGGGGGTATAGTGTGTATGCAGGATCTCGCGTGCCTTTTCGCTTAAAGGGTTGCCGAGATATTCGCTGTAGATTTGCTTGACGGCAGGGTTTTCGTGCGCCCGGCGTATATCTTTGTTCAAATCGATTTTATAAAGGGTTTTGGCCCGCTGCATGCGCCGGTCCACCATTTCCTTTTCGCGGCGGCCGAGACGGCCCATGACCGGCTGTCCGCCGCCGCCGATGCAGCCGCCCGGACAGGCCATGATTTCGATAAAGTGAAATTTCTCCCCGGATTTGATGCGCTCCAGCAGCCGGCGGGCGTTGCGCGTGCCGCTGGCCACGGCCAGGCGCAACTCCCGGCCGGCCAGCTTGACCCGGGCCTCCTTGATCCCCTTCAAACCGCGGAATTCTTTGAACTCCAGCTTTACCGGCGCCTTTGTATCGCCGGCCAGGGCGGCGGCCGTGCGTACGGCTGCTTCCATCACTCCGCCGGTGGCGGCGAAGATGGCGGCGGCGCCGGTGGCCGTGCCCAGGGGCTGGTCGAAGTCCTCCTCCGGCAGTTGATCGAAGCGGATTCCGGCCTGGCGGAGCATGCGGGCCAGTTCCCGGGTGGTCAGCACGTAGTCCACGTCCCGCCTGCCCCGGGTGGCCAGTTCCGGCCGGGCGGCCTCGAACTTTTTGGCCGTGCAGGGCATTACTCCGACCACCACCATTTTTCCCGGATCCAGGCCTTCCTTTTCGGCGTAGTAGGTTTTGGCCAGTGCACCGAACATTTCCATCGGCGATTTACAGGTACTCAGGTTGTCCACAAACTCCGGGTAAAAATGTTCACAGTATTTCACCCAGCCCGGACTGCAGGAGGAAATCAGGGGCAGCCTGCCGCGGCCCTGCAGCCGGGCCAGCAGTTCGTTGGCTTCTTCCACCACGGTCAGATCGGCGGCCAGTTCGGTGGTGAACACCCGGTCGAAGCCGAGACGGCGTAAAGCCGCGGCCAGCTTTCCCCGCACCGGGGCGCCCGGGTCCAGGCCGAAGGCTTCGCCCAGGGTTACCTGGATGGCCGGGGCGGTTTGCACAATGACAAATTTGTCCGGATCTTCGATCGCCCGCCAGACTTCATCGATATATTCCCTTTCCCGCAGGGCGCCGGTGGGACAGGCCAGTACGCACTGCCCGCAGCTGATACAGTCCACTTCGGACAGGTCTTTCATGAAAGCAGGTGCGATCACGGTGTCAAATCCCCGGTTGCGGGCGGCATAAACGTCCACCCCCTGTACATTCCGGCATACGGCTTCGCAACGCCGGCATTTGACGCATTTGTTGTAATCCCGTACAATGAAGGGGTTTTTATCATAGACCGGATAGTGCCGTTTCTCGCCGGTTACCCGCAGCTTGCGGATGCCCATTTCATCGGCCAGCGTTTGCAACTCGCAGTTCAGGTTGCGCACGCAGTTGGTGCAGTCCACTTCGTGTTCCGAAAGCAGCAGTTCCACTACTCTTTTGCGGGCACGCCGCGCCCGGGGCGAGTCCGGATAAACCTTTATCCCCGCGCTGACCGGATATACACAGGAGGCCTGCAGGCTGCGCCGGCCGCCGGTCTCCACTTCCACCAGGCAGACCCGGCAGATGCCGGCCTCATGAACTCCGGGCAGATAGCACAGGCTGGGCACATCATAGCCTTGGGCGCGGCAGGCTTCCAGCAGGTTGCTTCCCCGGGGCGCCTCCACTTCCCGGCCGTTGATCCGGAAGCGTACATTTTCCGGTTGCGGTGCTGCTACGGGGGTGTCCGGTCCGGAAAACGTCCCCTGCCCGTGATTTCCCTCCACCGGCGCCGTTGCGGGCGGCACGGCCGCTTCCGTTTGTATGCCGGCCGGATTTGTTTCCACGGCGGATCATCTCCTCTTGTTCAGCTAAAACATATTTTTTACCGCGGCGGCGTTTTCATGCGTCCGTGTATACTGCGGCGGCGGAAGGTGCAAGCTAACGGCGAGGGGAGGTGGACTGCTTGTATCTGAAAAAAAATGTCGGTCCGGCCGACCGGGTGGCGCGTATTATCGGCGGGGCGGCAGCGGCGGCGGTGGCACGGCAGCCCTTGTTCAAGGTGCTGGGAGCCTTTTGGGTGCTGGAGGGGATCACCGGTTACTGTCTGTGGTATGATGTGATGAATATAAACACTTTGCCGGAAGGAAAAAAGCGGGAGGAGGAGAATGAGGAACTGAAGGACTTTCCCATGCCCGAGGATGTGTTGCGCTTCAGGAGCAGGGCCATGCAGTAGCAGGCCGGTAAAAACAAAAGATCCCCGCAGGGATCTACAGGTTAAGGAACTGATTCCGGTCCGCTTCCGTGGGCACGGCCCGGCCGTTCTCGATGTAGCTGGCCTGACCGCAGGCGGGGCAGCGGAAGGAGCCGAAATTCTTAATCACCCGGGTAACCGTGCCGCAGTGCGGACAGCGGAAATCAACCACCTCATAAAGGCCGCCCAGCAGCAGTGCAAAAGCCGCAATGCCGGCCGCCGTTCCGGTAATTACGGGCGGTATGTGGGCCAGCATGCCTACTCCGGAAACAATAAAAACAACAGCCGCAAAAATGATCAGCCGGATCAGAATGAGCATCAATTCCAAGCCGGGAGTTTTAATTTCGCCCGGATGATACATAGCTACCCCCCCTGGTTTTTTCTGATTGATTATAATATTTCTTTTCCGCCGGACAGATTCCTGCCGCCACCGGCCGGCGGGGTAAAAATTTTTTGTCTTTTTTTGCTGCACTTCCGGGCGAAGCAAATGGCAGGGATTTTCCTCCCGGCGCCGAAGATCAATTTTGAAATGCATTTTTCAGTGGCCGGGCCGGCGGCTCTGCCGGCGGGAAGTGACTGCCGGCTTGTATGACCGGTTTTGGTAAACAGCAAACGTGAGGTGATATTGATGACAGAGGTTGTCGAATTGGTGGCCGGACTGATGGCCCTGTCCGCCCGCACCGCGCCCAAGGGGCTGGGACAGGACTTTGTCGGTACAAAGGTGCTGACCGGTGAAGAATTAAACCGTCTGGCCGACGGGATGGAGCGTTACGGCCGGGAAACGAAGAAAATAAACTTTGACCGGGATGCGGAGAATGTGCGCCGTTCCGGTGCGGTGCTGCTGCTCTCCCTGACTGAAAACAAGCCGCTGGGGCTGAATTGCGGCGCCTGCGGGCACAGCCGTTGCGCTGATTTGACCAGCGCCGAAGGACCGGAGTTTCCCGGGCCGCTGTGCGCCTGGCGGCTTCTGGATGTGGGCATCGCGCTGGGTTCGGCGGTCAAAACGGCCAGCCTGTTCAATGTGGACAACAGGATTATGTACCGGGTGGGGGTGGTGGCCAGGCGCATGGGCCTGATGCCCGGTGCCGTCGTGGTGGGCATCCCCCTTTCGGCCAGCGGCAAAAATATTTACTTCGACCGGCCGGAAAAAACGGCCGCTGTCAAATCATGACCAGAAAATCACGCAAACTGGAACATCTGCATTATTCCCTGCAAATCTGCGACCGCGCTGCAACCGCCGGTTGGGAGGACATTGCACTGATTCACCAGGCGCTGCCGGAAATATCGCTGGCCGAAGTTAAAACGGACTGTGCGTTTCTGGGCAAACCTCTGCGGGCGCCCTTGATGCTCAATGCGATGACCGGCGGCCATCCGGACACTGCGGAAATCAACCGCCGGTTGGCCCGGGCCGCGCGGCGCGCCGGCATCGCCATGGCCGTCGGCTCCCAGCGCGCCGCTCTGGACGAGCCGGCGCTGGCCTACACTTATACCGCGGCCCGGGAGGAAAATCCGGACGGAGTTTTGCTGGCCAATCTAAGCGCCGCCTGCACACCGGCGGAAGCGGCGGCGGCGGTGGAAATGATTCATGCGGATGGTCTGCAGCTGTATCTGAATGTGCCCCAGGAACTGGCCATGGGCGGAGGGGAAACCGATTTCCGGGGTGTGCTGGCCAATATCGCCACCCTGGTTCAATGCCTGTCCGTACCGGTGATCGTCAAAGAGGTCGGCTTCGGCCTGTCCCGGGAGGCGGTAACGGCGCTTTACCGGGCGGGTGTGCGTTACATCGACGTGTCCGGTGCCGGGGGGACCAATTTTTTCGCCATCGAGAGCGCCCGGCGGGGGCGGCGGCGGCCGGAAATGGAAGGCTGGGGCATTCCGGCGGCGGTCAGCCTGCTGGAAGCGCTGCAGTTGCAACGGCCGCTGTTTCTGATCGCCTCGGGCGGTCTGCACTCGGCGCTTGACGTGGCCAAAGGCCTGGCCGCCGGGGCCGGTCTGGCCGCTTTGGCGCGTCCCGCCCTGCAGCGGCTGGTGCAGGGTTCGCCCGGGGAACTGGACCGCTGGCTGGAGCAGATGATTGGTGATCTGCGTGCCGTCATGTTGATGGCGGGCGCCGCCGACTTACGCGCCCTGGTCCGCAAACCGCTGGTGATCACCGGCCGCACCGCGGAATGGTTGCGGTGCCGGGGCGTTGATGTGGATGTCTACGCCCGCCGGCCGGGATAAAAGAAAGAAAATTCCGGCGCCGCGGCAGGAAAAAGAAAACCGGCGGAGAATATAAATAATTATAAACTGTAATATGTTTAATCCGGCAGGTGCCCCGCCGGTTTTGACCGGGGGGAGAATAGGGAACCGGGTGTAATTCCCGGGCGGTCCCGCCACTGTAAAGGGAAGCATATCCACATGATGTCACTGGCCGCTGGCCGGGAAGGCGTGGATCTGCGATGAACCCGAGCCAGGAGACCTGCCTGCCGGCAATTTCCCTGGGATGATGGTAAAGTCCATGGCTTTTTGGCTGTGGACTTTTTTATTTTATCAAGTGCAAAGGAGTGTTGATCATGCTACTGGAAAGAACCACTGCTCAAATCGGCGCGCTTTACGCGGAGCCGATGGCCGAAGCCCAACAACGGCTTGATTCTTTGATTAAACCGCCGGGCAGCCTGGGGCAACTGGAGGAAATCGCCGTGCGCCTGGCCGGCATCACCGGCAACCCGCGGCCGCGGTTGGGGGAAAAGGCAATCATCATTTGTGCCGGTGACCACGGGGTGGTGGCTGAAGGAGTCAGTGTAGCACCGCAGGAGATTACCTGCCAGCAGATCCCCGCTTTTTTACAGGGGGTGGCCGGGATTGGTGTTTTGGGCCGGCTGGCCGGCGCCCGTCTGGTGGTGGTGGATGTGGGCGTGGCCGTGCCGGTGGACCATCCGGGCGTGCTGAACCGCAAAGTGCGCGCCGGCACAAGTAATATCGCCGTTGGTCCGGCCATGAGCCGGGAGGAGGCCGTGCGCTCGCTGGAAGTGGGGATTGAAACGGCCCGGGCGGAAATTGAGCGCGGGGTCACCCTGCTCGGGCTGGGGGACATGGGTATCGGCAACACCACACCGAGCAGCGCCATACTGGCTGCTTTGGGCGGGTATACCCCGGAGGAGGCGACCGGCCGCGGCACGCTGGTCAACGACCAGGTGTTGCAGCGCAAGGTGGAAGTGGTTAAGCAGGCGCTGGCCGTCAACCGGCCCGATCCGTCCGATGCGCTGGACGTGCTGGCCAAGGTGGGCGGTCTGGAAATCGGCGCCCTGGCCGGGGTGATTCTGGGCGCGGCGGCCGGCCGGGTACCCGTGCTCATCGACGGCTTTATCACCACTGCGGCGGCCATGCTAGCCGTCTCCTTGCAGCCGCGATGCAGGGAATTCATGCTGGCCTCCCATCTTTCCGGGGAGCGTGGTCACCGGACAATGTTGGAGCACCTGGGCCTGGCACCGATGATCAACCTGGACATGCGCCTGGGCGAGGGCACCGGCGCCGCCCTGGCCATGCACCTGGTGGAGGCGGCCGTCCGGGTGCTCAATGAAATGGCCAGTTTCAGTGAAATGGGCCTGAGCGAATTGGACGAATCAATGATCTTGAAATAGCGTTTGTACGGCGGACATTTTTTCGCCCGGCCCGGCCGCTTTTTAAAACCACCTGTCGCAAAAGTGAAAGGAGCAGGTTTTCAGGCCCGCTCCTTTTATTCAACTAACGAAGCTTTTCAAACCGGTCTTTCAGCTTTTTGCTCACCTGGGGCATGGTGGTGTATTCCATTTCGTCCAGGTGCAGGCGGTGCGGTTCGAAAGGACCGAGGGTGCGCAGATAGTTGGCCAGTTCGTTGGCCTTTTGCCGGGCCGGGTCGAAGGCCGGATCGGCAAAAAAGTCGCGCGGACCGATTAGTTTTCCTTCGGCCAGCTGGAAGCCCAGGGCGACCACCCGGGGCGGACCGTCGAAGCGGGAAGGGGTGGCCTGTTCCATGCTCACCGGCATCAGCGGGCCGCTGTGGGAACCGCGCATCCAGCCGCTGACCAGGTGCGGCTGGGCGAAAGGCTCCAACGCTTCGCCCACCGCCGGCATGCCGCTCTGGCAACGTACAATGCACACCGGGTCGTCCTTGCCCACGTAGCGGCCGGCCATCAGGTTCAGACGCTGGGTGCTGGAAGCGGCGGCGATGTCACCCGATTGCCGGTGGAAAATGCGTTTGATGCAGTAGCGGCCGGGGGCGCCGATGAATACCAGCATGTCGTAGATTTCTTCCGGGCAGGCGAAAGTGATCCGCTTGTTTTCAATCAGGTCGCGTACTTCAAACAGGAAACCGTCGTGCATATTGGGATCGATGACCAGACCGGCGGTGTTGAACGGATCGGCGAACATTTTATAAAGGGGCAGGTTCCAGGCCCCCGGTTCGGTTTTATCGGCCATGAACACGATAATTGGTTCGCTTTTGCGCTCTTCAAACTCCATTTCCGCCACGCCCGGGCCCATGCCCTTGACATTGCCGGAAAAGGCGTCCGCCAGCAAATCCTGTCCGGCTCCGTAAAGCTTGAGTTTCCTGGCAATTTCCGTACAGGCGATAAAAATGTCCCATGCCAGCTGGTGAACTTCCCCGTTGTTGCGGCCCTGCTCATGGGTCATGATCAGATCGATGTCGTCCCCGACATACCCCACGTAAGAATCTATCAACAGGGAGCTACCTGAAAGCATGCCCCGGGCTTTTTCCAGCAAGGCGGGATGGACGCTGGAATGCCCCACAAAGCCGCCCACGTCCGCTTTGATGACCGAAACGGTGATCTTCTTACCCATTAAAATCCTCCCCATGCAAATAAATTATATATTTATATTCGGTCACAATTACTGTTTTTCCTGCTTGAAGGGTAAAAAAACAAACAAACTTTTTGATTGTAGCGACACTATTCAGCCTGACTGGCACAAATGTGTCATACAAATCAAAGCCCTGGTGAATTATATGCCGGCCCGTCACGCCGGCAAATGAAGCACTGCACATGCTTACCGTTCTTTACCGCAGTTAAAATTCCCGGGGCTTGCAGATGATTTCCTTGATTTTGGTGTCGAAAAAGTGGCTGGCATGTGCCGGCGCGAGCACGGCTGCCGTATCGGCGCCCGTACCCGTGCCGCCGATGGCGATGATTTCCCGGCCGGCCGGGAGCATCCCGGCGTCCAGGGCCATGACGGCAATTTCGACGCAGACCTTCAGTCCCTGGCCCAGCATGCGCAGCGTCTGGGCGATGATTTCCGCCGGGTAAACGCCGCCGAATTTGTTCCGCACCCCCCGGTCCACTCCACCCAACAAATGGGTGGAGGTGAGCACCCGTACGCCGGCGGCGGTGAGTTCCGCGCGTGCCGCCGCGGGCATTTCATCCTCCCCGGGACCGGTAAAGCCTGCCTGATGGCTGACGCAGACCACCTGTAAATCCCGTCCGGCCAGCTTTTTGGCCGTAGCACCGCTGCAGGAAGCCACTACCAGATGGTTTATGCCCAGTTCCCGCGCCCTTTGCAGGGCCAGTGCGATGGTCTGATCAGTGTTTACCGGGCCTTTTTGCGGCCAGTACATCGGTTCCAACCTGCTATAACCCCCCTTTGCTTTCATCTTCCTTATTTTAGTCCGTTTGGACCAGTTTGACAAGTCGGATGACGCAGCTTCAAGTGAAAACTGTTGCCTTATATATCCATAGACACCGATAAGGCCCGGTGGCCGGCCGGTGGACGGGTTGCCCGGCTCATACGGCGGGCAGCCTGGCGTCCCGGCAAACCACATCAACCAGGACCGGTCCGGTGGAAGACAGTGCCTGGCGCAGTGTTTCATCCAACTGCCGCGGATCTTCAACCCTGAAGCCGCGGGCGCCGCAAGCCCGGGCATAGCGGCTGAAATCAGGGCCCTGGATGGTAAGGCCGAGCGGTTTTAAGCCCGCCGCCAGGGTTTTGTCCTTTTCCAGACCGTAAAGGGCGTTGTTCACCACCACTACCACAATGCCCAGGTTATATTTCACCGCAGTGGTCAATTCACCCAATGACATCAGCATGCCTCCGTCACCGGTCAGGGCAATCACCTGCCTGGCCGGAAAGCACAAGCGGGCGGCGATTGCTGCGGGCAGGCTGCCGCCCATACTGCGCCAGCGGTGGGAAAGCAATATTGCTTGCCCCGCGGCCCGGAAATCCCGGTCGAACCAGTGCACAAACGCCCCTTCGTCCAAAGTGAGCACTGCATCTTCGGCCACGGCTTCGCTTAAGGAAGCCATCAGGCGGGCCGGGTGAAGCGGGCGTTCATTGTTTTGCCGGTCGGCGCCGCAGAGCCGGAGCAACTGTTTTTTATCTGCGGCAATGCGTTCCGGCCAGGCCGGATCGGTCCGGTGGCCGGCCAGCTTACCGGTCAGGCGGCTGATTATGAACGGCACATCACCGGCCAGCGAATCCCAAAGATAGATATCGTTGACCTGCTCAGGCCGGGATTCAATTTGAATCGTGGCTGTTTTGGGCAAATACTTTTCTTCAAAGGAAGCTTGCCCGATGAGCAAAATGCAGTCGCAATCGGGCAGCAAAGCGGGAAGCCAGGCCTCACCAATGCCGCCCACTACTTCCGGCCAGGCGTCGGGAATCACCCCCTTGGCTTCCTGGGCCACCACCACCGCCGCCCCCCAGGCGTCAACCAGTTGCCGGATTTCCGCCACCGCTTCCTTTCCCCTTGTGCCGACCAGCACCAGGGGTTTTCCAGCCCGTTGCATCAACTCCGCCGCACGTTCCAGATCCCCGAGCAGACAGCCGCGACCGGCGGCGGTGAGCAGCGCCGGCGGCGTGCCGGGTTCGGCCTGCACCGTGCCGGACCAGAGGTCTTCCGGAATACTGAGGTGAGCGACGGTCTGCCCGAGCAGCGCCCGGGACATGGCCCGGATTAACAGGCGCAGGCCGGCCGGGGCATTGGTGACCAGTGCGGTGTAGGCGGCAAAATTTTTGAACAAACTTTGCTGATCAAAGAATTGTTTGGCCGGCGTAGCAATTTCAGGAGTGTTCACCTGTCCGGTCAGTGCCAGTACCGGGGCGCCGTCAAGGCGGGCGTCCGCCAGACCCTGCAGCAGGTTGACCGCTCCCGCGGCGCTGGCCGTGCAAACTCCCAGTCGGCCGGTCATTTTGGCTGTATAGGAGGCCATAAATGCGGCGGCGGCTTCATGGGCGGCAGCGGTATAGCCAATACCTTCTTCACGGGCCAGTGCGTCCAGAAACGGCAGAATATCGTCGCCCGTCACTCCGTATACCGTCCTTACCCCCCAGGACGCCAACTGCCGCACCATCGCCCGGGCCAGGTTGTATTGCCCCATTGGACATACCTCCTTGCGCAGCGATTTGTTTAAAGAATATCCTTGATCGTAATCCTGCATACTAACATAAATCCAATGAGAGGTGATCCGTTTGCGGAAGCTGAAAGTGGGCGTGATTGGCGCCGGAATGGCCTTTGCACGCCTGCATCACCCCGCCTATCAACAACTGGGCGACCGTTACGAAATAGCCGCCGTCTGCGACCGGGATGCGGCAAAAGCGCGGGTCTGGGCCGGCCGGCTCAACCTGGACGAACGGAGTGTTTTCACCGATTGGCGGGAAATGCTGCGTCAAAAAGAGGATCTGGATGTTATTGATATCATGGTACCGATCGCCTTGAATTTCGAAATTACGGAGGGTGTGGCCAAAACTCTTGCCGGGCGGCGTAAGGGAATTATTTGTGAGAAGCCGCTCGCTCCCACCCTTGAACAGGCGGAAGCATCGCGGGAACTGGCCCGGAAATACCGGATTCCGGTGATGATTGCCGAGAATTACCGCTATAACCACGAGATTGACCTGCTCCGGGATCTGGTCCGGACCGGGCGCGCCGGCGATATTTACTACTTCATTCAAAACCGCGTGGTCGATTTCCAGGCCGATATGCTGCAGGACAAGTTTCCGGCCACGGAATGGCGCCAGCACCCGGAGTTTCCCGGGGGTACTGTTACGGACACCGCGTTACACGACCTGGCCGGACTGCGCCATATTTTCGGTCCGGTTGACCGCCTGCAGGCCTTCGGCCGGCCGCAGGCCGCCGGTTATTCCCCTTATGCGGTGATTCAGGTCAACCTGTTGTTCAAGAGCGGCGTCACCGGTCACTTCAGCTTTTTTTGCGCCGGCCGGGAAATGCAGCGCCCCCTGATCGGACTGCGCATTTTCGGCACCAAGGGTATGATTTATCTGGAGGAGCGGGACGCGGGGACAATCAATCTGGCCTTCAACGACGGGCGCAAGGAGCAGGTTCCCTACCAGGTGCAAAGGGGTTATTATAACGAACTGCTCAACTTTTACAACGCCCTGACCGGCAGCGAACCGGTCAGCGTCACCCCCGAGATGGAATACGGCGATCTGAAAACTGTACACGACATACTGAAATCAATTGCGGAAGGGGAAATCGTGCCCGTTGACGGTGAGGATACATACCGGCCGGTTTACGCGCCGGCCCTGGGCGGACAGGCGGGCATTGTCCAGTAAAGACGATTATTTAGTACAGTCCGCCAATGAAAGGACTGGTGGCCGTACCCTGCCGTTTCAGCCATACATTCAAGAGCGGCCTGTTTACATTAACGTATAAAAATAATTTCAGGATGGTGAACAAATTATGGCCTGGCAATGGATGGGCAACCTGCTACGCGGTATAACGGATGAAGCCTCGGATGATCTGATGTTCAAGATGATGAAAGACAAATACACGGATAACATGCTGATGGTGTTGTCGGTGCTCAAGCGGACGTCATTTTTCAACCTGATGGAGTTGTGGATGCGTTCCACCCAGGGGCAGCAACTGGAACGGCCGCTCGGTACCCACATGCACCTTTCCCCCTGGGAGATGCTGCTCTTAAACCCGGTGCATTTATACCGTTTTCCGGTGGAAGATCAGGTGACCATAGACACCGGCGCCGTAATCGGCCCACTGGCCGCCAAACCCCTGCAACTGCGGATCCCGGTTTATATTACAGGTATGTCGTACGGCAGCGCGCTCAGTAAAGAGGCCAAGGTGGCCCTGGCCAAGGCGGCCACTGAGACGGGTACCGCCACCAACACCGGGGAAGCAGGCTTGCTGCCCGAAGAACGCCGGGCGGCGGCAAAATTGATCGGACAGTACAACCGGGGCGGCTATTTGAATACACCGGATAAATACGGGCAGCTGGACGCCATTGAAATTCAGCTGGGCCAGGGGGCCCAGGGAGCCTCCCCGCAGCGTACGCAGGCGCGGTTTATCGAGGCCGAAATGCGGCAGGTGTTCAATTTGAAAGAAGGCCAGGATTCCGTGCTGCATTCCCGCATTCCAGGTGTCAACAGTACGCAGGATTTTATTTCACTGGTCGGGCGGCTGAAGGAAGAAACCGGCGTGCCGGTGGGGGTCAAGATGGCCGCCTCGCATTATTTGGAACATGAACTGGCGATCGCCATACAGGCCGGAGTGGATTTTGTCACGGTGGACGGGGCCGAAGGGGGCACTCACGGGGCCTCGCCCTCATCGGAAGATGATCTTGGCCTGCCCGCCATCTACGCCATTGCCCGTGCGCGCCGTTTTCTGGACGGACAGGGCCAGAAGGGGCGCATCTCCTTGCTGGCAGGCGGAGGGTTGTTCACCCCCGGGCACTTTGTGAAGGCGCTGGCCCTGGGGGCGGATGCCGTCTATATCGGCACTGCCGCCGTACTGGCCCTGGTATCCCAGCAAATAACCAAAGTGGCCCCAACCGAGCCGCCCACCCAGTTGGTGCTGCAAACAGGCCGGATGCGGGATGAATTTGACCCCGCCCTGGGTGCTGCTTCGGTGGTCAACTTTTTAAAGGTGGCCGTGCAGGAAATGACCTCCCTGATGTACGCCCTGGGCAAGACAGCCGTCCGTGAACTGGATGCCACCGACCTGTGCTGCCTGGATCCGTGGCTGGCCAAAGCGCTCGGCGTGGCCTACGCCGGTGTGCCGCCGGCCGCTCAGGCGGATTATTATCAACACATGAATTTTGCCGGCTGGAGCCGGGAAGCCGGTCAATCCGGGATGCAGGAGCAAATACACTGAACAGCTGAAAGCGGCAAGGACGGCGGCATTTTCTTATGCCGCCGTCCTTGCTTTTAACCAAAACCGGCCGGGACACCACCCGGCCATTATTATCGGAGACAGTGAGACGTAACGACAAAAATGCATATTATTCGACAATATTTAAACCTTGTTAAAAGTTAATATGATCATTGCCCGAAACTAGTACCAATGGATTTTTGAAAATGATACTACTGTCGCTTTCCTACAGTATGTTAAGTGTCATATGCCTATTATCCAGGACAATAGTTCCATATCTGATCTTTAATGAAAATTTAAATATTATTTTACAAAAATCTAATACCATTTTAACAGGTTATGTTTATAATCAAATCCGTGCTTGTGCGATGTCGTGTAAAGTGCTTCTTGCAATCTTTTTCAACGCAATGCGCAGTAGTAACAGATACAATGTGCCGCGTATGAAATTTTATGCTTGTAGGTGCATTGGGCGCTATCGCGATGTGACAGGGAGAGGGTGATATCTACAGCGGCAGAGTGAACGATTGTCTGGAATGAAATACGAACCATCATCAAGTAATTTGGCGAATCGAGCCACGTAATACGGGTTACTTATTTTATTACCGCTGTTAAAGTGGTTACTATTTTAACTTTTTCTCTTGAAGCTAGGTTTGTTCTGGCATTGTAAAGAATGATAAGGAGTCGAGATTATGCCAGAGGGAAAATTTACTCACTCCATAGTAAAAAGAAATAACCCCGCTCTTGAAATGATTCTAGGTGCAGAAGGTGAAAAAAGTCTCTGGTGTGGACCCTGTGCGGTCGAATCACGTGAGCAGGTACTGGAAACAGCTGCTTTCTTAAAGAGCATGGGGGTGCGCATTTTACGCGGCGGCGCATTTAAACCCAGGACTTCACCGCGCAGTTTTCAGGGTCTGGGGGAAAAAGCCCTGGTCTGGCTTGCCCAGGCAAGGGAAAAATACGGCCTGCATGTTGTTTCCGAAGTGATGGATCCGGCGGATATTCCCTTGATGGCACACTATGTGGATGTCTTGCAGATCGGCGCCCGCAACATGCAAAACTACTCTTTGCTCAAAAAGCTCGCCCGGCAGGACAAGCCGGTATTGTTGAAAAGAGGGCCGGCCGCCACCGTGGAAGAGTTCATTCTGGCTGCGGAGTATATTTTAAGCGGCGGACGGGCCGGAGTAATCCTGTGCGAACGGGGTATCCGCACTTTTGAACGCTATACCAGGAACACGCTGGATCTTTCCTGTGTGGCCCTGGTCAAGCAGTTTACCTACCTGCCCATCATTGTCGATCTTTCCCATTCGCTGGGCCGCAAGGATATTATGGCTCCCCTGGCGCGGGCGGCGCTGGCCTGCGGCGCGGACGGCCTGATGATGGAAGTGCATCCCGAGCCGGCCAAGGCGCTCTGTGACGGCCAGCAAAGCCTTGATTTTGCCCAGTTTCAGGCGCTGCTGGCTGAAACTGGCTGTTTCGGGTTTCACGGACGGAAAAGGGGCCGGGTGATTCCGCTCTGGAGTTCCCGTGTGAATGCCTGGAATGAAGCCGGTGGATTGCGGAAGACGGAAAACGGTACTGCCGGAACAAAGGGGGGTGAATAGTCTTGTCCAGCAGTTACAGTCTGGCGTTTAACTGGGATGAAGGACTGATTGATGATTGCGCCCGCCTGAACAAGACAGGCCGCGGCATCCAGGTGGGCGAGTTTTTTGGTTCATTGCGTTTTTCGCCGGTGGGCAGCGGCCGCCCCGGCATGTATCTGGCCGGGGTGGATTTTGAACAGGCCGCCCGGCAGGTCGCTCTGATGCACGCACGGGGGATCCGGTTTGCCTACATAGCCAATGCCCCCTGTTTGGGCAACCGCGAGTTCAAGAATGATTACGCCGCCCGGTTGCTGGCCTTTTTTGATCAAATCGTCAACGGTTTGGGCGCGGACACGGTGGTACTAACTGTGCCCTACCTGATTGAAATGGTCAAACGTAATTTCCCCCGGGTCGGGGTGAAGGCTTCAGTAATCGCGCATATCAACAGTATTCCCCTGTTGATGCACTTTCAGGAACTGGGCGTGGATATGATTGTTCTTGATTACATGCAAAACCGCAATTTCCCCTTTCTGCGGGAGGCGGTAAAGGCCGCGCGGGTGCCCCTGGAACTGCACACCAACGACTGCTGTCTTTACGGCTGCCCCTACCGGCAGTATCACTACAACATTAACGGCCATGCCGATCAAGAAGACTACCTTTCCCGGGCAAATTCCATCCAGGTGGATTATTGCCTGCTTAAATGCGGCCTGTACTTCTACCGCCATCCGGAAGAATTGATCAAATCACGCTGGATCAGGCCGGAAGATGTGGAAGTATACGAACGGATCGGAATCAACCACTTTAAGGGCGGGAACCGCCAGTGGGAGCGGGAAAGGTTGCGCCGGTTGGCCGGAGCCTACCTGGCCCGGCGCTGGGACGGGAACCTGCTGGAACTGCTGGCCGTGGCCCGCACGGAGGTGGGTGAAACAAACGCTAAAAAACCGCCGGGGATGTCCGGCCGGGAATGGGAGCAGGCGCTGGACTTCCGCGCCGGCCTGCGGCCGGGCGTGCCCGTGGAACTGGACAACCGGGCACTGGACGGTTTCCTGGAGCATTTTTTCACTCAGGACTGCCAGCTTGCCTGCGGGCGGTGCCGTTATTGCGCTTCCGTCGCCGAACGGGCGGTCCGGATCAACGAGCCGGATGCGCTTGAACAGTGGCTTTCGCTTCAAGAGTCCCGGGCGGCCGAATTGGCCGCGGGTGCTGGACAGGCTCAGGGGGGGACCGGCAAATGCATATTGCGTTGATCGAAGAATGGTTTTCGCTGCATCAAGGGGGCATGGAGCGGGTAAAAAACCTGGCCATCGCCCTGGCCCGGAGCGGGCAGCGGGTGGATGTATTCTGTCTGGCCCTGACTTCCGCCCCGGCGGAACACTCTGATTTCGGCACGGGATTATCCAATTTAAGAGTGCATATGCTGCCCCTGCGGGAATTGATGGGGGAGGGCGGTACACTGCCGGCGGCGGTGGCCGAAGAGTTGGGCGGTCCGACGGCTTTCCCTACGGAATTGATTCAAGAGTGGTTGTGGCCCTTTCCGGCCGGCAACGAAAGCGTGCTGGAGCGGGCCACCGCCAGGCTGTCCGGATTGCTCAAGGATTGCGGGGCGGAAGTGGTCCAGATCAGCGACGCCGTTTGCTGGTTCGGTCCGGGGATCAGGGAAAAAACCGGCCTCCCCTGTTCTGTGCTGTTGCAGTCGTATCCGATTAGTGCGGCGGAATACCTGCACTTCAGTGAATTTTTAAATCTGGCCGGCAAAGAAACCCTGGACGGACCGGCGCTGCATAAAGAGCTGGGCCGTTGTCTCAATTCCTACGATGCCATTTGGGCCGTCAGCCGTTATTTCGCCGGGCGGGGTGTGTCCGAACTGGGTCTTGAACCGGAAAAAATCAAGATTCATTATGCCGGCGTGTGGCTTGACGAGTTTGCCGCAGAAGCGGCACCGGGGTTCCGGGAGGAGTTGATCCGCTCGGCATTTGGCGGGGATAGGCCGGAACACCGGATCGTACTCTTCCTCGGGCGGCTGGAAGCCACCAAAGGGGCGCACCACCTGTTGTCAGCCTTTCCCCTGGTGCTGGAAAGCTTTCCGCAGGCACTGCTGATTATTGCCGGAAAAAGTTTTATGTATCAGCAGTATTCGGACATCCTGGAGTACCTGGCCACCAACATGTTGATTGACGACCGGGTCAGGCTGATTGGCCACGTGCAGGGTGAGTACCGGAAAAATGTTTATGCTTGTGCGGATGTTTTTGTGAACCCGCTGGTGGTGGCGGAAAGCGCCGGCATTGTCATGGTCGAGGCGATGGCTTCCGCTTGTCCGGTGGTTGCCCCCGCACTGGGTTATCATGATGAAATCATCACTTCCCGGCGGGGTTTGCTTTATCCGGCTTACGACACCAGGGCCATGGCAGACGCTATTTGCACACTGCTGGCGGATCAGCAGCGGTGCAGCGAGATGGGGCAAAGCGGCCGTGCCTTCGTGGAAGCGGAGTTGACCTGGGAGCATCAGGCCGGCCGGGCCGTGCAACTGTTTTCGGAAATGAGGTCATTGCTTTGAGAGTGTTGCTGGTTTCGCTGAACCGGGAAAAAATCCCCTATCCCGTACCGCCCCTTGGCCTTGCAAGCGTGGCGGCCTCCCTCCGCCAGGCCGGACATGCCGTTTCGCTGCTCGACCTGTGTTTTTGCCCCGGCCCGGTGGAGGAACTGCAGCGGCGGATTGAAACTTTCGTTCCGGAAGTGATCGGCCTATCCATCCGCAACATTGACAATGTCAAGTATCCTTTGTCCATCAACGAGTTTTACCTGCCCCGCTTCCGGGTGCCGGTGGAAGTCTGCCGTCAGGCCGGCGTACCGGTGATTCCCGGCGGCTCCGGATTTTCCGTGCTACCCGGCCCCATTCTCGAATATTTCAATTTGGATTACGGGGTGGTCGGCGACGGGGAACTGGCCATGGTTCACCTGCTGCAGGCCCTGACGAACGGCGGGGATCCCGGTTCGGTACCGGGTGTGATTTCACGGCGCGGCGGAAAGCAGGAGCAAGTTGGGGCCTGGCTCTGCCGTGAACTTGATACCCTGCCCCTGCCGGCGCGGGATTTGATTGCCCGGGGAAGCTACCGCACGGCCGGCGGGAAGCCGGTGGGCAACATCCAGAGCAAGCGGGGCTGTCCGATGAGTTGCAGCTACTGTGTCTATCCCCGGGTTGAGGGCCGGATGATGCGCCTGCGTTCTCCCGGCCTGGTGGCGGACGAACTGGAATATATGACCGGTCATCTGCATATTCACCACATACATTTTGTTGATTCACTCTTCAATGTCCCGCTGGAGCATGCCGAAGCCATCTGCCGGGAAATTATCCGGCGGGAAATAAAGGTGCAGTGGGTGGCCACATTCTATTCCCATCCGGATTATTGTAGTACGGAATTTCTAACGCTGGCCAAAGAGGCGGGATGCGCCCTGGTGGAACTGGGCATCGACTCCTGCAGCGACCGCGTGCTGGAGGGTCTGGGCAAAAGTTTTTCCGCCTCCGCAGTGCTTGCGGTGCTGGAGAACTGCCGGCGGGCCGGAGTGAACTTTATGCCCTTCCTGCTTCTGGGCGGTCCGGGGGAAAACCGGGCGACCTTGCGGGAGAGCCTTTTGCACATGGAACAGGCGGGAACGACAGTCCTGCTGGCCAATGTGGGCATCCGCCTGTACCCGGGAACGGCGCTTGCCGGCCGGGCGGCGGAAGAAGGAGTGGCCGGCGGCGATTTGTTCAACCCGGCATTTTATGTTTCGCCGGAACTGAACGGCGACTGGGAAAACGTGCTGGCGGAATTCGGGTCCAGAAACAAACACTGGTCTATCCCTTATCTGGCCCGCACGGCCGGGGAATACGCGGAGCACGACGGCCGGTGCCGTGTTTCAGATCTTTTTTAAAGGGGAGAAAGGCGTGCCGTACCGGGATTTGCGTGATTTTATGACTGTTCTGGCGGAATGCGGCCAGTTGAAACGGGTGGTGCGGGAAGTGGATCCCGTTTTTGGGATTGCCGCCGGGATCCGGAAGATGTCCGATACAGGCGGTCCGGCGTTGTATTTCGAGCGGATCAAGGGACACCGGATGCCGGTGGTGGGCGGGCTGTGCCAGGATCGTCAAAAGGCGCTGCTGGCGCTGGAAGCGTCTTCATGGGCGGACGGAATTGAACGGGTGCGCCGGGGAGTGGCCAGTCCCCTGGTACCGGTGGTTGTTGCGGATGCCCCCTGCCGGGAAGTGGTTTACACCGGAGAGCAGATCAACCTTTTTGATCTGCCGGTTCCCGTCCTGCACGCGTCTGATTCCGGACCCTTTATCACCGCCGGGGTGCAGATCAGCCGGGATCCCCAAACCGGGTGCAATAATGCCGCTATTTCCCGTCTGGAATTAAAAGGACCGCGGCATATGTTGATCAAAACCTATCCCTTTCAGCATCTGGCCATGCAGTTAAGCCGGGCGGAAGCCCTGGGCCGCCCCCTGGAGGTGGCCACCGCCATCGGTCTGGATCCGGTAATTCTTTACGCCTCCCAGGTGAAGGTTCCCTATGGGGTGGACGAACTGGCCGTGGCCGGCGGCATCAGGGGAGTACCGGTGGAGGTGGTGCCCGCTCTGACAGTGGATCTGGCGGTGCCGGCGCGGGCCGAGATCGTCATCGAGGGACGCATTCTGCCCGGCGTGCGGGAAATGGAGGGCAGTTTCGGCGAGTTCACGGGTTACTACGGTGCTCGGGAGGAAAGCCCCGTGCTCGAGGTGACCGCGCTCACCTGCCGGCGGGACGCCGTGCTGCAGGTGGTGATGACCGGCCTGCCCTGCACGGAAAATCATGTATTAAAGACTTTCGGCTATGAAGCAGCCCTGTGGGAACGGTTGAAAGCAAGCTATCCGGAAGTGCAGGGAGTCTGCTATCAGACATCGGCCGGCACCCAGTTCAATGTGGTTGTTTCCTTGCGGCAGAGGTACCGGGGGCAGGCGCGATCGCTGCTCCTGGCGGTGCTCGGCGATGCCCTGCACCCGAAAACGGTGATTGTGGTTGATGACGATGTGGACATCTATGACCCGGTACAGGTGAACTGGGCCGTGGCCACCCGGGTACAGCCGGCGCGGGATGTCATTATTCTGGAGCACATCCCCGGGGGCGACCTGGATCCTTCCGCGCCGGCAATGGGTATCACCTCGGTAATGGGTATTGACGCCACCCGCCCGTACGGACAGGCATTCGCTGAAGTCGTCCAGGTGCCGGGTGTCCGCGATTTCCGGATTGAATAAACGGGCAGGTTTTTTATCAAGCCGCCTGAAGGGAGGTTCCGAGCATGCGCGACCGGATTCAGGAGAAGGAAGCCCTGGAAGCCGCACCGGTGGTGGAGGAATATGATTTGATGAGCCGGTCCGGGCATATGCGCAAGCAATACAAATTAATGGCTGGAAAAATTTTATCCCTGCTGCCGGCCGGGGGTGAGGTTCTGGACATCGGTACCGGACCGGGATGTCTGGCCGTTGAAATCGCCCGCCGTCACCCCGCCGTCCGGGTCACCGGACTGGATCTTTCGGAAAACATGCTGCAGGCGGCCGCCCGGCGGGCGGCCGGGAACGGCATCACCGGGCGCACCACCTGGGTACAGGGTGACGCGGCCAATCTCGAAATGTTTGACGGGAACAGTTTTGACGCCGTGGTCAGCATGGGGTCCATGCATCACTGGCACCGCCCGGTAACGGTGTTCAACGAAGCTTACCGTGTGCTAAAACCGGGCGGGTTTATTTTGGTCCGTGATTTACGTTGGGGTTGGCCCTTGAAGCTGATCAAAACCATGTGCGCTTTTTACATGCCTCCTTTTCTGCGCGGGGTGCGGCAGGAGTACCTGGATTCAATCAATTCGGCCTACACCATGCAGGAGATTGACGAATTTTTAAAGTCTTCCATGCTGCCGGAATGGACGCTTAGCGGGGACTGGCTGGCCATGAACATAAAGGCCGTTGCCGTTGATGGAGGGAGCCGGTGATGTCCATGCTGACCTCGTCTACCGACGTGCTTGTAATTGGCAGCGGCGGCGCCGGGTGCCGGGCGGCCATCGCCGCCCGGGGGGAAGGCGCCCGGGTGATGCTGGTCACCAAGGACCGGCTGGAGCACGGCGGCGTAACGCTGATGGCCCCCTTTTCCTGTTGTGCCGCCTTTGGCCACGCCGACCGGCGGGACAACTCCGGGGAACATTTTAAGGACACCGTGCAGGGGGGCGCGTATTTAAGCAACCGCCGCCTGGTGGAAGTGTTTGCAGCTGAAGCGCCGCAACGTATCCGGGAGCTGGAAGCTTACGGGGTGACTTTTGACAAAAATGGAGACTGCTATGAGCAGGTGGCTATTCCCGGTCATTCCTTCCCCCGCGGAGTACATGCCGGGTTTGAAACCGGCCGGCAGTTTCAAAAGGCGTTAAACAAAGAGATTAGAAAAATGGATATAACCGTCCGGGAATACTTTATGGTCCTGGACCTGCTGCTGGAAGGGGACCGGGTGGCGGGTGTGCTGGCCTGGGATATGGCGGCCGGACAATTCGAGGTGGTTTGCTGCCGTTCGGTAGTCCTGGCCACCGGAGGCGTACAGGAGCTTTATCATCCTTATTGCAGCGCTACGGCCGGCACCACCGGGGACGGGCACGCACTGGCCCTGAAAGCCGGCGCCGTGCTGGTGGACATGGAATTTATCCAGTTCTATCCCACCTGTGTGGTCTGGCCACCCGTTCTATGGGGCCTGCATGAGGTTTCCATGCTGGTTTATATGCTTCAGGGACGTTTATACAATAAATTGGGCGAGCGTTTCATGCCCCGGGTTGATCCCCGGCGGGCCGAGCTTACCACCCGTGATCTGCTGAGCCGGGGGATCGCCGGGGAAATCCTGGCCGGCCGGGGCAGCCCCCACGGCGGGGTCTACCTGAGCGTGTCCCACCTGCCGCAGAATGCGGTGCGTGATTTCATGGAGCACTGGTTCCCCGGGAATGTGATGCGGGGGTACGATCTGAACGGAGCGGGTCTGGATGTTTGCCGGGATGCCTTTGAAGTGGCGCCATTTGCCCATTTTACCATGGGTGGGGTAAAAATTGACGCCGACGGCCGCACCAGTCTGAACGGCTTGCTGGCGGCCGGCGAGGTGGCCGGCGGTCTGCACGGGGCCAACCGCCTGCAGGGCAATGCCCTGGCCGAGACGCAGGTTTTCGGCCGCCGGGCCGGTCTGGCCGCCGCCTCGCAGCAGACGGCGGAGCGGGGTGAGCCGATGCCGGCGGCGCACAGGGCGCTGGAGCGCTACCGGGGATGGTTGAGCCGGCGGAGCGGCAAAAGCCATCATCATTTTAGAAGACGCCTGCAAGAGCTGATGTGGGAAAAGGCGGGTGTATTGCGGGAAGGGGACGGTTTGAAGCGCGCCGCGGCCGAACTGTACGCCCTGCGGCAGGAGTTCGAACGGGCAGTGGCCCTGCGGGATGATGGAATGGTCTACAATCACGAGTTTATGGGGGCGCTGGAAACAGCAAACATGCTCGACGTGGCACAGGCGGTGATTCTGGCGGCCGGGGCCAGGGAGGAAACCCGGGGGGCACATGCCCGGCTGGATTTCCCGTCCCGGGACGACGAAAACTGGCTGGTCAACGGACTGGTGCAATATACGGACGGAGCATGGAGCATCCGGCATGAACCGGTGGCAGCGGCGGTTGAAACAGGAGGGATGGCCGGTGGCGACTGAGGAGCGGGGTATGGTCCGGGTTTGGCGGAGTGACGGCGGGCGGTTTGAACAGTATGACGGGGTGGCTTATCAGGGGCGTACGGTGTTGGACGTGCTGGTGGATATACAAAGCCATTATGATCCCACGCTGGCTTTTCCCGTCTCCTGCCGCCGGGGATTGTGCGGCGGTTGCCGGATCAAGGTGAACGGTCTGGAGGTTCCGGCCTGCCGCACCCCGGCCGGGCGGGAGATGACCCTGGAACCGGTCAGCCGGGAGCGTGTATTAAGAGATTTGGTGGTGCGCCCCCGGAAACCGCCGGTCTGCCTGGTTCTTACCGGGCCCCCGGCGTCCGGGAAAAGCACTGTTGCCCGCGGTGTGCTGAAGGCAGTGGATGGCCGGGTGGCCCTGATTAATGGTGATCAGGTCGCCCATTTGATCTACAAGTGTATTTATTCCGGAGCGCAGCTGGATTTGAAATACCGGAATATCAGGTCTCTGGCCGCCAACTTTATAACCCGGGATTATGATCTGATTATTGATGATTTTTTCAAACGGACCGCCGATTGGGAGGGGTTGCTGGCCCATTTGGCGGCCATGCAGGCCCGTACGCTGACGGTGCGCCTTACTGCGCCGGAGGATGTGCTGCTGGACCGTAACCGGTTGCGTGCGGCGGATGAGTTTCTGCCCGCCGGACGGGTGCTCGCCCTGGCGGAATTGGAGCGGCAAAACAAGCTGCGTGCGGATCTGGTTCTGAATACGGCCGGGCGGGACGAGGCGGAAATTATCTCCCTGCTTTCATCCCGGTTTTTGCTCCTTGCCGGCGCCACCCGGGAGGAAAGAAAGAAAGAACAGGCAGTTGTTGCCGGTGATCCCCGCTTGCAATATCATAAACGTTGTTTTGGCCCTTTGATGGGGAACAGTTGCAGCGCCGTTCCAGAGGATGCCGCACGGGGGGGAGAGGCAAATGCTGTTGAATAATGTTTCGATCGTTGACGCCCGTGGCCGCCGGGAGGGTATGATGCTTTGTCTGGAAGAAGGATACATAGTCCTGGCGCGCAAAGGTTACGCCGGTGACGGGGGCCTTGATCTGTCCGGCTTCACCGTCCTGCCCGGCTTGATTGATAGTCATGTGCACCTGCAGCTTGATGGCGGCGCCGATCCCCTGGCCGGTGTGAACTTCAGTCCGCCACTGCGGGAGAGGTGTCTGGAACTGCTCCGGCGGGGCGTGGTCGGCCTGCGGGACGCCGGGGGGGCATTCAACCCCGGTTATGCGCAGGCCGTCCTGGAGCCCCCGGAATGCTTCCCCCGGCTGATATGCTGCGGCCGGCCGCTGACCGTGCCGGGGGGGCACTGCGCAGCCATCGGTGAACCGGTACGGGGCGAAAAGGAAATCCGTTCCGCCGTCCAGCGTCAATTGTCCGGAGAAGGCGGCTGGATCAAGATCATGCTGACCACCGGCGTGGTCACCGGGAACAGGCCGCCCGGTCAGCTGCAATTTTCCTTTGACGAATTGCTTGCCGCCGCAATTGAAGCGCACGGTTGCGGGGCTAAAGTGGCGGCGCATGTACAAAGCCGGGAGGGCGTGGCCATGGCCGTCTCCGCCGGAGTGGACAGCATTGAACACGGCCTGGGCTTGACGGTGGAACTGGCCCGGGAAATGGCCCGGCGGGAGATCACCCTGGTTTCCACCTGCACCGGCTTTGCGGCGATGGCTGGAAAAGGCCGGGGCGAGATGGCGGAAAAGGCCGCCCGGGCGCTACAGGAGCAATTGCGTGCCGTGGCCGTGGCCCGCGGGTGCGGCGTGCGCATAGTGGCCGGTTCCGACGCCGGAACACCATACAACGGTTTTTGCGGCATAACCGCCGAGCTGGGCTGGCTGCGCCGGGCCGGGCTGAGCTGGCCGGAAGCACTGGCCAGTTGCACCATCCAGGCGGCAAAAATGCTTGGTTGGAACGGGCTGGGACTGGTGGCGCCCGGCTATCGTGGCGATCTGCTGATCGTGACCGGCGATCCGCTGCAAGATCCGGCAGCGCTGGACAATGTGGCGCAGGTCCTGCGCGGGTGCATTCCGGCGGCCGGCAAAGCGGATCTGTGGGCGAAGGAGGGAATAGCATGATGCAAATACTTGCTCCGGTAAACGGTTCCGGGCAGGTGCCTTTAATGGTCAAAGCGGGGGCGACGGAGCTCTTTTGCGGCTATACCGACGGCAGCTGGATGTCCGACTACAACCGTCCGGAGGCTGATGAAACCGGCACCCAGCAACTTTCTTTGAACCGCCGGGAGTCGCCTTTTGCCAATATCACCAGCTACGACGAACTGAAAAAAACGGCCGCAAAGGCCGGGGAGCTCGGAGTGCCCCTGTATGCGACGGTCAACGCCCCCTACTACACCGGCCGGAATTACCCGTTCATCCTGGAGTATATACGCGCCCTGCAGGAAGCAGGAGTATCCGGCATAGTGGTGGCCGATCCGGGATTAATCCAGGCCGTCGGTGAACAGGAAATGGGGATCAAGATCATTTTAAGCACCTGCACGCAAGTGGCCAATATTGCCGCCGCCCGTTTCTTTCAATCCCTGGGGGTTTCGCGGATTACTTTTCCCCGTCACATCACCCTGCGTGAAATGGCCCGGATCACCGCTGCTGTGCCGGAAATGGAGTATGAATGCCTGATCCTGGAGGACCGCTGTGTTTTTGACGACGGGAATTGCAATACGCTGCACTGTGCCGGGGAATTTTGCCGGGACGACTGGACGACCTCCTATTACGCCGCCGCCGGGGAAATCGGTTTTCAGGAGGCGCAGCGGCTGCGGCAGAATGAAACCGCCTACCGGCAGTGGGTACAGCCTTACGTTGATGAAACCGCCGATCGGGAGGGTTGGCAAAACAATGGCTGCGGTCTGTGCGCGGTGCCCTACGTCATGCGCCATTGCCGCATGACCGCCTTAAAAGTATCCGGGCGCAACCTGCCCCTGATTCAAAAATTAAAATCCCTGTGGCATTTGGGACGGGCGGTGGAAATGGCCGGCCGGGGGGCGGATCCGGCCGATATCCGCCGGGAAATGCAGCCGCATCAGGTTTTCCCGGAATTATGCCAGCTGGGCTACCGGTGTTATTTCCCCGACGCCTTTGACGGGCGGGAAGCAAAGAAGGTGAGTTGATTGAATGCTGAATGGGCTTTTTATGTCAGTAAAGCCGCGGATCTATCCCTGATTCAGGAGCCCTTCGCCCCGGCCGCCCACCCCGCCCTGCGGCAGTGGGAACGGCAGGTCAAAAATGAGCTGGCGGAGCGGTGCGCCCGTCTGCCCCTGACCCGGCTGTATTTTGGCCAGGAGTTTTGCGCCCGCCTGATGCCGGATGCACAGGAAGTAAAACAGGCCCGGTCTATTGCGCAGGAACGGGGGCTGGGCTTCACCCTGGTCACTCCGTATGTCAATGATGAGCAACTGGGCGCGGTTAAGGAGTTGCTGGACTTGTTGGCGGACGACGAGGTGGTGGTCAATGATTACGGCGTGCTGGCCCTGCTGCAGGATTACCCGCGGTTGAAACCGGTGGCCGGCCGGATGCTGGAGAAGATGATCCGTGATCCACGCTTTGCCGGGGAGGAATACGAAAGTTTTTTCACTCCCGGAGCCAGGGATTTGTTGCGTTCATCGAATATAACCGCCGGCGGGTACCGCCGCCTGTTGTCCCGTTTCCGGGTTGAACGCGTTGAATTTGATCCCGTGCCCCAGGGCTTTGACACGGAAGTCGGCAACAGCGGTTTCGCCCTTTCCCTGTATGTGCCCTTTGGTTACGTCTCCACGGGCCGTGTTTGCGTGATGGCCGCCCTTGGGCGGGACGAGGGGGAAAAGTTTAAAATTCACCTGGCCTGCTCCCGCCAGTGCCGCCGGTACTACCAGTTGATGCGCCGTTTTTACGCCCCCAGCCTGCGGCGGGGGAACGGCGCCAGAATTGAGCTTTTGCGCCGGGGCAAAACGGTTTTTTACTTAAACCACTTGTCCGGCCGGGATAATTACGGGTCTTTCTTTCAACGTCTGGTCTATCAGCCGGTGGTACCGGCGTGAAAATAAAGGAGGAAACGGGCAGATGAAAACGGCTCTGGAACAGCTCCTGGAACGGGCTCTCAGCGATGCGGCCTTCCGCCGCAAACTGCAGGAAGATGCTGCCGGTTTGCTGGCGGAAGAAGGTATTCCAGCCGAAGAGGCCGTCTTGTTTCTTCAACTGGACCTGGAAACGCTGGTTTCCGAGCGTGAACGGCGTTACCAGAGAACCGCCCGGGGCGCCTGACCGGGATGGATTGCATAGCGGAGGGCTAAAAATGCAAATGAAAAAAGTGTTGCTTGTTCAGCCGCCGGAACCTAAAAACATGCCTTTACCGGTCACGTTGCCGCTCGGTTTGTGTTGTGTGGCGGCTTATCTGGAAGATGTGGCCGAAGTGCGGATTATTTCCGCCACCCTGGACAGTGCGGCGGATGTGGTGGAGCGAGTGCGCTCGTTTCAGCCCGACCTGGTCGGCATTACCAACAATTATACCCTGGTTACGGATATGAATATTGCCCTGGCCGGGAGAATCAAGGAATTGGGGGACATACCCGTTGTTTTTGGCGGTCCGGGCGCGCAATTTTTACGCCGGTATATTTTGAATTCCGGCGTGGTGGACATGGTCGTCCGCGGTGAAGGGGAATTGACCATCCGGGAACTGGTGCGCAAGGGAACGCCGGAAGGCGTGGCCGGACTGACCTACCGGCGGGACGGGCAGATTATCGACAATCCACCCCGGGAACTGATTGCCGACCTGGACGGCAAAAGACGGCCGGCGTACCACCTGGTGGACGGCATACCGGCGGTCCATCCGGTGGAATCAAGCCGGGGCTGCCTGTTCGATTGTGATTTTTGTGTGGCCAACCAGTTTTACGGCCGCACTTACCGGGCCATGTCCCCGGCCAGGCTGGCCGAACAGGTCAAGTTCCTTGCTCAAGATTTCGGTGCCTGGTATATCACCTTTTATGACGACAATTTCGGCCTGGATATGAAACGGGTGGCGGAATTTTGCGATCTGGTCATCGCCGAAGGCCTGCAGGTAATGTTCAGCGCCTCCTTCCGGGCGGATGCCCTGGCCCGCAATCCCGGGGTGGTGGAAAAGATGGCCCGGGCCGGTTTCGGTGTGGCCATGCTCGGCATTGAAAGCGCCAGCGATTACACCCTGCAAGTAATGAACAAGCGTATCAACCGTGAACAAATTCAAGAAGCAGTAAAACTTTTGAAGTCCCACGGCATTTTCACTGAAGGCCTGTTTGCCCTGGGCTACCCGCACGAAACGGAGCATATGCTTTTTGAGACTGTGGATTTTGCGCTCGCGCTGGATTTGGACGCGGTTAACTTCAATATTCTTACCCCCTACCCGGGTACCAGGTTGTACGAACGGGCCAGAGACAGTGGTGACTTACTTACCGAACGCTGGATTGACTATGATCAGTTCACCCGCGTACTCAAATCCACCCTGCCCGGCATTGAAGAGGTTTGCCGCCGGATGCACCGCAAATTTTACATCCGTATCCCCTGGATCAAGGACAACTTTTCAGTTGATGAAAAAAACCCGGTCAAAAGCCTCTATGCCCGGGCCTGCTGGTTGTCAACCTGCCATTTGCGCTACGGCGGGCCGTCAACTACCGGTGAGTGGGTAAAAACGCTGACCGCCTTCGGCCAGTTAAGCAGCGACGCACTGCAAAACGGGCAGCCCGGTTACCGGGCGGATGTGCTGTTCAGAATCCGGGGTTGCGGTCAACTGCTGCTGAAAATAAGAAACGGCGTAATTCAGGAAATATCTGAAACGGAAAACAACGGTGAAATAGAAATTGACTTGAACAACGGCACGCTGGTGGAGCTCTTCGGCGCCGGGCGGCTGGACGCGTTGAGCATGTTTATGGCCGGCCTGGCCGGGACAACCGCCGCAACGGAGCAATTGCTTCCTTTTATCAATTGGTGCAACGATTTTCAGGAAGCAGTCATGCTCAACCCGATGGAGGCACCGTCTTATGATCCGAATACCATTGTTCATGTGCTGAACGAACAGCGGGACGGGACGGGGGTGGAGGGAGACGCGCAACGAGCCATCGGTGATGGAAGTAATACGCTGGTGTTTGATCTGCATGACGGAAAATGTTCCGCACTGCAGTTGCGGGCAGGGACGCAGGCAAACAGCCGGATCGTTGATGCCGGGCTTTTCCGCCAGTTGCTCACCGGAGACCCGGATGTATATGGGCGGTTGCTTTCCCGGGAAGATATCCGGGCGGACGGCCTGCTTGGGTCGATAATCGAGGGACTTGCCAGTATTGACCGGGGCGGTTATCTTGACCGGTTGAATGTGCGCATCAGCGCTTAAGCGGAGGTGGTAGCAGTGGCGGATTCCGGCTTGCAGGGCAAGGTGGCCCTGGTTACCGGCGGTAGCCGGGGTATCGGACAGGCCGTTGCCCTGCGGTTGGGGGAAGCGGGGGTGCGGGTGGCGGTTAACTATGCCCGAAGCGCCGGTGAAGCCCGGGCGGTGGTTGAGTCGCTGGAGCGTTCCGGCAGCCGCGGGCTGGCCGTGCAGGCCGACGTGGCCGATCTTGAGCAGGCTTTGGGGTTGGTCCGAACGGTCAGGGAGCATTTTGGCGGGCTGGATATTTTGATCAACAACGCCGGTCTGAACAGGGATAAAAATCTGGTGCTGATGTCTTTCGCCGACTGGCAAACAGTGTTGGACGTCAATTTAACCGGCGCCTTCAATTTGACCCGCGCGGCAATTTATGACTTCATGAAACAAAAAAGTGGCGCAGTTGTAAACATTGCTTCCGTAAGCGGCTTGATCGGCCTGGCCGGTCAGACGAACTACGGCGCAACCAAAATGGGTTTAATCGGCTTTACCCGCTGCCTGGCCATGGAAGTGGCCCGTTTCGGGATCCGGGTCAACGCCGTTGCTCCCGGTTTGATCGATACCGGAATGGTAAGGGAAATGCCGCCGGCTAAAGCCGGGGAGTTGATTTCCCGCATTCCCCTGGGGCGTGTGGGCGCCCCGGCGGAGGTGGCCGAACTGGTGGCTTTTCTGGTTTCCCCGGCAGCCGCCTATATCACCGGTCAGGTGATTGCCATTGACGGCGGTCTTACACTGGGCGGCGCCTTAACACATTGAGGAGGTGTACCGGTGATGGAATACCGGGAGTTGCTCCGCCTGCTTTCGCACAAGCCGCCTTTTGTTATGCTGGACCGGATTGAAGATGTACAGGCCGGGGAGTCCATCCATGCCTATAAAAACGTAAGCGGCAGCGAACCGTATTTTGCCGGCCATTTTCCCGGCTATCCCCTGTTGCCCGGTGTGTTGATCATTGAGGCCATCGCCCAGGCGGCCTGTGCCCTGGCTGTCATATCCCGGAGCCAGCCGGCGGAAAGCCGTTTTTTCCTGGCCGCCGTCAACCGTTTCCGTTTTCTGAAGCCGGTTTTTCCGGGCGACCGGCTGGATATTGAAGTTTCCATGATCAAAGCGGCCGGCGAGGGTATGGTGGTGGAGGGGGAGGCCCGGGTGAACAACGGGGTGGTGGCGCGGGGTCAACTGATGTTCGGGATACAAAGCGCCCAGGCACGGTAAAAGGCGGGTGAACGGGTGTGCCGGCCGGGCGTTGAAGGGGGCAGGTAACACGATGGCGGGCGATTTTGATGTGGTGGTGGTTGGAGCCGGTTTGAGCGGCCTTACTTGTGCCGCCCTGCTGGCCGTCCGGGGATGCAAAACGCTGCTGGTGGAAAAACACTCCCGGGTTGGCGGTTACTGCACAACTTTCACCAGAAAAGGATTTTCTTTTGAAGGCGGCATTGATTCAATCAATGGCGCCGGTCCGGAAGGGCCGTTGGCCCATACTTTCAGGCAACTGGGTATTGACAGCCGGCTGGGTTTCAAACGCCTGGACCCGGTTTTCACGATCAGCTTGGGCCGGGATAGTTTTACCATGCCGGCCGGTTTGAATGAATTGATCCGCAAGCTGTGTTTCTTTTTCCCCGGGGAAAAAGCGGGAATCGGGCGGTTTTTCACCTGGGCGCGGGATACGCACCGGTCCGTATTGCAGGCCCCTTACGCAGCCGCGGCGGCCAGGGATTTCTTGCGCGTGTTTTATCAGTCCCGGCATCTCTCTTTTCAAGATTTGCTGGATCAATTCTTTACCAGTGAGCAGCTGAAACATACCCTGGGGGCCGTCTGGCCGGTGGTGGGACTGCCCCCCCGGCTGGCGTCGGCCATTTACAGCACGCACATTCTCATGGCCAACTTCCAGGATGGTGCTTATGTTGTGGAAGGGGGGAATCAAAATCTTCCCGATGAACTGGCCCGCGTTTTCCGGGAAAAAGGAGGTGAGCTGTTGACCGCCCGCCGGGTGACCGGTTTGAAGGTTGCCGGCCGGGCGGTGCAGGGGGTCCGGCTGGATGATGGTCAAAACATTTATGCCCGCGCCGTGGTTTGGTCCGGCAACCTCCTGGAGGCCTGGCGCATTTTAAACCGTCATGATCTGATCAGTCCGGTGCAGATCTCAAAAATGGAACAGTATACAGTGAGTCTTTCCGCGGTACGGGTATTTTGTGGTACCGGTATGGATCTGCTCCGTCTCGGTGTACCGGCCGGGGCCTGGATCCTGCACCGTAACGCGGCATACACGGAAAGCTATGCAAACAGTAAAAGCGGCAGCAATTTGGCGGAAACCGCCTTGTACGTTACGGTCCGATCAATGCATGATCCGGCGATGGCCCCGCCGGGGCATCACTGCCTGAGCGCCACTGTGCTGGCCGGTTATTTGACGGAAAGGTACTGGCGGGAGAACCGCACCGCCGTCCGCAGGCAAATTTTGCAGCGGGTGGAGGAAGTGATTCCCGGCCTGGCGCGCCATTTAAGCGTGGACAACTCGGCAGTGCCGTCCACTTTTTACCGTTATACAGCCAACGAATCAGGTTGTCTGTACGGCCTGGACCCCACTCCGGGGCAAACCATGATGGGACGGCCTAGAAGCAGGGGGCCGGTGAAAGGGCTTTATTTTACCGGGCACTATACTTTGCCCGGCGGTGGCGGAATGGCTGTGGTGCAGAGTGGAATCAATGCCAGCCGGATGGTGCTGGAAGATCTTTACGGAGGGGATTTTGGCGATGTTGGAGATAACCGAGGAAATCAAGTCCATGGTGGCTGAAATTACTGAATTGGAACCGGAGCTGCTCCGGCCGGATGCTTCCCTGACCAGGGAGTATCAGGTGGATTCACTGGCGGCTCTGGAGATTGCCGTGGCGCTGGAAAAACGCTACGGTGTGTCCATTGCCGAAGAGCACCTGCCTCGCCTGGACAGTATTGCCGGAAGCGTGGAACTGGTGCAGGAACTGCTCGCCCGGAAGGCTTCTTAAAACCGCCCGCCTGAATGACAACCGGGCGGCCGGAATGAACGGCCCAATCAATCCTGTTTCGGGAGGTAGGAATGCATTTAACAAACTTTGCCGTCCGAAAACCGGTGACAATTGGCGCCCTGGCACTTTTTCTAATCGTGACTGGTTTTCTCCTGCAGGGAAAGTTGAGCGTGGAGCTTTTCCCGGCGGTGGACATACCCAACGTGGCGGTGTTGATAGAATATCCCGGCGGCAGCGTACAGGCGTCTGAACGGAATGTGCTCAAGCCGCTGGAGGATGCCCTGAAAACTGTAAACGGTGTAAAAGATATATATTCGAGCGCCTTTTCCGGATCAGCCGTTTGTGCTCTGGAACTCAGACCGGGCACTGATTTGAATCAAGCCGTGGTTGATGTGGAAAGAAAGATTGCGGAAAAGAAGAACGATTTACCGCCGGAAATAAAAAGCAGTGTGCTCAAGTTTGATCTTAATGACCGGCCGGTGGTCACCCTGGCACTGACCAGCCGGTCCCGTTCCCCGGAGGAGTTGTACCGCCTGGCCGATGACCAGATTAAAGACCGTCTGGCCAGCCTGCCCGGGGTGGGTGAGGTTGACGTGTCCGGGGGGCGGCAGCGGGAAATCGATGTGGCGGTGGATCCGGTTAAACTGGCCGGGTATGGCCTTTCCCTGGCTCAAATCAGCGCTGCGATTAAAGCGGTTAATTTTTCGTTGCCCGGGGGGGATGTAAAGCAGGGCGGCCGGGAATTCGAGACCCAGATCCATCCGTTGCTTGGAAGCATCCGGGATCTGGCCGCGGTGCCGGTGCCGGCCGGCGATAACAATGTCTTGCTGGGGGATGTGGCCGGTGTAAAGGAGAATCCGGCTCCGGAGAGCGAGCGGGTCAGCTTGAACGGCCAGCCGGCTGTAACGGTGGCGGTGAAAAAGATCAGCTCCGCCGGTCTGGTGGCCACTTCGGATGCAATCCGGCATGAAACCGCCGTGTTGCAGTCCGCACTGCCGCCCGGTGTACACCTGGTGGCACTGGGGGATTCATCCGTATTTATCCGGGAGGTGCTTTCCGAAACCGTACACAACCTAGCCGAAGGCATCATCATAACCGGGCTGGTTTTGCTGGTCGCCCTGCGCCAGTGGCGTTCGGCGATGATTGCCATGCTGGCCATACCCACCTCCCTTTGTGCCGTGGTGCTGATCATGTATTTTGCCGGGATCAGCCTGAACATGCTCACCTTGATGGCCATGATTATCGCCATTGGGATTCTGGTGGATGATTCAATTGTCATCCTGGAAAACATCGGCCGTCACATGGCTGCGGGTAAAGACCCCCGGCGGGCCGCCGTTGAGGGCAGGGAGGAAATCGGCAAAGTGGCCGTGGCCATTACCATGGCCGATGTGGCTGTTTTTGCCCCCCTGGCGCTGGTTGGCGGGTTTATCGGCCAGTTCTTCCGGGACTTCGGGCTGGTGGTGGTTTGTGCCACCCTCATCTCGCTGCTGGTCTCGTTTACACTCACTCCCATGCTGGCCGCCCGCTATCTGCATCCGTCACCGGCCGCTGATGAGCGCGGGACGCGGCGGGCGCACCGCTTTTACCGGAGTGTGGTACGCTGGTCGATGCGCCACCGGGCGGCGGTAATCCTCCTGACCGGCGCCACACTGGCGGCGGTGGCCGCTCTGACCGCCGGCGGGCGGATCGGTACGGAATTCATGTCCCGGATTGACACCGGCCGGTTTTTTGTCTACCTGGAACTGCCGCCGGGCAGTTCCCTGGATGATACCGCCGGGGCGGCCGGCAGGACGGCAAAGAAGCTGCAGGGAATGGCCGGGGTGGCGGATGTGCTGGCAACGGCGGGGGCTATTCCGAACGAGCTAAGACAAGGTTACAACCTGGCCCAGCTGGAAGTTGACTTGAAGCCCCGCCGGGAAAGGAAGCTTTCCGTATGGGCGATTGAAGATGAGGTGCGGGGACTCCAGATGCCGCCCGGGGTTACGTTGCGGGTGGCGGAAGATGTGCTTTTTGGACGGGCGACTCCGCCGGTGAGCCTGATGGTTACCGGGCCGGACTTGCATGAACTGGCCGGGCTGGCGGAAAAAGTGGAAAATACAGTCCGTTCCGTGCCCGGAACGGCGGATGTCAGCATGAACTGGCATCAGGGCCAGCCCACTATTGATATTGCCGTTGATGAACAGCGGTCCGCGCGGATGAATCTCAGTCCGGATTTGATTGCCGCCAATGTGCGCCTGGCCCTGCAAGGGGAAACCGATCAGATGTACCTGGAAAACGGCCGGGAGGAAGACCTGCGTCTGCACCTGGCCGGTTCCGGGCGGTATGATCCGGGGCATCTGGCGGCCCTGCCGGTGGGAAGCTCCAGTCAGGGAACGGTTCGTTTGGATCAGGTGGCGGATATTTCCTACACGGCCGGTCCGGTGGAAGTGAATCACTATAACGGGGAACGGATGATCATGGTTTCAGCCAATACCCGGGGGCGACCGCTGGGGGATGTACTGAATGATATCCGGCGGAAATTGCAGCTGCAGCCCCTGCCGGCCGGTTACCGGGTGGTCTTTCAGGGTGAGGCCTCGGATATGCAGGATTCTTTCCAGACCATGCTGGTGGTGCTTGTACTTTCAGTGATGATGGTATATCTGATCCTGATTATTCTTTATGAATCTTTTACCACGCCGGTGCTGCGCATGGTTTCCCTGCCCCTGGCCCTGGCCGGTGGCATATTGGGCCTGTATTTAACGGGCAAAACCTTAAACCTCACGTCCATGCTTGGTTTGATCATGGTGGACGGACTGGTGGCCAAGAACGGTACCCTGTTGATTGATTATACGCATACCCTGCGCCAGCGCGGGATGAGCCTGCGCCGGGCGCTCGAGGAGGCCGGCGCGGTGCGGATGAGACCTGTTTTGATGACCACTGCGACTCTGGTATCGGCGATGCTGCCTGCCGCGCTGGCCCTGACGCCGGGCAGTGAGGCCCGCTCCGGTATGGCGGTGGTACTGATCAGCGGCTTGCTATTCTCCACTTTGCTGACCCTGATTGTAGTTCCAGTTTCCTATACGCTTATAGAAGACGGCAGTGACTGGCTGCGGCGGAAAGTACTGCCCGGCCGGAGGGCGGCAGTGCCCCTGGTTTCTCCCCGGGACGGTCCGGACTGACCGTTGGAGCCGCCCGGTTTTGTGTGATGAGCAGTTGCTAACCCGGAGACGGGTAATATCGAAAGGAGCCAGAAAAAATGATCAAGGCCGATCGCCGGCTGGTTTTGTCACGGATGGAGAAGACCTGCGCCAAGATGGGTGCGGACAGGAACGCCAGTGTTTTTTTCCAGAAAGGTGAAGGGGTGGAAGTGGGCTATGTTTTGAAAGATCTGGAACTGACTTTTTACCTGCGCCTGGTTGACGGCCGGATGGAAGTGGTTGAGGGGGCGGCCCCCAATCCGGCGGTTGTTATGGAGATGGATTTTTCCACTCATCACAGCATCCTGATGCGTACGATGCATCCCATGGAAGCAGTGGCCAGGAGAAAAATCCGGATCAAGGTTGAAAACCAGAAAAAGATGTCTCTAATTTTACCCATGACCGGTGTAATGTGCCGTGCTTACAGAGAGTCCGTGCAGGAGGAAACAGGCTGTGAGGAGGTGAGGGCATGAGTGTTCTTTTGATCCAGCCGCCGGAGCCGCAGCCGGCGGTGCCGATGGGCGGGTACGGCCTTTCCTGTGTAGCCGCCTATCTGGAGGATATTACCCCGGTGCGTATTCTGGACGCCTGCGACGGTACCATTGAGGGCGTGCTGGCTGAGGTGGAGGAGTTTGCGCCGGATATGGCGGGAATTACCCTGCTCTCCGCGCCTTCGGTCTACCGGATTTTGGAGTTGGCCCGCCGGATTAAGGATTGCCGGCCGGGGATAGAAGTTGTCCTGGGCGGCAACACGGCTACTTTTATACCGGAATACCTGTTGCAGAGCGGGGCCATCGATTATGTAGTCCGGGGGGAAGGGGAACTCACCGCCCGGGAATTGATTCAGCGTGCCTCGCCGGTTGGAGTCAAAGGAGTTTCGTATCTGGAAAAAGGGCGCGTGGTCCATAACCCGCCCCGGGAATTAATTGCCGACCTGAATGAAAAGCGTCCGCCCGCCCGGCATTTAATGGACAATTCGCGCAAACTGGTGCATATTGTGGAATCCAGCCGGGGTTGCGTCTATCAATGTGTATATTGCACGGCGTCCTCATTTTACGGGCACACCTGGCGCAAACGCTCGCCGGAAAATGTGGTGCGGGAAATTAAGCAGCTCATGGATTTCTATGCGCCCCTGTTTGTGTTCTTCGCCGATGACAGCATCGCCATAGATGTTCCCCGCTTAAGGCGCATCTGTGAGCTGATTATTGAAGAAGGGTTGCAAAACACCAACTATATGGTGCAGGCACGCACAGACGCCTTTGAACGGGATCCGGAACTGGCGGCGGTCATGGCGCGGGCCGGTGTGCGTTGCGTACTGCTGGGCATTGAAAGCGGCAATCAGGATTCATTGAATTCGATGAAAAAAGGCAATCTGGTGGAAAAAAACAACCGGGCGGTAGAGATGTTACGCCGGCAAAATATCTTTATCTGGGGTTATTTCATTATCGGTACGGAAAATGAAAGCCCGCAGGCGGCCTGGCAGACCTTTGAGTACGCTAAAAGTTTGAAAATTGACAGCCCGGTTTTTTCCTTGTTCACCCCGCTGCCGGGAACCAGGCTTTACAGCCGGGCGAAGGAGGAAAATTCCTTAATCACCGATGACTACCGTGCCTATGACTGTCACCATGTGGTAACGAAGAACATGCCATTGGAAATGGAAGAAATCTGTAGACGGATGAACAAAGAATATTTCTTTCGCCGGGAGTATCTGGAAGAACATATGCGTCCCCAGCCGGGTGCGGAAATGAACGCCCTGCTGGCCAAAATATTTTGGACGGCCGCCCTGAACACCGGGAATATCCGGCCGTCGTCCTTTCAGGATTGGCAGGCCATGCTCGGCGGTTACGCCTCTTTGGCCCGGGAGTTTTTGACCAGCCGGTTTGCCGGCTATAATGCTACTGTCGCCATTGAGCTGCCGGCTGGAATCCCGTGCCGGCTGCGCATTGTGAACGGTGAACTGCGGGAAGTGGAGCCGGGGGAAGAAGCGGAGGTGATAGTGCGGGGTAATGAAAGCGCGATGATGCAAATGCTCGCCGCCATGACCCTGGAACCTCTGAGCGCCTGTCTGGCAGGTGAAGTTAATGTGTCCGGGCCGCTGGAACAGGTCCTGGACTGGCTGGAATGGTGCAGTGCGCTACAGGCGGAAGTGGCCCTGGATCCAGTGGCGGCCGTGGAGACTGAAGGCTCCCCGGCGGTGCAGCAGTTCAACCGGCTCGTACAGGAGGGAGAAGCGCTGCCCGCGGAACTGACATCAGTGGTGATCCGGTTCGGCAGGCACCAGTTGCTTGTTGATTTGCGCCAGGGTCTGGTTACCGGGATTGGCCCGGTCCGGGAAAACACACCGGGTGACCGGGAACTGGCAGTGGATGCGGCGGAGTTTTCCTCCTGGTTGAACGGGGGGATGGAAAGACTGGTGGCGTATGTGGCCTCTTCTTTGGGGGGGCGGGTTTAGATGCCGCGTGTAGCCGTGGTACAGGTGAATTATTACCCGGCTCTGGAAGAGTCCTTGCAACAGGGGCGCCGGCTTCTGGCAGAACATCTCGACCGGGAAGGTCCAGTGGATCTGGCTGTGTTTCCCGATCACTGGATTCATCCCGACGGCTGGTCGGCCGGGGAAATCAACCGTTGCGTGCAGCCCGTGCCCGGGGAATTGACCGTTGAAATCGGCCGCATGGCCCGTGATTTCAATCTTCACATCGCTTTTTCCATGTTTGAGCGCGGTGAGGAGGGATGTTTTACCTGGCTGGGGCGTTCCCTTTCCTACCGGGTGTATAAAAGCTGCCTGTTGATCGGTCCGGGCGGGGAGATTGCCGGGGTGCACCGGAAAACTCATTATTCCATTTGCGAATGTCCGGGCAGCCATTACGAAGTATTTGCCACTTCTTTCGGCCGGGTGGCCCTGCTGTCCTGCGGTGAAGCCTCCGTCCCGGAAGTGGTCCGGATATATGGGTTATTGAATGCGGATTTTCTGGTCTGGTTATCCACTTCCTTTGAGACCGAACTGAATCCCCGGGTGGTGGATACGGCAACGGCCCTGCGCAATCCGGACTTTTGCCTGGAAGAAGACGATTGGCGCCGCCTGTTTTTGTCCGGTCAGCGGATCCTGCAAAACTTCAATGAGCGCCGCTGGGCGGAATGCATGACCTTAATCGCCTGCGCCAATGTGATCTATGCCAATAATGCCGGTGTGGAGCCCTTTATGATGTCCGGGCATGTGCTGCGCTATACCGGAAACAGCGCTGTTGTTCCCCTCGGTTTGCCGGCGGTGGAAGCCGGCGGTCAGGAAACGGTTGTTTCCTGCCGGCTGGACAACCTGGAGGAGAGCAGGGAAATTCGTGAGCTCATATTACGCGACCGCCGCCCGGACACCTACCAGTTCCTCGGTCGCCATCCCGGCTGGCTTGCTGCCGGCCCGGGACTGGAGGACATGCTGGCTTCCAACTGGCAGCGCCGGGGCGGCAAAAGACAGTTGTCCCGCTGAGCATGACGGCTGTCCGCGCCGGCCGCAACGGTTTGTCTTCAATTGCCGGCGCAACAGGCCGGTGCCGTCCAGGCATGAGCGTCTGTTTGCGGTCCGGCCGGTAATTGTAACCACCAACTAAGGAGGGATTGACATGTTGATTGTGCTCTGGAGGGGGTTGCTGTCCGGGATACCGGTGGGCTTGTTGTCCGCCCTGGTAGTGTTTCTCGGACGGGATAATGTTATTGCCGGCGGCAGAATGGTGGAAGGCATGGCGAAAATGTCCGGCAGCGGCATCGTCACGTCAATGATGGCTGCTTTTGGCGGGGGGGCGCTGGTCTTTGGCATTTTAAGCGCCGCCGTATATAAAAAATTCTTCCTTTCCCGGTTCGGTGCCCAGGCCGGCGGTTACTTCCTGGCTTTTGCCCTCGCCCTGGCCGTGGTGGCATCAGTGCTGGCCGTGGTAAGCAAAACCCCTTTCGCCCGGGAAAAGGTGATTATCAACTTAATCTACGCACTGGGTTTCGGGTTGCTGCTGCCCCGTTTTCTGTAGACGGTTGAATCTGCCCCAATGGGGGGTGCCGGAAGATGAGGATATTAATATTCAGCCCTCACCCCGATGATGCGGAATACAGTCTGGGGGGAGTGATTGCCCGAGCCGCGTCTCTTAACTGGGAAGTGGAAGTGGTTTACCTCACTGGCGGGGAAATGGGGGGAACTCTGAAAACAGCGGACGTGACCGGGAAAATAAGAAGAACGGAAGCCGCGGCGGCCGCAGCCATTTTAAGTTACCGGCACCTGTTTCTGCCTTTCAGGGATCTGGAGCTTGACGACCGGCCGGAAACTGTGCTGGCGGCGGCCCGCCGGATCAGGGAATTCCGGCCCCGGGTGGTCCTGGTCAATCATCCCGATGATGAGCATCCGGATCACCGGGCGGCGGCAGCTGTTGTCGAACAGGCTTGCTTTTACGCCGTTTTGCCGGCGGTGGACCGGGGCGGTCCGGAGCCCTACCAGGTTCCCCAGTTGTTTTATTACGAGGCCTTTTCCAGCCGGAACTTTCAACCCTGGTTTTTACTGGATGTCTCGCCTTACTTTGAAACGGCTGTGAAGGCAGTGACAGCCCATGCCTGCGGAACCGGCGGCGTCCCCTTTTTACTGGAAAAGATGACTGCATGTCATCTTTTCCGGGGTGTTCAAGGTGGGGTGCGTTACGCGGAAGGCATCATTCCCGGCCGGGGCAGGTGGTTTGATGCAGTGGCGAACCGGGCGCAGGGGCTGGAATTTGTCTGCCGGTTGAATGGTTTTGACAGCGGCCGGCTGTACGGTAAAGACGGGGCCCGGTGTGTTGATTCCGGTCGTGCTGGATGAAGCGGTGCGGAAAGACAAGTGAAAGTTGCAAAATGGGGGAATAAGCCATGGAACGAGTTGTGGTAACCGGATTGGGGTTGGTCGCCCCCAACGGAACGGGGCGGGAAGAGTTCTGGCAGGCGCTTTTGGAAGGGCGTCCGGGAATCGGAGCGGTTGGTTTTAGCACAGCCGGCGGGCGCAGTTTTTACGGCGGTGAAGTTAAAGATTTTAATCCATTAAATTACATGCCCGCGCACCGGGCCGCCAAAATGGGCCGTTCTTCCCAACTGGCCCTGGCTGCGGCACGGCTGGCCCTGGAAGACGCCGGGCTGAGTCCTTCCCGGATCAAACGCTGCAACACCGGTCTGGTACTGGGAACCACTATGGGGGAATCACAGGTGGGAAGCCATCTGGTAGACAGTTACTGTCTGCACGGGGACGGCTTTTCCCGCCCCGGCATGATGGGGAGGTTCATCCGGCGTTCGACGGCCTTTTCCATCGCCAGTCATCTGGCCACCGACCTTGACCTGCCCGGGCCGGTATTGACGGTACCCACCGCCTGTGCGGCGGGCAACTATGCCGTCGCCCACGCCTACGATTTGATCCGTGACGGGGAATGCCGGGTAATGTTGGCCGGCGGAGTGGACTCCTTTTCCCAGGTGGCTTTTTATGGTTTTAAACGCATATTTGCCCTGGCTCCCGAACGGTGCCAGCCCTTCGATCTGCACCGCAAAGGCTTGATTGTCAGTGAAGGGGCGGCGGTGCTGGTGCTGGAATCCATGGAGTCCGCACTTATGCGCGGTGCTCCGGTGGTGGCGGAAGTACTGGGTTACGGAATGGGTTGCGACGCCCACCACATGACCGTACCCCATCCCACCGGCCTCGGAGCGGTGCTGGCGATGAAAACGGCTATGAAAATGGCCGGTTTGGCCACCGGCGACGTGGACTATATCAGCGCTCACGGAACCGGCACCAGGGCCAATGATGAAGTGGAAACCAGAGCCATCAAATCTGTTTTCGGCCCGCTGGCCTACCAGGTTCCGGTCAGTTCGATCAAATCCATGATTGGTCATACCATGGGCGCTGCGAGCGCCATCGAAGCGCTGACCTGCTGCCTGGCCGTATCACGCGACTTTATTCCGCCGACCATCAATTACGAGGAACCGGATCCGGAATGCGATCTGGATTATGTGCCCAATCATCCCCGCTGGCGTCCGGTCCGGGTGGCCATGTCCAATGCTTATGCCTTTGGAGGTAACTGCTCCAGCTTGTTGGTGGGTAAATTTTACGCGGGAGGTAAGCGCCAATGGGCCGGGAGGTAGTAATTACCGGGCTGGGGACGGTCAGTTGTTTCGGCGTGGGGCTGGAAGCCTTCTGGCGGGGATTGGTGGAAGGGCGCCGGGGGTATGGTCATTTGGATTGTTTTTCCACCGCCGGGGTACCTGAACCGGTGGGATGCCGGGTACGGGACTTCAACCCGGAGCAGTACCTGGGGAAAAAAGGCCTGCGTCAGTTGGACCGGAATACGCTGTTGCTGCTAACGGCCGCCCACCTGGCACTGAGCGGCATGAGTGCGGAAGAATTGGCGGAGCTCGGACTGGTGATCGGAACCAGCTTCGGCAGCTTGAGCAGTATTTACGGCTATGAAATCGACATCAACCGGGAAGGGCCAAACCTGATCAGCCCGGTGAAGTTTCCCAACACAGTATTGAACTCGCCGGCCAGCCGGGTCAACATAGCGCACAATCTGACCGCTTACAGCTGTACCATCTGCAACGGTTCCACCGCCGGTCTGGACGCCCTTGGTTACGCCTTCCGGGCCGTCAGACGGGGGGATTACGCCGCTTTTCTGGCCGGTGGCGGTGACGAGCTCAACCAGTTTATTTTTATGGGCTATCACTCTCTATCGCTACTGCCCGGACAGGGCAGAAGCAGCGCCGCCCCGGAAAAGGGGGTGCCGCCCGGGGAAGGGGCTTGCCTGCTGGTGCTGGAGGAAGAAGCGAGGGCAAACGGGAAACGCAGGCCGGCGTTCGCCCGGATCCGTGGGTATGAGAATTGTTTTGGGGAGGATGGTCTGGAAAGGGCAATCAGTTACATTTTGGACAAAACCGGGGTGGAGCCCCGCGAGGTGAACCTGGTGGTGGTTTCAGCTGTTGGTACGCGTCCGGAAAGACGTGAGGTCCGGGCACTGAGAAACATCCTGGGCCGTCAGGGATGCCGTCCGGCAATTTTCGCCCCCAAAGGGGCGGTGGGGGAATGTTACGGTGCCGGCGGCCCCCTTCAGGTAACCGCCGCAATCATGGCCATGCGGGAAGGTATGGTTCCCCCTTCGGCCTACCTGCCGGCTGATTACGATGATTTTGACTGCGGAGGCGGCCGGTTGCAAAAGAAAGAAATCAATTACGCCTTGATTACATCGGTGGGTTGCGATGGAATAAACTCAGCTCTCCTGCTGCAAAAGTGCTGTTGATGTGAATCCGTGATCAGGATCAGATTGATTTATACCGGGGAGGAGAAAAGGCTTGATACTATCGTCTGCCCGTCAAGTGATCGAAGCCATGCCGGACAGTTTTGCAGCGAAAAGGGCTAAAAAACGGGCATTTCAATTGGGACTGGACCTGAAGGGCGGTGATGGGGGCCGATGGACGGTTGATATTGAAGAGGAGAAGTGCCTTGTACGCGAAGGTTTGAGTGAAAAACCGGATTTGCTGCTGCAAGGGGAGGCCGGTACATTTATGCGCTGTGCGCAGGGCAGACAGGGCTGGCTGCTTGCCTTCCTTTCCGGGGAGCTCAAGTTTCGGGGCAATCCAATGCTGCTTGACCGCTTACACGGTTTATTCCCCGGTTTATTCGAGACGGCGCGGGATGTTTCGGACGGTAAAACGCCGCCGGTGGCTGCTTTTCTGCGCCTGCTGCTCGTTCATCTTGCTACAGGGGCCGTCGGCCTGCGCGGTTCGATCAAATCTTTGTATCATTCCGCACGGCACAGGGTTCCCATAATATGTAGCAACCGCCTTACTGTGGCTGCCCTTAAAGAGCTTGATTTCAAAAACGGGTTTCTGTCGATGGGTACGGGATTTCTGAGATGGGAAGATGCCTGCCGAAACGAAATCAGCATCCTTAATGTCAAGGGGCGTCTTTCCGTAAATGGTGAGGTGGTGGTTGCACCCAATGCCCGCATATTCATTTCACCCCGGGGACACCTGCAATTCAAGGGGCAGTGTATCGTCGGGCCATATACGGAAATACATTGCTCCAATGCCATTACTATTGGCAATGGATGTTTGATCAGTGATTATACCAGGGTTCTTGATTCCGACCGCCATACTGTAATCGTTGATAATACACCGGTCAATCCGGACAAGGAAATTGTGATTGGCGATCACGTCTGGATTGGTGCGTCCTGCATTATAAAAAAAGGAGTGCATATCGGGTCCGGTTCCATTGTTGCAGCCGGTTCGCTGGTGGCCGGGGATGTACCGCCCCATACGCTTGTTGCCGGAATGCCTGCGAAGGTATTGCGTGAGAACGTGGACTGGGATCCGGTGCCTCTAAAATGAACCAATCCCCCTGTAAAGGAGGTGCAAGCTGTGATCGAGGACCTTAATCTTTTGAAAAACATTGTTGAACTGCGGTTAAATGAGAAAAAAAACAGGGAGGAGATATTCAGAATAAGGGAGAGGAAGTTCAGAAGAATACTCAGGCACGCATATAACAACGCCCCTTTTTACAGGGATTATTACGAAGGAAGTGGTATTAAGGGAAAAGATATTGAAAAAGTGGCAATCAATGCTCTTCCACCGATGGACAAGCAGTTATTTGCCGAAAACTTTGACCATATTGTCACGGTAAATGAGTTGAACAGGAAAGAGATCGAAAACTTTGCCTATGCGAATAAAAATCCAACCGAGCTATTTCAGGGAAAGTACCAGGTGGTACACAGTTCTGGTTCGTCCGGACATCCAGTGGCTTTTGTTTACAGCATGAAAGAGATGACGGCGGCCTTCAGTTGCAGTGCCCGGATGCACGCATTTACACCGGGCAGAAGGAAACGGGTGGTTTATTACGCCGGTATTGACGGACGATATGGGGGAGTGTCCCTGGTACTTTACGCAAAAAAGGGTATTTTGAAGCGGATGTATGATATAAGCCTGCTCGACATGAATGAACCGCTGGAAAAAACAATTGTTGATTTGAACCGCCTGCAACCGGACATATTGATCGGTTATGGCACCGGACTTGCTATCCTTGCCGCTTGCCAGGGGGAGGGGCGGCTGAATATAAGTCCCCGGTGTATTGAAAACGGAGGGGAGGGTCTTTCATCCACAGATTACAACCTGATTAAGCGAGTATTTAATGTTCCTATTGTTAATATGTATGCGGCGTCAGAATGTTATTATCTCGGAATTGGCAAAGAGGAGTACGATGGAATCTATTTAATGGACGATTTTAATTATATAGAAATAATGGAAGATCATATTCTCGTCACTAATCTTTATAACTATACACAACCGTTAATCAGGTACAGAATAAATGACAGATTGACATTGAAAGAAGATAAAAAGAACATTCTGCCTTTCCGCCTGGTTGACAATCTTATCGGTCGTGAAGAGATGCTTATCTGGTTTGTGAATGAAAACGGCGTCAAGGATTACATTCACCCAATTGTTTTTACTTCATTCTGCATAATGGGTATTGATAAATTTCAGTTATTGTTGAAGTCTGAGGACAGGTTTGAATTCTTGGCAGTTATCTCTGACAAAGAGATGGAAGCAAATGCGCTTCAGGATGCTAAAAATAATCTTGATGCGATCCTTGATAAAAAAAGAATGAGGAATGTTTCTTATACCTTAAGAGCTATTGATTATCCAATAATCGATTATAGGACCAGGAAGTTTAAAATGGTTATTAAAGACTATTAAAAGGGGAGAAGGTTAAAAAATAATGGGCCGTTATCGAAAAATCCAGCTGATATCACCACCGTCGAACCGTACAATCGAAGGTCAGCAAAAATGGGTGCGATGGGCACAACCACTTGGCATAATGTCAATAGCCACATATGTAAATAAATTTCTCCCTGAAATTGATTTTGAAATCCTGGATTTTGATTGTATCCTGGATTTGGACAACCCGGAAGATCAAAAAAAGATAGGAAACGCAGAGCTCGTTGGGCTGTCTGTCACTTTTGCCCAGGTGGACAGGGGGATGGATATAGCCAGGATGGCTAAAGAAAGGGGGGCCGATGTCATAATCGGCGGCAATATAGCCACAGCTCTCAATGAGAGAATACTAAAATACCATCCGTATGTTGACTATTGCATATGCTATGATGGTGAGGAGGCTATGCTGGAGCTTGTGAAAGGCAGGGTCCCGGCGGACATTCCAAATCTGGTTTGGCGTGATAACGCCGCCATTGTCAAAAACAAGACGGCGCAGATTGATTTGCAAAATCTCCCTATTATAGACAGGAGTTATATTGATGTTGAAGCCTACATTCAAAAAACATCTGACCCGGAATATAAACCGATGCCGTATTTTTTAAGACCGGCCAATATGTATTCTCTGAAGGGATGTTCCTGGCGGGCCAAAGAAGGCGGTGGCTGTTATTTTTGCAGCATACACGACCGTGGCCTGCGGGCCAGGGATCCCGGGCAGGTATGGGCGGAAAGAAGGATGCTTGTGGACAGGTATAATGTAAATTATATCTGGGACCCGTCGGATAATTTTGCTGCGGATCCCGACTGGTTTAAAGCATTTTATGAACGGAGGCCCAAAGATTTCACGGTTCCCTTTTCCAACTATTTAAGAATTGACCATGTTACCCCGCGAACGGCAAGAATGTTGCATGAAATTGGGTGCGTACAAGTTTTCTGCGGCATGGAATCAGGAAGTGATGCGGCCTTAAAGGCATTGAATAAAAACATTAACAGGGAAATGGTCGAACATGCCCTGAAAATACTGAATGAGCATCAGATTACCGTTGTCCTTGGCATTGTTGTCGGGGCAAAAGGAGAAACACAGGAGACCGTAATTGAGACTTTAAACTATATGAAATATCTACTCGAAAATTATCCCAATCTTGACCGGTTTGAATGGGGAACACTTGCACCTTTGCCTGGATCCAAAGCGTTTAATGCAATGATGTTACACCCTGAGCTGGGTGAGAAATATAAAGAGTTTGGTAAAGGTAATATCATGAGCATGCTCGAGCAGATGGTTGAGGACTGGCCTGAATACATGTGCGGTGAAGGAGTTGATTATGATTACTTTTTGTATATTCAGCAACTCGCACAGGAACATCTTCCCTATAAGATGACGCGATATCAAAAAAGGGCGTGGTGTGGAACTCTTCATAAGGCATATATCGAAGGAAAACTTGTGTACGGGGAGAATTGGTAACGCCATGAAAGCTACTTTGATTGACCTTCTGCAGGAAAGAAGGACGGCCAGTCCGGATAGGTATTTTTTACATCTTTGGGACAGACATAATAACAGAAACAGGTTCACTTACGACGACGTATATAATGGAGCGATTAAGTATGCCGCTTTCTTTAATAAACAAGGTTTGCGAAAGGGAGATGTAGTCTTTATTCTGCTTCTTACCAGGATTGAGTTTTTCTATGCCTTTTATGGTGTCATGATGGCCGGTGGTATTCCCGTTCCTCTCCATCCTCCTATTTTCATACTTGAATGGGATGACTACAAGGAAAAGTTCCTTCACATGTATGAGACTTCCAAACCGCGTTTTATTCTCTGTTACGAGGATGTCTACCGCTCTTTACAGGAAAAGATACTTAAAGATAAAATGGATCAAGACAATATATTCATACATGAGCAGATCGATTATTATACTGATCATCACGACTTCATCCCCTATGACCCTCTTCCCATTGAATGCGCATTCATCCAGTATACTTCCGGTACTACCGGCCTGCCGAAGGGAGCAATGCTTTCTCATCAGGCCCTGATTAACAACATTATTGCCATCGGGCAGAGCATTGCCCTGACTCATAATGATGTCGCCGTATCGTGGCTGCCGCTTTATCATGATATGGGGTTGATCGGCAATTTTCTTACAAGCCTTTATTGGGGTTGCACTATTTGCCTTATTCCAACGGAGTATTTTGTCATGCAACCGACCACATTTTTCAAGGTTATCTTTGAATACGGGGCAACCGTTATCAACTCACCCAATTTTGGCTATGTGATCTGCAATAAATATGTAAACCAAAAAAAGATGTCAGGTGTCAGACTGGATACTTTAAGGTTTTCATTAATTGGATCCGATCATATCGAGTTTAATGATATGCAGGAGTTTAACGAAAAATTTGCGGACTACGGTTTAAACACGGATATCTTTCTGCCGGTGTACGGACTGGCTGAATCCTGTGTTGCTGTCACGTTTTCGGAAACTTGCTCGCGGTTGAAGTATGATGTAATCAACTGGGAACGGCTCAACAGGGAGGGAAGGGCGGTTTCAGCCTTTCCCGCCAAAAGACAAACCCTCAGAGTGATTTCAGTCGGGCGGCCGATCAGCGGTCAGCAGGTAAAAATATGCGCGCCGGGCGGGGAGGATCTTCCCGATGAAATGCTGGGTGAGATATGTATTAAGAGCACCATGCTGATGTCAGGCTACCACAACCTGCCCGTTGATACCGGGAGGGCATTCCGCGATGGATGGTTTCTGACCGGTGACCTGGGGTACATGCGGGACGGCATCCTATACTTCTTTGAACGCAGGCGGGACATGATCAGACGCGGGGGCAGGATATACCGCCCCAAAGATTTCGAACACTATTGCTGGCGGGTGCCGGACATAAAACGCGGACGTTCTGCTGTTGTAGGCCTTGATTGCGGTGACCAACTGGATGGTGAAAATCAGCTTGTTTGTCTGCTTATCGAAACAGGAACATTTTACATGGAAAAATATATGGAAATAATTGAGCAATTGAACATGATTTATCTGGATGAACTGGGGGAAGTGCCTGATTTTGTCCATGTGGTGGCCAGAGGCAGCATTCCTTCCACATCAAGCGGAAAGCTTCAGCGTTACAAATGCCGAAGGAAAGTACTCGACGGATCTTTCGATACAAATTTTATTTATAACAACAGGAAAAAAGAAGTTGTTTTTTACAAATAAAACATGCGTTCAGGGAGGAACATCTGATGAAAGTATTACTTATTCAGCCATTCAGTATGCCGCAAAGTCTGGCGGGTGACGATACTTCCATGTTTGAGCCGTTGGCGCTGGAGTATCTTTCCGCCGGGGTGAAAGGATTGTGTGAAACCAGATTACTTGATATGAGGCTTGAAAAGAAACTGAGTCAAACGCTGTCCGAATACAGGCCTGATATTGTCGGCATTACGGGTTATAGTGTTCATGTGAATGTGGTCAGGAAGATTGCCGTAGAGGTGAGGGCGTTTGATCCAGAAATAAAAATCGTGTTGGGAGGGCATCACGCATCAGTGGCACCGGATGATTTTTTGGATATTGCCCCGGACTGTATAATACGCGGTGAAGGTGTCTTTGTATTCCGGGATGTGATGGTAGTTTATCAAGGTAAAAAACGGTTTGAAGATATTCAGGATGTGGAACTGAACAGGCAAGGCGGAACTGTGCTTTTACGTCCGTCGACGATCAGCGATTTGAACCGGTATCCTTTTCCGGACCGGGAATTAAGCAGGCGGTACCGTGAGCATTATTTCTCTTATTGGATGAAGCCGGTGGCGACCCTGCGCTCTTCTTCCGGGTGCAAATTCAAGTGCAGCTTTTGTTCGCTTTGGGAGACATACCGGGGAAAATATTATGTCAGAAAGCCTGAGAAAATACTTGAAGAAATCTTATCTATAAAAGAAGAATGCATCTATTTTTGCGATGACGAATCATTTCTGGATCCGCAGAATATGAAAGAATTGGCCGGGCTGTTGAAAAAGCATAATGTGAAAAAACGTTATCATATGATGGTAAGGGCTGATACTGTAGTAAGAAACAAGGAGTTATTGGCCTTGTGGAAAGAGGTCGGATTGGAACGGGTATTTATCGGTATTGAAGGATACAATGATAAGTTGTTAAAAAAACTTAACAAGGGCACAACTGCAAAAATAAATGAGGAAGCAATTAAATATATACAGGGATTGGGCGTTTCCATATTAAGTGACTTCATTATCGACCAGGAATATGACCGGGAAGATTTTAAGGCATTGCGAAAATATGTAAAGGACATGAAGCTATCTTCTGCTATCTTTACCATTCTAACCCCTCTTCCTGGTACACAATTTTTTCGCAATGTGGAACATATGTTAATTGATAGGGAGTTCGAGCATTTTGATGTAATGCATACCCTGCTGCCGACAAAGCTTCCGCTTCGCCAATTCTATAAAGAAGTTTACACTTTGTATAAAAACAGTTCCAGTGTATCTGAGCGGTTAAAATTCATCTCGCAATTTTCATTAAAAGATATGATCACTGTAATTAAACTATATAGAAAAGTGATGGCAAAATTAAAAAACAATTATAAAAACCCTGGCTTGGAAAATATCAATGTTCAGGCCGGATAGACCGGGGGGCATTCAAATGCAGAAGATTGAAGCGACGCTGAGCGGTTATGTTCCAAAAATGCTGAACAGGAGGGAACGTATTGTTTTTCTTGGCCTGTATACAAGCCTTTTAGCCCTTTGGGGCACAGTGTTTTTCTCGCATTACGGGCTAAGTTTATACGCAAAGAACTTCCAGGTGCCGTTGACGATGGTTTTCGGATCATTTCTCGGCGGATTCACCTGTGAAGGGGGCGGTGCCGTGGCGTTTCCAGTTTTTACGAAGGTACTTCATATAGAACCTTATGTTGCCCGGGATTTTTCTTTTGCCATCCAGTCAATTGGAATGTCTTTTGCTTCAATCACTGTACTGCTAAGAAAAATCAAGATAGAAAAAAATGTGATCAAGTTTGCGGTTATTGGAGGGTTGGTTGGTATTGTCATTGGATCATACACAATTGTGCCTTATATATCAGCGAGTCAGACAAAGCTTGTCTTTACCCTTGTAATAACATCTTTCGGAGTGGCCCTTTTTCTAAAGAATTTTGTATTCAAGTCATGGGAGCATGAAAGGATAATTCATTTTAAATTAATGGACGCGGCATTAATATTCACTATCGGCATTATGGGAGGGCTTTTTTCTTCAATAATCGGCACCGGGATTCACTTCATAACCTTCTCCTTTGTGACACTTTTATATAGACTTGACGAAAAGGTAGCTACGCCAACTTCCGTAATGATCATGGCCGCTGATTCTATATTCGGGTTTACTTTCAGACTGTTCGTCTTAAATCAGTTTTCCGGTCAAGCACTTCAATATTGGGCGCTTTCTATACCCGTTGCCGCCTTTTTTGCCCCGCTTGGCGCAATTGTATGTTCAAAGGTAAGCAGAATTTTCATAGTCAAGATGCTTTTGGTACTGATTGGAATAGAGTTTATTACTACGCTTTTTATATTTAAGTTTCAGGCGGAAACTATACTTTTATCCGTGCTGGTTATAGCGTTGAGCCTTTTGGTTTACATTTTAATGGTAGTCAAATTTTCAAAACGTTTTGCTGGTGAAGAAATGGTCCGGCAGGGAATCAATGCCGGGGTATGAAAACGAAAGGGGAGTTGTAATGTCCGCCGGACCGGATAGAGCAGATGCCCCCCCGGGGACCGGGACTGAAAACGCCGTTCCGCAGTGTACGGCTACCAATAGAAAACAATCCGGACCGCAACCGCCGGGCGGGCATGTGCCCTGGGCATCCGTGCTCATGCTGGTGCTGGGGGCATTCATTGCCATTCTGGACACCAGTATTGTAAATGTGGCCCTGCCCAAGATGATGGCTATTTTCGGTGTGGGGGCGGATAAAATCCAGTGGGTGCTTACCGGTTACCTGCTTACCTCCGGTGTGGTAGTGCCGGTGACCGGTTACCTGGGGGACCGGATGGGGTTTAAGCGGGTTTATATCATTGCCGTGGCCATTTTCACCGCGGGCTCGGTTATGTGCAGCCTGGCCTGGAACGAAAACGCGCTGATTACGGCGCGGGTGGTTCAGGCCATCGGCGGCGGTGCGATCATGCCCGTGAGCATGGCTATGACCTACCGCATTGTGCCCAGGGAAAAAATCGGTCTGGCCCTGGGCGTCTGGGGCATCGCCATCAGCATGGCCCCGGCCGTCGGGCCGACCCTGGGCGGTTATCTGGTGGATAGCTTCAACTGGCAGATGATCTTTACCATTAATATTCCGATTGGCATTTTTACCGTCTTGCTTTCCGGTGTTTTTTTGCCGTCAACACCCCTCCGCAGTGACCTGCGTTTTGACCTGCCCGGGTTTATTCTTTGCACCGGCGGGTGTTTTGCCATTTTGCTGGCTTTGAGCGAGGGGCAGGATAAGGGCTGGGCTTCGCAATATATCGTCACCCTGCTTACCACGGGCGTTTTTGCTTTGATCCTGTGCGCCCTTTGGGAACTGGTCTGCCCGCACCCCATGCTTGATGTGCGGCTGATGCGCAACCCCGCCTTCGCCGCCAGCATTTTTACCACTGGGATTATTACAATTGGTCTTTATTCCGCGATTTTTTTGATTCCTATTTACGCACAGAACCTGCTCGGTTACACTCCCATACAAACCGGTTTTTTGATGATGCCCATGGCCCTGACCATGGGCACACTGATGCCTGTCAGTGGACGGCTTTTTGACCGCCTGGGGGCGGTGCCCCTGTCCCTGGCCGGTTCGTTGGTGCTTATCTACGCCACTTATTTATTGCATAACCTGTCTTTGGAAACTTCCTACCATCAGTTACAGCTTTTGCTGGTGTTGCGCGCAACCGGGATTGGTTTGTGCATGATGCCCCTGAATACGGCCGGCATGAACGCCGTGCCGCGGCAACTGGTCGGTCGCGCTTCGGCCATGAACAACCTGGTCCGGCAGATCTCCGCCTCGCTGGGTCTGGCCTACCTTACCTACATTATGCTGGAAAGGCGGGCGGAACACGCCGTCCGGTTGGCCGGTAGCGTAACGTGGTCTTCGCCGGGAGCGGTGCATTTCCTGCACCGGCTGCAAGCACACTTCAGCGGCAGCCTGCCCGGTGAGGACGGCCGGCGTGCCGTGCTGGCGGTGATCAGCGGTCTGGCACAGCGTCAGGCCATGATGCAGGGTATTGGAGATGCTTTTTTGGTCACAGCGATAATCCTGGCTTTCAATTTACCTCCACTCTTTTTCTTGAGCAAGCGCCGGATGGAGGCCGCCCTGCAAGCCGAACGCAAGCGTCTGGCCGGTGCTTGCACCGGTTCGGAAAAGAGTATGGCAGCCGGAACCGCGGCAGATGCGTGAGGGCTGAAGGGAGGAGGAAGCAGTATGGGCACGGATAATGGGGAACAAAACAGTTTTGGCGGTTTTTTGCCGGTTGGTCCGGTTCGGGACAATGACAGCGTGCATGTATGGCCTTTCCGGCTCGATCGTCCGGCGCTATTTGTGGACAAGTTGAAGCATTTTCTTTCTCCGGATGAGCTGGCGAGAGCCGGCAGAATTTATTTTGAACGGGACAGAAGGCGTTTTATTGTCAGCCGCGGATTGCTCAGAGTACTCCTCGGACGTTATCTGGATACCGCACCGGACAGGCTGCGTTTTGGTTATGGTGCCTGCCGGAAGCCCGCGCTGGCGGAAATGCCCGGCGGGTGTGCGCTGCATTTTAACCTGTCCCGTACCCGCGGAATGGTTGTTTATGCCGTGACACGCCGGGGTGAGATTGGCGTGGATTTGGAATACGTCCGCCCCGTTTCCGGGGCGGCGCGGATCGCCGGCCGGTATTTCGCCGGTGCGGAAAAAAAACGGATGCAAATGCTTCCTGAAGACAAGCGGAAGGAGGCTTTTTTCCGGCTTTGGACCTGTCTGGAGGCCTATCTCAAGGCGACCGGGGCGGGCTTGAGCTGTCTCCCGGGTCGCTTCGGTATCAGCCGTGCGCCCGGCGAAGCAGCCAGGCCGCTGGTTTATATAGACGGGAAGGCGACGGAAGCAGCGGGCTGGTTCTTATATGAATTCAGCCCGGCGACGGGCTATATTGCCGCGGTATGTGCCGCCGGTTCCGGTTCCGCCGGCGGTGCGCCGTTAATCATGCCGCTTTTATGAACGGGTTAAAACCTAAAAACGAAGATTCCGGGCGAAGTCCGGAATCTTTTTGTTATAACACACTATACATAAATGACCCCGGCCAATTACTTGTTTTCTTTAACGGCGCTTTTCATGGTGTTGGGAACTTTAATCACATAGAAAGAAAACCGGCTGTTTTGATCCGCTACCAGGCTATGGGGTACTTGAGCCGGACTGATAATAATGTCACCGGCTTCTGCGATTTGATTGTCTTCACCAATAATGACTGTACCCTTGCCTTCTATAACTTGAAAAAGAACATCAACCGGGGTCTTGTGAGAAGGAACTTTTTCGCCCGGCTCTAAAATCAGGTTGATAATACCTATATCCGGTAAATCCACTACCTGTTTCCCCTTGATCCCCCATCCGGTTTGCATAACCGGCAGGTCTGCTACTTTAATGATATCCATACCGGCGCACCTCCTGATATTTGCTGGAAATAGTATACTTCAGCAGGATTTAAATAACAAGGGATCATTAAAGTTAAATCATCCAAAACTCGATCATAGCCGGAGCATAATTGATGTGCCCGGTGGTGGACGAGTTGTTGCGGGAACGGTTTAGAGTTCAGCTTTCCAAGTTTAACAGCTCCTTAAAATCCGTCCCGGCAAACGGCGGTTTTGCCCCTGAGCAGGGCAATAATCAGCAAAATGGTGGGGATGAACAATTCAGCGCTGAAGGCATAGGAGATAAAGGGGCCGGTTAAAAAGAGAATCATGAGAGTACTGTTTTCGAAAAGGCTCAAGGATAGAACAATGGTGAGAATGCTCAACGGGATAATCATGGGGCGGTCCTGTTTCAAGTTTAGTAACTGGGTGGCCGCGATTACAGTGACATAAAGAAAAATACCCACTTTGCCGAACATGCCGAAAAGCCAGATAATGATCCAGACGGCGTCCATGCGGGTGAAAAATTGGCCGATCCCGGCCAGTCGGACCATCTCGAAGGTGGGATAATTGATCCGGGCCGTGGTCACGCCGAAAATGGCGGTGCTGGCCAGGGCGTCGAGCAAAAGAATGAAACCAACCAGTGCAGCGGCAAGCATGGCGTCGCTTCGCCCCCGGCCGGGGCGGGCCAGATAGGGCAGGAACATGGCCAGGACGATGAATTCACCCCGCCAGGCGGAAGGGTCCAGGCTGGCCAACAGTACCGGTCTGATGCCGTGTTCCAGGACGGGAAACAGATGGGTAAATTGCATGTGTCCGTACACCAGGATGAGCATCAGGCCGAAAAGAGTGAGGATGAAGGGATAGAACAATTCCGTCACCCGGGCGATTACTTCCAGTCCCTGGCTGACGGCGTAGGCGCAGACGGTAACCATAAAAATCGAAAAAACCACCTGGGGGGTACGGGGCAGGATGACCGAGGCGATCAGTTCTCCCAATTCGCGCACAATGATAGCGTTGGTGATTAAAAAAAAAATACGTAATACAGGCCGACGGCCTTTCCGAACAGGCTACCCAGGATCCATTCCAGGTACTGGATCAGAGTCTGGCCGGGAAAAAGGCGCCCAAGCGCACCAACCAGAAATGCTAAATAAAGCCCCGGGATGGTGGCCAGAATAGGGGTCAGCCATGAATCCCGGCCGGCAATAGCGGCGGTGAAGCCGGGAAGTAAGACTATTGCCGTGGCGCCGACCACGTTGACAAGCAAAAAGATGGTTTGCAGATCGGAAATTTTGCCTGGTTCTTCATACATGGTGGCCACCTCGGCGGTCCGGCTTGAAATGGCTGAAAGCAAATAGACACCAATATATTTTAACTTCGTCTGCTTTAAATATACATCAGCCCGGTTTTTCACCGCCAGGCATAACCATCAACCATTATGCACCGGTATGGAGTGTGACCTGCAAAGTTCGAATTGCCGGGGATAGTTCACTGGGTGGCGGGCTGCACTGCACTGCCGGCACCGTAACGCTTGAAAAACCAGAAGGTGAGAAAAGGGCCGGGAAAGGCGATGCCAAGGCTGTTTGGAAATCAAAATAATATACGCGCATGTACTGCCCGGAATGCAGGAAAGCGCGGCGAAAAAGATCAATTCCATCCTTGAAGACGGGCCGGAAACCCTGGAAACGAAATCTTTCCAGGGGCGGAAAACCACCCAAAAGGCATGAAAAAAGGCCCGTAGGCAAATGGTGGGCAAAAAGTAATTTTACGGCCTCACCAAACCCCGCAAGCCTTGATTTTCCTGGTGGAGACAGGGGGGCTCGAACCCCCGACCTCTAGAGTGCGATTTTAAAGTGAGGCGTTTTACCTGTTCCCTTCTAGTGTTAAAAAGCCTTATTTTACAAGGGTTTTAGGCAATCAATTTAAAGCTTGTTCCCTGCTCATATTACCTTTTTCCTTCTGCTTTGCAGTAAAAATTGCAGTAAAAATTCTTGGGGAGGTTATAAACATATGTATAAGAAATCAGCTGATTACCTTCAACGGCTTATGGACCTGATGGAGCAGAAATCAAACGAAGCTGGAGTCGATAAGGATGCCTTCCTTCGAGGGGCGTATAGGCAAATACTGACCAGCGCCATCGAACAACTCAACCAAGGCCGGCTGCCCGGAGTGTTCTTCGGAGGTGATCGGTAATGGGAATAGTAACTACCATTGTGATAAGTGAGGATGAGGATAAATATAGCTGCCAGGTGATACCCGCAGATATGGATAAAGATGAACTAGTTGAAATACTATGTCAGATGGTTGACGGGATAATCGCAATGACTAAAAAGCCTAAATTAGTACTGGTTAAGTAAAGCCATTGAGGGCAACCGGTTAATACAGCAAAACGGCGTAATTTGAAGCTCGCTGAAAATAAACGCGGACTAAATAACGAATAGATGTTTGGTATGTAAAATCCGGTATATAATAGAGGGGTAATTTTTATTTTGCCCATGAATAGACCGGTTAATACAGCAAATCGGCGTAATTTGAAGCTAGGTCGAGCAGGTCCAAGGGTATAAATTCACCATAAGGACGCTCATGGTTAAATACGGCCTAATATGGCCGTATTTGCTTTAGAGGGTAAAACCGAATAATATATAGAAGGGGTAATTTTTATTTTGCCCATGAATAAACCACAAAGGCGCTCATGGTTAAAAATGGCCCAATATGGCACAGAATATTTGTTCCCCGTACGAAATCCGGTATATAATAGAAGGGGTAATTTTTATTTTGCCCATGAATAGACCACAAAAGGCGCTCATGGTTAAATACGGCCTAATATGGCACCGAGCAACTGTTTGCTATCCAAAACCGAATAATATATAGAAGGGGTAATTTTTATTTTGCCCATGAATAAACCACAAAAGGCGCTCATGGTTAAAAATGGCCTAATATGGCACCGAGCAACTGTTTGCTATCCAAAAGCAAGTAATAGTTAGAAGGGGTAATTTTTTTTTGCCTATATTGCTCATGAATAGAGGTGAGATAAATGGCATTATTAAATGTGAAGGAGCTAACGGGTTACTTAAAAGTATCTGAGCGGACAATTTTCCAATGGCGTAAGGAAGGGCTGCCGTGTATCAAGTTCCAGGGTAGAAGAATAGTGCGATACGACATGGACGAAGTGATGAAATGGCTGGATAACAGAAAGGTGGTTAATTAATAATGGAAAAAGGAATAGTTTACAGGCTATTCAAGCCGTTTGGGCAAGGTATCGTCAAAGT
>NZ_LYVF01000107.1 GCF_001655685.1 Desulfotomaculum copahuensis
TCCTCCTAGTATAATATATTTGTAACAAAGTTACATGCTTTATATCAAATCGGGAGTTAATGCACCGAACAATAATTTAACATGACCTTTCTATGTTCGGGTTTATTCTAATGCTCAACTCCCATATTATGCATATCTTGGCTTAAATGACTTTATATGTCATATCTTAAAAGTCATTTAAGTTGCTTTTAAATAAATAATTTGGGATATCCTTTAAGCCGGTATAGACTTAAGCTTTAACTTTGTGTACAATCTTCTCTGAATAGAGGATAAATGAAATTCCTCCTGGGAGATCATCCTTATGGTCTATACCCGTGAAAAAGCTAATTATTCCATTTGGTGAGGATTAATGTTTTGGCTGGTTGGGACCGGCTTTTCGGGATACCCGCGTCACATGCTAGGTTGTTTACTCACTAAATAGAATGGATACTCTTATTCACTTTTACTTAAAGGAGTTGTTGTTTTATGAGTTTTTTGCCTAATTATATTAGTGTTGGTATTGATGTCGCTGCTGATTTTAGCTGGTTTTGCATCTTGACACCAGATGGAAGGGAGTTTAAAAAGCCTTTTAAGGTTGACCACGATAATGCTGATTCCCTTAAAAATGCTGTTCTGACAATTAAAAAGGCAGAAGAGCAATTCTCCATGAAATCTAAGATATTTCTGGAGTCTACGGGAATCTACCATTTCCCACTCTTCTGCCACCTAAAAGAATTAGGATTTGAGGTTTTTGTTATTAATCCTCTCATTACTAATTCTAACAAAAATATTGGTATAAGAAAAGTGAAAAATGATAGACTTGATGCAAAACGTATTGCTGTTACTGGTTATTCGCCTGACACTAAGGTTTCTGTTATGCCCGCTGAGTTAATTTTAAATCTTAGATGTATATGCAGAGAGTACTATAGCCTTGTCGATAATCGTACTTCTTATGTGAATAAACTTAAAGCTCAATTGCATATTGTTTTCCCTGGTTTCTGCAAGGTTTTCTCTGATATTACTGGAATTACAGCTATCTCTCTGTTAAAAAATTTCCCAACACCAGAAGATGTCATTAATGCTCAGCCTGATGAAATAATTAAACTTATTTCAACGTCATCGAGAAAAGGCTTGAATTATGCTAAAGCTAAGTATGATAAGTTATTTAAAGCTGCTAAAAATGCTTTGAATTTTAGGTATAATTTACCTTCTGTCTATGACGTACTAAAAGTGTATATTTATTTCATAGAAGAATTTGATAAAAAGATTAACCTGGTATTATCTGAAATCAAGGCATTTGTGGATGAAAATAAGTCTGAAAAATTTGTACAGCAAATTTATTACCTTGATTCTATACCTGGTGTTGGTTTTCTCTCAGCGATTACTCTTATGTGTGAAATAGGCGATTTTTCAGCATTTAGAAAGCCTAAGCAGCTTTTTGCATATTTTGGTGTAGATCCTTCTGTTAATGAATCTGGACATTTTAAAGGTAATGACAATAAAATGTCCAAAAGAGGTTCTAAAATTGCCAGGCGTGTTCTCTATGCCATTGCTTTAGCTTCTGTAAGAGTTAAAAGAAATGGTATAGCAATAAATCCTGTACTTTATGATTATTACCAGAAAAAGAAGGAATCTAAACCTAAAAAAGTAGCTCTTGGAGCTGTTATGCACAAGATTTCAGATATTGTATTTGCTGTTCTAAGAGATAATAAGCCTTTTGTATTAAAGACACCTGATGAACACAAACTACAATATCAAAACATTCATAAAGCTGCTTAAAGTCTTGCACTATACTTGGAAATAGCTATTAACTATATTAAGTTTTCAAAGTTCGGCTCTTAATTGAGTTTGTTTGCTATACCCTTTTTTACAACGTAAAAATTTTTAAATTTCTTTCTAAAACCTATTGACTTTTACTAGCTGGTCTT
>NZ_LYVF01000108.1 GCF_001655685.1 Desulfotomaculum copahuensis
ACTCGAGTTTGAAACTTTTCGGCGATTTTTAAGGCTTTCACGCCCAGAAGCCCAGTAAAATCAAGGTTTTTATTTTAGAAATTCCAAAAACGTAGTGCCACGTGTACAAATATCTGACACTTGTGTAGGCTCAAATTATGGTATAATATACATGCCATGTATACCAGAACGAAAATTTTCACCAACAAAGACGGTTCCAAGCGAACTTACGTCCAAATAGTTGAGGCCGTCAGGGAAAAAGGCAAGATTCGCCAAAAGGTGGTCGCCAACCTGGGCCGTATTGAAGAACTGCAGGAAGGCAGTCTTGACCGGCTGATTGCCAGCCTGGCCAAATTTTCCAAGAAAAAGTGGATCCAAACCGAGGCCGAAAAGCTCATGGTACACAGTGCCCGGGAATGGGGGTTGGATTTAATCTTTCGGCACTTGTGGGAACAGCTTGGCCTGGACTTCCTGATGAAACGGTATTTCTCCCCGGCCTACACCTGTAACAAATTGGCGGAAGCCGTTTACGCCATGGTGTTGAACCGGATCAGCGACCCGCTGTCCAAACGGGGTGTAAACGAATGGCTCCGGGAGATCTACCGGCCGGCCTTTGAGCAACTGGAACTGCACCACCTTTACCGCGCCCTGGATTTTTTGGCTGAATACAAAGAAAAAATTGAAC
>NZ_LYVF01000109.1 GCF_001655685.1 Desulfotomaculum copahuensis
TTCTCCGACACCGCGCAAATAAATCCGCCGTCCTCCCGGCCGGCGCCGGCCGCTTCCAACTCCCGTGCGTCCCGCTCCCGGGAGAAGTCAAAGCCCGGCGGGATGAACAGCACGGACCGGGCGCGGACGTTTTTACCCGGCATGGCTGCTTTGAGTTCGGGCAAGGTATAAAGGCGGGCGTGGTTGAAAACGCTATCCGGACTGCGGCTTGCTTTTTCGCGGTAATAACGGCCCCAGGCGCTGTCCCGGCCAAGCAGGGCCGCCACCAACCGGCCGCCGGGCTGCAATACCCGGTGAGCCTCCTTTAAGACGGCGGCAAGATCAGGCACGAATTCCAGCGTCGTCACCGAAATGGCGGCGGCAAAAGAGTTATCCGGAAAAGGCAGTTTTTGGGCATCGGCCGGCAAAAAGGCAACCGCCAGCCCCGCCACCGCTGCTTTGGCCCGCGCCCGGGCCAGCATGCCGGGCGAGATGTCCACACCGGTTACCCGCATCCCCAACCGGGCCAGGGCCAGGGAATAATTGCCCGTCCCGCAGCCGATATCCAGCACGGTTATGCCGGCCTGCGGCCGCAGGTAAGAAAAAACAGCTTCCTTTTCGATAGCATCAATCAGACGGCCGGCCGGGGTCTGGTACCACCGGTCGTAATCTACGGCCTGATCGTCAAATAACTGC
>NZ_LYVF01000110.1 GCF_001655685.1 Desulfotomaculum copahuensis
AATATTCCTATCAAGAAATTCCTGCCTCATTGACCCATGACTGGACGGTTTCCCGTCCCCGCCAGCGGGATCTCCACAGGCGTAAATTCCCGGAGAACTTCCGGTATCTGTTTGGTTTAAGCAATGCTTCTTGCCTGTTTTTGTAGGTTTTTTGCGGCGTTTATGTCCCGGTCGTGGTGTGTGCCACAAGATGGACAATCCCATTCCCGGAGGTCCAGGGGCATTTCTTCCAGAATGTAGCCGCAATTTGAGCAGGTTTTGCTGCTGGGATAAAAGCGATTGACTGTCGTGAGCATGGACCCGTACCAGACCGTCTTGTAGGACAGCTGCCGCCTGAACTCCCCCCAACCAACGTCGGCAATGTGCCTGGCCAGCCGGTTGTTCCGCAGCATCCCCCGGATATTCAAGTCCTCAACCACAATCTCCGGCTTGGTTTTCGCCAGATT
>NZ_LYVF01000111.1 GCF_001655685.1 Desulfotomaculum copahuensis
ATAGGGAAAATTGACCTCTACATAGAATTGGGATTGGATTGGTTTTCCCTTTACCGGGAATAACGAACTTCGACGCGCGGGCTACCGCGCTTTTTTTGTGCCCAATATACAAAGGAGAGTGATCACATGCTGGCAGCAGAACCAATCGCGAAACCCGCCGTACTGGCTATCGACGTAGGGTACGGGTATACCAAGGCAATTTCTTCCCTCGGCAAAAAAATCATCTTCCCTTCAGTTATTGCCCCGGCCAGGGAATTGGCCCTGGATGCCTTTGAAGGCGCCGGTCTGAAAAACGCAAACGTAGGCCACCTGGTGAAAATCATCCGGGGAAGTGAAAGGGGCGCGGAAGAAGCCTACTTCGTCGGCGACTTGGCGCTCAAGGAAGGGGAAAACGTCCAGCATACCCTGGACCGGAACAAACACGAGCACCCGATGCACGACGTGGTACTGCTCACCGCTGCAGCCTTATGCTGGGACTGGCCGCGCCGGCCGGCGTTCTGGTCCCAGGGAAGCGTACGGCCGAAGCTGGTGGTCGGCCTGCCGGCTGGCGACTGGGGCAAATGCCACGAAAAACTGGCCCGCCACATAGCCGGTCTGGCCGGTTGGGTGTCTGTCGATGGAAACGAACCAGTATGGATATCCTTCGACTCCCCGCTGGTCTACCCCCAGGGCGCCGCCGCCCTGTTGACCGCGCCGGATCTGCCGGAAGACGGTGTGGCGGCGCTGGTGGACGTGGGACGGAAAACAACCGACTGCGTGGCCGTGAAAATAGAGAACGGGGTATCCGCCGGCCTGGAAAAGAGCATGTGCGGCAGCGTTAACATGGGCGCTTCCGCCCTGGAAAGGGCTATGGCGGAAGGATTTGAAAACAAATCGGACACACCCCTGCCCCATGCCCAAATACTGGAGGCCATGCGCACCGGGTACGTCTGGTATCGCGGCCAGAAAATCGATCTGGCCGGGGAAATCGAAATGGCCAGAATACAAACCGCTCGCGCCATCGCCGATGAGGTGTACAAACTTTGGGGCAGCCGCGGAGAATTCGTGCGCAAAGTCTACCTGGCCGGTGGCGGCGCGCAGGCGCTGCCCCTGCTGCAGGAACTCTTTCCGGCGGCGCACATCCTGCCGGACGCCCAGTGGGCCAACGCCATCGGTTTCCTGAAAGCGGGTGGGGCGTGACAGGTTTTCCCGCATGGCCTAAAATAGTAATGGTGATGTACCTGATAAGCCGCTTCCGGCAAGGGCTAAACCGGCCATTTCACAAAGAAGGGATGTACCTTCCAAAGTTCCGGTGATGCACCTGTAATGGTGCGTCTTGCAAGGGATGTGCGGCGCTATTATTGCAAAGGTGATGCACCTGTCATAAGCATCTTTCCAGGGTGGTGCATCATTTGCGGCGGGTTGTAAGTCTGGAACCCAGTCAGGATAAGGAAAAGAGAGTGATGCCCCATATGTCAACGCGCGAGAAGAGACTTACTGTCGCCTTTCCGGCAGGCCACCCGGTATGGTCATATCCATCCGGGCAGCGGGCGGCCAGGGTCAGGGAATGGATTGATCTAGCCCTGCGGCTGGAAGAGCACATGGCACGAATCGAAGAAAAACTGGACGCCCTGACGGCGGCGGGCGTTACCGTTCCGTCCCCGGCACCGAAAGATCCGGAAAAACAAAAAGCAAAGCCCCGGATCGACCCGGCGATATTCCTGGGACTTTGAGTTTGGGGGAAAACAAGATGTGGATTGCAGTGGATATAGACAACACCGTGGCCAACACCAACCTGGAACTGGTCCGCCGGTTCGGCATCCCGCTGAACAAATACCCGGCGCCGCAAATACCGCCGAAGTTTTTTACTTCCGACGAAGGGATGCGCCTTTTCCAGCGGTCGGAACCGTTTCCCGGCGCGGCTGATGCCTTAAGGCTGTTTTCAGACCTCGGCTATCGCGTAGCCTACATCAGCTCCCGGCCGGGAAACACAATGTTTCTCACCGTACGCTGGCTGAAAAGCCACGGCTTTCCGGTGGAACAAGCACGGGATCAAGTGTCGTGCGGACTTGACCAGAACAGAAAGCTGGAAATGATCACAAAAGAATTGGCGGCCGTGGCCGTATTCGAAGACGACCCGCGTATGGCCCGTTACGCGCTGGTCTATGGGCTTACGGTATGGCTGAAGGATTGGCCATATAACCGCAAACTGCCCCCGGTCAAGGCGCCCGGGTACAATACCGAGAGAGTGATCCGGTTCAAATCCTGGGCCGAAGTACAAAATGCAGTGATTACCAGCAACCTGGACCTGGCCGCCATAACCCAGAGGAAGGGGGAGTGGGAATAGTGCGCACGTTGGTGATCACCGAAAAGCCGTCCGTGGCCCGGGACATTGCAAACGTCCTGGGCCGCTTCGACAAAAGGGACGGCTACTTGCAAAACGGCAAATACATCGTCTCCTGGGCCTTTGGGCACTTAACTCAACTGGCCGAACCACACGAATACGACCCGGTGCTAAAAAAGTGGAATCTGGTAGCCCTGCCCATCATACCGGAACGGTTCAAACTGGTGCCAACTAAAGACGGCAAAAAGCAGTTGGACGTGTTGAAAAAGTTGCTGCACTCCAGCAACATCGATACCGTCATCGATGCTTGCGACAGCGGTCGCGAGGGCGAACTAATTTTTCGCCGAATATACGGTATAAGCGGCTGCAAGAAGCCGGTCAAGCGCCTGTGGCTCTCCGAAGCCACCCCGGCGGCGGTAAAAGGGGCATTTGGCAAACTGCGCGACGGCCGGGAATTGGATAACCTGGCCCGGGCCGCCGAGGCCAGAAGCCAGGCCGACTGGCTGGTGGGCATCAACGCCACCCGGGCGTTTACCTGCCGGCATAAAGAACTGCTTTCCGTGGGCCGGGTGCAAACCCCCACCCTGGCCCTGGTCGTGGCCCGGGAAAAAGAGATCCGGGCGTTCCAATCCCAACCTTACTGGGAAATCTGGGCCACCTTCCGGAAAGAGACCGGCGAAACATACCGTGGCAAATGGACCAGAGGAGAAACCGACCGGTTGCCCGGCCAAGAAGAAGCGGCTGCCATTGCCCGGAAGATCGGCCTGGCCGGAAACGTCGCCCGGGTGGAGCAGAAGGAAACAAAGGAGCAGTCACCTACACTTTTTAACTTAAACGATCTGCAAAAGGAGGCCAACAAAAAACACGGCCTCACCGCCCAGCAGGCCCTGGATGCGGCCCAGGCCCTGTACGAAAAGCATAAACTGCTTACCTACCCGCGGACCGATAGCCGGCACCTGACCGCGGCTATCGTCCGGGACACCCTGAAAGACCGCCTGGCCGCCCTGGCGGCAGCGCCCGAATACACCGGCCTGGTTCCGGAAAAACCGCCTGCCTTGGGCAAGCGATACGTGGACGATACCAAAGTTTCCGATCACCACGCCGTCATCCCAACAGCGGTCAAACCGGACCTGGCCGCCCTGGGCAAAAACGAACGCCTGGTCTATGATCTGGTAGCCCGGCGCTTCCTGGCCATCTTCTACCCCGATGCCCGGTACGCGGTAACCAAAGTAACCACCACTGCCGACGGTGAAACCTTTATTTCCAAAGGCCGGGTGGAACTGGACCCGGGTTGGAAGGCAGTCTATAAACATGACGACCGGGAGGATAAAAACGGCGAAAACCAACAGTTGCCGGTACTGAACGAGGGAGAAGCCGTAGCCGTGCAGAAAGTGGAAACCCCCGAAAAGCAAACCAAACCACCAGCCCGGTACACCGAGGCCACCCTGCTGGCGGCCATGGAGAACGCCGGCCGGCTGGTGGACGATAAGGATATGGCCGATACGTTGAAGTCCGCCGGGGGTATTGGCACCCCGGCTACGAGGGCTTCAATTATCGAACGGCTTATCCACGTGGGGTACATCACCAGGGAAAAGAAAACCCTGGTCCCCACCCGCAAGGGAGAAACACTCATCGACCTGGTACCCGAACAGGTGAAATCCCCGGAAATGACCGCCCGGTGGGAACAGGGCCTGCTGGAAATAGAACGGGGCGCAATGGAAGTCACCCGCTGGCTTGGCGGGATTAAAGAATTCACCCGGGAGGTGGTCCAAATGGCCAAAGAGCAGGAAGCAAGCGGTGGGGTAAAACAACAAAAGGAGGTGCTGGGAAAATGCCCGCTATGCGGCCGGGAGGTTGTTGAATTTACCAAATCATACGGCTGCACCGGGTACAAGGAAGGCTGTAAATTCGCCGTCTGGAAGGAAATCGCCGGCAAAAAGATCACAGTCCACCAGACCAAAGAACTGCTTCACAAGGGCAAAACCGGCGTGCTCAAAGGCTTCAAATCCAAAACCGGCAAAGGCTTTGACGCCGCCCTGGTTCTGGGGGAAGGCGGCAAGGTCAACTTCGAGTTTGCCGATCATACCGCCCAGACCCTGGGCAAATGCCCGCTGTGTGGCAAGGAAGTTATCGAGGGGAAGAAAGGCTATGGTTGTGCCGGCTGGAAGGAAGGTTGCAAGTTTGTTGTCTGGAAGGAGATTGCCGGGAAGAAAATCACGGTCAACCAGGCCAAGGAACTGCTCCAGAAAGGCAAAACCGCCGTCTTAAAGGGTTTTAAATCCCGGGCCGGCAAGGAATTCGACGCCGCGCTGGTCCTGGGGGAAGGCGGTAAAGTAGAATTCGAATTTGAAAAAAGGGGTGAAAAATAATGTCAGCCATTATCAAGCCTGAAGGTTTTATTCAAGAGCAAGAGCGTTGGGAGTACCTGCATTTTGCGAAGCGGCGCGGTCTTACCGTCCCCGCCGCGGTGGAGAAAGTCACTTTCCCGGATAACCTCGACACCGCCGTGTGGGAATTGGACCTGGGCGGCGGCGTGAAAGGCATTGTGCCGGCTTCCGAATCCGGCCTGGACGACCAAAGCTTGATGCTGCGCTTTGTCGGCCAGACCGTCCAGGTGAAGGTGAAGAAACTGGATCGTGAGAACGGCATAGTAGCCTGCAGCCGTCGGGAAGCCGTGGCGGACGCCGCTGAAAGGCTGTTCGCCTCATTGAAGTCTGACATGGTGATCGACGTGATGGTTAAGGCCGTTTTTCCCCGTACAGACGAAAAACCTGACCGCCTGATTGTGGACGCCGGCGGCGGCATCCTGGTGGAAATCCCGCGCGGCCAGGCAACACAAAATATTACAGCGGAGATGACCAAACTTTTCAGACCAGGACAGCAGGCGAAAGCAAAAGTGGTCCAGGTGGACGCCCAGACCGGCACGATTCGGCTGAATATGGCCGACCTGGAGGCTGACCCGTGGAGCGGCCAATACAAGCGCGGCGATGTAGTGGCAGGCACGGTGCTGATCCAAAACAAAGGTATGGTTTTTGTGGAAGTGAAGCCCGGCCTGATCGGAATTGCCTCAGCCCCACTGCGTGGATACCTGCACAAAGGTACGCACGTGGCCGCCATGGTTACCGTCTTTGACCCGGAGGCGAAAAAGCTGCACATGCAAATTCTGGGGCAAAGGGCGTGATGACAACGTGCAAAAAGAGCAACTTGCAAAAAATATTAGTTATGCAAAAGGAATCTCCATGGGCGCATCTCAGTACAAAGGAGGAGATAGCGAGTCAATTGATTACACCGGTAGAGCCTACGAGCTTATGGAAATGCTTGCCGAGGCCATGGCATTAACTACCGGGGCGGCAGCCACCGTATTGGACTGTTCCCGGCAAACTGCCGGAACGGCGTTTAACAGTCTTTGGTGGGCCGGCATGGTTCGCTGGGTCAACATTTTCGCCGAGATGGGGGAATACAAGGGACAATTTCGTCTATGGTATCCTGCCGATGTTCGCCCGCCTAAAGAAGCTCAGGAAGCCTGCCGCCTGGCGGCGTTGGGGCTTTTCTACGCCCTGGCGAAAAATGAAGTGCCCGGGTTCAAGTGGCGAGTGCTACGAAATGGGAAAAGCGGCGTCACGGCGGAAATGCAATTCACTATATCCGGAAATTCAACCCGGTGGATCATTGATGCGCCCCGCCGGGATGAGAAACCTGTTCCGGGTGCCGATGTATATATTTTTCCAACCACTGAAGAAGGAAAAACCCTGACTCCGGCGGGGAAAGCATACACCGCGGACGAATTGCTTTTCACCCCGGGTGAACTACGCCGGAAAATTTTTCAGAAATCCTCTTGACAGCCGCCCAGCAACCTGCTATTTTTTAGGTTAAGTGAACATATATTTTACTCTCTTGTCTATCAAGACACCTTCTCTTGATACGGGTGAAAGCCCCGGAACGGCCGTCACGGCGATGAGCAGACGGATACGTTGGCAAGAATGGTCCCGGGAAAAGTCCCACGGCGATGAGCAGGGTGTACTCCCGGGATGGGCGCGTCTCAGCGATGAGCAGTACGTGCCGGTTTTTCCCTGGCGTCACAGCGATGAGCAGGCGCGGGCGGTGGAACCCAATCGACATTAAGTGGGGGAATGGGCGCGATCACAGTGATGAGCGGTGATTAGCCTTGCGTGGCCGAGCTAAAGAGGCCCCTGGGGTGAGCGGGATGATACCCGCAGCGGCGGTGGAGATTTGAACACCTCCCGAAGGCAGCCGTAGTAATCCCAGAGAAGGTGTTCGGGTGCGCTCAACACCTAAAGACCGAGCTAACCCCCGAGGATATGTGGCCCACATACTCGGGACTAAGAGCGGGCCGCCAGGGCGAAAAATAAACGCGGCGGCGGGAAAGGCATGTGGCGGACATGTCCATGGTCCAGCATGGTTAAACTGGGAAGTTCACGAGAAGAAGATGGATGAAGGTATTGTTGCACCCTCATCAGGAAGAACACTTTGGCAGATGTAGGCAAGAAGTAACCGACTTGCTCTGTTAAGGTGTTTTTGTGTTTTTGCAAGCCCTTCCGCGGGCGTTGGAAATCAGCGCCCGCGGGAAAATCCCCGGGCGCTTCAGTTTCGATAGAAAGGAGGCGTCCCGGGGATGTATGATGGCAGAGACCGGTGGCAAGAAGAAATGGCCCGCATCCGCCGTGCCTGTGTCCGTTTTTCCAGGCATTGCCGGAAACGGATCAGGAAAAGAGGCATAACGGCGGAAGAAGTGGCCAGTGTAGTAAAGAACGGGGAAATCATTCAAGGCCACGCGCCGGGGATGTACCGGAACAATCCGGACCCGGTAAGAGTAATTATAGGCTATGGGAATGGTGATCGAATCCTGCACCTAGTTGTGGCGCTTCACGGGAAAACCGTAATAATGGTCACAGCCTATGAGCCGGACCCGGAAATTTGGGAAAAAGATTGCCGTACCCTCAAGCCGCCCCGCCGGTAAAGGGAGTGAAATCGTGAAAACGCTTGAACAATTTAGTGTTTGCGCTGGATGCTACCACGAAAAAGCTGAACTTCGGTTTACGAGAAGAGAAATAGTGAAGCGAAAAGACGGGGCAATTCTTTACCTAAAAAGAATTCCCTACTACTGGTGCGAGAAATGCGGGGAAGAAACCTATGACCTTCAGGTTGAGGTTTTCGTGGAGCGGGCTATGAAAGCGTTTGAGGAAGGCAAGGTTAAACCTGGCGCTATTGATGTTGGCGCTGAGTTTGTTTCTTCCAGATCAGCAGTGCAGTAAGGCAAGGTAAAAGAAGAAAACAGGGCCTTCGGCCCGCAAAACCAATCATTTTCAAGGAGGTGATTGGGCGCGGGCCGAATGGTCCGTAGCCCGGAAAAATGAAAGAAATGATGGCAAAATTGGTGAAAGAAACAATGGATTACCCGGTGGCAATCAAGGAAATCACCGGCAACAGGATTGAGTTGGAAAAACGGCTTTCAACCGCCCAGGAAGACGAAGAGCGTAAAAAGCTCCAGGATAACCTGGTAAACACCGATCGGGAACTGGAGTGGCTACGCTCCCGCCAAACGGCCGCCGTGGCGACCATTAACCTGCTCGCCGCCCTCATCGGCGCGGGCAAGGCGGAAGACGCCAAGGTATTACTGGCGGCGCTGGGAGATGGCAACCCGGAACCGGCTAAAGCCGAAAGCAAGCCTGCCCAGGAAAAGGCGAAAGATCAGGGCGAGCTTAAAAGCGGCTTGTTTGTGGTTAAAGAGGCTAAGCCTGGCAAGAAAGAAGGCACCATTTGGGCCATTGCTTCTGACGCCGACGGTGCGGAATACAAGATCTGCGCCAAAAACGGCGACGGCAAGACCCTGACAGAAGCCGTGGGCAAGCAGGCGAAGGTCAAATACCGTGCACTGGGCAAGGATAAACTCTTCGCCGTAAAGGTGGAGATTGACGGGTGATCAAGATGTTCAATGAAAGAGGAGTGGTAAACATGGTCTATCTGAGATATAATGATCTCGGGGTGGTTAACATGGTTGTTGCGAGGGAGCAAGTCAAGGCCCTTGTTGACCGGTTGAGCGATGAACAGGTTAAGGCTTTATGGGTTATTTTGAACGCCATGGCCTGGCCGGAGGTTGAGGTTTCCCCGGAAGATGAGGCGGACATCAAGGAAGGTCTGGCCGATCTTGAAGCTGGCCGGAAGGTGAGTGCTGAAGATGCCTGGAAGCAGCTCGGAATTTAAAGTTTTCCTTTCTGTAAAGGCTCTTAAGCAACTTAAGTCATTGGACCTAACGGTTCAAAAGCGAATAAAAGTAGCTGTGAAAAAGTTGGAAGTATTTCCACCCGCCCTAGAAATCGGTAAAGTCAAAACACGTCCAGGTGAATTCAAGTTACGTGTTGGTGACTGGCGAATATTTTTCCGTTACGATTTTTCAATCCAACAGGTGGAAATCATAGCCATCAGGCCACGCGAACACGCATACGATTAATTAGGCGAGACAAAGATAGCTAATACGGCCTTTAAGGCCGGGCAAGAGGACGATAAACAGGACATTCATGTCCTGATCGTCCTCTTTTGCTTTTTTCAGGTAAATTCAGGCGGCACAGCCGCCCCAGCCACCACAAAGGAGGTGAAGGGGCGGCGCGGCCGCCCCCGGATCATGAAAGAAGAAAGACTGCGCGAAGCGCTAAATAAGCTCTTGTCCATGTTTAAAAGCGGCAATCTGCCGCCGGCCGTGGCCCGGACAATGATCTGCCGCAGGGAAGGCGACCACGAAAAACCGTCTGACAAGTGGTCCCTGGGCAACCGGTTGCTGATGGTTCTAGCCGGCACAGAGGATGCCAGGGGGTTCAATCAGTGGCAAGAAGCAAAACGCAAGGTCAAAAAGGGCGCCAAGGCCTTCCATATCCTTGCTCCCAGCACCATCAAGAAAAAGGTGCGGGTTGAGGATAAGGAAACAGGTGAGGCACGGGAAGAGGAACGCCGGGTGATAACCGGTTTCCGGTTCATCCCGGTGTTCCGCCTGGAAGATACGGAAGGCGAACCGCTGCCGGAGGTTGACTATACTCCTGCGGAACTGCCACCGCTTTTCGATGTCGCGGCGAAGCTGGGCATCGAAGTGAAATACGGTCCCGGGGATGGCAGCTGCTACGGTCTTTTTCAGCCCGGCCGAAAGATGATCAAGCTGCATACGCACGATGCGAAAACCTACTTTCATGAGCTTGGTCATGCGGTGCATAACACCATCCGCCCGCTCGTGGGGGGACAGGTGCCGGCGCAGGAAATCGTTGCCGAAACGGTGGCCTGCACACTCTGTGAGATCTACGGCTACACCGGATATGCCTGGCACGGGTGGCAGTACATCCGGAGTTACGCCGGGGGTGAGCCGCAGCAGGCACTCAGGTTCATCATGAAAGTGCTTACCGACGTGGAAGAAGTGCTGGACCGCATCTGGGCGGCCGCAAGCGAAACCGGTGACGAAAGGGGTGCGGCATGAAAGCGGTTTACATGGTATTTGAGAGACAAATCATCGGGGAAGATACCACTTTCCTGGTGGGAGCGCGGGAAATGGCGAACTGCGAGATGTGAACGGAATTCAGCACCTGGAAAACTTGAGCAGGAGGGGATCAGGGATGCAGGCTGAGCACCAACATCGTTACCCTAAAGAGGATTTCATACCAGTCAAGCACTGGCGTCCCTGCCCCATCTGTGGGGACGTTGACTGGTGCGGCTTCAATAGTTACATCGCAAGCTGCATGAGAGTTCAAGAAGGTTCCTTTAAGACGGTGATTCAAGCAAACGGTAAACCCGCCTACCAGCACTGGCTGGAACCCGGCAGGGTAAACCTACCGATGCCCATGGAAAGCGACTCAATGCCAGCGGTGCAAACTGCGCCGTTGGAAGCCCGTAACCGCGTATACCGGGAGTTCCTGGATCTTCTTTACCTGCGCCCGCGCCACCGGGAGAACCTGCTCCAGCGCGGCCTGACGGAAGAAGAGATCCGGAAAAACGGTTACCGGTCAATACCGGAAGCAGAAGCTCCCTGGTCAATCTGCAGGCGCCTGATCGACATTGGTCATGACCTGGCCGGCATACCCGGGTTTTACAAAGGCCGGGGCCGGCGCGGTGGATCCTTTTGGACCTTCGACCGCCAGTTGGGGTACTTCATCCCAGTACGGGACGAAAAAGGCCGCATCCAGGCCCTGCAGCGGCGCATGGACGACCCGCAAGGCGGCAAGTACAGGCTGTTCAGCGGCCACCAGAACCGGGGCGGATGCTCCTGCGGCACCCCGGCCCACGTGGCCAGGCCGGCGGAGATCAAGGACCGGCGGGTTTGGATTACCGAGGGGCCGCTGAAAGCGGACATCGCCAGCAAGTACCTCGGCGCCGTCGTGGTGGGCGCGTTGAGCGCCTGCACCTGGCGGCCGGCCATACCGGCCTTAACGGCATTGGGAGCAAGAGAAGTAGTAATCGCCCTCGACCGGGACGTGGAAACAAACTCGGAAGTGGCGCGGGCGTACCTGACGCTGAAAGTGGAATTGAAAAAGCACGGCCTGGCGGTAAGCCGGGCGGTATGGGAAGAAAGGAAAGGCATCGATGACGCCCTGGCGGCCGGAATGGAAGTGCGGACCGTGCGGGTGTAAGAAAGGGGAATCACTATGAACGTCCCAAAGGGTTGCAGCACATGCAAATACGGTCGAATGACTTCCCGGTCAGAAGATATTCCGCGACGATGCGCTAGTTGCCAACCACGATCGGGGAAATTCCTCGGTTGGAAACAAAAGACCAGGATTTCTCAGCGGGACATTGCGTGCGCGCTCAGTATGCGAAGTTTAAATTAAAGGAGGGCTAAAAATGCAAGTGATCGTCAACGGGGATATCCCCCGCGAGGAAGTGGAATACTGGGTGGCGGACGAGAAGAAGCGCTGGCAAGCCCAGGGCAAGAAAATCGGCAAGATAGTGATCACGGACGTGGGCGATGGTGAGTTGGAGATACGCGCGTACGAGAAAAGCCCGATTAAGCGGATCCGGCGGATCACTGGCTATCTGGCGGAAGTTGACGGATGGAACAAAGCCAAGCAGGCCGAGTTGCAAGACAGAGTGGCACACTAAAGGAGGAGATAAATATGCTGGAAACGCAGGCAACTCTGCGTAAAGAAAACTGGCCGGTTAAAATCCGGCCGCTGAAAGCCAAGGGTAACTATGTGGTGAGTGGTAAAGGCACTGAGATGTGGGTGGCCGTTCGGCCGTCTTTCGGCATGGGCGGCGGTAATTACATTGTTGCGGTGGTAAACTTCAACTGCTGCGGCTGTCTGGATGCCCGGCAGTGGTCAGCGGCTGATATAGTGCAGTACATCGGCGTCAAGAACAAAGTGGATGCGGCCACGTTGGCCGCGGCGCTGGACGTGATTTTCGCGATGGAAGAAGGCAAACTTGTTGCGGTGCAGTGAGAACTAAACAGGGGAGCCGGCTGTAAAGCCGGTTCCCTGCTGAAATGAACTAACTAACGATAGAGGATGCCGGTCAAAAGACCGGCGCCTCCACCGTCCGCTGATTGAAGCGGACGAACTCCGGAGTCAAACGACCCCGGCAATGAATTACCCTCTTCCGGGTAATTTGGCGCCCTCAACTCTTCTTGATGACCATTACCCCCGGCTGCTTTAAATAGCAGTTTGCGAGTGGTAGGTCAACGTCGATGACCCGTGCTGGACAGAGGGTGTCCCGGCGCGGCGAGAGCGCATTTTACCGCATTATTCGCAAATGCGGGACCGGATGTGTTGCCCGAAAAGACAATTAACTCCCGGGCGGCTGAGGCAATTCCCCGCCATAGGCTCAACGGGACGAAATTGTTACACCCGCGTAAGCGGGCTTGGAGGGACCGGGAAGGAAGGACAACTACATACCCCGCCGGGCGAACGGCGGGCAAAACGCCGTTAGGCGCATACTTCGCGCAGCGTCCGGGGAGCGGCCCGGGTTGTGGCGAAGGAGGCCTGATAGGGCGAACCGCAGCAGGATGGGCGCCACCCCGCGAGGACGCGGCGCGCACCGCCTGCAGGCGGCAAAAGCGGAGCTCTCTGGAGCGGAGCCGCCCCGCAAGGGGCGCCGGAGCCGGAGGCGACGTTTATTCGAGCGAAGCGCGAATAAACGTCGCCGGCCGGCGGCGCAAAAAAAACAGCAAAGCTCTGCTTTGCCGTTGCCTTTTTTCGGCCCGGCAGGGCCGGCAATAAAATAGATCAGGAGAGGTATAAAATTATGGGCCGCGGCAGCAGATCAAAGACAATTTACATGCAAGTCAAAACCCTGGTCAACCGGGCGCGAAGATATGGGATGTCGAAAAAGGATGATTCGGTAGAAATCAGGAATATATCCATATATTCCACCAACACGTACGATAAGGTACGCACCGTCGGTATGTCCTTTGCCAGTTGGTTGACGGAAAAAAGAAATACACCCGTTTTCCGGATGGTAACGGTAACTGCAGAAGACATAAGCAGCTACATCGAAAAACGCCTCGGTCAGTACAAAAACGGGGAAATCACTGCATCTACATTAAAAGCGGACATATCTTGTTTAAGGAAAATCGAGAATCTTGTTAATCATTATTACGGCAAGGTGAGTTGGGACATTCCCACGGAAAGGGGCGCCCGCCGGGAAAAATGGGGCGTGCCTAAAAAGATAAGAGGCGAAAATACACCGCAGCGGGGACCCGCTTACACAAAGCGGCAGGCGGATCGCATTGTGAACGAAGTGGAAGCAAGCTATGGCCGGAAGGTGGCGGATGCCCTCCGCTTCTGCCGGGCGACCGGCTGCCGGCAGGAATCCATCGCGGACATCGGTGACAAGGGGGTTCGTGCTTCCAGGATCGACACCAAAAATGGGACAGTGACGCTTTTGGAGAAGGGGGGCAAGTGGAGGACGGTACGATACGATCCACACTACCAGGAGTTCATGGAACGGCTTACCGCCCAAGCGGAAAACAAAGAAAGCCCTCTTTTCGCAGGCCTATTCAAAGATACTAATGCATCCGGGGAGCGCCTTGAGGCGGAAAAGATGCGGGAAGAAAAAAAGCGGGCTTCTCGTCATTTGAACCGGGTTGTGAAGGATGCGGCAAAAAAAGAAGGAATGATTGGCCGTGGCCTGCACGGTTTCCGGAAAGAATTTGCCGTGCGCCGGCACGCGGAGTATTCAAAAGAAGTCCGCAGCCTGGTGCAGTCAAAAAACCGGCAAGTGTTAAGCAGCGAGTATGGAGTGGGCGAACGGAAGGCAAGGGACATTATAGAAGGGTGGGCGAAAGCTGGTCGTGACGATAAAGAGCGGCGCCGCCTGGCTAAAGAAATGGATACCATTGCCAGGTTAAAACTAAGCAAGGATTTGGGGCACAACCGTTTGGATGTCACTTACGATTATGTTCCAAGGAAAAAAGGCATCAGGCCTTCTAACTAAGAAGGCCCGATGCCCTGCCCTTTAACCCTCATCGTCCACATGACTGACCGGCGCAAGTAGCCGGAAACCCTTGAAACCGTTGCCGCGGTTTCAAGGGTTCCTGTAAAAGCCCCGACAGTGTGAGGCAACCACGCCGTATTTCCAGTGTTCCCACTTATTTAAGAAAATAATATACCGCTGCAACCGAATTGTCAATCACCCCGCCCGGCATTGGTGCCGGGCTTTTTTCATTGGAGGTGGTTTTTTATGAAGGCAATCGAATCCCTTTCCCACGTCAGCGACAACATCTTATCCAGATTCCGGGACTTTTCCCCGGCCAAGAAGGCCGCGGCCGTCGCCGGCGCCTCGGCGCTCGGGTTGGCCGGCGCGTATGTGGCGGACGTGTGGCTCCTGGGCACGGCGGCCGCCTGGCTGCACGGCGCCGCCGTGAAATTCAACAGCTATTCCCTTTTCGCCACGGCGGCCCAAAAGGCGGCTGCCGCCCACGCATACGACAGCGTGGGCTGGTACTGGCACCACCCGTTTAAAACGGCTTGGGCGTGGCTATCGCAGGCCAAGCTGAGTAATCCCGCGCCAAGGCGGATCTGGTTATTGTTAAATGTTTTTGCCGCTTTAGGTGGCGGTTTTGCTTGGTGGTGGCGAATACGAAACAAACTTTCGGAGGGAAGAAACGACTCCAATTATGTGCATGGCCTTAAGGTGATTAAAGACCCAGCGCTTGGGCTATCGCGTTGGGCAAGTCTAAATGACCTTGATAAGTTCTGTGAATTTGGCCCACCGGTACTACCGGAAGAAAACCTGAAAGGCAAAATTAAGTTTCCCGGCGGTAATTTGCTGGGCGAATTGGACGGTAAAATCATTCGGGTCAACTTTGATAAGGTACCGGTCGATATGCCTAAAACTGCTCAGCACGCCATATTTTACGGCGGCACCGGTTCCGGCAAAACTTTCAGTATTGTAATATCAAACATCATCGCAGCAGTTGCGGAAGACCAAAGCATAGTAATTATAGATCCCAAGGGAGAAATTTTTGAAACCGTAGGTAGTTGGTTAAAAGAGAAAGGATATGAAAATATCTGGGTATTAAACTTTATGATGCCCCAGCACAGTCACCGCTGGAATCCGGTATTTGAATGTCTGGATGACGCTGAAATATCAGAGATGATTAACACTCTATCAATCAATGCTACTGATGGCAAAGAGCTTTCCTATTTCATGTTGAAAGGCATGGAATTGGCGGAAGCAATGATCGGACTGCTTAAAGGCGATTTCCCTGTTGAACAGCAACATATACGTTCTTTAAATACTCTAGCCGCCTGGCCGGTGGAAAAACTGGACATTCGGTTTCGTGAAGCATACCGGGACGGAAAGATCAGTCCACTCATATATGAGCGATGGCGGGGTGTAGTACAAAAGAATTATGAATACGCCGTTTCCAACCTGACAGCGGTATTAAAAAACTTAACCACTGAACCGCTGGCGGCCATGATGTCCCAGCAGGAAATAGACCTGCGCCAAGTAGGACTTAAAAAGACAGCGCTTTTTCTTATCATTCCCACCGGGGGCGAAGGGGTTTATTTAAAGCCAATCTTGTCTATATTCTACAAATTCCTTTTCAAGCGATTGGATAAACTTGCTTTTCAGAGTCCAGGCAAAATACTGCCGGTAAAGGTTCGAAACATTTGGGACGAAATGGCTAACGTGGGCAAGGTGCCGGGTTTGACGGAGATTATTTCTACCGGCCGCAGCAAAGGTATACACATACAAATGATTCTACAGACGCCGAGTCAGCTGGAGTCAGTGTACGGCAGGGAGGAAGCGAAAATAATAACCGGCAACTGTCCCACAGTCATGCTCGTCGGCATTGCCCCCGCCGATGAGGAGTTGGCGAATATGTTCAGTCGCCTACTGGGGTCTGCGGCAGTTGAAACAGAAAAAGTGAGCAAGGATATCTCAATACCGCTGAAAAATTGGTTCGAACTTGAAAAGAGAATTCAAACTGCCATATCACGTCCGCTCATGACTCCAACCGAAATCACGGGAATAAATCCTAGGCATGGCATAGCTTTGTTGCAATGGTCATATCCTTTGTACCTGCGTAAAGTCGGTTGGCCGGAATTACCTCAAGCAAAGGAAATCAAGCAATCCGGTACGTTGCCGGTAGAACAGGTTATACCCGCCAGGGGCTATGAAATAAGCCTGCCGGAGATAGAAATTAACGAGGGGGGTCCCTTTTCAAGACAAACAAGGTTGCCCGTTGCTGTAAATGATCAACAAAAACAACCCAATTCCGCTACACCGGCGCTACCGGCGAATAGTGAGGTTACTGAAGATTCCGTCGCCAGCGATACCGTTGCACCGTGGTAAACCCAAAGGGACCCGCAAAGGGTCCCTTTTAAAAATGCCAGAAAGGAGACGAATTATGTATAGCTTTCAGATGAGACACCACAAAGATACGCCGTATAAAGCGGTATTTAAAGAAGCAATGAATAGAATCGGCCGCATCTATGTCCCTCATGAACTGAAAAACAAACTTGGGATTATGTATGAAATTATTGTTCAGATCGATACTGACAAAAAATACCTGCCAATGAAAGGATATATAACCACAATGAAACTGAACAAAGAATATGGCAACTGTGTTCGTTTTAAAGAAAATATCACTGAGTTGGGGGAAATAGGCTATATCTATGTTCAGCGGGAGGTTTTAGAAGCTCTTAACGTGAACGATGTCCTAGCTGTGAGAATTGACACTATCTAAGGAGGCATGAAGCATGGAAGTCCGTGAGATTATTGCAAGAAGGGCAATTAATACCCTTTTTCAACCCGTCCATGATATTCGTGAGGGGGAAATCATCGGCTTTGAAGCCCTTACCCGGGGGCCGTCCGGGACGTTGCAGCCGGCGGACATCCTATTCGCCGCCGCCGCCTCAAACGGCCTGCGGGTCGAACTGGAACTGGCCTGCTTTCGCGAAGCGCTGATTAACGCAGGCTTTATCCCACCTGAAAAGCTGCTCTTCTTAAACTTTCACCCACTTACCCTGGCCGGGCACTGGGAAGCCATCCTGAACGACCTCGGCGCCCAGCGCCGGCAGGCGGTAATCGAGATCACCGAATCCTCCGGCCAGATCCGCTTCTGCGCAAAAGCGCAGGAGCAGCTGCGCATGGCCGGCGTGCGCATCGCCTTGGATGATGTGGGCGCCGGTGACCGCGCCCTGGCCAACATGTGCGAATATCAGGCGGACTACCTGAAGCTGGACCGCTCCATCATTGAAGGGCTGATCGTGCATCATGGCGCGAGGGGGTTTTTTTATGGGCCGGAAGCAGCCCAAATCCTGTGCTTTGGTCATATATCCAGGGAGGGTTTTTATTATGGAACAGAACCAAAACATTATAAGAGTACGCAAAAACAAAGAAAATCCCTACGTAATGATCGATAACCGAATCTTTCTAAATGAAAAAATGTCTTGGAAAGCGAAAGGAATTCTCGGTTACCTGCTCAGTAGGCCGGATGATTGGACTATAATGATAACTGATCTGATTAAACAATCGAAAGATGGCAGGGATGCCGTCTACTCAGGAATCCGGGAATTAATCAAGGCAGGATACATAGTACGTGAAGCCGTCAGGGAATCGGGAAAAATAGTAAAATGGGAATATATAGTTTTTGAGGAACCACAGGTGACTGTTGCAGATCCCGATTCAACTCCGCAACCTGAAGGAAAAACTGAAGGAGAAGAAGTGGTCGATAAGAAGAACTTAAACGCTCAGCCTGAAGAAGAACGTACTGCGCCTTTTTCTCCTGTTGACGAGACTCAGACACCAGAAAAATCAACCACTTCCGGAAAATCCGGATCTGGTGAAACCACTTCCGGGTTTTCCAGATCTGGCAAACCCAGATCTGGAAAATCGGACACTACTAATACTGATCTAACTAATATTGTTGTTGTTGAACCCGCCCCTGCCAGCAATTGCCAACATGATAGGGGGTCTGAACAATCCAGGCAATCTGGACTGGTTATGTCCATGAACGACACCGAGCCAGCGGACGAAGATAACGTCCCGGCTGGTAATACGGCTGCCTTGGGTGAATTGCAGGCGGCTGTACTGGCGGCCACCGGCGCCCAGGTGCCCGCAGATTTTTTGGAGGACCTGCTGAGGGAATACCCCGAAAAGGCGATCAGGGAAAAAATTAGGCTGATGGGGGATATGGGCATAGGCACAGGGATCCGGAACGTTCCCGGCCTGCTTGTGACCGCCTTGCGGGAGAATTATCGGCATGAACCAGGCCGGCCGCGGGGGCGGGGCGAGAGTTCGGTGCAAACCGTAAATAAACGCCGTTTAAAAACGCAGAAACCGCCGGCTAGCATTTCACCTGGAGATTTTGTGGATTCCGGGGATGAAGAAAGAAATCGTAAAAAACGCGAAATCTTGAAATCCCTTTACCTTTCTTGACGGTGCCGACGGGGGTGGAGCGATGTTCCTGCGAGTGGCCCGACGTAAAATTTACGGGTATTTTACGGGAGTTCGCAGGTTCAAATCCTGTCATCCCGACCAGAAATTGTCACCAAAGCCTTGTAAATCAAGGCTTTTTATTTTTTGAACGGGAATTTTACCGGAAGAAAAATCCCTCCCACTTTTTTGTCCCATAAAGTACAAAACCTGTTCCGCTGCCGGACAATCCGTGCTATAATTTTGTTAAATCAATGTGTTCCAGTATAAATAGAATTTGTCAGGAGGGGATGGAGTTTTGAAGCTTTTAATCATGGGACCGCCGGGCGCCGGCAAGGGGACGCAGGCCGAGGTGCTGGTGAAGGAACTGGCCATCACGCATATTTCCACCGGGGATATGTTCCGCGCGGCGATTAAAGAAGGCACCGAAATGGGCAAAAAAGCCAAAGAGTACATGGACAAGGGCGAACTGGTGCCCGATGCCGTGGTGGTGGGCATGGTCAAGGACCGCCTTTCCCAGCCCGACTGCGCGAAAGGATTTTTACTGGACGGTTTTCCGCGTACCCTGGCCCAGGCCGAAGCGCTGGACGAGACCCTTGATTCCATGGGCATCGTCCTGGACGGTGTGATCAACATCGCCGTACCGCGGGACAAGCTGATGGCCCGCCTGACCGGCCGGCGCGTCTGCCGCGGCTGCGGCGCCAGCTACCACGTGCTGTTCAACCCGCCTCAAGTGGAGGGGAAATGCAACAGCTGCGGCGGTGAGCTGTATCAGCGCAGTGACGACAATGAAGAGGCGGTGGCCAACCGGCTGGACGTATACGAAGCCCAGACCCAGCCGCTGATTGATTATTACGCCGCCAAGGGGCTGCTCAAAAACATCAACGGCGACCAGGACATCAAACAGGTGCTGGCGGACATCCTGGCCAGCCTGAAGAAATAATAACCGGCCCCTGGACCAAGAGCCAGGGGCTTTTAATATCGGTAAATGGAAAACCGGTTGTGTTACGCTACCCTGGTTCCAAACAAATGATCCCCGCCAATCACGCCGGTTGCGCCCGGCCGCCTGCAGGCGGGAATTGGCCCGCCGGGTTAGTGATGCGGGAATTTCCCGGCGGGAATACTTTCAACGAAAAAGGGACGGGAAGCTTTAATGGACCGCTATGCCGGACTGGCCAAAATTTATGATTACCTGGTGGCCGGGGTGGATTTTGAAGGCTGGATCGATTACCTGGAGCAAATTTTGCGCTGTTTCAACCACACCCCGGATAAAATTCTGGATCTGGCCTGTGGTACGGGAAATACCACGCTTCCCCTGGTCAAACGGGGATACCGGGCCGCCGGGCTGGATGTGGCCCCGGAAATGCTGCAGATCGCCCGGCAAAAGGCCGGGAAAGCCGGTCTGGATATAAATTTCACCGCCGCCGACATGCGCTCGTTTTGCCTGGATGAACAGTTCGCGCTGATCACCTGCTTCCACGACGGGTTGAATTACCTCACAGAAGATACGGATCTGCGGCAGTGCTTTGAGCGGGTGAATGAACACCTGGTCCCCGGCGGATTGTTTGTTTTCGATCTCAACGCCGTCCTCTGGCTGGCCGGTACCGCACCCGGCACGGCGATGCTGGATGAAAAGGACATCACCATGTGCTGGGAAAGCTCCTACCGGCCCGGCGGCCCCTGCTGGGAAATAAAACTGACTGCTTTCGTCCGGGAAGGGGAAATCTATCATAAGTTTACCGAAACCCACCGGGAAAGGGGCTACACTCCGGATGAAGTGCAGGCGGCCATGTCCCGGGCCGGGCTGAAACTGCTGGCCGTTTATGATGCCTTCACATTCAATCCCGTTCATCCCGGCAGCCGGCGGCATTTTTACGTGGCCGGAAAACCGCCGGTGTAAAAACAACCCGCCGCCGGGTTTCCATCTATGAACCTGTATGGTACAGCAATACCATATACCATAATCCGGCGGACATTTTACCCGGTTTAAAACTGCGGATGGACGCCGGCCTGTTACTGTAAACGGGAGCGGGTTATGCGGAAGAATCCCGGAAAAATTCCATGCCCTGTAAACAAAAATACACGGCGCAGGAAAAAGTTATTTTGACAGCAAGCTTTAAGGCACCGTTTTTCGAAACAAGAGGTGAGCAAAGAGTATGACAGCGGAAATACCCCGCGCGGATTTCGCCATTATCGGCGGATCAAGCACTTTCAGTCTCAACTTTCCGGAGGACCTGCACGCTCCGGATATTAGCATGATCAAAAGCGGTCTGGTATTTGACACCCCTTACGGTGAAAGTCCGCCGATGAAATTTTTCACCCTGGGGACAAAAACAGTTTTAAACCTGAAAATGCACGGCTGGCGGCCGGGAGTGAGCCGTGCCGATGCGTCCCGACAGGTATTCTGGGTTTTCCGGGCGGCCGGGGTGAAAAAAATTCTGTCCGAAGGCGGTGTGGGCGCCATCAACCACCTGCTCAGGCCGCGGGATATACTGGTGCCGTCGGACTACATTGACTTTTCCATGCGCAAGGATGTGGAACTGGACGGCGGCTACCTGCTGACCATGCGACGGCCGGTTTGTGCGGACTTAAGCCGGTGCCTGACGGCGGCGGCGGAGGAGGAAACAGACGCCGGCCGGGTCTTTGACCGCGGGATCTACGCGGTAACCGACGGACGCCATTTCGAAAGCGTGGCCGAGGTGGATATGCTCAAGCGGCTGGGCGCTGATGTAGTCGGTCAGAGCATGTGCCCGGAGGTGTACCTGGCCCGGGAAACCGGCGCCTGTTACGCCCGCCTGGACGTAGTGACCAACTATGCCGAGGGGATCGTGACCAGCTGGGGACATGATGAACTCGAAAACATTTTTTATGCCCAGGCCGCGCTGCTGGGCGGAATTTTGCTGTCCGCACTGCGCCGGGCGACAGTTGGGCAAAAATGCGGCTGTCCGCAGCTGCGCCACCCCACGCTGCTGAAAACTCCATAGATTACCAGGCAAAAACACCCCGTGCCGTCCATATAGTTAAGTATAACCGGAAACGGGGAGGTGCCGCGATAGAGGGATAACGGTAAAGTAAAAGAATCAACAACTCACGGTAAAGCGCCTGCAAGCAGGCGCTTTACATTTTTATTGAAAATTCCTGCAAAATGAAAAATTATTTTATCTCCAGCCGGCATAGCAGGATTTTACGAAATTCTGTTGAACATTTGTGATTGGAATTGTGGAGGGTTATTTTATCTCATTTTGAAACATTTTTGCTTGTCTATATACCAAGTTGAGGAGGTGAGTCAGAGTACCTGAGGCCGGTGTTGCATCTGAAGCAATATGAAAACAAAAGAAGGAGGTATTGTTCAAGTGCGGTTCAAATCAAAATGGGCATTGATTTTAATGGTGCTGATGCTGGGCGTGGCACTGGTGGCATCCGGTTGCGGCCAGAAAGCGGGGCAGCAGGGTGCTTCCGGTGAAAAAGTAATCAAAATCGGTTTTGTAGCCCCTTTGACCGGTGACGTAAAAACCTTCGGTGAATCGGCCAAAAAAGGCTTTAACCTGGCTCTGGAGCAGGCCGGCAACAAAGCCGGTGATTATACAATCCAACCGGTTATTGTCGATGATCGCAATGATGCCACGGAAGCAGTGAATGTGGCCACCAAGTTGATCAATGAAAACAAAGTTTCCGCCATTGTCGGTTCCCTGACCTCACTGACCACCATTCCCATTTCCGAACTGGCCAACAGCAACAAGGTGGTGGAGATTTCCGGCACGGCCACCAGCCCGAAGGTAACGGTGGAAAACGGCAAACGCAAGGATTACATTTTCCGTGCCTGCTTCATCGATCCCACCCAGGGCACCGTCGGCGCCAAATTCGCCCTCAACAAGCTGCATGCCAAAACCGCAGCCATCCTTTACGACCAGGGCAACGACTATACCATCGGCCTGGCCAAGAATTTTGAGGATGCCTTTACCAAAGGCGGCGGCAAGGTGTTGTTCAAAGGCACCTATGCTAAAACCGATGTTGATTTCAGCGCCGTATTGACCAACATTGCCCAAATGAAGCCCGACATTCTTTATTTGCCGGATTATTACCAAAAAGTCAGCCTGATCGGCAAGCAGGCGCGGGACAAGGGCATCAAAGCCACCTTTATGGGCGGCGACGGCTGGGATTCCAGCGATCTGGACTATAAAACCATGGATGGCGGTTACTTCACCGCTCATTATTCCGGTCAGGATCCCCGTCCGGAAGTGCAAAAGTGGGTTAAGGACTTCAAGGCCAAGTACAATTCCGAACCCGATTCCTTCGCCACTCTCACCTACGATGCCACCAACCTGCTGTTGAACGCCATCAAGACCGCCAACAGCAGCGATCCGACCAAGATCAAGGACGCCCTGCAGGCCACCAAGGGATTCTCGGCCGTCAGCGGCAGCGACATATCCTTTGACCAGGACGGTAACCCGATCAAGCCGGTAACCATTCTGCAGGTCAAGGACGGCAAGTACAAGTTCATCAGCATCATGAAATAAGTTATTATGCGGGGAGGGCGCCAAACCCCTCCCCGTGTGCCCATTTATTCGCCACCGGGAGGTTGTCGTATTGGAGCATGTGATGGAACAAATCATCAACGGCCTGCAACTGGGATTTATGTACGCCCTGATTGCGCTTGGCTATACCATGGTCTACGGGGTGGTGCAGTTAATCAACTTCGCCCACGGGGATGTATTCATGGTCGGGGCATTTGTCGGTTATTTCGGCTTTGCCGTCTGGGGACTGCCCCTGCCTCTGGCTATTGTCAACGCCATGGTAATCTGCGCCATTTTGGGGATGGTCATTGAAAAAATAGCCTACCGTCCCTTGCGGTACGCCCCGAAAATCGCCGCACTGATCAGTGCCCTGGGCGTATCCCTGTTTCTGGAATACTTCAGCAGTTTGAAATTTGTTTTCGGACCCGATTACCGGGTGGTACCACGCCCCATTCACGAGGTGCACTGGCATATACTGGGCATACCAATTACCAACATTCAGGTGATGGTAATCGTGGTCGTACTGGTCATGCTGCTTTTGCTGCAACTGTTGATCTACCGCACCCGGATCGGCATGGCCATGCGCACGGTGGCCGTGGATCACAACGCCGCCCGCCTGATGGGTGTAAATGTGGACAATACAATCTCACTCACCTTTGCCATCGGATCGGCTTTCGCCGCGCTGGGCGGTGTATTGTATGCCATTGCCTATCCGCAAATTCAACCCTTCATGGGTATCATGCCCGGTTTGAAAGCATTTACCGCCGCCGTGCTGGGCGGTATCGGCATCATCCCCGGCGCCGTGATCGGTGCGCTGATCATGGGCCAGGTGGAAACACTGACGGCGGCCTTCATCTCGTCACAGCTGCGGGATGCCATTGCTTTTGCCATCCTGATCCTGGTGCTGTTAATCAGACCGACCGGTATTCTGGGCCGTTCACAAACAGAAAAAGTATAGCGCGCAAAAGGGGAATAAAGTCAGATGAAGATTTCCAGGCAGACAATTATGCTTCTTATCCTGGCCGCAGCCTTTTTCGCCCTGGTCAAAGGGCTGCAATTTGCCGGCGTGCTGAACGCATACTGGCAACTGGTGCTGGACCAGGCCCTGGTCACGGTGATCGGCGCGCTCGGTTTGAGTCTTATTTATGGATTCACCGGCCAGTTTTCTCTCGGTCACGCCGCCTTTTACGGATTGGGCGCCTACACGGCGGGGGCCATTGACATTGTATACGGAAACGGCAACATCATATTCTTTTTCGTCTCCATTCTGGCCGGCGCGGCGCTGGCCGGGCTGGTTGCCCTGCTCATCGGCCTGCCTATTTTGCGCCTGCGCTCCGACTACCTGGGCATTGCCACTTTGGGCTTCGGCATTATCGTCAAGGTGGGCATGGATAATGCCAACAAGCTGATTCCGGTACTGGGCGGCGCCACCGGCATGAGCGGCACACCGCAGACCGCTCATTTCGATTTGATTTTTATTCTGGTCCTGATCATTATCCTGCTGGTACGCAATTTTGTTTTTTCAACCTATGGACGGGCCTGCACTTCCATCCGGGAGGATGAAATTGCAGCGGACATCATGGGCATAGACACCACCCGCTTCAAAGTATTGGCCTTTGTCCTCGGCTGTTCCCTGGCCGGCCTGGCCGGCGGGATTTACGCCCACCGCTACCCTTTCCTGCATCCGGCCAGTTTTGATTTTCTAAAATCTTTTGATTTCCTGCTCATTGTGGTGCTGGGTGGTTTGGGCAGCATGACCGGCACCATTGTCACAGCCATCGGCTGGGGTTTTTTGATGGAGGTTTTACGGGCCGTGCTGGGGGAAAACTTCATCGACTGGCGTGGCGTGATTTATGCTTTGATTCTGATCGTAGCCATTATTTTGCGCCCGCAAGGGCTGTTCAGCGGCAAGGAACTGGGCCTGCTGCTGCCACGCCCCCTGCAAACCGGGCAAGGGAAGGAGCGGTCTCATGCCGGTACTGGAAGTTAAAAATTTGTCCAAGAATTTCGGCGGGTTGAAGGCCGTGAACAATTTTCAACTGACCATGGAAGAAGGGGAAATCGTCGGCCTGATCGGCCCCAACGGAGCCGGAAAAACGACAGTTTTTAATCTAATCACCGGCATTTACTTTCCCTCGGCCGGTACCATAAACTTTCTGGGCGAGCAAATCAACGGCCTGCCCCCTTTCCGCATTTGTCAGAAGGGAATTGCCAGGACGTTTCAAAATATCCGTTTGTTTAAGGAAAACACCGTACTGGACAATGTGCGCACGGTGTTTCACCCGCGCATCAAATACGGACTGCTGGACGCATTGTTCCGCACCCCCCGCTTTAATGCGGAGGAAGAGAGGGTGAACCGGGAGGCGATGGAATTTCTGGCCGCCCTCAACCTGGCCGACCGGTCGGCTCATAAGGCTTCCGGCCTGCCATACGGCGATCAGCGGCGGTTGGAGATCGCCCGTTCCCTGGCCTGCCGGCCGAAACTGTTGATTCTTGATGAACCGGCCGCCGGCATGAATCCGAATGAAGTTTCCCGCATGGTCGATCTGGTACGCATGATCAAGGAAAAATTTCAACTGACAATACTGCTGATTGAGCACCAAATGGGTATGGTGATGAATTTATGCGAGCGGCTGGTGGTTATGGACTTCGGTCAGATCATCGCCAGCGGCACACCGGACGAAATACGCAACAACCAGATGGTCCTTGAGGCCTACCTGGGCAAGGGGGCGACGGTGGCATGATCCTGGAAGTCAAGGAACTGGAAGTTTATTACGGCGCCATCCGGGCGCTGCAGGGGATCTCCTTCCAGGTCAACGAGGGGGAAATCGTAACCCTGATCGGCGCCAACGGCGCCGGCAAATCAACCACCATGCGCACGGTATCGGGACTGCTGCAACCGCGCAAAGGGGAAGTGGTTTTTCAGGGCCGGCGGATCAACCGCATACCGGCGCATAAAATAGTGCGGCTGGGTATATCCCATGTGCCGGAAGGACGTCAGATTTTCCCCAATCTCACCGTCACGGAAAACTTGCTTATGGGCGCCTATACGCGCCGCGACCGGGCCGGAATAAAACAGAGCCTGGAGGAAGTGATGGACCGGTTTCCCCGCCTGCGTGAACGGGCCAAACAACTGGCCGGCACGCTGTCGGGCGGCGAGCAGCAGATGGTGGCCATGGGCCGCGGTCTGATGAGCAAACCAAAGCTTTTAATTCTGGATGAACCCTCCATGGGGCTGTCCCCGCTACTGGTGGAAGAAATTTTTAATATTATCAAAACCATCAACCTGCAGGGCACCACCATCCTGCTGGTCGAACAAAACGCTTTTATGGCCCTGCAGGTGGCCCACCAGGCCTACGTACTGGAAACCGGCCGTATTGTCTTGAGCGGTCCGGCACGGGAAGTGCAGGCCAACCCGCAAATCCGCAGCGCCTACCTGGGTGAAGTACAAATGGTTTCTTAATACCAGTCAGTTTCCGGTTGCCGGTACGAGTCAACGTACCGGCATTTTTATATTATGGGGAAAAGCGCCTGCATGTCCGGCACGGTTACGTATAAATTTATTTTTATTTTCGCTATTCATTGTCTTGACGCAAAGAAAAATATTTATTAATATATAGAAAATTAAACTAAGCAAACAGGAGGCTCACATTAATGAAAGATGTGATCATCATCGGCGGCGGGCCGGCCGGCCTGTCCGCGGGGATTTATGCCGCACGCGCGGATATGCAGGCCTTGCTGATTGAACGGGCGATGACCGGCGGCCTGGCCGCAAGCACGGAAAGAATTGAAAACTACCCCGGTTATCCGGAGGGAATCGGCGGTCCCGAGTTAATGAGCAAAATGGATGAACAGGCGCGCCATTTTGGTTTGGAAGTGACCAATACCGCAGTGGAAGAGATCCGCAAAGAAGATAATTTATTTACCATTAAAACCGAGGACGGGGAACTGCAGGCCAAAACCGTCATTCTGGCAACCGGCGCCTACCCCCGCCTGCTCAATGTCAAGGGCGAACAAGAGCTTCTCGGCCGGGGCATATCATTCTGTGCCACCTGTGACGGGGCTTTCTTCCGCAACCGGTCCGTGGCGGTAATCGGCGGCGGTGACGCGGCGGTGGAAGAAGCGATGTTTCTGACCAGGTTCGCCTCCCGGGTTTATATTGTTCACCGCCGGGATCAGCTCCGGGCAACCAAGATTGTTCAGCAAAGAGCGTTCAAAAACGACAAAATAGAATTTGTCTGGAACAGCGTGGTGGACCAGGTTATCGGGGAAGACAAGGTGGCGGGAGTGCTCCTGAAAAACGTACAAACCGGTGACACGCGCCGCCTGGATGTAGACGGGGTATTTATTTACGTCGGCTACCAGCCTAACTCCAAGCTCGTTTCTTCCCTGGCCGGACTGGACGAGCGCGGATATGTAATCACCGGCGAAGATATGGCCACCAGTTGCCCCGGCCTTTTTGCCGCCGGGGACGTGCGCCGCAAATCCCTGCGCCAGGTGGTCACAGCAGTGGCTGACGGTGCCGTGGCGGCAGTATCGGCGGAAAAATTTATCGCGCAGGGATAATATTCCGGTCCAACCGCATCCGGTCCGGAAAGTGTTTCACTTTCTGCTGTCCCCCCCCCCCCCCCC
>NZ_LYVF01000112.1 GCF_001655685.1 Desulfotomaculum copahuensis
AAATATCCATTTGTGCTTGAATATATTAATTCAATTGCGTCATCAGTAAATATTGTTTCATTGCATCCTGCACATTTTAATCTGGATGTTATATATTCTTTTGTTTCATCTTTGTTTAAACCCTTAAATGAATAATTTAAAACTATTCGCTGCCTTAATGCTTCATGTGTTTGTCTATTCAACTGTATAATTAATTGTGTTTGTCCTGATAATATAAGTAATGCATAATTTTTTGTGTCCATGTCAAAATTAAATATAATGCGTAAATCATCAAGGATTGAGTTGCTTATGAACTGAGCCTCATCGACGATGATAACGGGAGTTATGTTCTTTGAATGGTAATTTAATATTACATCCTGTATCTGGCGAAACATATCACATTTTCTATGTTTCGGTATTAACCCTAAACCGTCGGATAAATACCTGTAAAAATCCATAACGGTAAGTGTTGATATTGGTATGTATACAACCTTGTACATATTAGGATTTAAAGAAGTTACAAAGCATTTTAGTGTATATGACTTACCAGATCCAGGATCTCCTGTTATTAACCCAAATCCTTTTTTATCTTTTAAAAATTCTAATCTGCTCATTGCTTGTATATAATCCTGTGATTTGTAGTGATATTTCACATCACAGTCTTTAGAAAATGGATTAAATGTTAATCCATAATATACATTAAACATTGTTTCTCCTTCTTTCTTCATTTACAAAGAAAAGTCTATTTCTTTTCTTCTTATCTTAGAATTATCAATTTTGTTTACTGGATGTATTGTTTGTAAGAGCTTACCGTCTTCGCTAAAAATATATGCTTTATCAAGTGATTTTGGGTAATATCGTATATTTACATAATCACCGATATACTGCATCGGTACTTCAAATTTAACTTTTTCTATTGATACTGTCGCATCTTTAATTACACGCCTTTTGACTCTATAGAGAAATATGTTATCAAGTTCTTCTTTAGAATTTATGAATTTCATCGTGTCTGTGTATTTAATGAATTTCTCTATAGGCTTCATATTTGTTGATGAATGTACTGTTTGATGATATATTCCTTCAATATATTTATTCAAGTTCTCATTCAATTCGTCTATGGAAGATATTTTCTGCCAATCAAATCCATACATCCATTGGTCTTTTAATGTCCTGAAAAATCTTTCGATTTTTCCTTTTGATTCTGGCGAATACGGTTCAGCATAGCATAAGGACGTTCCCAATGATGCACATATTAAATGCAATTGTTCACTTTGGAATACTTTGCCGTTATCAACAAATAGCTTTTTAGGAACACCTCTTTTCGAAACGGCTTTTTTGAACGCATCAATAAGTGATATGACATTATCTGTATCATAAAATTCTGCATGTGTTATTAACCTTGATGAATCATCCAGAAAAGCAATAAGGTATGTTTTAATCTTCTTGTCGTTGATAATTAAGTATGGACCCATTGATATATCAGATTGCCAGCAGTCATTAGGATACTCCATTTCAAAAGATCTCCTGTCTTTTGTGTTTAATGCTGATGTAGATATTTTAGTTTTTCGAAGATATCTTTGAACTGTAGATAAGGATACTTTATCAAGCTCAATAAACTTTTTAGCTAAAAGTTCCTGATAGATTGATTTAGCTGATCTTCTTGGATTATCGAGTTTTAGATTTTTAATATAGGCTTTAACATCATCAGTTAAAATTCTCGAAGCACCTTTGTCGCATCTGCTTTTAGGATATAAACCTTCAAATCCATATTTTCTGTAACAGTAAAGCCATGTCTTAATTGTATTAGGAGAAAATTCTCTTTTACCTAATGAAGGCACATCATAAACTTTAGAAGTAATAACCTCCATATATTCTTTTGCAGTTTCCTGAGTGTAATTTTCATTGATAAGCGGTGCTATCAAA
>NZ_LYVF01000113.1 GCF_001655685.1 Desulfotomaculum copahuensis
ACTTTCCCCTTACCCCATGAATTTTAATAATGAATTTCCAGTTTTGTTTCAAATTATGTCTTCACAAACAGTGGATTACTCCATCCAGTTTCTATGATAAATATCTCATCTTTTATATCTTCAATAATATCTATTTGAAGCATATGCTTTTCCCTAAAATTTCTTATACACCTGAAGAAATATAATTGCATCAAATTAAATGCTATTATTATAAACATTAACACAGTTTCTACACCCTCATGACTGTGCAGAAAACAGTGATTTAAATGCCATTCTGTTTTTAGTTGATGAAAAGCATTGTTTTCAATTTCCCATCTTTTATGTATTATTTTCCATAGGGTTTCTACTGAAGTAACTTTAGAGGTAGTTATTATCCATGATTCTTTTATTTCTACTTTGCTTGAGCTATGTATCTCCTCTATAAATTTTATAAACCTTACTTCTATGTCGGAATTAGGCATTTGAAAATTGTCTTCGTCCCAGGCCTTTATTTTAATATAATTGTTACTTTTTTTCTTAACAGTCCATTCTTTATCTGCTTCTCGACACTTGAATAAACCAAGCGCATCCTTAACTATATTAAGTCTTTCATCTTTAACCCTTACTACTGCATCCATCCCTATTGATAATACTTCTTTAATCCAAGTAGATTTGCAATATAATGCATCAGCTACTATAATGTCTGCAAAATGATGAAATTCTTTATGCAATTTTCTAATTAGACGCTTGCCTGCTGTGATTTCTCCTTCGTCTTTATCTGAAGCATCTCTTTTAGGTTCAAGCATTTCCTGACCTATGATAAGATGTGGATCAGAACCTACAGTTGCACATATTACTGACCTATGAAAGTAATGAGTAATCCCGTCCTTTTGGACTCGTGTAAGACAATTATCACAGCACTTATTAGTGCTTTCAAATAACTCTACACCATCTATTGCAACGACTTTTAGTCCATCTATAGTTCCTTTTCTAAAAACCTTATTTTTTGTACTTGTCTTGATTATACTATTATTAAGTTCATTTAAGCCATCTAAATCAAAATTACTTAAAACACGCCTAATAGTGTCAATACGAGGAATTTTAGTCTTTTTAGGTAATACTTTTTTAAATTTACCTTTTTTAAGCCAATGTTCCAACCTATTAAAACTCCTTATTTGAAGCATAAATCCAAATAATACTACAAAGGTAACTGTTGAAATTTTTACTGAAGATTTTGCTCTTTTATCTTTTAGGGTATTGATTTTTTCTCCAAGATGGTATATCTTAGAGAAGTAGATAAGCATTTGTTTTAAATAACTTTTGTTCATTTTATCAGCATCCTTTCTATTTAGGTTGTCGCAAAACATATTATAGAAAGGATGCTTTTATTTTGCAAATTTTTTTCTTTCAATTTCCAGTAAAAAACGGAAAAT
>NZ_LYVF01000114.1 GCF_001655685.1 Desulfotomaculum copahuensis
GATGTTAGCCTACCTATGAGGAATTGAAACATGCTATAAGCGGGGCTTATTATTCGGCGGTAAATCAGAGATGTTAGCCTACCTATGAGGAATTGAAACAATCCCGAATCACCCAAAAACGGCAGGTGTAATAGAGATGTTAGCCTACCTATGAGGAATTGAAACCCATAAAAATAGGTGCCGTTGGGGCAACTGCGGTGGATGTTAGCCTACCTA
>NZ_LYVF01000115.1 GCF_001655685.1 Desulfotomaculum copahuensis
TACCGCAAGGCTGGATACCGTTATGTAGTGGACCTGGACATCGCCAACTTTTTCAACGAAGTGGACCATGACATACTGATGAAACTGGTACGGGAAGTGGTCAAAGACCGCCGGGTACTGAAGTTAATCCGGGGATGGCTGACGGCCGGGATAATGGAGGAAGGAAACGTAAGGTACGCCACCAGCGGGACACCGCAGGG
>NZ_LYVF01000116.1 GCF_001655685.1 Desulfotomaculum copahuensis
GTCTAGTTAGCAGTTGACTGATTCGCTAAACAATGCTAAACTTTCCTCATGAAGAATCAACTGGAAAATTACCTTCCAATGCGTAAAGCATGTGAGATACTCGGTGTGGTGCCGATGACCCTGCGCCGATGGGAAAAGGCGGGAAAAATCCAATGTATCCGCACACCATCCGGTCAGCGCCGGTATCCGCGCAGCGAGATCTTGCGCCTTTTGGGCGAAAACCAGC
>NZ_LYVF01000117.1 GCF_001655685.1 Desulfotomaculum copahuensis
ATTGATGTTAGCCTACCTATGAGGAATTGAAACAGCGAGAAGGGTTGCACATGGGAACCCCCGGAGCGAAAGATGTTAGCCTACCTATGAGGAATTGAAACTCCTTTCCACCAAGAAGTAATATGCTTTCCGTGGGCGATGTTAGCCTACCTATGAGGAATTGAAACTACTTCCTCGTGCGTATACCCTTCGGCATTGTACCGCGATGTTAGCCTACCTATGAGGAATTGAAACTAACACTTCCACTGGCCGTTTTTGCTGACGTGAAACGATGTTAGCCTACCTATGAGGAATTGAAACGCAACACTGAAGGGGTTAAACGGGACGCTTTTGGCGGATGTTAGCCTACCTATGAGGAATTGAAACTCCACCACGTATTACCACAACCTTTCGATTACAAAAGATGTTAGCCTACCTATGAGGAATTGAAACACCGTTTATCTTGGCTATATCGATCCAGCGAAGAGGGATGTTAGCCTACCTATGAGGAATTGAAACAAACCCGCGTTCCGATTGGGTAGCTGTTCTGCAGGCGATGTTAGCCTACCTATGAGGAATTGAAACCGGCATCCGCCTCTTACGGCCTTTATGGGGGCCATGATGTTAGCCTACCTATGAGGAATTGAAACAGCTACAATGCTATGGGTGCGGCTTTGGGCAACGCTGATGTTAGCCTACCTATGAGGAATTGAAACTCGAAACTCCTGGCGCAGCCGGATATCTACCTGACAGATGTTAGCCTACCTATGAGGAATTGAAACGGGCATACAAGTCCCCTTTCCCGCTCATGCCGGGCGATGTTAGCCTACCTATGAGGAATTGAA
>NZ_LYVF01000118.1 GCF_001655685.1 Desulfotomaculum copahuensis
TAGAGCAGTCTGACAAGGCCCTTTTTTCAATATAGCCATTACAATGCCGGTCCACTTGGCCGTGCCAAGCGGTCTGGTGATCGTGTTTTTCTGATTCACCGCCTGGAAGCCAATCCGTTCCCGGAGGTGACGTTCACCGGCGGGGACTGGCTTCCCTGCACTGTCAGGCTGGCGCTGCCCTGTAATGTCAGGGTCCTGTTCGGCACGCTGTATGCGGCCGTCACCAGGGTGGTGCCCGCATTGTTGCCGGTCGCCGGGCCGGTGTTAGCACCGATGGAGGCGATGGAAGCGATTTTGATTTTTGCCCTTAAAATATAAAAACCGGGCTAATACCCGGATGATATACACATTGCCACAACTACCTACGATTATTTTCCAAAACTTTGCAGGAAAGCCCTGGGTGTCATTACCGTAAAACATTCTTGAATTTCTGATGTATGGAAATAATAATCGCCGGTTACAAGAACATCAGGCCGGGCGATAATTGCAGAAGCCAGAATTGGAATGTCTTTTGCGTCCCGAATATACGGCATGTCAATAGTTGTGAAATCGACTGGCGTTAATATTAACTCGAAATCAAACTGCCCCAAAAAATGATCCCACTCCGCCAACTTATTAGGAAAACGTTTTTCTAAAACCCGTGACACCTCGGTTAAAGAATAGCTAGATATAAGCAACCGGTGCTCTTTTGCGAGTAGCAAAAGAAGCTGCCTAGAAACTGATGCAGCTGAATGCATAGCCGAAACCAGTATGTTGGAATCAACAAAAACACGCAATCCATTACCTTTTCTGCTCATTCCACATTTCCTCGCGAACTTGCTCCAAATCATTTAAAAGTTCTTTTTCGGTAATGCCTTTCTCATGGACTTCTTCAGCCATTGAATCAAGAAACTTACGTAACGCGGCGATGCTGGATTTTGCAATCACGATGTTCCCATCTTTTTCAATAAAAGCAACCTTATCCCCTTCAGATAAACTTAATCGTTCTCGAACGGCTTTTGGAATAGTAACTTGCCCCTTTGATGTAACCCTTGAAATTTCCATGTCCATATAGAATACCCACCTTTCTTACATTCCTTATATTCCTTACTTGTAATTATATCATGACATTTTAAACAATGCAAGATTTTTCCGGCGAGCGAGTTAAGAAGGCCCTGTTGCCAAGGCCTTCTGGCGGCTAACAGTATCAGCAACCCGATGAACAGGGCTTTCGCCATTACGCCCAGGCCCTTGATTTTACTGGGTTTTTCATGAAACTAGCTGTTTTAGCATAAAAACCCTGTATAAGGCATATGCATTAGCATATCCGTCGAAAAGGGGGGGCGACGAATGCGTAAAAGCAAACAATTTGCCGGTATGCCGGTGATCAGCATGGAAGAAGGACAGCAAATCGGCACAGTCCGCGGACTGGTGGTCGACCCGGCGCAAAAAACGGTGGCCGCCCTGATCATAGAACAAAAAGGCTGGTTCAAAGAGCAGCGGTTCATCCCCTTCGCCCGCATCCACAGCGTGGGGGATAACGCGATCACCGTGGCGCACGGCAGCAGCGCGCAGCGGGCGGCCAAACTGCCGGATATCGTCCGCCTGACCAAAGAGCGGCTCAATGTCCTGGGCGCGCGCATAGTCACTGAAAACGGCACGGCTCTCGGCCAGGTGGACGAATATTACGTGGACCTGGAAAACGGGGACATCATCGGCCTGGAGTTCTCCGGCGGCTTTTTGAGCAGCGTCATGGAGGGCCACGCCTTCCTGGACAGCAATTTCATCCGCACCCTGGGCCGGGAAGTGATCATCTGCCAGAACGAGGCGCTGGAAAATATCGTGCGCATGGAAGGCGGCCTGCAGGAAACCATGCGCAAAATGCAAAAGTCCACCAGCCAGGCCTGGGGGAACACCCGTCAAAAAACCCGGTCACTGGGTGAGGCGATCAACCGGACCGTCGCCCGCACGCGCCGTGACCAGGACGATGCGGACGGGCGGCCGGAGCAGCCGCCGGTCAATGGCGAAGCGAGGGATGAACCCCCGCTGTCCCACTGAGCACGGCGGTAAGCCGGGCCGGCCGGTAAACACCCGGCGGCCGCCGGACCGGAATTTTTTGCGCAGCCGTCCCAAATCTCGCCGCCGGCCGTCCCGGCGCCCGGATTACCGGATCACCGTCCGTCGCCGCCTGATCAAAGCGGGCGGCGACGGACGGAACCGGTTAACGCCTATTTATTGTCGAAAAGCTTGCTCACCGAAAGATCCTCGTGAATCCGGATGATCGCCTCGCCGAGCAGGGGCGCCACCGAAAGCAGCTTCATCTTGTCGAACATCTTTTCCGGCGGCACGGGAATGGTGTTGGTCACCAGCACCTCTTTGACCGGCGCTTCCTGCAGGCGCTGCACCGCCGGACCGCTGAGCACCGGGTGGGTGCAGCAGACGTAAATCTCACTGGCCCCCCAGTTTTTCAGTGCTGCCGCCCCCTGGGCGATGGTGCCGGCCGTGTCGATAATGTCGTCAATCATAATCACCTGCCGGCCCTCGATATCGCCGATGATGTTCATGATCTCGGCCACGTTGGGCTCCGGCCGCCGTTTATCGATAATGGCGATCGGAGCGCCGATCCGCTCGGCCAGATCCCGCGCCCGGGTCACCCCGCCCAGATCGGGCGAGACCACCACCACATCCTTCAATTTCTGCTGAATAAAATACTGGGCCAGAATGGGCACCCCGGGCAGGTGATCCACCGGGATGTCAAAGAAGCCCTGAATCTGCCCGGCGTGCAGGTCCATGGTGATTACCCGCCGGGCGCCGCTGGCCGTAAGGAGGTTGGCCACCAGCTTGGCCGTAATGGGATCCCGCGCCCTGGTTTTGCGGTCCTGCCGGGCGTACCCGTAGTAGGGCAGCACGGCGGTGATCCGCCGGGCCGAAGCCCGCCTCACCGCATCCACCATGACCAGCAGTTCCATCAGGTGTTCGTTTACCGGCTGGCTGGTGGGCTGGACGATAAAAACATCGGCGCCGCGCACACTTTCGTTGATTTTTACCTGGATCTCCCCGTCCGAAAAACGGTTCACCTTGGCTGCGCCCACGCTGACACCGAGATACTGGGCAATTTCCCCGGCCAGCGCGGGGTTGGCGTTTCCGGTAAAAATCTTCAGTTCTTTACGGGATGACATCCTACTACCTCCATGGCCTAATTCAAAAATCCAGGGCACCATACCCGGGAGCACGGCCATCTCCCCCTTTTAAACCGCGCCGCCGCCCTCCGGCGGCGCCGCGCCCTCCGTCCGTCCCTCCGCTGCGCACCGGCCGGCGGCATGCCCCGGTTTTAATTTTTTACGCTCCGGCCAGTTTTCAATATTGCGTTGACGCCCCCGGGCCACGCCCAGCGCCTGCGGCGGCACGTCCCTGGTAATGGCGGACCCGGCGGCGGTAACCGCCCCGTCGCCCACATTCACCGGCGCCACCAGGCTGGTATTGCTGCCGATAAAGGCGCCGTCGCCGATGCGGGTGGGCCATTTGTTTTCCCCGTCGTAGTTGCAGGTGATGGTGCCGGCGCCGATATTGACCCGCCGCCCCACCGTGGCGTCGCCCACATAACTGAGGTGGGGCACCTTGCTGCCTTCGCCGAGCGCCGTTTTTTTCAGCTCCACAAAGTCGCCCACCTTGACCCCCCGCTCCAGGCGGCATCCCGGACGGATGTAGGCAAAGGGGCCGACCGTGCACTGATCGCTGAGCACGCTGTCGCAGACCACGGAGTGACTCACGCTCACCCCGTCGCCGGCGCGGACGTCCACCAGCTGCGAGCCGGGGCCGATCCGGCAGGCGCGGCCGATGACGCTGCGCCCGGTGATCAAGGTAAAGGGCAGGATCACCGTGTCGCGGCCCACGGCGACCCCGGCGTCGACAAATGTGCTCGCCGGGTCGATCACCGTCACCCCGTCGAGCATCAGCCCGTCCAGGATGCGCCGGCGCATGATCTTTTCCGCCTGCGCCAGCTGACGGCGGTCGTTGACGCCCCGGATCTCCGCCTCATCGGGCGCCGGGCAGGCCGCCACCGGCCGGCCGCTTTCGGCCAGGAAGCCGATCACATCCGTCAAATAGTATTCCCCCTGGGCGTTGGCCGGTTTCACCGCGGCCAGCGCTTCAAAAAGACCGTCCGCCGCGAAGCAGTACATGCCGGTATTGATTTCATCCACGGCCAGCTCGGCGGCCGTGGCGTCTTTTTGTTCCACGATGCGCCGCACCCGGCCGGTTTCGTCCCGAATGATCCGGCCGTAGCCGGCCGGGTCTTCCACCCGGGCGGTGAGCACCGTGGCCGCCGCTCCGGCGCTTTTGTGGGCGTCCGCCAGCAGCTTCAAGGTGGCGGCGGTGATCAAGGGGGTGTCGCCGCAAACCACCAGGATGTCGCCGTCAAAGCCGGCCAGCTGTTCCCGCGCCTGCAGCAGCGCGTGGGCGGTGCCCAGTTGTTCGGACTGGCGGGCCACCCGCGACCGCCCCCCGACCAGCGCGGCCACCTGCTCCCCCCCGAAACCGCTCACCGTGACTATTTCCTGCGCTCCGGCCTGCTGCAGGGCGCACAGGACATGCTCCACCATCGGCCGGCCGCAGACTTCATGCATCACCTTGGGCCGCTCCGATTTCATGCGCGTCCCCTTACCCGCCGCCAGAATCACGGCCGCCAGTGACATTTCGACGCCTCCTTAACGCAACGCCCGGTTTGATCGCGCATAGGGGCTGCCGCCGGCAGCCCCGCCCGTTGCAATGGGATCAGGTTGAACCTACAGACATATATATACTTGATTCAACAAAAACATCCTATTTCCTCTTCCCGGCGCTTTATTTCATTTTTCAAACAATTGGACGGGCGTACGACTCGCCCGTGCTATTTTAAACCACCTGCGCGTAGGCCTGAAGAACCGCGTTCTGAATCAGTTCCCGGGCGGAAGTGTTTATGGGGTGGGCGATGTCCCGGAACTCGCCGTCCGGAGTCTTGCGGCTGGGCATGGCGACGAACAAGCCGTTATGTCCCTCGACCACCTTAACATCGTGGATCACAAACATGTCATCAAGCGTCACCGAAACAACCGCCTTCATCTTACCCTCCGCAAGCACTTTGCGCACCCGCACATCGGTGATAACCAAAAAATCTCACTCCTTCCTGACCGTGTACCATGTTTTCCAGATCTTTCTGCATGGAACCCCCAAATTCCTGCAAATTTCCATTTTAACCGGAAAATATTCTTAACCTGTGCGCCGGGCCGGCGGGCGGGTCCGCCGTCAAGGCCGGAAAACATTTCTGGCGCCGTTGCGGCGAAGCGGAAGCTGCCGGCCATTATTTTCCGGCAGGACTTCCGCTTCGCCCATAGAAGTTTTCGTGAAGATATTGCATTGAGGAGGGACAACACAGATGCCTTTTCGCTCCCGGGGCGGGGAAATCAAAGTCAAGCTGGTGCTCCCCGCCGCCCGGCAAACCGGTCAAAAGTGCTGCGCCGCCGTAAACGTCAAACGCTGGCTGCGCCTGGCCCGGCGGCAGGCTTACAGTATCAGCCGCAAGGCGAACCCCGGCGTATGACAGGCATGGTCAGGCCGGGCGCAGCAGGCGGCTGATCAGGTCCAGATCATCCGGCTTATCCACATCGACGCCCACCTCCGGATACCAGCTGACCACCACCACGCCCCTGATCCCGAGCAGGGCGGAAACGCGGGACTCGGCATCGCGCAGGGAAACCCGGTGCATCAAAAAGCGGAACAGGAAAGGCAGGCCGACCAGACGGCACAACTGCAGGGGTTTTTTCCGGGCGTCTACCAGCCGCTGGGCCACCGGCAGGCAGCCGGAAACAACCGCCGGGTTGAGTAAAAATATGTTGCCGCCGGTAAAAACCCCTTCCTGGAGGTTTACATAGGTGCGCCGCATATTTTGAAAGCGGCTCTCCACCGCTTCCCTGGGCACCACGGGGTAATACAGGTCGGCTGACTGGTCCCGGCACTGGGCCAGGAAATCTTCAACCGCCTGCGGAGTGAGCAGGGGAATATCGGAACTGACCAACAGCACCCGGCCGGTGCCGGGCAGCAGCCGCAGGCCCCTCTGCACATTTTCGAGCAGGCTTTTCCCCGGCCGCGCCACCAGCACATTCTCCGGCAGCCGGCCGGCCAGTTCCGCCTCCGGACCGACCACGGCCACCCGGTCTATCCCCCGCGCCTGCAGCAGGGCGTCCACCACATACTCCACCATGGGACGCGTACCAATGGAGATCAGCGCCTCATACGGCGCCGGGCTGCAGTCCTTGAGCGGTCCGTCATTGGCACTGCCGGCCAGAACCAGCGCGTCGACCATCAGCTTTTTGCCTCCTGAATCACATTAAGCAGGCTCTGCTCGGCATTTTCGATATGCTCCCGGGCCAGCGTCTGGGCCAGTTCCACATTCCGGTCGCTGATCGCGTCGACAATCTTGGTGTGCTCTTCGATGGCCGTCTTGGTGCGCCCCGGCTGCGCCAGGGAGGTGGTCCGGAAACGCTGGATCTGATCCGAGAGATTGGCGATGATCTGGGTCAGCCGTTCATTGCGGCTGGCCTGGTAAATCAGGGCGTGAAAACTGGTGTCCGTTTCCACCACGGCCTTCAAATCGTGCTTGCTGACCTCGTAAATCCTGACCAGCGCCCGTTCCAGCTCTTCCAGTTCCTCGCCGGTGATGCGCTCCGCGGCCAGGCCGGCGGCCAGCCCTTCCAGCGCCGCCCGCACTTCAAACACGTCCACGATGTCTTTGACCGAAATGCCGGCCACGTAGGCCCCTTTGCGGGGCACCATGACCACAAACCCCTCCAGTTCCAGCTTGCGGATCGCTTCCCGCACCGGGGTGCGGCTGACGCCCATTTCCTCGGCCAGCTGGATCTCCATCAGACGTTCCCCGGGTTTCAGGCGGCCCTGGATGATCGCCTCCCGCAGCGTCTCAAACACCATTTCACGCAAGGGCTTATAATTATCCAATGTGATTGGAATCAGTCTGGATTCTTCTAAAGCGGCCACCCCCCTTGAAATCTACTTCTATTTTACCCATTCCAGCCAGATACTGCAAGATTACATTGCCGGGCAATTCCCGGCCAGCCGGGTGACCAGGATTTTTCCCGGCACGTCCGTCAGGCGCGCGGCCACCCGCCCGGCCTCCCGCTCATCCCGGCACAGGCCGAATACGGCCGGCCCGCTGCCGCTCATCAGCGCGTTCATCGCGCCGGCGCGCAGCAGCGCCCGGCGGATATCATTGATCACCGGATGCAAAGAGGCGGTCACCGGCTCCAGCACGTTGCCCAGACAGCGGGCCACCGCGGCCGGATCCCGCTGTTCTATAGCCGCGAGCATGGCCGCCGTATCCGGCCCCGGACCGGCGGGCCGCTGATCGTAGGCCGCGTACACGCGGGCGGTGGATACGCCGAAGGGAGGCTTGGCCAGCACCACACCCATCGCCGGCAGGGCGGGCAGGGGGGTGAGCAGTTCGCCCTTCCCGCGGGCCAGGGCGGTGCCGCCGCGCAGGCAGAAGGGCACATCGGCGCCCAGCACGGCGGCCAGGCTGCAGAGGACGGCGGGCGGCAGTCCCAGGTTCCAGAAACGGTTCAGGCCGGCCAGGGCGGCGGCGGCGTCGGCCGAACCGCCGCCCAGGCCGGCGGCGACCGGGATGCGCTTGGCCAGGGATATGCGCACCCCCCGCCGGCAGCGCGTATTTTCCCGCAGTAAAAGGGCCGCCCGGTAAACCAGGTTTTCCGGCCCGGCCGGCACCTCGCCGCTGTCGCACTCCAGGCTGATCGCGCCGTCCGCCGCGGCCGAAAATACCAGCCGGTCGTGCAGGGCGATGGACTGCATCACCGTTTCCAGTTCGTGATAGCCGTCGGCGCGCCGGCCTTTGATGTCCAGGGACAGATTGATTTTGGCATGCGCCGCCAATTCCAGCAAGGGCACTCTCCTTTCAACGGACCGGCGCCGGCCCGGTTTGGTGCGGCGCCTGGGCGGCGGTCCGTCCGGGCGCCACCTGTCTTAATTGGCCGGCGGAAGGCCGGAATCCTGCGCACCGGGTAAAAACTTCCTTCATAATATGTACGGGTCGCAAAATATGTACTATTAAAAGCATCTCAAAGGAGTGAGCAGGATGTCCGACGAACCGCGTTTGCTGGAGGCTGGCACCCACCTGGTGGTGGATACCGCCTGGCGCCGCCTGCAGCACTACCAGGGCGACAGTCTGGCCGCCACCTACCCAGTGGCCGTGGGCAAGCCGTCCACGCCGACCCCTTTGGGGCATTACCAGGTGATTTATAAAATGCTCAATCCGGGCGGCGTGCTGGGCACCCGCTGGCTCGGGCTGAACATACCGAACGGGAATTACGGCATTCACGGCACCAACAGTCCCGCCCTGATCGGCCAGGCGGTTTCCAACGGATGCATCCGCATGCATAACCATCATGTGGAAGAGCTGTTTCCCCGGGTGGATCCGGGCACACCGGTGCTGATCGTGGCCGGCGGCACCGTCCAGGTGAACACGGAAGGGAGCGGGAGCTACACGGTGGTGGCCGGTGACACCCTCTGGCTGATCGCCCGGCGGTTCAACGTCCCCCTGTCCGCGCTCGTCAACGCCAACCACTTGGCCGATCCGGACAACCTCCAGCCGGGACAGGTGCTGATCATTCCGCGCTGACATTAATATTCGCGCCGGGCATTTTACTGTGCTACCCGGCCGCCTCGCCTAATAACATTTAACAGTACTGACTGTTATTGGCAGGTGAGGCGTCTTGGGCACAGTCGTCCTGCTGGCCCTGCTCGCCGGTCTGGGCACGCTGGCCGGCGCGGTGCTGGTCTTACTATGCGGCCGTCCGGGCAGGCGGCTGTTCGCCCTGTTTCTGGGCCTGGCGGCCGGGGTGATGATTGCCGTGGTGCTGGTGGATCTGCTGCCGGCGGCCTGGCGCCAGGGGAACCCCGGCCAGGTGCTGCTCGGGTTTTCAGGCGGCGTTTTGATTATGAGCGCCCTGGATATGGCCGGCGCTGTAAAAGCGGATGAGCTGCGCCACCGCTACCTGAAAATAGGCTACCTGATCGCCGCCGGCATCGCCCTGCACGATCTGCCGGAAGGGCTGGCCATCGCCGCCGGTTTTGAGGGTCCGGCCCGCCTGGGACCGCTGCTGGTGGCGGCCATCGCCCTGCACAATATTCCCGAGGGCATGGCCACCGCCGCGCCCCTGGCGGCGGGCGGCATGCGCCCGGCCGGGGTGCTGGCCGTGAACGCCCTGGTCAGCCTGCTCACCCCCCTGGGCTGCTGGCTGGGCCTGCTCTTCCTGCACGCCGGCGCCGCCTCGCTGTCCCTGCTGCTGGCCATGGCGGCCGGGGCGATGGTCTATATCATCGCCGTCAAACTGCTGCCGGAATCGCACCTGCTGCACCGGCGCACGGCCCGCGCCGGGCTGTTCGCCGGCCTGGTGCTGATGATTGCATTGAATTTACTTCTTTAACAGGAACCAGGCCCCCCCGGCCATCAGCAGCGTGCCGAGCAGGCGCAGCCAATTGAAAGGGAGCTTCTCCATGCCGAACAGCCCCAGGTGGTCGATCAGGCTGGCGGTGAACACCTGGCCCAAAATAATGGCCGTGGTGGCCGGGGCCACGCCCACTTTGGGAATGCTGCGCACCACCGCGTAAATGATCAGCACCCCGAGCACCCCGCCCAGGTAGGTATACCAGGGCGCCTGGGCGTATCGGGCGAGCTGGCCGTCCCCCAGGCGGCAGCCGAACAGCAGCAGCGCCGCCAACACCAGGCCGACCAGATGGACGATAAAAGTGGTTTCCAGCAGGCCGATTACTTTGCCCAGGGCCGCGTCCAAAGAACCCTGCACGGCCATGGTCACTCCGGACAGGGCGGCAATCAAAAGCGCGAGCAGACGGACGCTCATTGCCGCCCCCTAACGCACGTAGGGCGAATACCCCAGGGAGTCGAGCGTGCGCGCCAGGTATTCCCGGTCCGTCACCGCCGGGTCGTAGCGCACCTGTACACTGCCCTCCGGCAGGGACACCCGCACTTCCTCCACCCCGTCGAGCTGGATCAAATTGTGTTCGATTTCCCGTCCGTTCAGTTCGTCCCGCAGACCGCCCACTTTGAAAACATGCTCCTTTGCGTCACCCATGCTTAAATCCCCTTTCCGGCCGGTTTACCCGCCTTTTCCGCCACCAACCGGCGGACGGGCGCTTCCTTCGCCCGGCGGCCGTCCGCTTTCCATGCTTAATCTTCTTCAGCGGTGAAAAAAATATGTGCGGCCGCTTCTTTGCGCCGGCCGCACATATTTTTCAGGCCCGTTTTCCCCTTTCCAAATTATGCCCCCATTTGAGCACCTGTCCGGCCCCGGGGTGACGCTGCGCTTCACCCGCTCCGCCGCCGGCCGCCCCGGGCACGGCGGCGGTTTTGATCTCCCGCACCCGTCCGGACGGTTCCGGCTGGGTGCGCCGGACGGCGGGCGCCGGCTCCCGGAGGCCGCCGTCCGCCGGCGGGGAGCGCCGGGACTGGCCCTGGCTGTTCATCATACTGCTCAAGAGATTCATCATGCCGGCCATGTCCGGGCCCTGGCCGGAACCCTGACCGGAACCCTGACCCATACCGCTCATCATGCTCATCAGGTTCATCAGCATGGCCGGATTGAAGGGCGGCGTCCCCGATCCGGCGCCCCCGCCCGGCGCTCCTTTGGCCAGCATGTTCAGCAGGCTGCTCATCATGGGATTCAAAGCCGGACCGGGGACGCCGGACCCGGCCTGAGCGGCCGGCGGCGCCGGCGTCTGCTTGTTCATCACGCTGACCATACCCAGCAGGTTCAACAAACCGAGCATCAGCATGGTGTCCACCTGGTCCGCGCCCTGTTTGGACTGGTAATCGAGCAGTTGAAACAGCACCTGCTCGAGGTGCCCTCCGGCATCGGCCGCATCCGCCATCTGAAAGCCCCCTTCCCTATGATTACTATATATTCCGCCCGGGGTGAAAAGTTGCCGTAAAGCGAACGCCGGAATGTCACCGGGACGGGAAAACAGACGTAATATAATCCAGGAGAAACACCATTCAGGAAAGGAGGAACCGGAATGGAAAACCAAAACACGGGATCGAACAGCCTGTATTTCCTGCCGCTGCTTCTGCTGGCCACCAAACCGGATGTTGAATACAAGCTGGCCCACATGAGCGCCGTACTCAAGGCGCTGCAGGAAACGGCGCAGGTCTTCCGCGCCGGCCTGCAGAACTTTCAGGCCGGCACGGCCCGGCCCCCCAAATAATGCCGCGCTGTTTTATATTTCCGCCGGGGGCGGAATTTACCTGCCATGCATATGATATCAAGTGAACAGTTATGACAAAGGAGGTTCACTGATGCCAGAACAGCAAGCCGGCGGCTTCAACCCACTGTTCGTGCCCGTGTTGATGCTTTTATCGGCCCGGCCGGACATGGAAAGCAAAGTCGGAAACCTGGCCGCGATGCTGGAAGCGATGCAAAACACACTGCAAACCCTGAACCAGGGCATGCAGAACTTTCATGCCACTTTGACCCGGTACTCCTATCCGCAGGGCAGCCCTTCCTCCCCGGTGGTCCTGCCCGGCCAGACCCCGGCGCCGGAGGAAAAGAGCTTTCCCTCCATCGTTTTGCCCGAGCCGCCCAAGGAATGAGCGCCGTGCGGCGCACCGGGAAGGCCGCCCCAGGGGGCGGCCTTCCCGGCTTTGCTGCTCTTCCGGGCTATTTTCTTCCGTTTTCCCCGGCCCCGCCGCCGGACGCGTTTTCCGTTCCGGCGGATGTTTCTTTATTGCGCGCACCACCCGGCGGTCCCAGCAGGCTGCCCAGCAGGCCGGCCAGATTCGGCGGCACGGCGGGAGCGGCGCTCCGCCCCCCGCCGGACGGGGCGGCGGCGTCCGGCCCGACCGGCGGTGCGGACATCACGTCCACGCCCAGACGGTGGCCGATCAGGTTGACCAGGCCCATCAGATTCACCATACTGACCAGCAGCAGCAGGTTGCCCGGTTCCATCTGCTGTCCCGCGCCCGTATTCAACAAATGAAACAACGTTCCCTCCAGGGAGCCGGATTCACTGTTTCCGGACATGTCACCATCTCCCTTAAAACAATCCCGGCACGTGGGGCAGGGTGATGCCCGTTTTGCGGGTCACTTCATCCCTGAGCAGGCGGCGTGATTCCAGCACACCCTCGTTAAAAGCCTCCTTGATTACCGCCGCCAGTTCCCCCTTGTTCCAGAGCGCCGCCGCACCGCGGCCGAAACTGATTTCCTGCACCTGCTGCAGGCCGTTTAAAACCAGTTCCACCGCACTGTCCGCTTTGACCACCCGGACTTTGATTTTTATGGCGTCCACCTGCAGCTCTTCCAACTGCTGCCCCAGCTTGCCCATGCTTATGAACATTGAGTCCCCTCCAGTGCAGGGCTGGCCTGATCAAAAAGAAAAGCTGTTCCGTGAACAGCCCTTATTTCAACCGGCTTTGAGCAAGCCGCCGGCCGGCCCTGCATCTGTTTGACTGGATGCCGGCGGCTGGTTCCGGAGCTGACCGGTGCGTTATGATCCCGTTTTATCCCTTGGCTACGCACGGTACATTGATCACATCGCCGGGCTGCAGGTTTTCCGGCGACTTGCCGGGGTTGGCATTGATAATCGCGTTTACGGAGGTGCCGTATTTCTGCGCTATGGACCAGAATGTATCCCCGGCCTGCACCGTGTAGCTGATCGTCTGGCCGGGCGGGCAGACGGAAGGAGACGGACTGGGCGCCGGAGTGGCCGTGATCGAGATCACCACTTTGCGCTGCAGGGTCTGGATTACTTTCACCGCCACCTTGAGCACCAGTTCCAGGGCAATCTCACAGCCTTCGGCGGTTGCGGTGATAAATTCCACAAACGGCCGCACTTCCACATCCATACCGCTTTGGGCGCCCTTGACTTCCACAAAGGTGCGGAAATGCACCCGGCGGTGCATGGCGTGCACGGCCTGGCTTTCGACTGCGGCCACATAGACCACCTGGACATCGACATAGCCGCGGATGATCACTTTGTCGCTGATGATCTTGGTTTCGGAGATGTGCACATTTTCCACACTGGTGCTTAGAATTTTTTCCACCGCCGGTTTCGGCTCCGGTGTTTCAAAGACGTCACGCAGCACCACCTGGACGGCGTCTTCGCCGACCACGTGATCTATACGCAGTTTGGCCATGGTGGCCTGAGCTCCGGAAACTTTGGTCAGCACGGTGATCTCACGCGGCTCGCTGGCAAAGGCGATTAGCTTGAGCACCACATCGGCGCGCAGGCGGGTGCAGCAGACTCCCTGCAGGGGCTCCACATCAACATTTTCCACCACCACGTCGACACGGACGTCCATATCCGGAGTGGCCCCCGGCAGTTCCACAAAATCGCTGAAATGGATGGTCCGGTGCAGCTGGTGTACCGGCTGATCGGGCAGGGCGGCCACATACAGCACCTGCAGGGTAATCGTGCCGTCCACGATGACCTTGTTCTTGATCAGGCGCGTGTTGGTAATTTCGGCCGAATAAAATACATCCAGGATCTTTTCAATCGCCGGTTTTTCCTCCGGCGTGTCGAAATCCTCGCTGACAATGATCTGCTTTGTCTTGCTGGCCACCACATTGGATACGGTAAGCTGCTCGGTTTCGCAGGTGGCTCCGGCCGGACACTGGGTAATCACATCAATGTCCCGCATTTCGGTCACCTTGACAAAAACGCTTAACACAGCGGACACGTCCAGTTTGCACGGGTCGCCGTGATGGAGGGTGACGCTGATGTCCTCCACCGTGACCTTCCCCCGCGTATCCATGCCGGGCTCGACTCCGGGCAGGTCCACAAAGGTGGTGAAGGGCAGCTGCGCATGCATGCTATGGACGGATTGGGCCGGTTCCAGGGCCACGTAAACGATCTGCACGGTGAGAGTTCCTTCTATGATGGCTTTATTCGGTACCAGTTCGATTTTATTGATTTTAGCCGTTTTATCGATAGAAAGGATTTTCTCTGCAGCCGGTTTGGGGTCGGGCACGGAAACGGTGCCGCGTACTACAACCTGGTTGGTGTTTTCGTTGACCACCTGGTTGACCCGTAGCTTTTCCGTAGCCGGTACAGCATATCCAGACATTGATCTTTCCTCCTTTCAAAAGTGCTCTATAATATATATATGAGCAGCCGGAATAAATGTGCGGAAATTTGGTAAAAAGGCCGGGAAAGAAAAAAAAGATCCGCCGGAAAAACGGGGCGCGCCGGGTGAACGGTTTGAAGGATTCCCCGGATGGGCGTGTAATCAGCGGCGCGGGGGATCTTCAGGCTGCCGGATGCACAGTAAGAAGATCCCCCCTTCCGGGGGGATCTTCTTTTACGGCGGAAACGCTAACCGGTAAACTCCTGCACGAAAATTTTACCATACGGACTGCCCGTGACCACTCCGATCCCGATTTTAGTGTAGTTGGGATCCAGGATGTTGGCCCGGTGACCGGGGGAATTCATCAGGTTCTGGAAGGCTGTCTGCACCGTGGGGGCGCCGGCCAGGTTCTCCCCGGCATAGGAATAGGTGATGCCGAACTGCTTCATCATGTCAAAGGGGCTGCCGTAGGTAGGGGAATTGTGGTCGAAATAATTGTTGTCCACCATGTCCTGCCCTTTAACGCGGGCCATTTTGACCAGCTGCATGTCCACTTTCAGCGCCGGCAGGCCCTGCGCGGCGCGCGCCTGGTTCACCAGATCGACCATCTGCTGCTCATCGGCGGAAAGGCCGGCCGCCGGCTGTGGCTGCGGCTGTGGCTGTGGCTGCGGCTGCGGCTGCGGCTGCGGCTGCGGCTGCGGCTGTGGCTGTGGCTGTGGCTGACCGCCGCCGGTCAGGATCTCCACAATATACAGGCAGCCGTCCCGGTCGACGATACCCGCGCCGGCCTGCGTATAACCCCGGTCGAGTATATTCTGGGAATAATCCAGCGCGCGGCAGGCGTCGGCCAAAGAGGGGGCTTCCGTTACGTTTTCACAGGCGGTGGTGAATTTCACCCCCGCGCCGGCCAGTTGGCTGAACAACGAACCACCGGGAAAACCGCCGGATGACAGTTCGTCCGCCTGCCGCCGGGCGATTGCGGCCAGCGTCTGGTTGGCCGCCAGTGCCGGCAGGCCCTTAGCCGCACGCCGGGCGTTAATCCGGTCCAGCAGCTGCTTTTCAGACTGCGCCGGGGGTTCGTTCTCGGTTGGTTCCGGCTGCAAACCGGCGGGATTGCAGGCGGGGAGAAGCCCGAAATCAAAATTGAGTGGATTGGCAAAGTTATCCGCCGTCAAGACGGGAACTTTTTGGCCGCCGGCGTCTAACCAAATAGAAGGTGCATCGCAGGAAGGGACGGTTTGCGCCGCTGCCGCGGTGGCGAACAGGAAAACCAAAAGCGCGGCGAGCAGGACGGTAAAAACGGGCCGGGAACGGGAAACTTTCGGTACCGGCATGAAAACACTCCTTTCTTTTTACGCCTCCGGAGTTAGCTGACGGGTTCGGTAAAAAGACAAAACCTACCTTGGACCGGCTGCGGCCTGTCCAACCGCGTACCGTACACGGACAACCCCGCCGTCGCGGCCGCCCGTACCCGGCGCCGGTCAGGATTCACCCCCGAAGTTGGTTCCTCCGTACCACAAGGGATTCGGCGCGCCATTTGCACAACACATCCTGTCCGGGCGGGCCGTGCCCGCACTTCCACGGCATGCGCAAACAGGAAGTTTGTACAATTTACTTTATCAAATCTTTCCCTGCTCCGGCAACGATGTAAATTAATCCCTGCCGGCTATTGAATTAACACTGCTCCCATTTTTATGCCAAAAACGACATTAAATGCATGATCCACTTTACCTGGGGTATACTGGTAAATAGCCGCCCGGTGTATACATCACCGCACCCAGGCCTTCTGTGACGGCCAGGCACTCCATCCCGTTTTCCCCCTCAAAAAAACAGGTCAAAATGAACAGGCCGCAGCGGGAGGCTTTTTGAAACCGCCTGAGCAGCAGTTCATCCATGTCACGCAGCGCCTCCAGGGTGACTTTGCCGCCGCGGATGAGCAGGGTGAACCGGCCGTCGGGCTGGCGCAGCATGAGCATCCGGTAGGACTTCACCCCGGCCTGCACGATCAGGCGGTCAATCGCCTTCATGAATCGGCGCGCCTCGTGCATGGCGTCGTCACGGCTGCTCAGACGCGGCCCGATGGCCGGAATATTTTCCCCCAGCAGTATCAGCGCTAAATCCGTGCTCCCGGAAGCATGTTTATGCGGCAATGGCTGACCCTCCAAACCTGTGTAAGCCCCGTTCCCCGATTAAAGAGTAAAAGCTTACAATTCCAGCTCCAGGCGGCTGAGCACTTGATCAATGCGGTTGAAGACGGTGTATTTTTCCGAACCGGCAAAAAGCAGGCCCGCAGCCCGGTTTTCCGTGTCCAGCACCAGCGAGCCGCTGTCCCCCGGACGGGACAACATATCCGATACCACCTGATCGGTAAACCAGCCTTTGTCGTTTTCACCGATTTCCACTTCCAGCGTGACGCCCAAAGCGGTCACCGTACCCTCGGAAAGGCCGCTGGTCCGCCCGCTTTTCCGCACCGCCCCGCCGGGTTCCGTTTCCGCCACTCCCTCGAGCCGGCCGATTTCCATGATTTGTTCATCGATCAAGCCCGGATCGTCCGGCCGCGCCACCGCGGCGTCGATAATGTTGGCCCCCTGGTAGCGTTTGAGCATTTTCAACTCGTAATTGGGCCTGATCGTGCGCAGCGCCAGGTTGCCCGCCCGGACCACCGCCGCCGCCACCGGACATTCGATTTCTTGAACGCTGCGCAGCAGCGGCGAAAACCGCAGCAGCGCGGCAATCCGATCCTTCGCCTGCCCCCCGTCGTGCGGCCCGGGCTGCAGTACCGGGTCCCCGATCTGGGCGCGCCCGTCCCGTCCGTCGGTAGCGTTGGCCAGAATGTGATTGTTGCTTAAAATCAAACGCTCGCCGGTGGACTTATCCTTGACCACCGCGCCGAAGGTGCCGGCGGTTATTTTGTAGTGCCCGATGCTCACCCCCGGCCTGGCCGGACGCTCCCGCCCGCTGCGCATATCCAGCAGACGCACCCGACCGATCTCAATCACATCGGTCTCCAGGCCGTTGATCTTGTCCGGCACCAGCTGTTCCCGGCGCAGTTCCGCGGCCGGCAGTTTCTTTTCCACAAAAATGATCAGCGCCGGACGTTTGGTCCGCTCCAGGCCTACATTTTTCAACCCGTAGCCTGCACCGGTGACATGCGGCAGCTTGAGCAGTGTGCCGAGAGATTTTTTCAGCGCGCGCCGGTACTTTTCCACTGTAATCCCTCCTTGTTTCCCTCCCGCCATCATATGCGCGGAGCGGGAAAAGGGTTACCTGGCGCGGACCGGAGCAGCCTCCCATAAACTTCCTGCTATATTTCCTGCACATTTTTTCCGGCGGACAATATATATATTTATAAAGTCTTTTCGCATTAAGGGGGTGTCCTGGAATACCGGATACAGGCCATTCATTTAATTGCCCCGGCCACCGCCGGGAGAAAAAGGATTAAGGAGGTCAGACAGTACATGCCGATAGAATACGATTATCAGGAAGAGCAACCGGTACGCTGCATATTGCTCCGCGTACCGGTGGTTCTGGATGTCCAGGAACTGGCTGCAAAAATCGTCACGGATTATCACTGCCCCGAATTTGCCAAACGGATTGAGCGCATCGAAGGCCGGGTAACCGAATATGTGATTGAACCGGTATTCATCCGCGAAGGATGGGGACACTGGTGGCCGGTAATCGGCGAGGACTGGCGCAACCATTTCCGGTACTGCTACCGGGAAGGCGGCATGATCAGTATTATCAGAAAAGTGTTCTTCACCGGAACATTCCGGATTGACATTTACTACGTCAATTCAAATGATGAAGTCAAACACTACAGTGTGGAGCAGACTTTCTCCGAGCTGATTGATCTGGTGCGTCCGCAGCCGGTATTGCATGAGGACAATGTCTATTTCACCCTGCACCGGCCCAAATTCGACGTTACCTGGGAGCATGTCAGAGGGACGCGCGTGCGCACTTTCGTTATCCTGATCGTGCGCGGCAAGGTGATTGAATACCGCCAGGTTTATGTGCAGGCCTGCCCCTATCCGAACAAGCGCTGCCAGATTGCGGACCCCGGCTTTGATCAGTGGGTCGGCAACAAACCGCTTTTCTGGAATACTACCGGTGCGGTGGCCCCGGCCGGCGGTCAGACCGGTCAGGGGGCGGAACTGGGCGCCGGCAGTCCGACCACCATATCGGCTGTTTACCAGACGATCAGGGGGGAAAGGGAAGGCGGTTTTGCGCTTTTCACCACCCGGATTAAAAAGCTCACCTTCTGGGCCGAACAGCTCGCCCCGGCCACCGGTGCGGTGAGCACATTCAACCTGACTGCGGACGTGCGTGTTTTCGACTACTCCGGAGTGCAGGTGGAGGGCGCCAGCCAAACCTGGAGCAGCGGCAGCATTCCGTTGAACCGGTTCACCCAGTTTACCTTGAACGTCAACACCACCGAGCGCACTGATGCCCATATGGTCATGATCCGGTTTACATTCGAACCCAATGCCGGTAATACGAATACAGTCGTTATCGACACCGTGCACCTGGAGTGCGAAAGGGCGATTCCGACCATCGACCATAAATATTACGGCTGGTTCGACGAAGATTTTTAAAAGTTTATCGTCAATAACCGAGAAAAGCTGTTCCCTGACAGCTTTTCTTTTATTGCCGATGCACATCTCATCCTTCCCGCTTCATAAAATATATAAAATAATTTTTGGGGAGGGCAACAAATGTCCGATGTTCAAATGAATTATTACGGCGATCCGATGGAAATGATGTCCTGGCGGCTGGTGGACCGCCTGCATAAACTGCTCAATCAGCAGGTGACCGTTTATGTGGCCGCTTCAGGCACCGTCTATACCACCGCGATCACCGGCACCCTGGCCGTGGTGGGCAGCGATTACATTGAACTGCATGCGGTGAAGGACAGTCAGACCAGACCGGTGATTATTCCGACCGCTTCAATCATCGCCATCGCCGTCGGCGGCCCAATCACGACCACAACCCCCGCGCCGGGCACCGCTCCGGGCGGCCTGCCGCCGGGCACGGCGATTACAACCAGCGCCTGAGCGGGCGCATAAACGGCAAAAGATGGAACCGTATTTTTAAACCCGCCATAAAGCCGTCCCAGCCTTGAAACCGGGCTGGAGACGGCTTTATAATTTGGAGATGCATGTTCTTAATAGGGCGACTTGGGTATGCCCAGGCGGTACTTGCCCCTGGTTTCCACGCCGCCGATGCCGTTGAAGCCGGTAATGGTGCCGGCGATGATATCTTTGATCGAAATCGGTTCATAAATCGATGTATAGGCGATCTTTTCAATCACAAATACGGGATCGAAGGCATGAATGAGCACACGCTGCGGCGAACTGGCAAAGTTGGCCCCGGCTTTCAGGATGGCTTCGTAATGCGACTGACAGGCGCCGGCGAAGATCACCAGGTCATCCATGCTTTTTTCGTACTGCCGGGCCACTTTCACCCCTTCAACAAAGGAACGGGAGTTGTGGTAGTTGTTTATGTCGCTGAAGTCCCTGGTTCCTTTGAGCAGGCCGTCATGCCCGGTGAGCACCAGCATATCCGGACGGTGCTCCTGCAGCAGCGCGGCCACTTGTTCCGGCTGTTTTTCTTCCTCGATGTTGTAGCCGTAGGCCGGTATGTTCATCTGCCGGTAGGTGGTCATGCACAGATCCAGGTAATCCCCGTCGCCATCCACATGCAGCACCGATCCGGGCACATCGAAACTGTCCATGTTGTTCAGGGTGTCGTTGGCACGGCTCATACTGCGTATGCGGTCCTGTTCCCGGCGTTGAAACACCCGCTTCATCTGTTCATGGTTTTTCATCATGAACGAATGCCAGTAGGCCGCCACATGGGATGGCTCGAATTTTTGCAGATCTTCAACCGGCGCGTTGGCGTACAGGCGCACGTCCAGCCCTTTCAAGCAGGCGTGCTGCTTGCCGTTAACCCCGGTGAACAGTCCCGTTACTTTGAAATAAACATCGCAGCCGTATGAAATCCGCCCCACGATGTCACCGACATTGATCTTCACGGCGGCCGCCTCCTGATTCCCTTTTTCTTACATTGTATGTAACCGGTCCGGCCGGTGGTGAAGGATTGGCGGGCGCGGGATATACTTTTTGCCATCCGGAACGGAAGTGCCGGCGCGGCTTTGTACAATCTGGAAACGGCGGGTGTTCATTTCCACCCGGCCGGCATATGGTGTATCAGGCACACTCGGCAAGAGGTGATGCACATGCTCGCTGCTGTCATACCGGTAAAAAATGAGGCCGCCGTCATTCAAAAAGTGCTGCGCCGGGTACTCTCCCTGCCTGTTGATCTGGTCATACCCGTGCTGAACGGCTGTACCGACGCTTCCCGGGAAAAAGTAGCGGAGTTGCACGAGCGGCGGATAAAGCCCCTGTTCTTTCATCAGGCGCTGGGCATTGACGTGCCCCGTGCCGTTGGCGCCCGGCAGGCCTGCCGGGCCGGGGCGCGGGCCGTATTGTTTGTCGACGGCGATATGAGCGGAGATCTTGACGCCCTTTTAAGCCGGCTGGCGGAGGCCGTGACCGGCGGCCGCGCCGACCTGGCCCTGACCGACTGCTACCCGCCGGAAGCGGCGGCCGGCCTTTCCGAACTGGCCAGCCACCTGCTCGCCGTGCGTCTTTCATTGAACCGGGAACTGGGTCTGGCCGGCGTGCTCGGTTCGTCTTCCCCTTCCCACGGGCCGCACGCCGTTTCCCGCACCTTTCTGGAACGCGTGCCGCTGCGTGAACTGGCCGTGCCGCCGGCGGCCCTGGCGCTGGCGGCACGGGAAGGGCTGACGGTGCGGGTGGCGGCCGCCGCGCCTCACTCCCGCCTGGGCTCACCCTGGCGGGACGCCGTGCACAGCCGTCTGATTGCCGAAACAATCATCGGGGACTGCCTGGAGGCGCTCTGCGTCTACGAAGGCAGACCGCGCAGCCGGGCGAAAGACGGCCATCTATTCATGGGCTATCATCCAGCGCGCCGGTTTGACCTGCTGGACCGGTTCCTGGCCGCTGGCCAGGCCGTCCTGCCTCCAGAGCACCGGCCGGACGAGTGAGACGCGGCCTTGCTTGTGCCAGCCGGCGGTCCCGCAAAACAGCCCGGGAACCCGCGCAGCTAAAAAACCCGTAAAACCGGTTCCGGTTTTACGGGTTTTTTGGGTTAAGCCGGGCTTGCATCACAGCCGGGCGCGCGGCGCCCGGTATCCGGGTAAGTCCGCCGCCTACATCATGGCCAGCACCTGATCCACGGAAGGCGTGCCGGCTGTGTCCGCGGGCAGTTTAAATCCTTTTTCCAGTGCAGTTTTAATTTTCTGCCCGTCCTTGATTTCGCCGATCAGAATCCCGCCGGTCAGGCGGTTTTCGCCGTCAAAGAACAGCTTGCGGTAGCCGGCCGCGCCCCAGTCGTCGGCCAGTTCCCTTTCCCCGGCCGGCCGGCCCACGGAAAAAAGGGCGGTTTCCATGACCATCAGGGCGTTGGAAGGCGGTATCTCGCGGTAGCGCATCCCGCCGCCGGCCGCATTCGTCCCGGCCACCCGGCCCTGCTCCAGGGCCACCGGCCAGAGACCGTAGACCCGGCCGTTGAATTCAGCCACATCACCGGCCGCATAAACGCCGTTCCGGGAAGTTTGCATAAACTCGTCCACCACCACGCCCCGGTTCACATTGATCCCGGTATCCTTGAACAATTCCGTGTTGCAGACCACGCCGGTGGAGAAGATCACCAGATCGGCGGACAGCGTTTCACCGGACTGCAGTCGCACACCGGTCACTTTTTCCGTGCCCGTGATTTCTTCGATGGCCGCATTAGTCAGCACCTGCACCCCTTTGCCGGCGACTATTTCCTGCAGCACGGCCGCCCCCCGCTCATCCAGCTGGCGGCGCAGCAGCCATTCGGAACGCTCCAGAACCAGCACTTCCTTGCCCCACTGCCGCAGTGCCCAGGCCACTTCCAGGCCCAGCGGGCCGCCGCCGGCAATCACCGCCCGGCGGGCGTCCTGCCCGTAACTTTCCAGCGCGCGCAGGTCGTCATAGGAGCGCAGGGTAAAAACGCCCGGCAGCTGATTGCCCGGAGCGGGCGGCAGGAAGCTGTGGCTGCCCTGGGCCAAAATCAGTGCGGTAAAGGGAAAGACGCCGCCTGTGGAAGCCACGACCCGGTTGTTTGTCAGGTCCAGCGCGGTCACCTTGGTGTTCAGATGCACGTCGATCCGGCGTTCTTCGTACCAGGCCGGCGGGTGAACCAGTATTTTATCCACCTGGATCCGTTTGCCCAGGCCGTGGGACAGGCGGGGACGGTAGTAGGCCAAGTACGGCTCGCCGCCCAGAATGTGAATGGCACATTTCTCATCCCGGTTCCGGGCCGCCTCGGCCGCCGTAACCGCCGCCACGCCGTTGCCCGCGATCACTATTTGCCGTTGGGACAATGATACCCACTCCTGTTCCGCGGCGCATACCCATGCGCCGCCCAAACTGACTTACGACTCTTTTTCAAAGCTGTCCTTGCCCGCGCCGCAGAGCGGGCAGACCCAGTCCTCGGGCAGTTCCTCAAAAGGCGTCCCGGGCGGAATTCCCTCCGCGCCCTCCGCCGGATCGTAAACATAACCGCAGACTGTGCAGACCCATTTATCCATCGTCCATCCCCGCCTTGTTTAATTATTTTTGAACACCGCCACCGCAACGCCGGCGGCAAAACTTTGTCCCGCATCCCCCGCCCGGCGGCGGCCGTGCCGCGAACTGTGCGGTACGGCCGCCGCCGCGGCAAGTTCTGTTTAATAATTCCGGCCGTTAATAGTTTTCGCCGAGCAGTTCGAAGAATGCCTGCGGATGAGCGCAGGCCGGGCATGTTTTCGGAGCTTCCGGCCCTTCGTGGATGTAGCCGCAGTTCCGGCAGCGCCAGAAAACCTTGCCGTCCTTGATGAACACCTCGCCTTTTTCGATGTTCTCAATCAGCTTGCGGTAGCGGTTTTCGTGCCCCACTTCCGCTTTGGCGATGGCCCGCAGCACCGCCGCAATCTCGGTAAAGCCCTCTTCCTCCGCCACCCGGGCAAATTCCGGGTACATGGTCGTGTTCTCATAGTTTTCGCCGGCCGCCGCCGCCTTCAAATTGGCCAGTGTGTCGCCGATCACGCCGGCCGGAAAGGCGGCCTCCACCTGCGCCTCGCCGCCCTCCAGAAATTTGAACAGGCGCTTGGCGTGCTCTTTTTCATTGTCGGCGGTTTCCAGGAAAATGCCGGCAATCTGTTCATAACCCTCTTTTTTGGCCTGCGCGGCAAAGTAGGTATAGCGGTTTCTGGCCTGCGATTCCCCGGCAAAGGCCGTGATCAGGTTTTTTTCCGTGCGTGTTCCTTTCAAACTCATGGTTGGTTCCCTCCTGGTACTTTTAGGATTTTGCATTCAGCAATTATTCTATTCTCCATAGGAGTAATAATTCCTGCTAGCAACAAAAACTTTTTTAAAAAATTCCCGTCTATTTGGTGTGCTTGTCGGCCACACTGGAAGCGCCGAAAGCATCGGGCTTGATCTTGGCCCGGAAGCCGCTGCCGGTGACCATGCCGACCACCTCCCGGATTAAATCCCTGGTTTCGCCGTGTGTGCCCACGTCGATGTGAATTTCCACCGCCAGGTCGTCCAGGCCGCATTCGGCGAAATGTTTGGCCACCAGGCCGCCCAGTTCCAGACTGAGCGCCGTCTCATAAAAGATCTTCTGACGCAGGCTTTTGATCTTGCGCTGAATTTTTTTGCGGTAATAGTAGCGCGCCCCTTTGCCCAGGCGGTGCACGATCACGGCGGTGATAAAACAGGTCTCCTGCTTCACCTGGGAGTCGGAGCCGATGATCACCTTGTAGGAGGAAGTGGGCAGACCGGTGATATAACCGAGAATGTCCGCCATCATCTCGTCAAAGTTCAGCCTGCCCTTGGTCGGGCTGATAAAATACATATCCTCTCCCCACCCTGAAGTGCTTTGTTGCGGCGTGCATGCCGGCGGCGCCGCCGCTAAAATATATATCCTCACCCGCTCCCGGTTTACCACCGTCCGGACCGCGCACCCGGAGCCAACGGAGCGGTTCCCTGTTCTTAAACGGGGCCGGGAGGCGCCCGCGGCAGAAAACGGCCGGCGGCCGGTCAGCGGTATCCCCCGCCCGCGGCGCAAACCCGGCACAGGGCGGCAAACTCGGCCAGACCGAGGGTTTCGCCCCGCCGGCCGAGCGCGATGCCGGCCGCAGACAGCGCCTGCTCCCACTGCGCCCGCGACCAGCCGGGCATCACCCCGGACCCGGCCAGGGCATTGCCGGCAGTTTTGCGCCGCTGGCCAAAGGCTCCCCGCACCAGGGCGAAAAACAGCTCCTCGTCCGGCACCGCCACCGCCGGCGCCGGGCGCCTCTCCAGACGCACCACCGCCGAATCGACCTCCGGCCGGGGCAAAAACACCGTGCGGGGCACGCGGAAGAGCATTTCCGGTTCGGTATAATACTGCACGGCCACGCTCAATGCCCCGTAATCCTTCCCCCCGGGCGCCGCCGCCAGCCGGGCGGCCACCTCCAGCTGCACCATGACCACCAGCCGGCTGATATTGAACCTCTTTTCCAGCAGGCGCATGATCAGTGGCGTGGTGATGTAGTAGGGCAGGTTGGCCACCAGCTTGTAGGGCCGTCCGGCCGCGTCCGGCGCGGCGGCCGCCGCCAGTTCATCCAGGTCGGCCTGCATGGCGTCCCGGTGCAGCACGGTCACGTTGTCCAGACCAGCCAGGGTTTCCGCCAACACGGGCAGCAGCGACCGGTCAATCTCCAGCGCCACCACCCGCCCCGCTTCCGTGGCAAGCACCCCGGTCAGAACACCGGTGCCGGGACCGATTTCAAAAACCAGGTCGTCCTTTTCCAGTCCGGCGGCGGCCGCAATTTTACGCACAATGTTTGCGTCCACCAGGAAGTTCTGCCCCAGCGAGCGGCGCAGGTGTACATTGTATTTTTCCAGCACCGCCCTGACCGCGGACGGCGTGGCCAACTGCGCCATGCCCACTTCCCCCACATACTGGAAATCAATCTGCTATTAATTATTCGACGCCGCTTCGGCCGATTCCTTTATATATTATTCCCCTTTTGCCCGGTTTAAGAAAGGCGGCGAAAAAAAAGGAGCCCTCCGGGAGGGCCCCTCACTGTTTTACTTTTTTGATATTTCCGCATTCATCCGCTCCCCGCCGTCAGATTCGGGCGGAGCGGCAAAACAAGCTAGTCAATTACGTAAACGCGCACCTGGCGCACACCCCAGCGGTCGGCCTGGGCTTCGCTCTCCATGAACAGGTCGATGCGGTGCCCGTTGATGCTGGAACCCCGGTCCAGGGCGGTGGCGTAGCCGTAGCCTTCGATGTAAAGACGCGTGCCGAGCGGGATCACCCCCGGATCCACGGCCACCACGCCGCGCCGGGGCGCCGCGCCCGTAGCGGTGGAGTTGCCGGTATAGCTGTAGGCCGTGGCCGTCATATCCAGGGCGCGGCTGTAGCGGATGTCATAACCGCCGCGCGAAACCTCCTGCCGGGTGCCCACCTGGACAATTTTGTCCTGCGGCGGGGAAAGCACCTGGCTGTCTTCCATAGTCCGGCTGACTTCCTGCCCGTCGTGGTAGGTCAATACCCAGCGCTGCTCCTCCTTGCCTTCCCGGCCCTCCCGGACAACCCGGGTAAAGCCGCTGTCCAGGCCGGGATCGGCTTCCCGGCGGACATTAAACGCCAGGGGCACCTTGATTGTCTTTTTCTCTTCCCGTACCCGGATGATCCTGATGTTCATACCGTCTTTAACCGGCTGGTCCGGCGCCGGCTGCACTATATCCAGCGGACCGGCCGCAACCCCCTGCTCTTTAAGCGCTTCCCCGACGGTATGGCCATAGACAAACCCGTTTAACTTGCGGCCTTCCAGGATAATAGTCACCGCCAGCGCCCGGGCCACCACCACCTGCATCCCGTCCGTCAACCTGGTGCCGGGCGACGGCGTCACCCGGTCCCGGGGAGCCAGCTGCACGTGTTGGGACTGCAGCACGTCGGCCACCGTCCGGGCGCTGGTCTCCACCGGCACCTGCCGGCCGTCCACCGTCAGCGTGACGGTTTTACGCGCCCAGGCATAGCCGGCGAAGACCAGGCTGCCCGTAAAGATCATGACCACCAGGAAGAACAGCATTAAACGGGAGCGGCAATGAAAGCCATGCAGATGAGCGCCGCCGGACAGCAGGCGGCCCGGCCTGCCCAGAGTGCTCCACTCCATAACATTCCTCCTTCCCCAGTTCCGGCGAATTTAAATGCCACATTTTCAATTCGCGGGAGTTGTCTGGTTTTCCTGCCGTGAAAAGGAAAAACTTATGTCGATCCTTTGATCCGGGTTGTCGGCACATCTTAAAGATTGCCAGGGTTGGCGGCTGGATTAATATAGCATATGCCTCCGGCGTAAAAAAAATGACGGAAAAAAAGAAAAAAATTGCCCCGTGTAACGGGGCGCATAACTAAGGAGGTTTGTATGCTGCACAAATAAAAACTTAAAACTTTTTCAATCCCCGCTCACTTTGATCCGGGCGTCCCGCGGCAGGGCCAGACCGGCCGCCACTTCAACGGCCTTCATAATCCCGGCCGGCACCGGACAGGCCGGGTGGGGGATATGGGGGGCATAAATATGATAAAGTTCACCTTCGTGTAATTTGGCAAAAAGTTCTTTATAGGCGTTGACGATCTTCAGCTCCCCGGCCACCTTTTGCCAGTTCGGGCATTCCGTCTCCACACACAGTTCCACCTGGCGCTTTTGACCCGCCGTCGCCCGTACTGTGGTGTTGAAACCGCAGACGCCGCCGAAAATTTCTACCTTGGCCACCGGTTTCCAGTCACTCCTTTCAAAGCCGCCGCACCGCGCGGGCAGGCCAGAATACAGATCCCGCAGACATCCTCGCCCACCAGGCCGGCGTTTTTTTCCATCTGCCGGCGGCATGCCGCGGCATCGATATGCGGCACCAATCCCTCCGCCCGCGACCACTCCACATCGGCGATCGCCCCGGACGGACAGGCCTCCACACAACGGCGGCACTTCCCGCAGCGTCCGGAGGTGTACGGGCTGGCGCATACCTCCAGGGGGGCGTTGGTCAATACGGTGGCCCAGCTTAAACGCGGACCGTATTTCTCCGAGACGAGCAGGCCGTTTTTGCCAATCCAGCCCAGGCCGGCGCAGGTGGCCGCGGTTTTGTGCGGAAACAAGGGATACAGACGGGCCACAAACCGGGGGTCGTGCTTGTCGGAATCCGGCGGAATGGCCAGGCAGCGGTATCCACGGCTTTTCAGCAAGCCGACCAGACGCTTCTGCAGCTGCTCCAACAGCAGGTCTATCTGCTGGTACCGGTTGGAATACACCGCGCCCCGGGTGGTGTGCACCAGGTTTTTGCCCGGCGGCGGATGCTTGATGGCCAGGGAGACGGCCACCGGCATATGCTGCAGTTCCCCCGCCAGTCCCTCGCTGACGTCGCCGAAACCGACCAGAGTGGCTCCGTGCTGTAACAAATATTGTTCAATTTCAAACGCGCTGGGGGTAATCGCAAGAGCATTTTCCATGGCCCGCCCCTCCCGGAATCCGGCTCTCCCGGCATCTGCGCCGCGGTTTTAACCGTTCGTTTCGATTTTGATGGTCACATCTTTTGGTATGGCGCCGCCCAGTTCGACCTGAATGGTTTTGATAATGGCACAGGGTACCGGACAGTCGGGGTGTTTCAGCCTCCTGCTGGCTGCCTGGTAAATCACGGAATCAACCATCTTGCCAAACACATTGCGGCTGCAGTCCACTTCGGCCAGATCTTCATTCAAGCTGCGCAGGTACTGGCAGGCGCTGATGATCTGCACCCGCACTTTCATTTTGCCTGTTTTGGTGACTTTGATCACGCTGGTGAACCCGCAGGCGCCGGCCATTACCTTGGCTTTGGCCATTGTTCCAACCTCTCCCCCAAAACCCTTTGTGCAAATAGTTTACGTAATTTTTATCATAACTAATTATACAGTAAAGTTTGCAACCGGGGCAAGCGGAGGTTATGCTTAAGGGAAAGTCCGGTTCAATCGCCGGGGCGGCCCGTCCGGTGAATAAAGCGCTTTATTCACCGGACGACGGGGCATTACGTCCACCGGCGGGCAGGCCGGCCGGCTACCTGTTTTTGCGCGCCCATTTGGAAGCGCCGTATTCCTTAACCGTATCCACCATTTTTTTCAGGTTCTCCAGCGGCGCTGTGGGCCAAATGTCGCAGGCCGGCCAGACAGCATCCACGCCGCCTTCAATACTGTTCAATACCGCTTTTTCCACATCTTCCGGCGTACCGTTGACCAGGATGTTGTAAGCGTCCACATGGCCGAAAAGCAGCGGTTCATGACCGATGGTTTCACGGCTCTTCTGCAGATTGTTCTTGGTTTCCACGCTGAGCGCGTCGGCGCCGCACTCGTTCATCAAACCGATAATCAGGTTGGTGTCGCCGCATATATGCAGAATCTTGGGCGAGGCAATGTTCTGGAATATCTTGGTCAGGTGTGGCTTGATCACCTGCTTGAAGCTGCGCGGGCTGAGCACGTCGGTAGGCGCGCCCATTTCCCGGATGGTGATATAGTCGGCCCCGGCTTCCCGGTACTTGGCCGCCATAGTGATAATTACTTCCGTCAGTTTATCCAGCATACTGTTGACCAGATCTGGCTTTTTAAAGCAGAGTTTGAACAGGTCGTTCAAATCCATCAACTGACCGGCCAGCGTGAAGGGACCGAGGAACCAGCTGCCGACGGGTACATCCTTGCCGACGTCATTCTTCAGCCGGGTGATTGCTTCCATCACCACTGGGAAACGGCCGCGCTCGTGCAGGTCGGACGGAATCTCGATTTTATCCATTTCGTCCACCGAATGAACTATTTTTTCCTTGATGGTGGGGTAGAGCAGCTGCGCCACGTCTTCATATGCATTCATCACACAGCCGAGCGCTTCCGCCTCCACACACATGTCAAACGGCACCACCGCGCATTCGTAACCGAACAGGCGGTAAGACGAAGCCGCCATATTGGCCATTTTTTCCGCATCCCGGTGGATGGAGGGAAACTTGTAGCCGTACTCGTCCAGCCCGGCGGTGGTGATGTTGCCCATCCCGCTGTAACAGGCCATGCGGTCCACTTCTCGGCCCGCAAAGAGGCCCAGCACCCGGTCTCTTGATGACATGGTCATATTTTTTATCCCCTTTCCTTATCGAACTGTTTTATTGACCCAGTTGTTTGACAAAATCGCCAAAGAACTTGCGGATCGGATGGTTCTCTCCGGCCGGCAGCGATCCCGTTTCATCATAGGCCAGTGTGGTCAGGATCAGGCTGGCCGTGGCTATCGCCGGCATGATCTTGGGAATGTTCACGATCGGACCGCTGAACAAAAGGTCGGCCCAGAGCAGGGAGGCAATGGCCTGGCCGGCGGCGTTCATGGCGTTGAAGCCGTCGGAACCCCACATCTCTTTTGCTTCCTTCCACATGTAGGTGCCGTTGGAGGAAGCCACGCCGGTCGGCCAGCCGAATTCCTCCTTTACCAGCCTGGACGCCACGCAGGAGAAAGCGGTGGAAGGCAGGTTCATCACGGCGGCGTCGATTAACACGGACTCAAAGTCGTCTTCCTTGATCGTTTCAAACATTTTCTGCACCCCGCCGACCCGGCCGCGGGGCGACGGATCTTCCGGATTGTATGCCTGCACTACAATATGCTTGATGCCCAGTTCCTTCAAGCGCGCCACCTGGCCGGGGATGTCCTTGTCCCAGGGGGTGATGCTGTTGTAAAGCACGCGATCCTGAATGCCCAGTTCAGCGATGTGCTCCGCCACTTCCAGGCGGGTCTTTTCCACCCACATGTCAATGCCGAAGGGCTGATCGGAAATGCTCAGGAAGAAGTCGATATAGGCCTTCATTTCATCCAGCGAGGTGGCCACCAGCGCCACCAGTGCCGGCACGCCGCTCTGGGCGGACAGTTCTTCCATTTTCAAGACATAGTCTTTTGCCTTGTCCCGGTTGAACTTTCTTTCCTTGCGGCTTTCCAGGTTTTTGTCCCCGTTGTGGAACATGGATGAAATCAACAGGGGTGGATTTTCCCCCGGCTGTCCGCCGATCTTCATTGAGCCGATCTGGCAGACCCGCTGTGTGCGGTTGAGTTTGAACATTGAATCATCTCTCCTTTACCGTTTTGGAATCCGGTCCAAAAGATGCTGAATGTGCGGGAACTTGTCGGTGGAATGCGGGAAGGCCATCGCGGCGGCGAACCGCATCTGGAAGTCCGGCTCAATGGCTGTTTCCACAAATTCCACATGGCGCGCGATCCAGGTCGCTTCTTCGCGTTTGCCCGTGTCCAGCAGGGCCAGCTTGGCGCCGTCGCCGGCGGCGTTGCCCACGGCCGCCACGTTTTCCAGGTCGCAGTCCGGGAACATACCGATCACCATGGCGCTCTCCTTGTCGATATAGCTGCCGAAAGCGCCGGCCAGCGTGACGCTGTCCAGGTTTTCCACGCCCAGCTTTTCCATCAGGTAGCGTGAACCCACATACAGGGCCGACTTGGCCAACTGCACCGCCCGCACGTCGGCCTGGGTGAAGGCAACGTCCTTGCCGATGGAAGTTTCATCGGCCCAGGCCACCACGTACTCCGGCTTGCCATCCTCGCCGCGGCGCACCCGCGGGTGGTTCAGCTTCAGGTTGAAGCGGCCGCTCTTGTCAATCACGCCGGACAGGAAGAGCTGGGCGACCATGTCGATGATGCCGGAGCCGCAGATCCCCTTGGCCTCCGTTTTCTGGATGTCCGGGTACCAGCTATCCTGGCCGATCACTTTGTAGGACACTTCCAGCGTTTCCGGGTTGATGATCACCTTTTCAATCGCTCCCGGGGCGGCGCGCATGCCGAACTTGATCTGCGCGCCTTCCAGCGCCGGACCGGTGGCGCAGGAGGTGCACAAGAGCTTCTTGGCGTTGCCGATGTCAATTTCACCGTTGGTGCCGATGTCGATGACCATGCGGATCTTCTCTGGCTCCTTGTAGGGTTCTTCGGCAATGAGCACCGCCACGTTGTCCGGGCCGACAAATCCCGCCTCCACCGGCAGGGTATGCACATTGGCCCCCTTGCAGACCTTGATGCCCAGGTCGCGCGCCTTGATGTTCTGGGATTCCTTGGTGCCGGCGGTGAAGGGGGAGCGGCCCAGGAAGCCCGGTTCCATGCCCAGGGCGATGTGCTGCATGGCTGTGTTGAACACCAGCGTCACTTCCAGGATGTCTTCCGGTTTCTGGCCGATTTTTTCCGTCATGCGCTGGGCCAGTGTGTTGATGCCTTCAATGATCGCCTGGTGCATTTTCTCCAGGCCGTCGTCATTCATCATGTGATAGGTGATCCGGGAAAGCACGTCCTCACCGTAGCGCACCTGCGGGTTCATCATCGAGTCCACCACCAGCGACTGACCGGTGCGCAGGTCGCACAGGTAGGCGGCCACGGTGGTGGTGCCGATGTCAATGGCCAGACCCAGAGAGTGTTCGGCCAGACCCGGTTCGACCAGGATGATCTCCTTGTTGTTCCAGACCGATACAGTCACTTTCCACTCCGCATCCCGTACAATATTGGGCAGGCGCCGCAGCAGGAAGTAGTCGATGGTCATGTCTTTGGGCAGGCCGTACTTTTCGGCCAGCGTGTCCTTGATCCGCTCGACGTCGCCCCGGTGGTCCTCCAAAGTGGCCGGCTCCATTTCGATATAGTACTTGTGTACCGCCGGGTTGATCTGGAAGGTACGCTCCTTGCCGGTTTCCAGCACCACCTGTTTGGCGCCCCGGCTTTCCTCGGGCACAAAGAGCAGCACATCGCCGTTGACCTCGCAGCAGCAGGCCAGGCGGAAATTATCGGCCAGTTCTTCTTCGGTCAGGAAGTCCTTTTCTTCCTCCTGCAAGGGAGAGAGGTGCTCCACGCGCGAGTCAATACCGAACTTTTCAAAGAAGCCTTCTTCAATCTTCACTTTGCACTTGCCGCACACTTTCACTCCGCCGCAGACGCTTTCAATGTCCACGCCCAGTTCCCGGGCCGCTTCCAGCAGGGTTTTGCCCTGTTCCACCTGGCCCCGGCGGCCGGATGGCTGAAAGATTACTGTTGACGCCATGTTTCTTCCCCCTTGTGTTTGTACATTTCCAGTATCGGTTTAGGCTGCCTGCTCTGCTACTAAAGATCCCGCAATGAGCTGATCATATTGATGGCGTC
>NZ_LYVF01000119.1 GCF_001655685.1 Desulfotomaculum copahuensis
TGGAGCTTCCTACTTCATAGACCGTTGCCTACGGCTATTCACAGCAGGTCTTACACAATCTCCATGGGCGTAACTTCGGGGGGAACCTTCCCTACAAAATTATTACTCTTATGCTACTATGCCTAATTGTTTTAATCCTTCATATAGTACATTTATTGCTGCATTTACATCTCTGTCTATCTCTAATCCGCACTCGCATTTGTGTATTCTTACTGATAAGTCTTTTTCTACTATTTTCCCGCATCCTGAACATCTTTGTGATGTATATGCTGGATCTACTTTTACAAATAATTTTCCTTCTTTTTCTGCTTTATACTGGAGATATTTGTCTAACATTCCCCATCCTGCATTTGCTATCGATTTTGCAAGTTTATGATTTTTCATCATATTTTTTACTTGCAAATCTTCAACGCATATGATGTCATTATGTTTTACTATGTTATAGCTTATCTTATGTAGATAGTCCCTTCTTTGATTCGCTACTTTTTCATGAAGTTTCGCTAATCTTTTCTTTTGCTTTTCTCTGTTTTTGCTTCCTTTCTTTTTTCTTGATAATTGTCTTTGCAGTCTTTTTAGTTTCTTCTCTGATTTTTGTAGCCATTTAGGATTTGAGTATAATTCTCCATCTGATGTTGCAGCTATTGAGTTTATTCCTTTGTCTACTCCTATTGCTTTTTCTGTTATGACTGTTTTTTCTTTTTCTTCTTCTACTTCAATCGACAGATTTATATACCATTTTCCTGCATGGTATTTTATGTTTATTGTTTTGACTTTTGTTGGATCAAAGTTTCTATGTGCTTTGATTTTTATATGCCCTATATTTTTTATGTATACATATCCTTCTTTCCCAAAGTTTCTTTTTGCTTCGCATTGTGGAAGTGTTATTGATGTGTAGTGATATTTATCTTTGAATTTAGGATATTTGGCTCTTTTGTCAAAGAAGTTTTTATATGCTCTATCTAATCTTCTCAACACATCCTGTAATATCTGCGACTGTACTGTTTTGTATTCTGGATGTTCTTTTTTATATTTTGGAAGCATGTTCTGCTGTTCTTTATACGTAAGCCCTTTGCCATATTCTTTGTAATGTTTTATTCTTTGATCCAGTGAATAGTTGTATAATTTGCGACATAAATACAATGTATAAAAAAGCTTTTCTTCTTGTTCTTTTGTGGGTTCTATGAGAAAATGCTGACATATCATCATCTTTTCTCACCTTGGCTTTCTATATACTGTTTTATAACTTCTATAGGTGCACCACCTGATGTAAGAAGACAGTAACTTCTTGACCAAAAATATTCTTTCCAAAGTTTTTGTTTTATCTGCGGATATTCTTTTTTTATGAGTCTAGACGATGCACTTTTATAAGCATTAATGAATTTAGATATTTCAGAGTTTGGCTCTGCTTTGAAAAGTATGTGTACATGGTCTTTATCGTGATTCCATTCTTGCAGCGATATATTATAATTGGGTGATATATTCTCAAATATCTCCTTTAATCTATTTGATATGTTATCGTCTATTACTTTTCTTCTGTATTTTACAACCATTATAAGATGATAATACAGTAAGAATACTGAATGATTATTATTATCTAATATTAGCATTATATCACCACTTTACTTTTTACTTCTGATAATATTATAACATATAATGTTATGGAAAACAATAGAAATTCATCTCCC
>NZ_LYVF01000120.1 GCF_001655685.1 Desulfotomaculum copahuensis
GCCGCCCAGCACCACAAAATCACCGTGGCGGCGCAGCAGCACCAGTTCCGTATGCCCGCCGCTGACCACCAGGCAGAGCAGGGGCAGGGGCAGATCCGGCCGGACCAGGAAATTGGCGTAAATATGCGCCTCAATATGATTAACGGCCAACAGGGGGATGTTGAGGGCATAAGCCACGGCCTTGGCCGCCGACACCCCCACCAGCAGCGCCCCCACCAGCCCGGGGCCGTTCGTCACGGCCACCGCATCCAGATCACGGAAGCCAAACCCGGCGTCGTCCAACGCTTCTTTGATCACAGGATTGATCAATTCCAGGTGTTTGCGGGAGGCCACTTCCGGCACCACCCCGCCGAACTTTTTATGTATTTCCACCTGCGAAGAAATAATGTTCGAGCGTATCTCCACTCCGTCCACCACCACGGCAGCCGACGTTTCATCGCAGGAGGTTTCCAGGGCCAGAATTTTAATCCCCATTTGCTTCTTTCCTTTCGACGACATAATAGTATTATAACAGAAAAACGATCCCGGCAAAAACGGCGGGACTGGTATTGACGCATCAAAGCCGTTGCATCCTTCTCCGTTAACGGACCCGGACAAGTAATTGTGCAATAAAAAATCTCCACGCCCTGAACGCCCGGCATAATACCCCGTACGCGGTTCAGGGACCGTCGCACCGGTTTTTTTAAGCATAAAACGGCCTGCCGCCACATCCGCAAAAAACGGGCCGGGAGAGTCAAACCATGCACTGGAAAATCCTGACCTACAACATTCATCACGGACGAAACGCCGACGGCCGGATTTCCCTGCCGCGTCTGGCAGCGGTGATCAGCGCGGAGCAACCGGATCTGGCCGCCCTGCAGGAAGTGGACCGTTTCCTGCCTCGCAGCCGCATGCGCGATCAGGCGCTGGTACTGGCGGCTCATACCGGGCTGCACCATGCCTTTGCCGCCAACATCCGCTGGCTTGGTTTCATGCAATACGGCAATGCCGTGTTGAGCCGCCTCCCCTTGCTGGAACAAAGGCGCCTTTCCTTGCCCGGTACAGGGGAAAAAAGAGGGTTGCTGATCGTCCGGCTCACCCGGGAAAAAAGAACGGTCATTTTCCTTTGCACCCACCTGGGTCTTGACCGGTCGGAGCGAAAACAGCAACTCACCGCCATCCGGGATAGTATTACCCTGTTTACGGAA
>NZ_LYVF01000121.1 GCF_001655685.1 Desulfotomaculum copahuensis
TAGGAACACATCCCGCACCATTTTTCACTTCTGTAATAGTATGATAAACTCTTGGGCTTACAAGTTTTTCTTCGTCTATCACTGGATTTTCTATGTCGTCGCACAAACCAAAACAAATTCCACTGCCACTTCCAGCTTCTATAAAATCATCTTGAGGTCTTGTGTAAAATGCGTATTTCCCATTTACAAACTCAGGATGCAACACTACATTCCTCTGCTGTGGTGATTTCGTCTTAAGATTAGGAAGCCTTTCCCATTTTTTAAGATCTTTTGTGCGAACTATTCCTGCACTGGCAATAGCAGATGATAAGTCACCTGGAAGGGCATTTGGATCTTTGCTTTCAGAGCAGAATACGCCATAAATCCATCCATCTTCATGTTTTGTAAGCCTCATATCGTATACATTCGTTTCTTCATGGTATAAATCGTCAAATTCTACAGGGTAATCCCAAAATTTAAACCCGTCTACGCCGCTATCACTTTCTGCAACAGCAAAAAACGATTTCCTATCGTACCCTTCAACACGAGCAATAAGATAAAATTTTCCATCTAATTCTATCGCGCCAGGATTAAATACGGCATTCACACCAAGCCTTTCCATAAAATAAGGATTAGTCCTTTCGTCAAGGTCGTACCTCCAAAATAGCGGTGTATGTTCCCTCGTCAATACAGGATATTTGTACCTGTCAAATATGCCGTTGTAGTCTTCTGTTTTCTCATTCTTCCTGTTTATCAGGTCTTCATACTTTCGCAATTCTATTTCATATCTATCCTGAAACTTCATTATTTTTCACCCTCTCTATAATCTCAATGCACATCCTGCCATTGTGATAAGGGCACTTCCACGGCTCC
>NZ_LYVF01000122.1 GCF_001655685.1 Desulfotomaculum copahuensis
ATCTCAAACTTCGCACTTATAAAAGTAGCTCTGTACCTTGATAATTCAATATTATTTGGCTATAAAATAGCATGAGACCTCCATTTTTGGTATAATTGAATTATCAAAAAACAAACAGACTGGAGGCTCATGCTATGAATAGTATAACACAAAATAACCAAATTGATAATAAGGTTTCTACTTCGACAGAGATTTCGCATCAAAATTCCAGCAAAAAATTTATCTTTACAAGAATTTTTATATTTTACATCTAGTTGAATATATGGTAATAGTAAATCCATTTAGATGCTAAAAAAGTTGCACTTTCCCCTTACCCCATGA
>NZ_LYVF01000123.1 GCF_001655685.1 Desulfotomaculum copahuensis
ATTTGCGCGGTGTCGGAGAAGTAAAGAAAGGGGAAATTTTCGTGGTCGAATGCACTGGCACACAAGCGGTCCCCTGATAACGAGCATCATCACCGCAATATCGACACATATGCACATCATTTCCATAATGGTAGCGAAAACGAGGTAACAGAATCGCATGTTATCGTAAATCCTGAAAAAGCCCTGCACCAAGTATTGGATTTTGTTCGGCGAAAATTCATTGGGTCCCCGGACCAGCCAACTGAATAATTAATCGAGTAGGGTAGCGCCGCAGTAATTTTCTGCGGCGTTATCCCTCTCACAGAACCGTACGTACGGGCCTCGTATACGGCTCCTGATAACCCTCAGTCACTTCTCATAGAAGTGAGACAAAATCCCAACGTTGTACGAAGCCAGATTGATCAGTCCAATCTCATCGAACCAGCTGTTCGGCAAGGCCATATTAATTAGCGGACTGGCGGAATTGCGCCAGCGCCTCATGGAGA
>NZ_LYVF01000124.1 GCF_001655685.1 Desulfotomaculum copahuensis
GCGAACCGGCCGCCGGGTTTCAATACCCGGTAAGCCTCACGCAAAACACGGTCCTTGTCCGACGAGAGATTAATTACGCAGTTGGAGATAATCACGTCCACAGTGTTCCCGGGAAGAGGTATATCTTCTATGTGCCCCTTCAAAAACTTCACGTTCTCCACACCGGCCCGGGCCACATTCGACCTTGCTTCAGCCAGCATCTCATCAGTCATATCCAGACCGTAAGCCTTTCCGTACGGCCCCACCCGCCGGGCGGACAGCAGTACATCCAGGCCCGCCCCGCTGCCCAGATCCAGAACCACTTCCCCCGGGTGCAATTCAGCCAGGGCCGTGGGATTGCCGCAGCCAAAAGAAGCAGCCACCGCATCCGCAGGCAGTCCGGCAACCTCTTCAGGCCGGTACAAGTCCCCGGTAATCACACTGGCGGCCCGGCTCAGGGAATCCCCGGAGCAGCAGCTTGCCGGACTTTCACCGCAGCAGCCGGTTTTGCTTTTGATCGCCCGGGCATATTTCTCCCTGACCAACTCCCTGATATCTTCAGCCATTAAAAACACTCCTTGCGTTAAAGTTTTTTGTTTATTCTTCCTTTTCCAAGTCAAAGTCCCGGTTCAGCTGCTCGATGTACCGCCTTAGCGTTTGTGTGTTAATAAAATACACCTTCCATCTGCCCCGGGGCTTTTCAATAACCAGCCCGGCTTCGGTCAGTTCTTTCATGTGGTAGGAAACCCGGGACTGGATCATGCCCAGAACAGCCATCAGTTCACAGTTGCACAGGCC
>NZ_LYVF01000125.1 GCF_001655685.1 Desulfotomaculum copahuensis
CGCGCAGCGAAGGTAAGGCCAAACGGATCATTGACCGGCGGGAAATATAAGTGAAAGGGGGAATTTTGATGAAGGTGAAACAGATTTCCATCTTTCTGGAAAACAAATCGGGCCGCCTGGCCCAGGTGACCCGGGTGCTGGGCGACAACGGGATCAACATCCGGGCTCTGTCTATTGCCGATACTACTGATTTCGGCATTCTGCGACTGATTGTCAGCGATCCGGATCTGGCCTACCGGGTGCTCAAGGAGGCCGGCTTTACCGTCAGCGCCACCGATGTGATTGCCGTGGAAGTGACCGATGAACCCGGCGGACTGGCCAATGCCATGGCCGTGCTGCAAGAGGCGGGGATCAATATCGAATATCTCTACGCCTTCTTGCAGAAGGCTTCCAAAGCCGCCCTGGTGGTCTTCCGGGTGGAGCAGCTGGACGAGGCTGTTGCCGCACTGCAGGCAGCCGGTATTCATATTTTAAGCGGGCGGGAGGTCTATGCTTTGTAAGATGGACTTTCTCCCGGCTCCGCCCGGAAAACTTTATGCGCCGCAGGCGGCGGCTGCCGGCCGGTTGACCGGTTGACGGCACCGCAGTTTGATCACATCCATTGACATAAGATAATTACTGTATTAAAATCAAAATATGGAACCGTAATCCAGTACTGGACCGGACAGCCGCAAGCGGGGCTGAAGCGCCGGAAAGAAAACGTTATATCTTTTGGGGGAGCTCATGTTATGGGCTGAGAAAGGGCTGCAA
>NZ_LYVF01000126.1 GCF_001655685.1 Desulfotomaculum copahuensis
TTCAATTCCTCATAGGTAGGCTAACATCGGTGCCCCGCCCTTGCCTGTGCCTCTCCCATTCTGCGTTTCAATTCCTCATAGGTAGGCTAACATCATGTTCGAGGGAACGTACCGGAATCATGGCATCTTGTTTCAATTCCTCATAGGTAGGCTAACATCCACCACATTGCTGGGTTGCACTACATGGTTTGCCATTGTTTCAATTCCTCATAGGTAGGCTAACATCTTTTGCGTCACCTTCCCACATGAAACCACAATAGACGAGTTTCAATTCCTCATAGGTAGGCTAACATCTCCACGAGAAATTCCGCAAGACTTACGAGCAGCTTAGTTTCAATTCCTCATAGGTAGGCTAACATC
>NZ_LYVF01000127.1 GCF_001655685.1 Desulfotomaculum copahuensis
TGGGCATAACTCAACCTCCTGTTCCCTGATTCATGATTCATGATTCATGATTCTTTTTTGCTCCGGCAGTGACAAATTTCCGCCGGAACCACTTTTTGTTCGTCCCCTCACGAACAAGGCTGCCGAAAAACCTCCCTCTCCCCAATCACCCCTTCCGAGAAATCTATAAGCCGGCATGAAAATACAGGCCGGGAACCTCACCCGGTTACAGGCATAAAAAATTTCTTCGACATTGACCGGCCATAATCCTCTTTTAAAGCCGGTTTAAAAGATAATATTTAGTAATGGAAAGAATTGTCCGGGGTTATTATTAAAAAATACTTGTGATGGTGAAGGCTATCACTAATTTCCAGAAATAAATAATGGAGAACAAAAAAGATTTATCAACCAACCAAAAAAAGTATAGCACGAATACAACAAGGTGACAAGTATCAATGCCTGGGTGACCTGGATTCGCACGGTTGCCCGGACAAGCGGGCAAGCGGACAAAAAACGCCCCGGTTTCACCCGGGGCGCGTAAAGCCGTCATTCCTCCCGCCGGTCGAAAACGCGCCTGCTCTTTTTCTCACTGCGCGGCAGGCTGCCCCTGGGCAGCACCTCCACTTCGCAATGCACTCCGATGCGTGATTTGATTGTGCGCTGACATCCCAGGGCCACTTCGGCCGGCGGGTACTCCGGCAGTCCCTCCACCTTGAGCAGCATGTAATCCTTGGCTTCCTTCCGGGTCAGGACAATCTGGTATTCGCTGCAGGCGCCGGCAACCATTTTGAGCACATCTTCGATTTGCCCGGGGTAGATATTGACCCCTTTTATTTTGATCCGGTCGTCCGTCCGCCCCAGCACACGCTCCATCAACGGGTAGGGGGAGCCGCAGGGGCAGGCCGCGGAAATGAGCCGGCTGATATCGCGGGTGCGGTAGCGCAAAAGGGGCATCCCTTCTTTGCTCAGAGTGGTGATCACCAGTTCGCCCTCCTCCCCGGCCGGCAACTGTGCACCAGTATGCGGATCAATCACTTCAAACAGCAGGTGATCACTCCAGAAGTGAATGCCGGTGTGCTCCGGGCAGTCGATGCCGATACCCGGTCCGTAAATTTCCGTCAACCCATAAATGTCAAAAGTATCAATACCCAGGGTGCTTTCAATACGACGGCGCATTTTATCGCCCCAGCGTTCCGAACCGAAGATCCCCAGGCGCAGGCCGACCTTCTCCTGCAGACCCCGCCGGGCGATTTCCTCGGCCAGCAGCAGGCCATAGGAGGAGGTGCCGATCAGGACGGTGGTATGTAAGTCCAGCATCATTTCAATTTGTTTTTCCGTATTGCCCGGACCGGTGGGCACGGCCATGGCGCCCAGACGCTCCACGCCGGCCTGAAAGCCAATGCCCGCCGTCCATAATCCATAGCCGGGGGTGACCTGCACCCGGTCACGCCGGTTGACACCGGTCATGCGCAAACAGCGGGCCATCATTTCCGCCCATACTTCCACATCACGCCCGGTGTAGGGGACAATGACCGGCTTGCCCGTGGTACCGGAAGAGGAATGAATGCGCACCACCGCATCCTCGGGTACGGCCATCAGGCCCAGGGGATAGCCGGTGCGCAATTCGTCCTTGGTGGTAAAAGGCACCCGCGCCAGGTCGTCCATGGTACGGATGCTTTCCGGATCGATCCCCGCTTCGTCCAGCTTTTTCCGGTAAAAGGAAGAGTTGCGGTAAACGCGCCGGAGCATTTCGCGCAGTTTGACCGCCTGCTGTACATACAGTGCCTCATAATCAAAATAATCAATTTGCCTGGCCGGTACAGCCATCTTAATATCCCCCCACAGCCCGCCGGCCCAGCTCAAAGGCGCGGCTATTGATTCCCCGGTATTTTGCCGGTACAATATCAAGCACCGTGCGCAACAAATGCTCCGCATCAAACGGCATGATCGACAACCCGGCCAGCGCGCCCAGCATAACCGTGTTCACCGCCCGGGGATGGCCGGCTTCTTCCGCCAGCGCCCCGGCATCCACCAGGTGCAGGTTTTCCACATTCCGCCGCAGGTAATTACGCAAGTCTTCTTCTTGATAGGCGGCCAGCCCCAGTGCCGCTGTCACCGGCACAATCACCGCCGCAGACGCGACGACCACCCCGCCCGGTTTCAACCGGGGCAACCCGCGCACCGTTTCAGCCAGTTCGAAACCAAGCAGCACATCGGCGCCGCCGGACGGGATGAGCGCCCCCCACAGGGGATCGCCCATGCGCACCTGGCTCGTCACCACGCCTTCCCGCTGGGCCATGCCGATGGCCTCGGAAGTGCGCACCGCCAGGCCGGCGGCCATGGCAGCCCGGGCCAGGATGCGCGAAGCCAGTACGTTCCCCTGGCCACCCACGCCGGTAATCACTATGTCCAGGCTCATTTTACCGCCTCCTCGAGCGCCCCGGCGGGGCAGACCTGCGCGCATAACCCGCAGCCGTTGCACTGGCCTTTTATTTCCGGATGCTCCGGGCCGGGGAAAATGGCCGGACAGCCCAATTCTTCGATACACAGGCGGCAGTTCAGGCATTTTTCCGGATCAATAAGGCACCGCGACGTACTTTTAGTCACGGCCACACATTCCCGGCGCATGACCACCACCGCCGGACCGGGGAAGGCCAGCGCCTCTGCGGCTACGTTGATGGCTGCTTCCAGATCATACGGATCGGCCCGGCGCACAAACTCCACGCCGCAGGCTGCGGCAAGACGGGCGATGTCCAGTTCTTTCCCCTGTACGCCCATGGCCGTACGCCCCAGCCCGGGGTGAGGCTGGTGACCGGTCATGGCGGTGGTGCGGTTGTCCAGTACCACCAGCACAATCCGGGCGTTGTTGTAGACGGCGTTGATCAGCCCGGGCAGTCCGGTGTGGAAAAAGGTCGAGTCCCCCAGGAAAGCCACGTGCGGCCGCTCCGGCTCCACCCGGTAGAGTCCGGCGGCTATGTTCACGCTTGCCCCCATGCACAGGCAGGTGTCCACGGTGTTCAATGGCGGCGCGTTGCCCAGGGTGTAACAGCCGATGTCCCCGGTAAAGACGGCGTCTTTTCCTTCAGCTGCTTTCTTGAAAGCGTAAAAGGAGGCCCGGTGCGGGCACCCGGCGCAGAGCACCGGCGGACGCACTGGCAGGGGCGGTGGTTCCGGCGTGGACGCACTGATACCGGCTGCTGCTTCAACCCCGGCCGGATCTGGCTGTCCCCGGTGCACACCGGCTTCACCTTCCTTCCGGGGCAACTCCGGCCCGGATGCCGCCCCCTTTGCCGCCCCGTCTGCGCAAAGCCAGGCGAGCAGCACCGGCTGCACCCGGTCCACGCTGAATTCGCCCTCCCGGGGCAGGAAGCCGTCGTGTTTGCCGGAAATCCGCACCGGTAAGCCATGCCGCCAGGCCAGCCGGATCACCTGCTCTTCCACCACCGGCTCCAGTTCCTCCACCACCAGCACCCGGTCCACCCGACGCAGCAGGGCCAGTACCGGCTCATCCGGCAGCGGATAAGGGGTGCCGGTTTTGAGCACCGGCAGGCTGATGCCGGACAGCTGCAAAGCTTCCTGCACATAATTGAAACTGACGCCACAGGCAATCACACCGGCCGGGGATAATTCATCTTTACTCCCGTACAGGGCGTTAAAAGGAGAGGAATTGAACAACTGCCGGGCCGCTTCCTGCTGCCGGTTAAGCCAGACATGCTTTTTGGCGGCCAGGCCGGGGAAAATGGTCCAGTCCGGGCTTTTTTCAAACCGCCCGGCGGGCGCGGCAAAAGCGGCGTTTTCATCCACCGCCACGTCCTGGCAGACGTGGCAGACCCGGGTGACCGGACGTAAAATCACCGGCAGGGCCAACTGCTCCGACAAAGCGAAGGCCTGCCGGGCCATTTCCTTTGCTTCGGCCGGGGTGGCCGGATCGAGCACGGGCAGTTTGGCAAAGGCGGCAAATTTGCGGGTGTCCTGTTCGTTCTGGGAGCTGTGCGGGCCGGGATCGTCGGCCACCACCAGCACCAGACCGCCCTTGACGCCGATATAGGCCAGGGTCATCAGCGGGTCGGCCGCCACATTCAGTCCCACCTGTTTCATGGTCACCATAGCCCGCGCGCCGGCATAGGAGGCTCCGGCGGCAACCTCCAGCGCTGCTTTCTCATTGACCGACCATTCAACGTAAATGTTCTTGTCAGGGGCCAGTGCGGCCAGGGTGCCCAGCACTTCCGAGGAAGGCGTGCCCGGATAGCCGGCCGCTACCTGCACCCCGCCCTCCACCGCTCCCCGGGCGATGGCCCCGTTCCCCATCAGCAACATGCGCATGCCGTCTCTCTCCTTTGTTGTCATTAACCAGCCGGAAAACAAAAAACCAGGCGGACAGCCCGGTTTTCTTCCCCAAACAAACCTGCCCTCGGCTCCACTCACCCGGCTCGGCTATCCTCAACTCAGCTCGTTTTTAAATTGCCAATATTATATACCCTTTTGCCGCCGCTGTCCAGCAGCAGCGGCTGGAAAACAAAGGAGCGGGCTTTTATGCCGGTAGCACTTTCCGTTAAAAAAAATCCCCCTACGCAATAATGCATGTATGTGCAAACAGCATAAACTGGGATTGCTTAAAGTAAACCTGGATACAAGGTACCCGCCCGGATTCCTTTGTTTGGTTACGCATGGTGCCGGAGACCGGACTTGAACCGGTACGGAGGTAACCCTCCGAGGGATTTTAAGTCCCTTGCGTCTGCCTGTTCCGCCACTCCGGCAAGGCATAAATATTTTAGCACAGCCGGCGCTGTCCTGTCAATTGCCCGTACCATATATTACCGGAAAGTTCCCCTTCCTCTTGAACGGCGGTGGCAATTCAGTTATAATGAACTTGAATTGTGCTTTATTTGGCCATACTTGATGAGGGAGGGATCATGCCGGTGTAAACGTCCCGGCTGCGAACCGGCAGGTGGTAATTTTCGCCTTACCGGTCGCTGTTTTCTGCCGACTGCTGGCAGATACATGTTATTATTAATGTACCATGCAGTGGCCGGTTATTTACAGGAGGTGTTGCCGGCATGAACAATTTCCGGGCCGCATTATTAATGGGATTGCTGACCATTCTGATGATTTTCATCGGCCAGTGGGTGGGCGGCAATTCCGGCGCCGTTTTGTTTTTCATTATTGCCCTGGCCATGAACTTTTTTGCTTATTTTTTCAGCGACAAGGTGGCCATTGCCATGACCGGCTCGCAGCCCCTGTCCGAACAGGAGGCTCCGGAGCTGTATGATATTATCCGCAACCTTTCCCGGCGCGCCGGCCTTCCCATGCCGCGCGTCTACCGGACACCGTCGCCGCAGCCCAACGCTTTTGCCACCGGGCGCAACCCGTCCCATGCCGCCGTGGCCGTCACCGACGGTTTGATGCAGATGCTCAGCCGTGCGGAGGTGGAAGGGGTGCTGGCCCATGAGCTGGCCCATGTTAAAAACCGTGATGTGCTCATTTCGACCATTGCCGCCTCGATGGCCGGCGCCATCACCATGATAGCCAACGCGCTGCAATGGGGAATGATTTTCGGCTTCGGCCGGGACGAAGAGGACAACAGCCCCATGGGGCTGATCGGTTCCCTGCTGATGATTATTCTGGCCCCCCTGGCCGCGACACTGATTCAACTGGCCATTTCGCGCACCCGGGAGTTTCAGGCCGACGCCGCCGGCGCCCGGATCGCGGGCAGTCCGGACGGCCTGGCCAACGCCCTGCTGAAACTGGAGCGGGCCGCACAGCATATACCCATGCAGGTCAACCCGGCCACTTCCCACCTGTTCATTGTCAACCCGCTTTCGGCGGAATCCTTCGCCCGCCTGTTCAGCACCCACCCTCCGATTGAAGAACGGGTGCGCAGGCTGCAGCAAATGAGGTAATATTTGCCTGGAGGGCCCCCGTCCCGGCGGCGGGGGCCTGTTTTTTCAGGGTCCCTTTTACCGCCTGATGGAATGTGATATATTTGTAGTTGGCGCGACTGACCGGCGTCAAGCGAGGAGGTATGCACATGGAGAACAACCGGCCGCAAAAAACGGTGGTCGTAAACATCAAGGGCTGGGAACTGGAAGTACTGGACGGCCCGCGAAAAGTAAGCATCGATTTATTGGGGGAAATGCTCGAGTTCAAGGGCATTTGGCTGACCGAACCGGAACGCGGCCTGGTCACAGTGCTTTGTTATCCGGACAATGTTTTTTACCTGGAGATTACCGAGGAAGAAATTCCAGTTAAAAGGCCCGGACAGCGTAATAAAGTAACTCCGTTGCGCCGGGTTGACAGGATTCCGCCGAACGATCCGGAAAACGGCGAAAAGTAACAGCATCTTCCGGCACTCCGTATACAGGACGGGGCAGGCTTGCGGATTAACCGCCCGCCCCGTCTTTTTTGATCTAAAGCCACTATTACAAGCACTGCCCGGCTACCGGCGGCGCTCTTTGCTTTTACCATTTTTTGTTTTACCTTCGCCGGAGGAGGTAATTTTTAATACAGCATACTTTCCTTCACCCTTTTCCTTCTCCTGCTTCGCGGGAGTGGAAGCAGCGGCCTGATGCCGGGGGTGAATGATGGCTTCCAGTTTTTTTACCGTATCCGGCGAAACGTCGATTCCAGCCTCCGGCTTCGTTCTGCCGTTATTCTTTTGCTGCTCCCGGACAGTGTTGGAGCAGCCAACTTCATTTAAACCGGTCCTGGCACGGACCGGTTCACCTGAATGGTCCCGTTCCACCGGGGCGGGCAAAACCGCTTCACCGGCACAGGCCACTTCTTCCATGACCTGTACCGGCAACAGGGCGGGACGGGCCTTTTCACTGTTCATAGCGCCGGTTTCCTCTGCTTCCTGCCAGGGCGGGGAATCCGGCATTTCCACGTCCACCTGTTCTTTGCCGGCAACAACGGGTTTTGCCGGGATTAACTGCTCCCTCAAAAAGCTGCAATCGGCAACCGCATTTTCCAGTTTGTTCTCCAGTGATCCGGTCAGCCGGATCAGATTGAACAATGATTCCCCGGGCGTATAATCCTCTCCATAAAGATGATAAAAAGCGGCCGGTACATCATTTAACGCCTCCCGCGCCTGTTCCACCAGATCTTGCAAGTGAAGCAGCGCGGCCGGCAGGAACTCCTGCAACTTGCCGGCCAGTTTTTCCTGCTCAAAACGCAGATCCAGGTAGTGCATGATTTCCTCGGTGGAAAGGTCGCCCATCTGATTCCGGTTGAAGGAATTTAGTTCCTCCACCAATTGACAGTATCGCTCCAGCAAACCAGTCAACCCCCTTGTCTCTGGATATTTATTCCATCAAGTACATATATTTCTACCCACTTTTGTTTCTTCCTGCTATTTTGATCAAAAATTTTTACTTAATGGTGAGAAGATCTGGTCAGTATACGGGAAAATCAACCGCCTGCATGTTTATAATGAAAATATTCCGGTTACACTAGAGTGCAGAAATCAGTCAAGGCAAGAACAGACTGTAATTTAGCTTTAGGAGGTTGAAGAAGTGACCAGATACGGATGGCTGGGAGTTGTTTTTGGCATCTGGTTGATCATTGCTCCTTTCGTGTTGCGTTACCAGCATGTAACCAACGCCATGTGGAATGATATTATCCTGGGTATCCTGGTAGCCGTCGTCTCTTACCTGATGAGCACCGAGCTCAGGGGTAACCGGGCCGGGGGCGGCGAAACCACTAAATAGCTCCCCACCCTGAAAGCCCGCCGGAACACCGGCGGGCTTTTGGTACGCGCGCAATATGGAGCGCTGTCAGGTTCGTCCGAAGCCGGATGACAACGGCGGGGCGGGGCCAACCGGCCCCGTTCAATAAGCCTCCCCTACCCTCATCAGGCGCATTCCGTTGGCAATAACCAGCAGCGCCGCGCCGGTGTCGGCAAAGACGGCCATCCACAGATTGGCCAGACCGGCAAAGGTAAGAACGATAAACAGCGCTTTAATCAAAATGGCGAACCATATATTTTCTTTAATAATCCTCAACGCCCGCCGGCTTAAATGCATGGCGTAAGGCAGGCGGGCCAGATCGCCGGCCAGCAGTACCACATCCGCCGTTTCCAGGGCGGTGTCGCTGCCCGCGCCGCCCACTGCTATGCCCACCGTGGCGGCGGCCAGCGCTGGAGCGTCGTTGACCCCGTCACCGACCATGGCCACTTTCCCGTATTGCTCCTTCAATTCCCGCACCGCATCCAGCTTGTCGCGGGGCAGCATCCCGGCCCGGAAGCCGTCCACCCCCAATTGACCGGCCACTGCGCGGGCGGTAGCCGCATGGTCGCCGGTCAACATTAGAATCCGCTGAATACCCGACCGGCGCAAACTGTCGATGACGGCGCGCGTGCCGGGACGCACCCGGTCGGCCACAGCGATCACGCCCAGCATTTCCGTGGCGGTACCTACCAGCACGGCGGTTTTACCGTCGGCCGGCAACTGTTCCATCCACCCGGCCGCCGCCGCAGCGGATACACCCAATTCCTCGAAAAGAAGCGTATTGCCTATATAATAAGTTTGACCGTCTATGACGGCGCTGGCTCCTTTACCGGCCAGAGAGCGATAGTCCCGGCCGGGCTGTATTGCCAGCCCGGCAGTGGCGGCACGAAGCCGGATGGCCCGCCCCAGGGGATGCTCCGAACGGCTTTCCACCGCCGCGGCAATGGCCAGCAAGCGGGACTGCGCCGCATTACATCCGTCCGGTGACGGGGGGTACGGAGCGAAATTTTCGTCACCTTTGGGGCCGGGGACTGCCAGCAGTGGCAGCACATCGGTTACTTCCGGCCGTCCGGTGGTCAGTGTGCCGGTTTTATCAAAAGCAACCACCTTTAACGACCCGGCCGCCTCAAGATGGGCGCCGCCCTTAATCAGCACCCCCCGCCGGGCGGCGCTGCCGATGGCCGCCACAATGGACACGGGCGTTGATATGACCAGCGCGCAGGGGCAGGCAATAACCAGCAGGATCAAGGCGCGGGTAAACCAGGGAACAAAGGGCAGGCCCCAGATTAAAGCAGGCATGACGGCCACCAGGACGGCGGCGCCAATCACAGCGGGAGTGTAATAGCGGGCGAAAACATCGATGAACTGCTGGGAAGGCGCTTTCTGCGCCTGCGCTTCTTCCACCAGGTTAATCACCCGGGCCAAAGTAGTGTCCTGCGCCAGCCGGGTGACCCTGACCTCCAGCGCGCCTTCTCCGTTGATTGTGCCGGCAAAAACCGTGGCCCCCGGACCCTTTTCCACCGGCATGGATTCGCCGGTAATGGGCGCCTGGTTTACCGCGGAAAGACCGCTGATCACCCGGCCGTCCATGGCGATCCGTTCACCCGGCCTGACAATCAATACGTCGTCAACAATCACTTCTGCCACCGGCAGACGCATTTCATGTCCACCGCGCCGGACCAGCGCTTCCCGGGGAGATAGATCCATCAGCTCTCGGATCGAACGCCTGGTTTTTTCCATGGTATATGACTGCAAAAGGTTGCCCAATGAAAAAAGGAAGACAACGGTTGCTCCTTCCGACCATTGGCCGATGGCGGCCGCTCCAATCACGGCCACGGTCATCAAAAAATTCATGTCCGGACTGAGCGATTTTATAGCGCGCCAGCCGCTTATGGCTGTATAAAGACCCCCGCTGATTATGGCCAGCAGGTACAAGCCAATACTGTAAGCGGCCGGTAATTCAGTTAACGAAAATATAAACCCGGCACCTAAAAAAACCCCGCAGAGGACGGTCAACAACAAACGCCGCCCGGCCTTAAACCCCTCCGGGGCATGAGCCGGCCGGCTTACTGCCTCCACCGGCTCCGCACCGTAACCGGATCCGTTGATCATTCGGATTACTTCAGACACCGGGATGCTGTGGCTGATCGTCAAAATTCCGGCGCCGAAATTTAAATCCACCTCGCCCACACCGTCCATGCCGCCCAACCGGCTGGCCAGTTTGGCCGCACAATCGGCGCAGTCCAGGCCGGTCAGACGCAGGCGGGAAACGCTCATTTGACCGGCGCTCTCCGGCAAAACGGCATCATACCCGGAATCCCTGATCATTTTGATTACCCGCTCCAGCGGACGGTTGTGTTCCAGAGTCAAACTGGAGGCGCCGAAGTTGAGCCGGGCATGCAGCACTTCCGGCAACGAGTTGATCCGCTTTTCCAGTTTGGCCGCACAATCGGCGCAGTCCAGGCCGGTCAGGTGCAACACCGTCCGTTTTTGCCCGTCCGCCAATGTCGGGCGGCCGGCATTTGCCTCATCCGCGTCCCGGACGGTTGCAGCCCGGGATGACAATCCGTTCATACTGTCATTCCTCTTTCGTCATTCTTTTCATTCGGTGCCCGCATTACCCGCGGGCGCGCCCCGGTGCCGGTAATGTTCCAGGGCGACGCCGATGATGGTGGCCACGCATTGATCATCCAGGGAATAATAAGCACGCTTGCCTTCCCGGCGGTAGCGGGCCAACCCCATGGCGCGCAGAAAGCGCAGGTGATGTGAAGCCACGGCCACAGTGGCCCCGATGATATTGGCCACATCACAAACGCATAATTCCTCCCGCGCCAGGGCATAAACAATTTTTAGCCGGGTATCGTCGGCCAGCGCTTTGAAAATGTCCGCCAGACCAGCCGTACGTTCCACTTCCTGGCGCAACCGCTGAACCTTTTCTTCATTAAAACAATATTCCTCACAGACATCCTTTTCCACCCGGTGAGTCATAATCGGCGCCCCTCACTAAAACATTTAAATGTTTGTTTGATTATAATACTGTTTTGCAGCCCGGTCAATAAAAAAATTCCCCGCCGCTGGCAGGAATTTTACCGGACTGGATAGGTAATCACCATATAAACCTGACAATCCTGTTCATCAGGGTTTATATAAACATGTGCGCAGCCGGCCGCAAAGCAGATCGAGTCCCCCCCCGCCAGGTGATACTCCGCGTCACCGATTTGAAGCAACAGCCTTCCCCGGTATACGGTTACAAACTCCTCCACTCCCTCCCCGTGAGCCTCGGATTCCCGGCGGCAACCGGGCCTCAACAGCACCGAAAAGACCTCCAGCGGCCTTTCCGGGCGGGCCGTAAAGATGGCGGAGACCACAAACCGTCCCGCATCCTCGGTTAACATCATGGTTTCCGCCGCCCGTACCACAGACACCCGGGGGGAGGACTCCTCGATAAAAGCTGAAAACGGCACACCCATACCGCTGGCAATCTTCCACAAGGTGCCCACCGTGGGATTGGACTCGCCGCGCTCCACCTGCCCGAGCATCGGCTTGCTGACGCCGGTCAGTTCGGCCAAACGCTCCAGGCTGTATCCCCGGGCGGTCCTGAGCCGGCGTAATTTCCGGCCGATTTTCCGGTTCAGTTCTTCCATTTCATTATTGACCTCCTCTGGAAAACATGCTATGTTTATTATAACATACACCTGATTAACTATAACATACAAGGGAAATGAAAAAAATGACCGTTTCGAAAGACGGCATCATTCAAGGATTGAAAGGGATCGCCCCTTTTTCCCTGAGCGTTTTCGCCTACGGACTGGTTTACGGCATTCTGGCCCGCACGGCGCACCTTGACATTCCGGAAACCCTGGCCATGTCCGTGCTCGTCTTCGCCGGTTCTTCGCAATTTGCCGCCCTTTCCCTGATTGCCCAGGGGGCCGGCGGGCCGGTGATTGTATTGACCACTTTTTTAATCAATTTACGCCAGGCGCTTTACGGCCTGTCCCTGGGACCTCACCTGAAAAAACTGAACCGGGGCTCGTTGGCCTTGCTGGCCTGTGGATTGACGGATGAGAGCTACGGCGTAACCATTCAGGCCTTCAGCCGCGGTTACGGCAGCGCCGGTTATTTTCTCGGCGCCGGTCTGGGCGTCTTCGTGCCCTGGGTGCTCAGTTCCCTGCTCGGCATTATATTAAGCGCCTGGATTGCCGACCCGCTCAAGTTCGGTCTGGATTTCGCCTTTATCGGCGCCTTTCTTGGCCTGCTGGTGGCGCAAATAAACAACCGGAAACTGTTGCTGGCCGCCCTGCTCTCCGCGGCCGCCGCCCTGTGCGCGCAGATATACTGGAGCACCACCGGCGCCATCATCACCGGCGGACTATGTGCTTTTTTGCTGGGGGTGTTAATCGATGCGGAGTAGTCTGTATTTACTGTTTTTGGGTATGGCCGCAGTGACTTATCTAACCAGGTTCCCACCTTTGTGGTTCGGCGGCATGATTAATTTCGGACCGCGTTTGAGACGCGGCCTGTCGTTTATTCCCGTGGGCGTCTTTGCCGCCATGACCGTGCCGCCGGTGCTCACCCATCATGAAGTGAACGGTTTTAACATCTACCTGCCCGCCGCCGTCCTGGCCATACTGGTGGCCGCGATAAGCAAAAACCCCCTCTGGAGCATGCTGGCCGGTGTTGCCACCGTGGCCGCCCTCCGTTTCCTGATTTGATACTCATTCCCCGTGTTAACCACACATCCAAGGATACCCCGCCCAGCAGCATTTCGGCGCTGAGTATCGCCCACGCCTCATCGCAGTACTGTTTGTACAACGGCAACGTCATTTGTTGTAACCGGCCCGGAGTCATTGCCCAACATCCCCCGGATGTCAGGAGCTATCAGCCTTTCGTGTCCGAACTGCCGAAGATGCAATCAAAAAAACCACCGCTTTAACGGTGGTCTTTTTGGTGCCTTGCTACTGGTTTTGGGAAACAGACGGCATACCGGAGGAAGTCGTTGAAGCACCGGTGCCGCCCGCAGTAACCCCGGCGTTTCCGCCCAAATCAGCCAGGATCTTTTGGGCATCGGTTATAAGCTGCTGCCGGGCACCGATCTGGTTTTGTAAATCCGTTATTATGCTTTGCAAGTCAGCAGCGACTCCTTGTTTATTTTTTGCTTGGCGGTCTATGTGCAGCTGAATATCATCTTTTCGCAATGTCAGCCGGTCGGCATACGCAGTATTGAAATCGTTTTCCATAGCGATCTGATCATTTTTCGCATTTAACAGGGCGGTATAATTTTTCTGCTGCCAATCCACTTTGCGCTGTTCAACAATGCTTTTCCTCAGGCCTTGTAACTGATCGTACAGCGATTTGTCCTGCTGACGCAACTGTTTGATTTGTGCAATGTACCCGGCATTGGGTGGGGTGGACGCAGTCGCGGTATCGGCCAGGGCAGGCAGTGCGGAAAGGAAACAAGAACCAACAAGCAATCCCGAAACCAGTAACAAATTTACTTTGCGCATTTGACTTCTCCCTCACTTTAAATGATTTTGCTTGGAGTCCCGGCGCCGGTCCCCTTCGCACTTTTATAATACCTTCAACATACGGCGCCGGTATGGAAGAAGTATGGAAAATCTGTGTAATTTACTATGCACCTGGACGGGCATCATGTCTGGTAAAACGGGCAAGCCCTGGCCACAACTCCTTGCCGTTTCTTTCCCGGGGGGCAAAAATAATAACTGGCCACCCTTACGGATCGCCAGTTAGCATTTAAATGGAGGCGACACCCGGATTTGAACCGGGGAATGGAGGATTTGCAGTCCTCTGCCTTACCACTTGGCTATGTCGCCGGATCAAATGGAGCGGAAGACGGGATTCGAACCCGCGACCCTCGCCTTGGCAAGGCGATGCTCTACCACTGAGCCACTTCCGCACACAATAATTATAACTTGTTAAATTGTCTTTGTCCAGTATGTTTGGCCGGCTTGGTGCCACGGGCCGGAATCGAACCAGCGACACGCGGATTTTCAGTCCGCTGCTCTACCAACTGAGCTACCGTGGCAAAATGTGGCGGAGCTGACGGGAGTTGAACCCGCGATCTCCGGCGTGACAGGCCGGCATGTTAGACCACTACACCACAGCTCCTGATTCAGTTGTCCCGGCGCTTGCTTCCGCCGCTGACAATCTTAAGTATACAAAAAGTACGGTAAAATGTCAAATATAATTTTTCACGGGCGGGCAAAAATTTTCGGCTGATTGTCCAGCTGGTGTTTTACGGCGGATTTGATGCACTGATAAGAGCGGATTTATTATGGAAGCTTGATTTACTAAACGCATGTCCGGGCAAAGGACAGGATGGCCTCCCGGACCAGCTTGGCGGCCAGCAATGCAGTGCTTTCCGTGGGATCGCAGGCCGGGCAGACTTCCACCAGGTCCATGCCCACAATCTGGCGATCCTTTAACATGTACAGGGCGGTGAATATCTCCCCGGGTGTACAGCCACCGGGTTCCGGCGTACCCGTCCCCGGAGCGTAGGCCGGATCCAGCACGTCTATATCCAGGGTGATATAAAGCGGCCGGCCTTTCAGCCGTTCAAGCACCTGACGCAGGGATGAAATGATTTCCCCCCGGAAAAGGTTGGTCTGCGCCCGCGCATAAGCAAACTCTTCCCTGGTGCCGGAACGGATGCCGAACTGGTAGATGTTCTTTCCGCCAACCACCTCCGCCACCCGGCGCATCACTGTGGCGTGGGAAAGGCGCTCGCCCAGGTAGTCATCGCGCAAATCGGCATGAGCGTCAAAATGGATCACCGCCAGTTCCGGGAAATACCGGGTGGTTGCTTCCACCGCCGGCAGGGTGACCAGATGCTCCCCGCCCAAAAGCAGCGGAAACTTGCCGTCCGCCATGACCTGTCCCACCGCCCGTCCGATCCGGTGCAGGCTGGCTTCAATCCGGCCGGGAACAAGACAAACATCGCCGGCGTCATAATAAGCAAACCCGGACAAATCCCGGTCCAGCGACGGGCTGTATTCCTCCAGTCCCACGCTCACCCGGCGGATTTGCTCCGGACCGAAGCGGGCACCCGGCCGGAAGCTGACTGTAAAGTCCATCGGCGCCCCCAGCAAAACCAGGGAGGCGGCGGTGTAATCCTCAACACAGCCCATAAATCCGGAGTATTTTTCTACATTCTGCATATTCCGGTCACCTTGCTAACGTTCCTGCACCAGTTCCGCTACAAAAGGAGGCAGAACAAAAGCGGTTTGATGCACCGCCGGGCTGTAATAACGGGTGGCCAGATCCGGCAAAGCAGTTACATCCACCTGCCGGGGATCATATTTCTTGCTGCCCATGGTAAAACTCCACAGCCCGCCGGGATAAGTGGGCACGCAGGCCAGGTATAAACAGGCCAGCGGAAATATGTCCCTTACATCCTTAATGATCCGGGGAATCAAGTCCCGGTTGAAAAAGGGCGACTCCGTCTGGGCGACAAAGAGCCCGTCCGCCGTCAGGGCGGCAAAGACGTCCCGGTAAAAATCCGCACCGAACAAACCGACGGCCGGACCGACCGGATCGGTGGAATCCACAATGATCATATCATAGTTGTCCCGGTGCTCCTTGACATGCTTGATGCCGTCTTCCACCAGCACCTCTACCCGCGGGTCATCCAGGGCGCAGCTGATTTCCGGCAGATATTCTTTGGCCGCCTTGATCACAGCGGCGTCAATCTCCACCAGAGTGGCCTTTTCCACCGAAGGATGCTTGATGATTTCCCGCACCGCCCCCCCGTCACCTCCGCCGATGACCAGCACCCGGCGGGGATTGGGATGTGCATTCAGGCCGACATGGGTGATCATTTCATGATAAACAAACTCGTCTGCGATGGTGGTTTGGATAACATCATCCAGCGTCAGCATCCGTCCGAACTGAGCGGTGTCGTATACCGCCAGGCGCTGAAAAGGAGTTACTTCATGGTGCAGGATTTTTCTCACCCGGCAGCCGATGGTCAGATCCGGCGTCTGCAATTCAGTAAACCAGCAATTCATACTCATCCAGGGAACCTCCCGTCAATTAATACCACAAAGGCACTGCCGCCAGGGCGCAACCGATCTTCTTCACCCGGTGCTCCACCGAGGCGATTTTAATGTCCACCAGGGGCATTTTCCGGGAAAGAAAGGCTTCCTGAAGCATGCCCTTAATGCGCGCTTCCGCTTCATCCCGGCCGCAACGGCCGGAAAACTCCATGATCACGCCAAAAGTGTCGGCGGAAAAACCGACCCCTACGGCGGCTGCAATCAACTCACCCGGCTCCCCGCTGATGATATAACCGTAAGCGATTGGTACTAGTGAACCGGGTGGGATTATCAACTGCGGATCGTACTCGGCACCGGGCGGTAATATGCTGCTCACCCGGATCAGATTGATGTTGCCAATACGCCCGGCCAGCAGGGCATTGTCAAATGCAGTCAGACTGCTGTCCCCTTCCGCGCCGGCAGCCGTTAAAAAAAACTTTTTCGGGGTTGGTAACAACTTGGTCTCCCCCTTCCTTTCCTGTTTCAGCCTGAAAACAACAAGTAATATTATAACAAAAGCCGGGAAAAAATAAATAGCCGGTTTGACTTTTTATCTTCCACCTTTTGCCTGAATAAATATCAACTCATGTTGGGATGATAGGATTGCATTGTAAACTGCCTAAAGGAGGTTTTTGTTTATGGCAAGAACCGTATTGGCCACCTTCAGTACCCGGGACTCGGCCGAACAGGCGGTCAGCGAATTAAGGGGCAAGGGGTTTGACCGGGATATTTCCATCGTGGCCAAAGACAACGCGCGGGATAACCGTCACAACCAGTACAGTGCGCCCACTATGGGCGGCGACACCATAACCGATGGCACGACTACCGGTGGAGTGCTGGGCGGTCTGGCCGGTCTGGTGGCCGGCGCGGGTGCGCTGGCCATTCCCGGCATCGGCCCGATTATTGCCGCCGGGCCGATTGCCGGACTGCTTTCCGGAGCGGCAACCGGCGGCATTGCCGGCGGGTTGATCGACTGGGGCATCCCGGCGGAGCGCAGCCGCTTCTATGAAGAAAAGGTAAGACAGGGAAACATCCTGGTTTCCGTGCGCTGCGACGAAACCAAGGCCAATGATGCGGCCCAGGTGCTGCGCCGGCACGGGGCGCAGGACGTGGAGACTCATTAGATAATATTCCGCACGGAAAAACAACCGGGGGTGGTTTGACGGAAGGCGCATTCCCGGCACGGAGGCGAAGCAGTCCGCTCAAAACCGCGCCGGCTGCCGCCCGGCAGGGGGGTTCGGAAAAGCGCTGCCGGCTCAATAATCAAGGCGGGGCGTACACATGCCCCGCCTTATTTGTTTCCGCGCCCCGCGAAAGGCAAGCCGCCCCCTGCATCTCCGAACGGCGAATGGCTGAAAGTATGGCAAACAAAACTTTTTACCATCCCGGGTGGCGGAGTGAAAGCTATGGATTTATCCGTGGAAGCCGCGGTGAACGGCTCATTATCTCCAGTTCCGCACCAAAGCACCGGCACACTGAAAAGAACAGGCAACGGACACCGGCGGTTATTTATCCGCATTCTTCATCTCTTCATATAACTGCTTGAAAACCAGGGCGTCTTCAGCCTGCCGGTCGTACGATTCGCAAATTATGGTCGGTTCCAGTTCCCTTTTCACCAATAACCGGGCCAACAGGGCAAAATCAGGGCCGAACCCCGGTTCCAAAGTGGTACGGTGTCTTTTTTCCCCGGCCCGGGTGAATTCAATCGGGCTGAAGTGTATATGTAAATGACGCACCGCTTCCCTGCCCAAATGCGCCTCCACCCGGTCCAGCACGGCCATAAATGCTTCCTCGCCGGTAAAACCGCCTCCGCTGGCGGCGTGCAGGTGGCCGAAGTCGATGGCCGGCACCACCTGAGGACCGCAGTCACACAACTCCAGCACTTCCTCCAGGTTGCCCAGTTGTGCCGGCTTCCCCGCTGTTTCCGGAGCCACCTTGATCTGTGCCAACCCCATCTCCCGGGCTTGTTGCAATATTTCCCCCAGCAGTTTTTTTGCCCGCTGCAGGGTTTCCCGCCGGTCCTCCCCCGCCCCCGTACCGGGATGAAAAACCACCACCGCCGCATCCATCCAGTTGGCCGCCTGCATGGACTTCAAAAGATGCCCGGTTGTTTTTTCCTTTAAAACGTCATCGGCGGTACCGAGAGTAATGTAATAGGGGGCGTGAATGCTCAGACGGATATCGTTTTCCGCCGCCAGACGGCCCAACTGCCGGGCCGTTCCCTCGCCGATATGCACACCTCTGACACACTGGTATTCATAAGCGTTCAATCCCCTTGCCCTCAACCAGGCCGGCATATCCAAAGAGCTTTTATGACCGGCGGTTTGAAAAGAAGGAGGGTTTCCCGCCGGACCGAACCGGATTCCCGCCACGTATTCCACCTCTGGTTGTATTAGTCGCTGTATTGTCAGGCTATGAGACTCCTTTGCAGGCCCGTTCCAACAGGCTCATTATACCACAAAAGCATAATTTATGCATGATTTTACCCTCCCGCCGCTGCTGAAGCATCGAGCATTGTATATCCCACAAAATGTCGCCCGTTGGTTCATGCGCCGCCTCCGTCCGGCGGCGGGCGATAAAAACTGAATTAAAAAGCTGAGTATATTTCAAGAAGCCAAGGAGATTTATGGAAGGTATTTCCTGATTCTTGAAGAATTATACAGCATTGATTACTTCCGGTTTGGAGGAAGAACATGCAAAAGCTGTATTCCAGACTGCTGTTCGGTGCCGCCTTGCTGATTTCGCTCTGGCTTTTTTACATCCAGGGCATTCAACCGGTCATTCCGGTTTCCTGGCTCCAATGGGGGGAGGGTGAATCCCGTTACCTGGTTTATTTGCGGACGGCAGACGCCGTCACACTTGATCCGGCCCGGGCGGCCGATCACGCTTCGGCGCAGGTGCTGGCCAATATTTTTGAAGGCCTGGTCAGGTTTAAGCCGGGAACCACCGAAATCGAACCATGTCTGGCCAAAAGCTGGGACATTTCTCCGGATGGACTGCAGTGGACATTCCACCTGCGTCCAGGCGTCACTTTTCAAGACGGTACACCATGCAACGCCGGAGCGGTCAAATACAGCGTGGAGCGCCTGCTCTCCGAGCAAGTGCCCGCGCCGTCCCCGTATGCCACTTTTGTTTTCGGCCCGGTTAAATCGGTGGATGCTCCGGATAATTTGACGGTGCGTTTTACCTTGAGATACCCCTATGCCCCTTTTCTGCACAACCTGGCCATGCCCCTGGCGGCACCGGTGGTCAGCCCGGCGGCCGTTAAAAAATACGGCCCCGCCTTCGCCGTGCACCCGGTGGGCACCGGCCCCCTTATGTTTCAAAGCTGGCAGCCGGGCGGGGAAATTATTTTGACGGCCAACCCGTCTTACTGGGGACCAAAACCATCTTTACCCGGGGTAATCTTCCGGGTGGTGGCGGATCGCGCGGAAAGATTGAAGGAACTGCAAAACGGGCGGGCCGATGTGGCAGAGGATGTTTCGCCCGCAGATCTGCCGGCATTAACCGGCCGGGGGTTTCAAATCCTGCGCACCACCGGTCTGGACATAAGCTACCTGGGCTTTTTCACCAACAAGGCTCCTTTCAGTGATCCCCGGCTGCGAGAGGCCGCCTGCCGGGCAATCGACGCGGCGGCAATAACGGCGGCACTTTTCCCCGGACAGGCGGTTACCGCCACCGGCCCCCTGCCCCCGGGCGTTTTGGGCCAGGCAAACAGTCCGGCCCAGTATTCCTTCGACCTGGCAAAGGCCCGGCAGGATCTGGCCGGCGCGGGCTACCCGGACGGAATAAACATTACCATGATCACTTATTCCGGCTCCCGGCTTTATAATCCCGCCGGAGGGGAAAAACTGGCCGGAGCGCTGGCCGGACAACTGGAGCGGGCCGGTTTTCATTGCCGCATCAAAGCCTATCCCTGGGAAGAATATAAAAAGGCCCTTTACCGGGAAGAAGGAGACGCTTTTGTTTACGGTTGGACCGGGGACAACGGGGACCCGGATAATTTCCTTTATGCCCTGCTGGCATCGCCGCAGATTTCCTGCGGGCTGAATGCCAGTCATTACCGCAACCGGGAGGTGGATACCCTGCTACTCACCGCCCAACGTACGGCGGATCCCGTCCTGCGGGCGAAAATATACCATGACGCGCTGCAACAAATAGTTCGTGATGCCCCCCTGTACTTTTTAAACCACAGCCTGTTGTTAACAGCCGCCGGCCGGCATATTCAAGGATTAGTCATACAACCGGGAGATATCCCCGTGCTTTCGGCAGTGCACCGCAAATAATCCTTTATCTACCAGTAATAAATCTGGAATAACAAGTAAAATCTATTCTCAGAGCCGCAAGGCAAATAAACGCTAGGGGGAAAGCAATATGTACCAGTTTCAGATCGGTCAACTGCAGCAACAAATTCAACGGCTGCGTGATGAAGTAGGCAACATTTCCCAAATCTGCAGCCAGTTGCAACAGGCTGAACAAATGAATTCCAGCCAGCTTCAACAGTTACAGCAAAAAGAGGTAAACGCCGCCCAGCAGTTACAGCGCATAAATTACATGGCCAGCCGCCTGCACCAGGACATCAATCAGGTGAACAGCATGGCCCAACAAATCAGCGGTCAAATGACCACCGGCTATTCCCAGTTCGGCAACCCCGGTCAGTTCCACCAGATGCAGTCCGGCTGGTCAGGACAGACTGGTTATATTCCAGCCGGATGGTCCGGCCAATCCAACGTTTCCGGCCAGTTTGGCAACCCCCAAACCGGCACTGGCTACGGGCTGGCATACAGTGGTGCAGGTTCTCAGAGCAACCTGTACGGACAACAGGGCTGGAGCGGTCAGGCCGGTGCCGCCCAGTACGGCAACCTGAGCGGCCTGGGCACTACTTACGGCACCGGCCAGTATTTAAGTTCCCGCTTGCAGCCGGCGCAAAGCTTCGCCTATGGATATAGCGGCCAGCAAGGCACCGGTATGAGCTCCGCCGGCCAGTGGGGTTCCGGCCAGCTTGCCAGTCAGGCCGGCCAGTTCGGCGGCACTTCTATGAACGCAGGCCAGTTCGG
>NZ_LYVF01000128.1 GCF_001655685.1 Desulfotomaculum copahuensis
ACAGAGGAGATAGCTTCAAGATAAAATCCAGACTTTATCCAAGAGAAATATTAGTAACCACCACTAAAGGCAAAAAAATGAAAAAGGTAGTTGATGAAAAACAGGTTATTTTCTATAGTGAAGAGTATGCTTTAAAAGCAAAATATGAACGAGCTGCTACAATAGAGAAAGCAAAAGACCTAATTAAAAATCCAGCAAAATACAATAGAGCTACATCATACGGTGCTTCCAAATATGTAAAGAATCTCATTTTTGATGAAGAAACCGGCGAAATATTAGAAAGTGCTCATCAGCATTTAACATTTGATGAGGAAAGGCTAAAAGAAGAAGAAAAATTTGATGGATATTATGCAATAGTTACTAGTGAATACAAAGAATCTGATGATAAAATTATTGAAATGTACCGTGGACTTTGGAAGATAGAAGAATCTTTTAAGATAACTAAAAGTGATATCGAAAGCAGACCAGTTTATTTATCACTGAGGGAACATATTGATGCTCATTTTCTGATATGCTTTATATCACTTGTAATTGTAAGAATACTTGAAAATAGATTAAATGGGAAATATTCTGTTTCAGCTATACTTGAAAGTTTAGCAAAGTCATCCTGCAGTTACATACAAGAAAATTATTATCTATTTGATTTTAATAATGATGTTCTTGAAGATATAGGTAAAGAATTAGGTATTGATTTTGGGAAAAAGATTATGACATTAGGAGA
>NZ_LYVF01000129.1 GCF_001655685.1 Desulfotomaculum copahuensis
GTAAAACAATTTTATGCGCCGGTGGAGGGGAAGCCATATGAGTAGCGGGTTTCTGGGACTGACTCAATTATGCCGGCCGCCCGGGGCAGTAAAAAAAGTGCCATTTTATTGCTGCAATTTTCCATGCATGCGCCGATCCGCGGAAACGGCCCCGCCAGGCCGCTAATATCAAGGCCTGCCGCCCCGAGCAATCGCAAAACTGCTAATT
>NZ_LYVF01000130.1 GCF_001655685.1 Desulfotomaculum copahuensis
CTTGAAGCTATCTCCTCTGTGTGTATATCCGTTTTCGTCAAGGACATATTTCTTAAATTCCTTATCTGCACAACGAACAGAATAGCTGAATACATAACCATTACCAGCAGATAAAGTATACCAAATGTTATCGCCAGTGATGATACCTTTATCAGCAACTACAATAATTCTTCCCAAAGAATAATCATGTTGTATTTTCCTTAACATAGGCATAAGTGTAGTTTTATCTAGAGCATTGCCAGGAAAAAGTTTATATGTAATAGGTATACCATTGGTGTCCATAAATAATCCCATCTGCACAATTGGATCTGGCCTGTGTTCTTTAGAAACGCCTTTTTTACGCAATTCGTCTTGTTCATCAATTTCAAAATAATAGTTGGTAACATCGTAATAAACCAGATTAGTATTTCGTTCATATAAAGACTTAATATGCTCATGAACCCAAAGCTGCAAAGCATCACTATGCTTATTGAAAAAAGATAAACATCTGTAGATATCATCCAAAGAAAAATCAAACCTCTCAAAGAATATATCTCTATTCTCATAAGTCTTTTTCTTTGAAGCAGGATACAATAAACGTGAAAATACGAGAAGTTTCATAATAGCATTAGAATCATACTCTTCTTTTGAATGACGCTGCCTGTTTTTCAAAAATTTGTCCAATTCAAGTTCATGATAAATCTTACTAAATGCAGCGTAGCCAAAGTTTTTACGATTATTCGTATTAATCAAAAGTCTTTCATTAGGAGAAAAACTAAGAGTAATTGGAGTCTTTTTCATGGCTTTTTGTTCATTCAATTCTTTAACCTTTTGTTCAAAAAAAGCGATTGGATCATCATATTGTTTTTGAAGTTCATCGAGGTATCCAAGGGATTCAATAGTAACAGTTCTTGTATGCCCTCTTTCTTTATCGCGATATCCATCTGCAATAGATAGGTATATTCTTCCGGAACTGCGTCTACTTTTCTTTAAATACACATTAAACTCCCCCAATAAAATTCAATATAACTATATTATACCACAATCCATAATAATCCGCAACCAAAATATGACAAAAATTTAAAAA
>NZ_LYVF01000131.1 GCF_001655685.1 Desulfotomaculum copahuensis
GTTCACAGTGAAAACCGCGACGTCTTCTTTTCTCAGCCGGGTAACCAGGTTGGTTAACATATCCCGGTGGGAGAAGTTGTGGCTCATCCGGTTGAAAAACCGGTTGGTGTCGTGGTCCTGGTTGAAGTGTAATTCTTCCAGGGCAACCTGGGTAACGCCGGCGGCGATCAGCCAGCCGGCGATGTCCCGGCACAGGTCGCCGATGATCCAATCCCGCTTTCCGGCTTTTACGGTCGGCAAATCGGGGCAATGAAATACCCGTGATGTTTTGAAATTGCCGTCTGGCGATACGATGGTGACAGAAATGTTCTGCGGATTCAGGTCAATGCCGGCCATTGCCCGGGAATAATCCACCTGCTTTTCGTCACCCAGGGCGAATGAGATGTGGGCGAAAAATCTTCCGTCTTTCCTCAACACCTGCACAGTATAGGCGTTGCCGGATGACAGATGATTCAGCAAGCGATTTTCGTATGCCGGCGGTATGGTCATCGGTATGGCCAGCCAGTCATTTACCCGGCGGGGGATGCCCCGTCC
>NZ_LYVF01000132.1 GCF_001655685.1 Desulfotomaculum copahuensis
GAACCAGAAACGCCGGGGTTTGTCTAACGCCCTTAGGCTGGCCGAACAAGGCGAATACAAGAAACTGCTCATCGAATACCCGGACCGGCTGGCCCGCTTCGGTTATGCGTACATTGAACGGCATCTGAAATACTGCGGTATAGAAATAATAGCCATCGCCGAAAAAGAACCGGCTGACGCCCAAGCGGAACTGGTGCGGGACCTA
>NZ_LYVF01000133.1 GCF_001655685.1 Desulfotomaculum copahuensis
CCGCTTCCATAAAGAGCGGCCGCCGAAGACCACTTTTGGTATGGTGCCGTTGTTCCGGTGGGTCTGCAATTCCACCAGCTTATCGGCCAGTTTTTTGACCCGCGCTTTACGGCCGTGGACGGTAAGTTTTGCTTTTTCAATCTTAACCGCATCGCCGGCTTTTACCGCTTTGGCCAGATCTTTTTCCGCCCGGCCGAGTTTCTTTTTAGCCCGGGCCAGCTTCGTTTCCGTTTCCTTGATTTCCGTGACGAGCAGTTGTTGCTGGGAGGCGATG
>NZ_LYVF01000134.1 GCF_001655685.1 Desulfotomaculum copahuensis
TTCAATTCCTCATAGGTAGGCTAACATCCTCATTATCATGCTGCCACCCGGGACACGGTGGAAGTTTCAATTCCTCATAGGTAGGCTAACATCCGATCATATGTCAGGTTGAAGTCTACCCACTGACTGGGTTTCAATTCCTCATAGGTAGGCTAACATCTATCCTTGGAGGATATTTGCTTTGGTTTCCGAAGGGGTTTCAATTCCTCATAGGTAGGCTAACATCAA
>NZ_LYVF01000135.1 GCF_001655685.1 Desulfotomaculum copahuensis
GGCGAAGGGCGCTCCGTTAAACAGCAGTTTCCACACCCTTATCCGGTGCTTTTCCGGTAGCCACAGTTTGCCTGTTACCCGGGGCGCTCTACCCATTATCGGCCGGCCCAGGCTGTCTACTCCGGTTTCTTCCGACAGGTGGGAGATGGTTACCGACAGGGTGAATCCGCCATCCCGATAGGTTATTTTGATGTTCGGGTTGCCGCCCTTGGTTTCGTCCCCCCGGGCGTAAAGCGGTTCTGTCTGGCGTTTTTCCACTCTTCACTGGTGGCTTTGCCTTTGCAGATCCGCTTCCATAAAGAGCGGC
>NZ_LYVF01000136.1 GCF_001655685.1 Desulfotomaculum copahuensis
GGTGAATATTTCTAATGACGGCCTGTGACACCGGCGACGCCCCTGAACGCTCACGGGTAACCATCCACGCTGCCCCCAGGTAATGCCGGTATGTGCCAGAATGAACACGATTTACAACATCCCCCTGCTTTCAGTGCTATTCCAATCTTCTCTCCGCCAACTCTGGCCCTTGCCGCTTTCATACCGGGGCAACCAGGCCAGCCACCCGTCTGCGGTATATTCCGCCGGGTAAAGATAACTGAACCTCACCTTTTCTTTCAGATCGTCCCCCACCGCTTTATATAGTTCATCTATGTTATCCGGGTTTGATTGGGCCCTGGAACGGGCAATTTCCGCCGTAAACGCCCCCCACATCACCCGGGCCGGAATATATAGACGGCAGCGGTTTAACGCGCCGGACGGCGGCATGCCGATAAAAAGGGGCGACTGCAACTGCCATACCCAACGCTGAAGCGTCCATTTCACAATTTATCGCCACCCCTGGCCTTAGCGTGGTAGCGGCCACGCTACGTTTTGGCCTCCCGCCAAAACAGAGTGGGTAGAAGGCGCCC
>NZ_LYVF01000137.1 GCF_001655685.1 Desulfotomaculum copahuensis
GACGCCGCCCCCACCGCCCCCGCCGCCCATCGCCCCGGGAATCAAAACCTGCGTCTCCAGGCGGATTTTATCCCCCGGCGCTTCGTCCACGGCGGTGAGCAGCACAATGCCTAGGTCCTCCACTTCCCGGTGGTCCCAACAGCCGGGCAAAAAGAGAAACAGCAGTGCCAGGGCGGTTAACCGCAGGCCCCTGCTAGCGCGGCCCATCCCGGCCGCCCCCTTTTCGCCCGCCGCCGGGCGCTGGCGGATGGGGCATCAATCCCGGTGTCTGGCGCCGCCGGTCGTCCCGGACCAGTTCCTCCGGACGGTTGTCCATCGCCCACCAGGGCGCCCGCCAGGCCACATCCTTCAGGTCCCCGGCGTGCAGCGGCGCCAGCGGGGCCAGATAGGGCACGCCGAAGGAGCGCAGGGAGGCCATGTGCACCAGGATGACCAGCATGCCGATCATCACTCCGAACAGGCCCAGGGTGGCCGCCAGGATCATCATCGGAAAGCGCAGCAGGCGCGTGGTGATGGCGATATTGTAGCTGGCCGCGGCAAAGGAGGCGATGCCGGTCAGGGCGACCACGATCACCATCAGGGGGGAGACGATGCTTGCCGACACCGCCGCCTGGCCGATCACCAGGGCACCCACAATACTTACCGCCTGGCCGATATTGCGGGGCAGGCGGATGCCGGCCTCGCGCAGCACTTCAAAGGTGAATTCCATCAGCAGCGCCTCCACGAAGGCCGGAAAGGGCACCCCCTCCCGGGAGGCGGCTACGCTGATTAAAAGACGGGTGGGAATCATCTCCTGGTGGTAGGTGGTCACGGCGATATACATGGAAGGAAGCAGCAGCGAAGCGACGAAGGAAATATAACGCAGCCAGCGGATGACCGTGGAAAGCTGCCAGCGCTCGTAATAATCCTCCGGCACCTGCATAAAAAGGACAAACTCCGCCGGTACCACCAGCACAAAAGGTGTGCCGTCGGTGAGGATGGCCACCCGCCCCTGCAAAAGCGCCGCCGCCACCCGGTCGGGCCGCTCGGAATGGAAGACCTGGGGGAAGGGCGAATATGGCTGGTCTTCAATTAATTCTTCTATGTAACCGCTTTCCAGAATGCCGTCAATCTTGATCCGGGACAGCCGTTCCTTGACCTCGCGCACCAGTTCAGGCGCGGCCAATCCTTTGATGTAAGCAATCTCCACCACCGTGCGGGTGTCCCGGCCCAGTTCGGTGCCCTCAATCACAAAATTGGGAGTGCGCAAAGAACGCCGGAGCAGGGAAGTGTTGGTGCGGATCTGCTCGGTGAAGCCGGTGCGCGGCCCGCGCACCACGCCTTCACTTATCGGTTCCTCGATGGCCCGTACCGGCCCGCCTTTCACATCGGCCAGCAGCGCCCGGTTACAGCCGTCGATGAACAGTCCGGCCGTGCCGTAAAGCACGCCGTCCAGCAGCTGAAAGATGTTTTCCGCTTCCCGCACCGTGCCCACGTTGATCATGAATTCCTTGAGTACGGCAAACAGCCCGCTCCGGCCGTCAACGGCGGCCATGCGCGATTCCAGGGTAAGTCCCTTGATCAGCGTGTCATTCAGGGCGCTGTTGTCCACCATGCCGTCCACAAAAATCAGTCCGGCCCGGGTGTTGCCACCCGCGCCCAGGCGCAGTTCCCGGAGCACCAGGTCGCTGTTCCGCCCGAGCATCTCTTTGATCAGCGCCAGGTTGTCGTCCAGACGGGCGCTCACAGGCATTTTTTTCAATTCTTCCGCCTGATGGGTCTCCTCCCACTGGGCGCCGGAATGCCGGAAACTCCGGCCGTCATTTTTTTGCCCCTGCGTCAACAGGCGGGAAAAACACCTGAGCATCCTGGACAAAGGCCACCCCTCCACCGAATGCAAACAATGTAGACATGTGGTATTATGGGTTGCCGGCGGCTTTTTTATCCAGAAACAGGGCGTTCATTTACGACGTAGGGACGGCGCCGGAGCCGGACATAAAAATTCAGCCGGCACCCGGCCCACTGCGCACCAAACACGGTAAATTTTTTGAACGCAACCACAAATGAAAAACCGGCGGCCGTACCTCGCCGCTCCAATGCTCCGGTACGGCCACCGCCTTCAAGAGCGGCCGTTTTCACATTACGTCAGGGTGGTGAACTGCTCCCGCGCTTCGGCCACCATATACAAAGAACCGGTGATACAGACCACCTCGCCGGGGCGGACCAGGGCCATCCCCTGGCGCACTGCGGCCGGGATTTCTTCCACCGTATAAACCTCGTGCACATAGCGCCGCGCCTCGCCGGCCAGGCGCTGCCAGTCGCCGGCCCGCGGGTTGTTTGGCCGGGTAACCACCACCGCCCGGGCGCGGGGGGCCAGTTCGGACACCACCCGCGCCCGTTCCTTGTCGCCCAGCATGCCCAGCACCAGCACCACCCCCCGGCCGGGGAAATAGTCGTCCAACGCCCGGCGCAAACTTCTCGCCCCGTCGTAATTATGGGCGCCGTCAATAAGCACCAGCGGTTCCTCCCGTACAATCTCCAGCCGGGCCGGCCAGCGGGTGGCCGCCAGGCCGGACGCTATGGCCTGCTCACTGACCGGCCAGCCCTGCTCCCGGAGCAGTTCCACCACCGCCACCGCCGTGGCCGCGTTGGCCAGTTGATGGCGGCCGAGCAGGGGAATGTAAAGCTCCCGGTGTTGACCGGTCAGCCCATCCAGGGACAGGTACTGTCCGCGCAGGTCAAACCCGCCCTCCCCCTGCCGCCAGGTAACCACCCGTGGCGGGGGGGAACCGGCGGCATTGCCGGACGGCCTTTCATCACCGTCTGCACTCGCCCGGCCGTCAATTTCCCCGGCATCAGGTGGCGCCGGACGGACCGCCGCGCTATCCGGTCCGCCCGTTGATAACATGGAACAGGCCGGCGCATTGGTTGACCCGCCGGACGGCGCCGGACCGCCATCCGGAAATATGGTTTCATCCGGCGGCGCGGCATAATCCGCCACACCCTCATGTGCTTCCAGCACCCGCACCAGGGGGGCGCCTTTTTCCCGGCAGGCCTGCCGGATCACGTGCCACGCCTCCCCCTGCGCGGCGGTGACCATGGGCACCCCGGCTTTGGCGATGCCGGCTTTGACGCCGGCAATTTCCCGGATGGTGTGGCCCAGGTAATCCATATGATCCATGGCCACATTGGTGATCACTGTGACCAGCGGTTTTTCCACCACGTTGGTGGAGTCAATTGCCCCGCCCAAACCCACTTCCAACACCAGGAAATCCACTTTTTCTTCCCAAAAATAAAGAAAAGCGGCGGCGGTGCTCACCTCGAACTCGGTGGGCTGCTCGAAGCCTTCCGCCACCATTGCTTCCAGGTGCGGCCGCAGTTGCGTGATCAATTCCGCCACCCGTTCCCGTCCGATGGCCACCCCGTTAATGCGGTAGCGTTCAGTATATGAGTGCAGGTGCGGTGAAGTAAAGGTGCCGGCGGTATAGCCGGCCTTTTCCAGCATAGCGGCCACCATGGCCGTCACGGAACCCTTACCGTTGGTGCCGCCGGTATGAATCACCCGCAACCGCCGCTGGGGGTCTCCCAAACGGCGAAGCAGTTCTTCAACCCGTCCCAGCCCGAAGTTGAAACCGAACTTGGTCAACTCCTGCAAATAGTTCATCGCTTCATCATATTGCAACTGAAAGTCACCTCGGTTGTTATTGCTGCCGCTTTTGACGGAAACCGGCGGGCCATACCGGTACAAACCGCCAGCGCTTTTATAAAGCGTCAAACCGGCCGGCCGCAACCCGGCAGGCATCACGGGCCGGCCCGGTGCAAAATATTAACTCACTCTTACATTTTCGACGTGTAATATTAAAGTCCTACAAATTATTGCCGATAATATCTTCATGAAGCCACGGTTTACTTTGACAGCTTTTTTACCATTGACGGAAAATTCTACAGGATTTTGCTCATCCCTGGCGAAAAACATAAAACAATGCAAATTAGATACTGGAGGGGGTCAAGTGGGGAAATTAAGGCTGAAACTTGTTTTATGGAGCGGGGTACTGGCCCTGGTGGCGGCCGCGGCCACCGGTGCGGGCGCCCGGCTGGGCGGCGGCGCCTGGCCGTTTTTACTGGGCGGCGCGGCCGCCGGTGTGCTGGTGACCGTAATAGCAGCCCTGCTGATTTATTCCTCCTTGCAATCCACCGTCGACATGGCTATCGACAAAACCGGCCGGGCCATCAATGGTGATCTGACCGAGCGCATCGAGGAAAAAAATTTCGGCTGGGGCGAGGTAAACAGTCTGCTTACCAATATCCGCAAAGTTTTGAAAGGCGTTTATAAGTGGTTCGGGCTGGTGCGCGATTACTCCGAAAACCTCAACCGGGCCACCGGCCAGATCGTCGCCGGCACCGACCAGATCAGTACGGGCAGCCAGGAGCAGGCCGGGCAGGTGCAAAAGTTGCTGCAGGGCATCGAGCAACTGGCCGGCGCCGCCCGCAAATCAGCCGGGCGGGCGCGGGAAACCGCCGGCGTGGCGCGGGAAACCGACCGCACGGCCCGCCAGGGCGAACAGGCCATTGACCGGGTGGTGGCCGGGATGAAGTTGATTCATGAAAAGATCGCCACCTTGGATCACAACTCGGCACGCATCGGTGAGTTTGTCGGTTTGATTGAAAACATCGCCGCCCAGACCAACCTGCTGGCTTTAAACGCGGCCATCGAGGCAGCCCGGGCGGGGGAGCACGGCCGCGGCTTTGCCGTGGTGGCCGAGGAAGTACGCCAGTTGGCCGAAAATTCCGCCCGCTCCACCCGGGAGATCACCCAGTTGGTGGATAACATCCAGGGAGCCACCGGGGAAAGCGTGACCGCCGTGCAGCAGGGACTGGAGCTGACCGGCGAAGTGCAGGCGGCCTTCCAGCGCATTCTGTCGCAAATGGACGCCACGGTGGACAGTATCGGGGAACTGGAAGCCGCCGCCCAGGAGCAGGCGGCCAGCACGGAACAAATGGTGGGCGGCGTGCAGGCCATTGCCGCGGTGGCCGAGGAAGCGGCGGCCAGCTGCCAGCAGACGGCGGCGATCACCGGCGAATTGAACAGCCTGGCGGAAAAACTGCAGCAGGTGGCTGAAATCTGGAAATTTGAAAAAGACTGAGCACGCGACAAGAGGACCCCGGTAAAGGGATCCTCTTTTTTGTCATCCCGGTCAGCCTAGCCGCGCAATATGCTCAATCTTTTTTCCACCGCCCCGTATTTGACGGCCAGTTCCGTTTCTTTGGCCCGCTCCTTTTCCACCACCGCCGCCGGGGCTTTGGACAAAAAGGCGGCGTTGCCCAGCTTGCCCCGCACCCTGGCCAGGTCCTTGCCCAAAACGGCCAGTTCCTTTTCCAGCCGGGCCGTTTCCCGGTCCAGATCGATCAATCCCTTCAAAGGCACAAAGATCTCCGCCCCGCCGGCCACCGCGTGAGCGGCCTGCGCCGGCCTTTCCGCCAGCGCGGGCAACACCTGCAGCCGGCAGGCGGCCAACCCCTCGATATAGCCGGGCCACGCCACCGCCAGGCGGCGCAGGTTTTCCTGCGGCGCCACCAGCACGGCGTCGGCCTTTTTACCCGGCGGTACATTCATCTCGTTGCGGATATGCCGGATGGCCCGGATTATTTCCATCAGCGTTTCCATTTCCGCTTCGGCCGTCTGGTCGCGCTGTTCCGCCCGGTAAACCGGCCAGGGGGCGAGCATGATGGTCGGCCCCCGGCGGGGCAGGCGCTGCCAGATCTCCTCGGTGATAAAGGGCATGAAGGGGTGCAGCAATTCCATGGCGCCGCGCAGCACCCGGGACAGCACGTCGCGGGCCACCGCCCGGTCCTGCCGCGCGGCGGGACTTTCGTCCCTGGCGTAAAGACGGGGCTTGACCAGTTCAATATACCAGTCGCAGAATTCATTCCAGATGAATTCATAAAGCACGCGCGCCGCCTCGCCCAGTTCGTAGGCTTCCAGGTAGGCGGTCACGTCACGCACCACCGCCTGGTAGCGGCTTAAAATCCAGCGGTCGGCCAGGGTAAGCGCTTCATCCGGCGCTGCTTCCGGCTGATCATCGCCCAGGTTCATCAGGGCGAAACGGGAGGCGTTCCAGATCTTGTTCGCAAAGTTGCGCGCCCCGTCCAGGCGTTCAAAGTGAAAGCGCAGATCGTTGCCCGGCGTATTGCCGGTGATCAGCATAAAGCGCAGGCTGTCCGCGCCGTGGCTTTCGATTATGTCGATGGGGTCCACGCCGTTGCCCAGCGACTTGCTCATCTTGCGCCCCAGGGCGTCCAGCACCAGGCCGTGGATGAAAATTTCCCGGAATGGTACTGCATTCATGAAATTCAAACCGCTGAAGATCATACGCGCCACCCAGAAGAAAATGATATCCCGGCCGGTGACCAGCACGGAGGTGGGGTAAAAGTAATCCAGCTCCGGCGTCTTTTCCGGCCAGCCGAGCGTGGAGAAGGGCCAGAGGGCCGAGGAAAACCAGGTGTCCAGCACGTCCGGATCCTGTTCCAGCCGGCTGCCGCCGCAACGGCATTGCTGCGGCGCCTGCCGGGACACAATCATTTCTCCACAGTCCCGGCAATACCAGACCGGGATGCGGTGCCCCCACCAGAGCTGCCGGGAAATACACCAGTCCCGGATGTTTTCCATCCAGTTCAGATATATTTTGCTGAACCGTTCGGGCACAAAACGCAGTTCCCCTTCTCTGGCCGCCCGGATGGCCGGCCCGGCCAGGGGCTTCATGCGTACGAACCACTGGCGGGAAAGCATCGGCTCGATTACCGTCCGGCAGCGGTAGCAGTGCCCCACCGCGTGGCCGATGTCTTCGACTTTTTCCAGCAGGCCCTGTGCTTTTAATTCCCGCACAATTTGCTTGCGGCATTCCCAGCGGTCCATGCCCTTGTATTCACCGGCTTCGTCCGTCATGCGGGCGTCCTGATCGATCACCTTCACCTGGGGCAGGTTGTGCCGCCGGCCCACCTCGAAGTCGTTCGGATCGTGCGCCGGGGTGATCTTCACCGCACCGGTGCCGAAGGCCGGGTCCACGTATTCATCGGCGATTACCGGCATTTCCCGGCCCACCAGGGGCAGGATCAACGTTTTGCCCACCAGATGCCGGTAACGCTCATCCTCCGGGTGCACGGCCACGGCCACGTCCCCGAGCATGGTTTCCGGCCGGGTGGTGGCCACGGTGAGCGAGCCGCCGCCTTTCACCGGATAGCGCACGTAATACAGCTGGCCGGGCTGATCCTGGTGCTCCACCTCAATGTCGGAAATGGTGGTATGACAGCGAGGGCACCAGTTGGTGATGTAGTAATCACGGTAAATCAAACCCTGTTCGTACAGGCGCACAAAAACCTCACGCACCGCCGCCGAGCAGCCCTCATCCATGGTAAAACGCTCCCGGTCCCAGTCGCAGGACGCACCCAACCGGCGCAGCTGGTGGGTGATCCGCCCGCCGTACTGCTCTTTCCAGGCCCACACCCGCGCCAAAAACTTTTCCCGGCCCAGGTCGAATTTGGTCAGCCCTTCTTTGGCCAGCTGCTCTTCCACTTTGGCCTGGGTGGCGATGCCGGCGTGGTCGGTACCGGGCATCCAAAGGGCGTTATAGCCCTGCATGCGCCGCCAGCGGGTGAGAATGTCCTGCAAGGTATTGTCCAGGGCATGTCCCATGTGCAGCTGCCCGGTCACATTGGGCGGCGGCATGACAATACAAAACGGTTTTCGCGCCGCGTCCACCTTAGCATGAAAAAACTTGCCTTCTTCCCAGTAACGGTACCACTTGTCCTCCACCGCCCGCGGATCATAAGTGGTGGGCATATCAAAACCGCTCATCAGATCTGTTCCCCTCTCTTTGGCCCGATCACAAAAAAAACCCCTTTTACCGCCAGGGGTTTTACAATAAACCCGGGGGCCGCATCAGCCCGTCATAAATGTTCACTCAGGCAATATATTATCTATTTTGCCCTCCGGTGTCAACCGCCGGCGCCCGGCGAATGTACCGCGCGGCAAAAACCGTTGCGGCCTGTTGGCATACATCCGCGCCCGGTACTGTTCTTCCCGGCCTCTTTTGCCGGCACTCAAACCGGTACCGCCCGTTGGCATTACATTCCCCGCCGGCGCAGCCCGTCGCGCCGGCCGGGACGGCGGAGCACGGGCAGGTTGACCCCGGCCACACCGCCCACCATGCCCAGTACGATACAGGCGCCCAGGCGCTGCAGCAACCCCGGGATGACGGCGGCGCTGGCCAGGGCCAACAGGAACAGTGACGCGCCGTAAAGCGCCCCCACCAGGATGCCGTGCAGCCAACCCAGGCGGCGGGCCGCGTTGCCGCCGGCCAACCCGCCCAGGGCGGCCGCCAGCAGGTAGACGGCGGTCAGCAGGGCGGCAAAGTGGCCGGCCGTCCCGCCGGCCACAACGTTCCAGAAGGCGAGCAGGGCAAAAGCGCCCAGGGTCAGACTGAGCGCCCAGATCAGGCCCCGCCAGACCGCCCCCGGCGCCACCGGCCACCCCCCGCAGCCGCCAGACCGGTTCCACTGCACGATAGTCACTCTTTTGAACATTTTTCATCCCCCCGTGGACAACCTTTTTATTCATACATATGCCTGTCCACCCGGAATATTCTTCTTTGGTTTCAACAAGCATTCATTGGCACCGGAAATTTAGTACCGGACATGGCAGCCCGGTAAAGTCAACATCAACACCCGGTGAGGCCCATAAACCACCGCTGCACCCGCCAAAGGCCGATGGCATGCCGCCAGTGATTTTTGTCATGAAAGACTGATTGGCAAATAAATATATTTAGAGGAATATTAAGCCAATCCCCAGGGGGTGTATTTTATGAAACGGTCGCGGCTGGTTCTGGCCGTATTGATTTTGTTAAGTGCGACCCTGGCAGCCGGCGCCTTTGCCGTACGGCCCTGGCACCGGGAGGAGCAGGCGGAGGCGCTCCGCCTGATCACCGGACCGCCTGCAATCGATTATTTACCCCAGTACATCGCCCTGGCCGGGGGGTATTTCCAAACAGAAAAACTTGCTTTGAAAATAACCACCGCCGCCAGCAAAGACGCCCTGCTGGCAGCACTGGCGAACGGCCACGCCGACGTGGCACTCACCGGGCTGGAGGATGCCGTTTACTCCCGCGCCGTCGATGGCCAAAAAGCCACGGCCTTCGCCGCCCTTACAGATGCCGGCAACACTTTCCTGCTCGCCCGCAAGCCGCCCGAATCCTTCAAATGGACGGATTTAAAGGGGAAAACGGTCATTACCGGCCGGCCCGACAGCCGGGAAACGGTGCTGTTGGAAGGAGTCCTGCGCCGGCACGGCATCAAACCCAATCTGGATGTCACCCTGTATACAAATATCCCGGACGGACTGCGTGCCGGCGCTTTTGAATCCGGTTCGGGCGATTATATCCTGGCTGACGGGGCGCTGGCCAGCCGTCTGGAATTCCGCCGCCTGGGCACGGTGGCGGCATCGCTGGACAAGGAAACCGGAACGCTGCCGGCTCTGGTTTATGTAACCCGGACGGAACTGATCAATAACAGCCCCCGGGCATTGCAGCGTTTTACCAATGCCATTTACCGGGCACAGCTCTGGCTGGCCCGGCACGACGCGACAGAGGCCGCCGGCCTGGCCGCCCCCTACCTAAAGGGGATGAACCGGGAGGAAATAATCAAGCTGATCAACCTTTACCGGGCGCAGCAAACCTGGCCCGCCGATCCGGTCATCCGCCGGGACGGCTACAATGATTTCGTACAGTTGCTGGATCAGGCGCGGGAGATACCCCGCCCGGTGGACTACAGCCAGATGGTGAACAGCAGCTTTGCCGGCGCGGCGGTGACTAACATCCCCGATGTGCCGGAAGAAAAAAAAGAGCGCTGGTTCGACCCGCTCTTGAAAATATTCTCCTGGTAGTGCAATTAACCACCATGACTTGCTGATAGCCGTACCTCCGGTACGGCTACCGCCTTCTAGAGCGTTCATATTTAAATGTCAAAAACGTTGACGCGCGATTCGTGCTGCCGGTTCGCTTACTTCATCTGTGCCGGGTTTCGTTTCCGGACAGCGTAAGTCGCTACTCCGGTACAATCACAATCCTTTTCATTTACCGGTTGCGTGCAAAAGTCATGGCTGTTAATATAAAAAGGCGGATACACATCCGCCCCTTACGTGGACCATTGTTCGATTACCTGCCACACTTCCTCTTTACCTTGACCGGTTTGCGCCGAAAACATGACCAGCGGTTCATTTTCGTCCAGACACAAAACCCGGCGTACCACCTGGAGATTTTTTTGCCCCTGGCTGCGGGAAAGTTTATCCGCCTTGGTGGCCACCACCGCAGTGGGCAGGCGGTGGTATTTCAGCCACTCATGCAGTTGTACGTCCTGTGCCGTGGGCGGATGGCGCAAGTCAACAATCTGAATCACCCCGCGCAATTCACGGCGTTTTTCCAGGTAGCTTTGAATTAAACGGCCCCACCCGGCGCGCATTTTTTCCGGTACTTTAGCATAACCGTAGCCAGGCAAATCCACCAGATAAAAACTTTGGTTGATCAGAAAATAATTCAGCATCTGGGTGCGCCCGGGGGTATTGCTGGTGCGGGCCAGACCCCGGCGGTTGACCAGGCGGTTCAACAGCGATGATTTGCCCACATTGGAGCGCCCAGCCAGGGCAACTTCAGGCAACCCCCCGGCCGGGCACTGGCTCAATGAGGCGACACTAATCACAAACTCAGCTGAAACGGTGTTCATGAATGGTTCCCGGTTCCTCCCCGTCCTGAATCACCGGCTGGTAAGGCATGCCTTCCGGCAGCGCGGCGCCGGCGGCGCCCAGTTCGGCCGGCGGATGGTATCCCTTTTCCAGCAGGGCTATTTCCAGCACCTCATCCATGTGCTCGACCAGTATGAAGTGCAGCTTATGTTTGATATTGTTGGGCACATCCTCCAGATCCTTCTGGTTGTCCCGGGGCACCAGCACGGTGGTGATGCCGGCCCGGTGTGCCGCCAGCACTTTCTCCTTGATGCCGCCCACCGGCAGGACACGCCCGCGCAGGGTGATTTCACCGGTCATGGCGATATCGTGGCGCACCTTTCGTCCGGTCAAGGCCGAGGCCAGCGCACAGGCCATGGTGATTCCGGCCGACGGGCCGTCTTTGGGTATGGCCCCCTCCGGCACGTGTACGTGGATGTCATGTTTGTCGAAAAACTCACCGCCCAGACCCAGTTCCGCCGCCCGGCTGCGCACGTAACTGTAGCCGGCCTGAGCCGACTCCTTCATCACGTCGCCCAGTTTGCCGGTCAGGGTCAACCGCCCGTTGCCCGGGTAAACAGTCACCTCGATGGCCAGGGTATCCCCGCCCATTTCCGTCCAGGCCAGTCCGGTGGTCACCCCCACCTGATCCTCCTGCTCGGCCACACCGTAGCGGTATTTGGGCGCGCCCAGGAACTGCTCCAGGTTCTGCATGGTAATGCGTACCTTTTTGACCTCTTCGGTGACAATCTGCCGGGCCGCCTTACGGCACAAACCGGCAATGGACCGCTCCAGGTTGCGCACGCCGCTTTCGCGGGTGTACTCACGGATCAACCGGCGGATGGTGTTTTCCGAAATACTGATCGTTTCCCCGGTCAGTCCGTGCTCCTTGATCTGCTTGGGCAGCAGGTGGCGCAGGGCAATCTGCACCTTCTCCTCCTCGGTGTAGCCGGAAAGATAGATTACCTCCATGCGGTCCAGCAGCGGCCGGGGAATGCTGTGCTGCACGTTGGCCGTGGTAATGAACATTACATTGGACAGATCAAAAGGCGCTTCGATGTAATGATCGCTGAAGCTGTTGTTCTGCTCCGGGTCCAGCACTTCCAGCAGGGCGGAAGAGGGATCGCCGCGGAAGTCCATGCTCATCTTGTCGATCTCGTCCAGCAGGAAGACCGGGTTTTTGGAACCGGCCGTGCGCATGCCCTGTATTATTCTGCCCGGCAAGGCGCCCACGTATGTGCGCCGGTGGCCGCGGATCTCCGCCTCGTCGCGCACGCCGCCCAGGGATATGCGCACGAACTTGCGCTCCAACGCACGGGCGATGGAACGGCCCAGGGACGTTTTGCCCACACCCGGCGGACCGACAAAGCACAAGATGGGACCCTTCATTTTCTTGGCCAGTTTGCGGATAGCCAGGTATTCCAGGATGCGCTCCTTGACTTCCTTAAGGCCGTAGTGATCCGCTTCCAGGATGGATTCGGCCGCCTTGATATCCAGGCGGTCCCGGGTGCTCTTGCTCCAGGGCAGGGCGATCAGCCAGTCCAGATAATTGCGCACCACGGTTGATTCAGCGGCCATCGGCGGCATTTTTTCCAGCCGCTCCACCTCTTTGAGCGCCTTCTCCTCTACTTCTTTGGGCAGTTTGACTTCGGCGATTTTTTCACGGTATTCCTCGCCTTCCGCCATGCGATCGTCCTTTTCACCCAGTTCTTTCTGGATGGCCTTCATCTGCTCGCGCAAATAATATTCCTTTTGGGTTTTTTCCATCTGCTTACGCACGCGAATATTAATCTTGCGTTCCAGTTCAACAATTTCCAGTTCCTTGGCTACGATGGCGCACAGCTTTTCCAGCCGCTTGACAATATCCACGGCCTCCAGCACCTGCTGCTTATCCTCGATGCGCAGGGTCAGGTGTGAGGCGATGATATCGGCCAACCGCCCCGGTTCCTCCAGGTTGACCACCGAAACCACCGTTTCCGGCGGAATGCGCTTGGACAGTTTGACATACTGCTCAAACTGATGCACCAGACTGCGCATCAGCGCTTCCACCTCGGGCGTTTTCACAAACTCCTCGGAATATTGTTCTACCTCCACCTTGAAATACGGCTCCTGGCCGGTGTATCTCTTGATCCGGCCGCGGGCGACGCCCTCCACCAGTACCCGGATGGTACCGCCGGGCAACTTCAAAAGCTGCTTGACCTCGGCCACGGTTCCGATCCGGTATATGTCCTCCATTCCGGGATCATCGGTCTGGGCTTCCTTCTGGGTGGCCAGAAAGATCACCCGCTCTTGAATCATGGCCTCCTCAATGGCCTGTACCGATTTATCCCGGCCCACATCCAGGTGGATGACCATGTAGGGAAATACCAGGATGCCCCGTAACGGCAGCAAAGGTAACACCCGTATCTCCATTTGCTGCACCCCTTTCCAGGTATAGTCGGTTATCTTGCTAGTTACAATTCATTTTAACATACGCCCGGCCGTACTGCCATAGCAATAAGTGGCACGGAAAAAGAAAAACCGGCCTGTGGCCGGATATGATCACTATATAGCGGGCACTAGCTGCCTGAATATTGGTTTTGCGTCAGCGGGGGCACCGGCAGAATTCCGGCCGCCGCCAGCACCTCCCGGGGGGCGGGCAGGCCGGCCTTGCGTGCCGGCGCCGGCAGTTCCGTCAGGGCCAGCTTGAACACTTCCTCCAGACGGTCCACCGGGATCACTTCAATTTCCGTCAAGGTGTGGAAAAGTTCCTGATCATTGTCCCGGGGAATGAGCACTTTTTTCGCTCCGGCCTGGCGGGCGGCCTCCACCTTGGCCATTACTCCGCCCACCGGCATAACCAGTCCGCGGATGGAAACCTCGCCGGTCATGGCCACCCGGTTGTCCACCGGAATGCCCGTAAGCGCCGAGTATACCGCGGTGGCCACCGCGACTCCGGCGGAAGGCCCGTCCACCGGCATGCCGCCGGGGAAATTGACGTGCAGGTCGTAATCCCGCGGATCCACATCCGTCACACGCCGTAACACGGTGAGCACATTCTCCACCGAACCGCGGGCCATGCTTTTGCGGCGGATGGTGCGGCCGCGGCCGTTCATTTCCTCTTCATCCACCACTCCGGTCACTGTTAATTTGCCCTGTCCCCGGGACACCGTCAGGGCATTGACCTCTATTTCCAGCAGGGTGCCCATATTGGGCCCGTAAACAGCCAGTCCGTTCACCAGTCCCACCTGGGGCACCGCACCCACTTTTTTGTCCGGACGCGGGCTGTACTGGCCGCTTTGCACCACCCACTCCACATCGGCGGCGGTAACCTGCTGGCGCCCTTCGGTCAGGGCGACGCCGGCAGCAATCTGGACGATGTTCACCGCCTCCCGGCCGTTGGTGGCATATTTTTTGATCACCGCCACACCGGCCTCTTCCATGGGAAAACCAATTTTCTTCGCCGCATTGAGAGTGATCACTTCGATCTCATGCTGCAGCAGGGAGCGGAAAAAGATCTCCAGACACCGGGAGCGCAGCGCCGGGGGAATGTCATCCGGCGTCCGGGTGGTCGCTCCGACCAGGCGGAAATCCGCCGGCAGCCCGTTTTGAAAGATATCGTGAATATGACCGGGAATATTAGTGTCCTCGGAGCTGTAGTAGGCGCTTTCCAGCAGCACCTTGCGGTCTTCCATCACCTTGAGCAGCTTGTTCATCTGAATCGGATGCAGTTCACCGATCTCGTCGATAAACAGCATGCCGCCGTGTGCCCTGGTCACCGCCCCGGCTTTGGGCTGGGGAATGCCGGCCATGCCCATCGGACCGGCCCCCTGGTAGATCGGGTCATGCACCGAACCGATCAGCGGATCGGCGATCCCCCGCTCGTCAAAACGGGCGGTGGTGGCATCAACCTCGACAAATTTGGCGTTTTCCTTGAAGGGGGAATGGGGGTTCTTTTTGGCTTCCTCAAGCACCAGCCGCGCCGCGGCTGTTTTACCAACGCCGGGCGGGCCGTAAATAATCACATGCTGCGGATTCGGTCCGCACAAGGCGGCACGAAGCGATTTCAAACCCTCCTCCTGACCGACGATTTCTTCGAACTTTTGCGGCCGGGTCTTCTCCGACAGGGGTTCGGTCAGGGAAATGCCCCGCAGGCGCTGCAGTTTTTCCAGTTCCTTGCGCGACTCCCGTTCCACCACGGATTTATTTCCCTGCTGCGCCTTGAGCAGGTTCCAGAAATACAGGCCGATAATCACACCGAAAAACACCTGGATGAAGGTGATAAAACTGCCGAAACCGGCGGGAAATTCAGACACCGTAATACCTCCTCGCCCTTGGATATACATAATATTATTGCCCCGGAAGGGGTAATTTTATAAACACCATGGCAACGGAGGTAATAATTGTTTGACGGAGCGCTTTCTCCCTGTTCTCCGGCACATAATAGAGGACTTGATGATCCACCGGAGGCACCCGCCCCGCTTCTTACATGCACCGGCAGCAGTTCCTCCGGTGCGCTGAACTGCAGCAAAAGGCCCCGGTTGAAAACCGGGGCCTCCGTTTCAGGCGGTGACTTCTTTCTTCTTCTTGCGATCCATGGCCACAATGAGCGGTTTTTCCTTCTTGAGGATGGTGTCTTTGGTAATCACCACCCGGGCGATATCCTCCCGGGAAGGAATCTCATACATCACTTCCAGCATGATTTCCTCCAGGATGGCCCGCAGGCCGCGGGCGCCGGTGTTGCGCTTCATGGCCTCCTGAGCCACGGTGCGCAGGGCGTCGGGCTGAAACTCCAGGTTCACGCCGTCCAGTTCGAAAAGCTTCTCGTATTGCTTGACCAGCGCGTTTTTCGGTTCGGTCAGAATGCGGATCAATGCATCCTCATCCAGGGCATCCACCGTGACAATAATGGGCAACCGGCCCACAAACTCGGGGATCAGGCCGTATTTCAACAGATCCTCGGGCAGGATGTGGGACAGGATTTCCCCGATATTCTGTTCCCGTTTGGTTTGTATTTCGGCACCGAAACCCATGGCCTTCTTGCCGATGCGGTTCTGGATGATCTTATCCACTCCGTCAAAGGCGCCGCCGCATATAAACAGGATATTGGTGGTATCCAGCTGAATGAATTCCTGATGCGGATGCTTGCGGCCGCCCTGGGGCGGAACGCTGGCCACCGTGCCCTCCAGGATTTTCAGCAGCGCCTGCTGGACGCCTTCACCGGACACATCCCGGGTAATGGACGGGTTTTCCGACTTGCGGGCAATCTTGTCGATTTCATCAATATAAACAATGCCCTTTTCCGCTTTTTCCACATCATAATCCGCAGCCTGAATCAATTTGAGCAAAATGTTTTCCACGTCTTCGCCCACGTAACCGGCCTCAGTCAGGGAGGTGGCGTCGGCAATGGCAAATGGCACATTCAACAGACGGGCCAGCGTCTGGGCCAGCAACGTTTTGCCGCATCCGGTGGGACCCAGCATGACGATGTTGCTCTTCTGCAACTCCACGTCATCAATTTTACCGCCCAGGTTGATCCGCTTGTAATGGTTGTAAACAGCTACGGAAAGCGACTTTTTGGCCGCCTCCTGGCCGATGACGTACTGATCCAGGATCTCCTTGATTTCTTTCGGCTTCGGGATGTCACTCAGGTCCAGTCCCAGATCCTCACTCAGTTCTTCTTCGATAATCTCGTTGCACAGTTCGATACATTCGTCACAGATGTATACCCCGGGACCAGCCACCAGCTTCTTTACCTGATCCTGCAGTTTGCCGCAAAAGGAACACTTGAGCTGACCCTTTTCATTAAACATGTTTCCACCTCTTTTACCTGGTCTGGCGAACAGTGAACACCTCGTCTATGATCCCATATTCTTTTGCTTCCTGAGCCGACATGAAGAAGTCCCGTTCGGTGTCCCTGTCGATGCGTTCCCTGGGCTGCCCGGTATGTTTGGACAGCAGTTCGTTCAGTGTATCTTTCATTTTCAGGATTTCTTTGGCATGAATTTCGATATCCGTGGCCTGCCCCTGCACCCCGCCCAGCGGCTGGTGCAGCATGATGCGGGCATAGGGCAGGGCGTAACGCTTGCCCTTCGCGCCGGCGGTCAGCAGGAAGGAACCCATGCTGGCGGCCTGGCCCAGGCAGATGGTGGAAACATCCGGCTTGACATATTGCATGGTGTCATAAATAGCCATGCCCGCAGTCACCACCCCGCCGGGGGAATTGATATACAGGTGAATATCCTTTTCCGGATCCTCGGCCTCCAGGAACAGCATCTGGGCAATCACCAGATTGGCCACGTAATCATCAATCGGGCCGCCGATAAACAGGATCCGGTCCTTGAGCAAGCGGGAGTAAATGTCGTAAGCACGCTCGCCGCGGTTGGTCTGTTCGACTACAATGGGGACCAAAGTGGACATAATTGGCTACCTCCTGGGAATCATATCTTTGATTAGCTTATTCTGCCGCCGGTTGTTCGGTGTCCCTGGTGATCACGGCCTTTTCCACCAGCAATTCCACCGCTTTGTCCCTGAGCAGGCCCTGCATCACCATATCCATCTGGCCCTGCTTTTCCAGCACCTGGCGCAGTACGGCGGCCTCCTGCTGCATGGCCCGGGCCATGCGCTCTATTTCAGCTGTTTTTTCCTCTTCACTGACCGTCAGGTTTTCCGCCGCGGCGATGGCGTCCAGTACCAGCGTGGTCTTCAGGCTCTGCACGGCGTCCGGCCGCACACGTTCCCGCATCTCCTCACTGGTGGTATTGGTATACTTGTAGTAGTTTTCCAGGGAAAGACCCTGTCCGGCCAGTCTCGACTCCATGTTTTGCACCATCTCGTCCACCCGGGAATCCACCATGGGTTCGGGAATTTCCACCCGCGCGTTTTCCACCGCCTGCTCCACCAGTGCCTGGCGGAGTTGCCGCCGTGCCCGTTCCTCTGCAGCCTGCTTTAATTTATTCTCAATGTCGGAGCGCAATTCCTCAAGAGTATCAAACTCACTGACATCCTTGGCGAACTCATCGTCCAGCGCGGACAACTCCTTACGCTTGATGGCCTTGACGGTGACGGTAAAGGCGGCCTCCTTGCCGGCCAGATTTTCATTGGTGTAATTTTCCGGGAACTTGACCTGAATGTCCCGCGTTTCATTGACAGTCATTCCGGCCACTTGTTCTTCGAAACCGGGAATGAACAGGCCCGAGCCAATCTCCAGGGAATAGTCGGTAGCCTGCCCGCCTTCAAAGGGCTCGCCGTCCGCCCGGCCGGTAAAATCAATGACGGCCGTGTCGCCCTGCTGAACCGTCCCCTCATCCAGGGTAACCAGACTGGCATGGCGGTTTTGCAGGCGCTCCAATTCCTTTTGCACATCATCGGCGGTGACTTCCTGGTAAGGATCTTTGACCTCCAAACCGGTGTACTGCCCCAGTTCGGCCTCCGGCTTGACCACCACCTTGGCTTTAAAAACCACCGGTTTGCCTTCCTCTACCTGGACCAGTTCCAGTTCGGGCTGAGCCACCGGTTCGATCCCTGTATCTTCCACAGCTTTGTAGTAGGCCTCCGGAACCACTATCTCCACGGCTTCGTCAACCAAAGCCTGTTTGCCGATGTGTCGTTCCAAAATAACCCGGGGGGCTTTGCCAGGACGGAAACCAGGCACGCTGACCTTTTTTACCAGCTTTTTATAGGCCTGATCCATTGCTTTGGAAAATTGTTCAGCACCTACCTCCACTTCCAAAAGAACAGTATTTTTTTCTATCCTTTCCGCGTTTGCTTTCACTTATGCTCCCCCTTTGAAACGGTTTGGCCGCACCAGATTTAACCCTGTTTACCATTATAGCCCGCTTTGACTATATTGTAACCAAAATAAAGGCAAATACTTAAAAAGTAATTCTACAGCCTGACTGAAATTTCCTCCAGGAAAAATATTTTTATCCGCTGCCGGACCGGTTGTCAATCCGGCGCAGACGGATCGCTACTACATGCTATTGACATATTGTAACTGAATAAAGCTCATCATTCAATAGCAATTTTTCTTTACCACAGTCAAAATTTCTGCCATCCTGCCGGGGAACCGGAGGCCGGCACCAACCTGCCGGGTACCCGGAAGCTTGTCCGGATTTACAACCGGCTCCCGGGTTAAAAAACAAGGAACACTTTTGACCCGCAGTACCCGGGCGGGTAGATTAATCAACCCCGCCGGCAGGTTCAACCGGCGGGGTTGACGGTTAAGGAAACGGCTGTCGTTTTAAACTGTTCATATTATATTCCGGTTATCTCCAAGCAATGCCTTTTCCCCGGCCGCTACCGTAAATTTTTATAGAAACCCGCCCCTGAAAACCCACTGGCTTGTCCCGGAGGTGGTTCACACCGGCGAGTTTAACTTTCCCTGTTTTCTTTTCCGGTAATACTTTCCACACTTATTTTTACGATTTTCACCTTGCTGAATGCTTTTTCAATGGCGACCAGACCTTCCAGTTTATAGCCGGAAGAATATTTTTCTATAAATTTCATCAGAATTTCCTTTTTGTCTTCACCTTCAACAAATGACGCCTCGCCAAAGGCGATGGCACTCTCATATGCCGTGGAGAATTTGGCCGGCAGGACTTTAGCCCGCCCAACCACGCAAAAAGAAACTTTGTTGTTAAAGTTGATGTTTTCTATTTTACGGCCCTCAAGAGCGCAGTGCAAGTAAATACAATTATCTTCAAACACATAATTGAGCGGGGTGGTGTATGGACAGCCGTCTTCCCCGGCGGTCCCCAAAACACCATATTCCCCGTCCCGCAGTATCCTTAACACCGCCTGATCATTCATTTGCTTTTCTTTTCTGCGCATTTCTTTAAACACCCGACCACCTCATGCTTCCTCAAGAATCATTTGTAATGCAGTCTGTTCCGCCTCTCAGCCAATCCAGGGGCACGGACAGCATCCCGGCCAGATCCATCCAGGGCAGCCCGCTCTCAAACATTAACTTTCGCACCGGCCACAGGCCCTCAACAGCCAGCCACCGGTCGTAGGCCGCATCATCCAGATGGTCGAGCAAACGCCGCAGGCGGATAAACTTTTCCCGCCAATCGAGTAGCGGTTTTACCAGTTCTTCATAATCACTCCCATTAATGATCGCCCGGGCAGCCAGCACCCCGCTGGCTATAGCCGCCATCGTACCCATGCCGAGCAGCGGTTCCTTGAAGCCGCCGGCATCGCCGGTGAAAAGCAGGTTGCCCGCCTGGTGCCGGGAAAGCCGGCCGGCCACGTGATCCCTTTCCATGATGTCAATTATATCATAATCCAGTCTTTCGCTCCGGATAAAAGCCTGCCAGTAAGCGGAAAGCTCTTTTTGGCTGATCCCGGTCACGTTAAGCCCCAAAGTGGCCCGGCGTCCGTTAAAGGGTGCAAGATAGGCAAAACCGTCCCGGCAATAACTGCGGTTGCGCCAGATGGTCAATGTGCCGGGCTCGAAATTGCCCAGCACGGTGCACACCTTAATCCAGGCTCTGATCAGATCATGCCACAAACCGAGCCTCAAAGCCGGATTAGCATACTCTTCGGCTCCGGTGGCCACCACCACATAATCATATTCATTGGTCAGGGTGACCGGATCCACCTGCTTTTCAAACTGCACGGGCGTCCGCAACTGTTTGAACAACTGCATTTCCAGGCAATCATCGCTCTGACCGACCGTGACCAGGTAACCCAGTTCCCCTTTTATTTCCGCGTTATTCTTAACGCCTTTAAGTATCAGCTTATTAAATTGCGCTGTGGGATTAACTCTGATCCCGTAATTTTTCTCCAAATGGCCGAAGGAAAAATCCCGCTCATGATAAGCAAACAGCGGCACTGTGCTGATATGCGCAAACCGCTGACCGGCGTGCGGCTTTCTTTCAAAGACCACCGGCGATATTCCCCCGGCTTCCAGGGCCAGGGCGCAGCTCAAACCGGCCAGTCCGGCACCGGCCACTGCCACGCGTTTTTGTTGCATAATAATCACCCCGGGTTATTTTGCCCGGGGTGTCAGTTATTAAACAGCAGTAACAGGGACTCGAATTAGTTCACATGCACTATTATGTAACAACCCCGCAAATCCTTGCGGGGCTTGGCTTTCTCTGGCCTCCCAGGAGGGATTCGAACCCCCGGCCCACGGATTAGAAGTCCGTTTTACCGCCTTTGTATAGGTTGGCGAAGTTTGCGAAGGCTTGTCCTGACTGGCTTTGTTATATCCTTCCAGGGTGACAACTGGCCCATTTTGCCCCTGATTTTTGCTGTTTGCTCCCAATCTGCTCCCACGGGATCGCCTGCGCATTCTGGTTTACAGGCCATTCTGCTCCCAAAACAAGGGGCTTTTTCGCCAACGGGATAACTCCGCTTCGCTGTGCCTTTGCCCCGCCAGCACACTCCCTGGCGGCCGATAACCGCCCGGCAAAGGGAATCATGCCAGCCGCTGATTATCTCGCGCTACAGGGGCCTTTCCGTGCTATTTTGGGGCATTCAGCGAATACTAACCCGTACGTCCACCTGTACGCCGGGCGGCCCTCGAGTGGTCCCCCAGTAGGCAGGGTGGTCCCCCAGGAGGCAGGGGGGTCCCCAGGAGTAAGGATGCCCCGCCAGCGCCGAAGCAGCGGGGAGTAAGGGGATGCCCCGCCAGGGCCTCTCTGGCGGCTGTTCTCTGCCTGACATAGGCAAATCATACCAGCCGCTGACTATCTCGCGCCAGAGAGGGCTTTCCTTGCGGATTTGGGGGACTCGACAAGCGCCGACATGTGCAGGGAAGGAGATATGCCCCCCAGGCAATCGCCAGCATCATCGCTGACTGACTCCCTGGTTGAGCGTGTGCGTATTTTTTTTCACGCGCCTCCAAAGTAGTACCGAAAGTGCCGTCACTGCCGTCACGCCGTCACAAATCCAGCAATGACGCGGCTTCCAGCGTGACGGCACTTTCAGTGTCGCCAAAAATGCCGTCACAGTGCCGTCACAGTGCCGTCACGCCAAAAAGCCAGTAATGGCGCGGTTTGTGACGGCGTGACGGCAGTGACGGCATTTTTGGGTCTTCTTTGGGGGATGATTTTTATATTAAAATGCGTACGCTCCCGCGCCGCTGGCATCCCACCGCAAAGCGCCAAAGGCGTAAACCGTCAAGGGTTCCTTGACGGTTCCGCCGCTGGTATCGCCACTGCCTGCCGCCAGCCGCCTGGTATCGCCTCGAAGTACCGTTTTTGGCGGCCAAAAACCCGGCAGGCCGCGCCAATCGGGCATAAGGCGGGCAAATCCCAGCCCGCCCCCTTCGAGGATACTTCAGCGGCGTAATTCGCCGGACTTCGAGGATACCTTCCGGCATATGCTTTGCAATTGCAACGGCCATACCTTCGCCAGCCACAAGGCGCACTTATGGGTATACGTTTTGCAAAACGTACGGCCGCCGCCACATGCGCCGCTTCGCTGTGTCGCTTGTGGCATGCGTCATGCTAGAGCAAGGCATATACCTCCGCCCGCGATAGCCGGGGCATAGGCACAGGTTGTGCTACTCAAGAGATGTGCCAGCAGTAGTGCTGTGAGCTGGCGAAGGAAGGCGGTCCGGCCGCTGCCCGGCTGGAATGGGGAAGACTGGGCCACAGGAGGCTTGCTGGCGGTTTTGGGGCTGAAAGCCGTACGTTGGGCCGTACGCCAGAGGGGTCTTATCCATGCGCCGTTTCGTACGCCCAGGCCTGGCAAGGCGTATGGTTTGGTTTGTCCATCAGGCGGGAGAAGCGGATCTGTCCGGCGGATAATAGAGGGGGGTCCCCAAAGGTAGGCTCCCGCGGCAGGAACGAGGTGGAGGGTCTGGCAGCAGGGGTCCGGCAGGCTTGCCGGCAAAAGGAAAAAGCCGCCCCCGGAGGAGCGGCCTTTCTCGCCAAAGGCTGTCTAGCCGTTCAGTATCCTAATGATAAACTTTACGCCGTACCGGAAGCCGGCGGCAAATGCATTTTTCCCGCAGGCGGGCTGTATCCTGTTTAGTTTTGGCTGGCAGGAGGTCAGGTGCCAGTCTTCCGGAGGTTCCGGTTAGGATTTGGCAGGCGCCATTGTATCCGTCAACAAACCCGATCCGGCGGGATTCGTCCGCAATGTTGACGGCAGCGTCATCCAGCTTGGCCGTCAGAAACTCGCCCTTTATCGCCAGGAGGAGGACACAGGCGGCATTTACCGCCTGTGCCATATTAATGAGCAATATGCCGTCAGTCGTCATTGTTTGCATGCCGGTTCCTCCTTAATATCGCGGCCATATATTTGCCGCATTACATCAAGCATTACCCGCACTTCCTCGCGCAAGGCCTCAATTTCCTCCGCCGTTGCTGGCCGGTTTTTGTCGTTAACCGCAAGTTTCTCTTCCAGGGTAGTAATCCGCTGCTTGATTTTCACCGGACCACCGCCCCCTTCGATTTTACGCCCGCAAGCCGCTCCAGTTCTTCCAGCCTTGCGGTCAGGTCCTCCAGTTCCGCCGCCTTAATCGCCATTTCCAACACCGTACGCGCCGCAGTAACCCGGGCCGATGCAAGGTTTTTGGGGTCAAGCATCACATCGCGCAAAGTATTTACCGCTTCGCCGCAAATGCTTTGTAGGCGACTTACGGCCTGGTGCAGAATTTGCTGTTTTAGCTCGCGGTATCGCTCGCTAAACTCGGGGTTTTGTAGCCATCGCCATAATGTTCGCTCGCCAATACCGACTTTTCGCGCCGCCTCGCCGATTGACGGCGATTCAAGCAGGGTTACCAGGGCAAGTTCCTGTTTCGTTGAAGACTTCTTCGAGCCTCCTGCCATTTTTAATCACCACCCGCCTTTAACGAAAAATTGACCACGCCATCCCCGCCAGCCACACTATGTCAACCACAAACAACAGTTTCGTACTCCAATGCTGGCATTGCCAAAACCTGCGCATCAGTTCACCCCCCCCCCGTCCTCATTCCGGCCAGTAACCGGGACATTTCAAGACTACCCGCAGTGCTTGCCCATTCTCCACTACCTGCCGCACCGCCATGCCTGGCCACCGCTCCGCCGGCCAGCTACAAAGGCATGTCCATGTGGCACGCATACACGTCCAGCAAAGTGACTCCTGCGGGTCGCTTACCTCTCCATCCACCGGGCCAGTTTCGCCACCAGCTTGTCCCACCGACTCAGGCAATCGTCCACCCCCATCCCGACTTGCCGTGCCGTCCAGTACCAGCCGTACCGCCTCGAGCGCCACACCGCCAGCAGCAGCCGCCTGTCCCGCTGCGGCAGGGCTTCGCCGATCCACCGGCGCACCAGGAGTAGCCGTGCCACGGCCGTCCGGACCTCGCCATAGGCCGCCGCCCGACTTCCTACAGGGTCGCTATGGCCACCTTCGGGCCGCCGGTTGCCAACGGCCGACAGCGCCCGGCTGCCGCCGTACAAGGCATCATCGGCCTGCTGGAACGCCTGTTCCCACAGCGCGGGGAAACGGCTTAAGAGGCGTCCCGCCTCCGCTTGATTCAATGTGGGTCACCTCCAGTTTGGGGGCCAATCATAGGCAGCCAACCGCCAGTGGCCGCCGCCGGGGCCAGCCGCCAGGCCAAACCAGCCACTCGGCGCACCGGCCGCCGCCACCTAAAACCGCTCAGGGTCACGGTCACATTCCACCACCTTTGCCGGCCGGCGGTTGCGAGTAATCGCCTTACCGCGCCGCAGGGCCTTTTCCCAAAGGCCGGGGTCCTGTTGGAGCAACCGGGTGATTTCCTCCGGCAACAGAAATATCACGCACCGCGGCAGTTTGATTTCAACAAAGCGGCCGGGAGTTTGCCCCCCGGCCTGGTAAACCTCCTGCGTTTCCATATAGGTCACTCCCCTTCTGTGTGGGCGGTTAGGCTCAGCCGTTCGTCGAACCAACGTAAGAAAGCCGCGCCATCAGGTCCTAAGCCAAGCAGGCATGCCCACAACTCGGGAGTAATACCCTCACCTACCGGGGTATGCCGCAGCTCGGCGTACATTTGAAGCCCCTCCAAGGCAATGGCCACACCTGTGCCCATGTCATCGGCCGTTGTGTCGGGCGGCTCTGCCTCGGGGGTCGGGGATGCGCCCCAGCCCGGGCATGGGGGCAAGATGGTCACCGTGACGCTAGGGCTGGCGGCAGTAAGGGCCTGACGCCTTCTGAATTTACGTGCCATTAGTGGTGTCCTCCTTGTTTTTTTGTGATATGGGGTTAACATGATACGCCGTCATGGTAAAGGTCCGGCAGCCGGAATAGTGTTTTTGTTATTGCTTTCCCGCCAAAATCATTAAAAAGGGGGGTTATGGGGGGTTTGCTAAATGTCCGCAAAGCCAGTAACGGCGCGGCTTTCCCGTTTTCAAGGGGGGTTTGGGGGGTTTTTTGCGCCCCACGCTATATACGCGCATATAATATAAATCTCTACTTTTTTTCTCACGTAAAAGCCACCGCAAAAAACCCCCCAAACCCCCCCGCAAGTCCAACTAATCCAGTAATGGCGCGGCTTTGCGGGTTTTTTCGTAACCCCCCTTAACCCCCCCCCAATTTTAACCACTACTGGTGGTTATTTTCCATTGTTGGGTCTTGTGCGATATGCCGGCCCGTTCCAAACGATAGCCGTTACTGAAAATGACATCAACCTTTCGGGCCAATACTCGCCCCAGCTTTCGGGTAAATCCCCGCTCGGAAGGGTCGAGCCAATCCGGCAGCACATCTCGAAGGTCTGATTCGTATTCGATCAGTCGTTGGATTTGTTTTGTGGACGCCAGGCCTCCGTTTAATCTCTGATACAGCGCTTCAACGAGGTCTTCGAGCCCCTCATTCACCTCAGCGTTTTCATAAATTTCTTTTGAGTTTTGAAGGAATCCGGTTACACCGGCAAACTCCAATATTCCGCCGACCACCCTCCGCCAATCCTCGAAGCTGCCCATCGGCGGCGCATTTACCGGCTCCGGCCGCCCCGCGTGAATCCACGCCCTCGCAATGGTATAAATCGCGGCCAGCAATGATCCGCGATTCTCATTTACATATTTAACCAAGTGCGGATGCTTAAACTCGTCCTGCTTTCGCTGCCAGGGCCTTGCCATGTTCGCGTCAAGCCGCACTTTATAGCATCGCCGCGGCAGGTCACCGGCCAAGCGGACATTATTCCCCGTGGCGATCCAGCAGGTGCGGTGTTGCAGGTTGATCTGCTCGTTGCGCCCCAGGATTCGGTCAGTCCAGTTTGTTGATGTCAGCAGTGCGCACAGCGTGGCCGATTTAAAGACATCTTCAATGTTATCAATCACAACGATTGGTCGCCCCTCAGCCAACATTGACGTGGCCCGTTTCCGCCATTCCTCCTCTCTTTCGCGCCCCTCCGGCGCAGTGGTTATATGGGAACTTCCGCCGGTCGCTATGATTGAAAGGACATCCGACAGTAGGCTAGCACCAGTTCCTTGTAGCGGCTTATCTATTAACAGCATTGGAACTGGGCCTAAAATTAAATCTCGCAACACAGGGGTCATAATCGCGGCAATGACGTTTGCTTGGCTTGCTTCTCCGTCAAACGGAAAGTCGCGCACAACGTCCACCAGCTTACTCAAGGACTCCTTGACATTTCCTGGTGTGGGCTTGTCCGGTATGTCCGGCAACGAAAATCCCTGTTCCGGCGCGTAGTAAAGTGAAGTTACCTCATCGTATCCCGGATTGGCGCATAGACTCCCGTCCCAGCGCATGACAGGTGCTTGGACTATTCCACGAAGTAGGGGCAACGGCAAATCATCCAGCGCCATAATGTCACGGACCACCTCCAACGGCGGAAATGCCGGCGAATAGACCACTTCGCCGTTTTTTTCGCGGGCCTTTACGAATCGAGCACTTCTTGCCAAATAACCGCGTAGTGAGGCTTCACTTACCGGTTTAATGACGGGTCTGGTGAATAGTTGGTTGAATCTGTCTTTTTCTTGAATTTGAGTAATTTTTACGATCTCGCCGCCTCGGTTGAAAAGTTTAGGCGGTTCGTTGCTTGCGATCAAATACCTCATCGCCTCACCCGCTATAGCCTCAAGGAAGCGGTTGTTGGCGATAACCATGGGAGCGTTTGCCGGTATAAAATCCCGCCCCGTGCTGGCCTGCTGCCCAGCCTCGGGAACCGGGACTTCCAGCGGCGCGGCCGCTTCCATGGCCTTCCGGAAAACCTCCTCGAAGCCGTCAGGGTCCCGCTGGTGCAGCTCGTTCGGGTCTTTTGCCCCGGGCAGACTGATTTCGCGCAGCTCGCCCTGCCAGCTCCTCCAGCCGGAAAACTGTTTGACCACGCCATCCACGAAGGTGTCTCCGCCCCGGTCCGGTTCACGCCAAACATACACTCGCCCAATGTCGCGGAAATGCGCCGCTCTCAGCTTCGAGGCCATATCCGCGCCGGGCAGTCCCAGGGCCGGAAGGCCATGGTGCCACAATGTCCAGGCGTCCGATTCGCCTTCCACGAGCACAACAAAACCGGCATCCCGGGCGTCTGACAGCCGCCATAAGCCGTAAGGCACAGGGGCACCCTCGCCCTTCGCCCAGCGGGAACCGTCTTTCGCCTTTAAGGCTGTCCGCAGCCTCTGGCGTGGGGCCGGTGTGCCGTCCTCGAGCAGGTACGGGATCTTCACTACCCGACCGGTCTGGGCCACTCCCAACTTTCCCAAAAAGCCTACCGGCAGCCCTTTATCCGCCGCCAGGGCTTCAACGGTTATGCCGCCGCCATTCGCAGGAGTAGGGCAGTTTACCGGGCCAGGCGACAGGAAAAGGTCCTTCATCTGTAACCCCAGTTTTGAAACAATGTCAGTCACACTACAGCCGGCAAAGCACTTCAGAAGGATTTTTCCGTCTTTTTCCGTCACCGAAAGACTATTCTGCCGGTCACCATGGGCCGGGCATAGGGCCGTATAATTATTGCCCGATCTCTTAACGCCCTCAAGGCGGGACAAAAATTCGCTCAATTGCACCTACAGCTCACTCCTTGCCACGAAGTGTATAAAGTTGACTTTATCTTCGTTTTGTGCTATTATGGTCACAAGAGATTTACCCCCACTTTCTCCCGGCCAGCGCCGGGTTTTGTTTTTGCGCATAAGAAAACCGCCCCAAATGTGGCGGTCTTATCGGCAAGCTATGCACTTACTCTTGTCGCGCACCCTCTGCGCGTTATACGGCGTCAGGTCTGTTACGCCGTATGCGTTTTTCCTGTCCAGTTGTGCATCACGCCGCTTCTTCTCCCGGGAAACCCTTCGGTTCCGCGCCACGGGGCGCATACCTCCCTTTTTAAGTGCCGGAAACGGCCCAAGGCCAACATCGGCACCATGCCTTCATCTCAACCGCCGGATTTTTCCCGCCGGCTTCAAATCTGCCGCCACACTGGCAGCCTCGCGGCTTTCCAGCCAGGCCATCAAGCTGCTCCGCCGGAAAAGCACTCGCCGGCCGATTCGAACATGTGGGATTTCGTGCCGCCGGGCCAGGTCGTAGACCGACCATTCGGACAGGCCAAGCATGCTCGCCACCTCCGGGGCGGTTATTGTTTCGCGCATTTGTCCTCCACCTCCTCAAACAGCTTGTCCGCCGGGATGCCGAAGATTTCTTCCAGCTTCTGGCAGTAACTCGGAAAGGCTGGCAGTTGACCGCGCTCCACCTTCCCCAGCGTGGCGGGATGAATTTCCATGAGAATCGCCAGGCGCGTTTTACTCCAGCCGCGCCGCTCCCGTTCGACGGTCAAGCGAAACATTTTCCGTACCCCCTTGATTTTTAAGTTCCATGTCTCTATAATATAGCAAACAGCGATACGAATAAAGAACCATTTGCGTTCCATAATTAATTTTTAATGGGGGAGCGGTTTTCATGTGGCAAGAATTTGCGCGGCTGCACAATGCGGGCGATGTCCGAATTAAGGAATGGGTCGCCGCTCACGGCCTGCTTGGTCTGTGTCCTGACGCGCCCGGCGGTTCCTGGTACTATCGGGGCTTTGCGCCGCTCGAACCGTGGAAGCCGCGGAAGGCCGGGGAGCAAACAAAATGGCTGTTCTTTCGTTGGGCGAATAGCGCCCCGCCGGACGTGAATGTACCCCTGCACATTGAGGAAACCCCTGAAATGGTCCGACTCGAAGCGCGGAAGTTACGTGTCGCGGCGGGTTTTTATGGCCTATGCCTGGAAGCGCGAAAGGGGACTACCGGGCCATTGCTCGAGGAAATACGCCGCTGTTCCGAAGAATTTTATGCGCTCTTTCCCGAGGAGGATGCCTGGTATTCCCACTATGGCATCAACGATGAAACCATTGCCCTAAAGCTCCCATTCTGGGGGTCATTCTTTACCGGGATATTAAGGCGCGTCTCGGTCGCTTTCGATGATAAAACAGCCACATTGGAGTACGGAACGCCGTGCCTATTGGCCGAAATCTGGAAGGAGTTTATTATAAGCCTGACGGTAAGCAGTAACGCCCCGCGCTTTTGCACAGGCTGCGGGAACGTATTTATCCCGGGAAGGCCATGGGGCCGGTTCTGCACCCACTGCGGTTCCGCCGCCCGGCGGCGGGAGTGGCGGAGGGCACAGGCGGCCGGGAAACCGCCAAAGAAGCGCGGCCGCCCGCCGGGAAGCGCGAAAAACAAAAAATCAAAGGAGGTTTGATTAATGGCCGGCTGGGTTGAAAAGCGGGGAGAAAACAAATGGCGGCTTAACGTGCCCGGCGGGACCGGTCCGGACGGGCACCGCAAAACCTTCCGTAAGGGCGTGGAAGCGCCGTCGAAGCGGGAGGCGGAAAAGCTCCTGGATCTGTTCAGCGCCGAAGTGCTCAAAGGGCAGTACGTGGAGCCGTCAAAGCTCACATTCAAGCAGTTTGCGGAACGCTGGCTCCGGGACTATGCCGAACCAGAATTAGCCCCCAAAACCGTCCACCGGTATCGGGAATTGCTGGTATCGCGCATCTTTCCCGCCATGGGCCATTTGAAGACTGAGGACATCAAACCGATACACCTGATAGAGTTTTACCGGAACCTGGCAGAGGACGGCCTCCGGCTTGACGGCAAGATGGGCAAACTCTCCGGCAGCACCATCCACCACCACCACCGGTTGCTATCGTCAATACTTAACGATGCCGTTGAATGGGGGGTTATCCCGCACAGTCCAGCCGCCCGGGTCAAGCCGCCGAAGGTTAAGCGGCGGCAGGCGGACTGTTACGACCGGGAGCAGACAGCGGCCATGCTGGCCGCCCTGGATGATGAGCCGCTCAAATACAAAGCGGCAGTTGTCCTGACCGTTGCTAGCGGAATACGCGAAGGGGAGTTAATGGGCCTTACGTGGCGGGATGTTGATTTTGGGAATGGCACCATTGAGGTTTTACGGGCCAGTCAATCCCTGCCGGGAATGGGCACCTTCACGAAGGGCACCAAAAATGAAACTTCCGAGCGGCTTATTGCCCTCCCGGCCTCTGTCATGGAGTTGCTGAAGCAGCACAAAGCGCACCAGGCGGAAGAGCGGCTGAGGGCTGGGGATTTGTGGCAGGGAACGGACAGGGTATTTGCCACATGGGACGGCCGGCCGATGTATACTTACACGGTTGGGAAATGGTTTTCAAAATTCCTGGTCCGGCACAACTTGCCGCATATTAAGTTCCACGCCCTGCGGCATACTTCGGCCTCGCTGCTGCTCGCCAAGGGAATACCGCTTAAAAGCGTCAGTGCCCGGTTGGGGCATGCGACCACCGGCACCACAGCGGACATATACGCTCACGCGCTGCAAAGTGTAGACAGGCAGGCGGCCGACACAATGGATGAAATCCTTACCGCAGGCAAAAAGAGAAAGGGGCAGGCTTAATCGGCCGCCCCTTTCTTTGGTGCTCATTGGTGCCCCTGCTCCCCGTTTGCTCCCAAATTGCTCCCAAAGTGGCCTTTCTGCATAATTCGCTATAAAGTGAAAACCCCGCAAATCCTTGCGGGGCTTGGCTTTCTCTGGCCTCCCAGGAGGGATTCGAACCCCCGGCCCACGGATTAGAAGTCCGTTGCTCTGTCCAGCTGAGCTACTGGGAGATACTTGGAGCGGGTGATGGGAATCGAACCCACGTACCCGGCTTGGAAGGCCGGTGCTCTACCATTGAGCTACACCCGCTGGATATCAACCGATGGAATTATCCACAGCAACAATATTATAGCGAAAAATGCTCCAATAGTCAAAGAGAATTTCGCAAATCCGCTAGAGCTCGCACAATTCCGCCTTGACCCGGCCGGCTTCGATGTCCAGCAGGCCGTAGCCGGGGCCGCTGCCGCCCCGGGGGTGGTAAATGCTTCCCGGATTGAACAGCAGCACTCCGTCGCACTCCCGGTTAAAAGGCACGTGAGTGTGTCCATATACCACCACCCGGGCATTTTGTTCCCGTGCCCGGTGGAGCAGCTTTTGCCCGGAAAAATGCACCTCGTAGAGGTGGCCGTGGGTAAGCCAGATGGTTACACCACCCACATCAAGCAGCAATTCTTCCGGGCCGCCGGCGCGGTAGTCGCAGTTTCCGGTCACCGCATGCACGGGCACGGCCAACAGCCGGGCCAACTGCCCGGCATCCCGGTAATGGTCTCCGGCGTGCAAAAGCATGTCAATCTCACCCATCCGGCGCAGCGCTTTTTCAGCCCGGTCCAGTGCGCCGTGAGTGTCGCTCAATACTCCGATGCGCATCAATAAAACCTCCGCCCGGCAATCAGGTAGCCAGTTCGCTCACCGCAGTCAACATGCCTGTATCCCATGACGGGACAGTGCTTACATACCAGCACCTGACGCGGTTTTCATGACTTTTCTTTCTTCAATTCCGCCAGGATGTTCCAGGTGCCGGTCAGCGCCCGCCCGCGATGGCTGATCTGGTTTTTTATAAACGGGTCCAGTTCGGCAAAGGTTTTACCGTATTCGGGTATATAAAAAAGCGGGTCGTAGCCAAATCCGCCTTTTCCCCGGGGCTCTTCGCCAATCATCCCGGCACAAACCCCCTCGGTGGTATAAACCAGGCCGCCGGGGGTGGCCACGGCCACCACACAGCGGAAGCGGGCGGTGCGTTTTTCCGCCGGCACCCCCCGCAGCATTTGCAGCAGTTTTTCATTATTCGCCCGGTCGTCATGTCCCCGGCCGGCGAAACGGGCGGAATAGACACCCGGGGCGCCGCCCAGGTAATCCACCTCCAGCCCGGAGTCGTCGGCCAGGGCCGGACAGCCGGCGGCCGCAGCCACCGCCCGGGCCTTTTTCACCGCGTTTTCCTCAAAGGTGGCCCCGTCTTCCACCACTTCGGGAATTTGCGGATAGTCGGCCAGAGAGCTGATGGTAAACCCCAGCGGGGCGATCAGGGCGGTCAGCTCCCTGATTTTGCCTTCGTTGCGCGTAGCCAGCACCAGTTGCAAAAATGACACCTCTCCCCGGATTAAAATCATGCCTAGCTGGGCACCCGTCAGGCCAAAGGGTCAACCGGAGTGATCCGGGCGGCCGTTTCCCCGAGCGCCTGCCGCTGACAGTCCACCAGCCGGCTGATGCCGGCCGCCGCCAGGTCGAGCATCTCGTTCATTTCCGCCCGGGTGAAGGTTGCTTCCTCACCCGTACCCTGTACTTCCACCAGACGGGCGTCGCCGGTCATGACCACGTTCATATCCACCCCGGCCGCCGAATCCTCGGCAAAGCACAGGTCCAGGGCCAGCAGCCCGTTTACCCGGCCCACGCTGACGGCGGCCAGAAAATTGTGTACGGGCATGGCGGATAACTGCCCTTCCCGGAGCAGGTTGTCCAGGGCATCCACCAGGGCGACGAACGCGCCGGTAATGGAAGCCGTCCGGGTGCCCCCGTCGGCTTGAATGACATCGCAATCCAGCGTCACCGTGCGCTCGCCCAGTGCCGGCAGATCAACCACCGAACGCAAAGACCGGCCGATCAGCCGCTGGATTTCCATGGTCCGCCCACCCTGCCGCCCGCGGGCCGCTTCACGTGGCGTGCGCACTCCGGTGGCCCGGGGCAGCATGGCGTATTCGGCGGTCACCCAACCGGCTCCCGTATCCTTGCGGAAAGGGGGCACCCGGTTTTCCACGGTGGCGGTGCAGATTACCCGCGTATCACCCATTTCAATCAACACCGAGCCCTCAGCGTACTTGTTATAGTGCCTGATGATGCTCACCGGGCGGATCTGATCCGGCCGCCTGCCGTCCACTCTTTCCATTATTCCTGCACCTCTTTTTTAGTCAGCCGGCGCGAACGCCGCCGCGCCCCTTCAATGAGCCGGAAACGGTTCGGACAGGCCGCTTTTTCCTCTTCCTGTTCCTGCGGCCCAATCAGCCCGGCCAGGGCATAAAGCTCCTGCATCTGATCCCGGCGCAAATCCTTGACCAGACGGAAGTTTTCAATCTCCCCGGTCCGGCGCACATGCAGGCGCGGTCCCGTACAATAGTATACCTCGTCCCCGACCTTGATATGGTCGTCATCATGATAATGGATCGGCCTGTCCGCGGCAATGGCCTGCTGCACGCGCCGTTCCAGTTCATCCAGATCGACCTCCGGTTTCCGGTCGAACTCCAGTATAAAGCCGTGCTTGATGTCACTGTGCGCTACTGGTTCCGGGCAACCCATCCGCTTCATCACCCGTGCCGTGATATCCTCCGCGCTGTGCGCCATGCGCCGGTAGATCAACGACTCAAAGACGATCTCCACCAACTCCTGCGGCTCGGGGCCGAACAGGTCCGGACGGGTAACGATCACTTCCTCGCCGATGCCGATTAATATTTCGGCATTGATTTTCAGCTGGGGATAAAGCAGGTCGAAATGCTCCACCACCACCCGGTGGTCTTTTTTGATCGCGCTCTTCACCGCCGCGGCAATTTCCCAGAGCGGTGTAAAAGCGGACTCAAAACGGACATCCAGATGGTAAGTGCGGCAGCGGAAATGTCCCCGGCCGGCGTCTTCCAGCAGGGGAAGCGGGCGCACGTTGATGCCGTCGTCGTCATTGGTCAGCTCCAGGCCGGGAAACATGCCCCGGATGAGCAGGGATTTTCCCGCCCCGGCGTCGCCCACCAGTCCCACCAGGCGGTCCTCCGGGCTCAAGTAGCGGTGGGAAAGGCTGCCGCCCAGGGACAACAGCCGCCTCTTGCCCCGGGGGGCGAAATAAACGGCGTGCATCAAATATTCATGGATAATGGAAACGTTCATGCAACGCAGTCCCCCGGTTCAATAGAGAAAATATGTATCCCCCTCGGTGGCCAGTTCCACCGGCCTGCCGTAACCGGCCGCGGCCTGCGCCTGCAGTTCGGCCAGATCATATTCGGGAAAGAAGTGGGTGATGATCAGTTCCTTCACTCCGGCCCGGCGGGCCGTTTCCCCGGCCTGGCGGGCGGTCAGGTGCATGTGTCCGATATGCTCCGCGTCCCGGTCGAACCCGCTGGCCTCACAGAGAAAAATGCCCGCCTCTTCGGCCAGGGCGGTCAGTTCCTCCGACGGCGCGGTATCCCCGGAATATACCAGATAGCCGGATCCTTCCACGCCCAGGGAGTAAGCCGGCAACGAATGCCTGGCCGGCAAAAAAAACAGGCGCACCGGCCCCACCGAACCCGCATGCACACGCACACCCGGCGGCACTTCTTCCACAGGCAGGCTTTCGATCGAAACGATGTCAAATACATCGGTAAACCGGGAAAAACGCGCAAAATCGGGCGCCGGCTCCGCCGGGATGAAAAGCTGCACCTTACGGTGGCGTGTTCCCTGTTTGAACGCGGCCGCGGCGGCATGGCGCAGGCATTCCAGATCGGCGGCGTGATCCGGGTGCCAGTGGCTGATCACCGCCGCCCGCAAGTCGTTATGGTGGATAAACTGCTGCAGCCGGCTGAAAACACCGTGGCCGGCATCCAGCAATATGTTGCCCCCGGCATCCTGCAGCAGGTAGCCCGAACAGGCCCCCCCGGCCCGGGGATAGGGCGCCCAGCAACCCAGTACGGTTATGCGCATGAACAACCGTTCCTTTCTTTATAGAATACTATTCCCGCCTGGAAACTCCTCCCTCAGCGACCGGGCATTAAACGGTTCGCCGTTACCACCGGAACAACCGGCATCTGATTGGTTTTAAAGCTATGCTTCATGCCTTTATCGTGTCCGGACCACGCAACGCCATAAATTTAAAACCGGTCAAAAGCAATTAATTTAAGGCGGCCGGTACAAGCAAACACAACCTCATACCGGCCATGATGAACCGCCTGGAAAACAACCCTACCGGCGGACGCCGGTCCGGTTCCGGGCCTCCAGGCAGCAGCCGGTGGCCCCGGTAAACTGGGGCCGTTCCGGCACCACCACTTCAACCCCCATTTCGCTGCTCAAAATTTGCCGCAGCGCCCCGTTTTGGGCCACCCCCCCGGTGAAGACCAGCGTGTCGCTGGCCAGGCGGGTCAGCATGGGCCGGATGCGTTTGAAAATGGTGTAATTCACCCCGGCGGCCAGCGCCGGCAGCGGATAACCTTCCACCACCCGGCCGATCAATTCCGTTTCACCAAAAATGGCGCAGGTGGCGGTGAGTTCCACCGGATCACGGTAATGCCGGCTCAATTCCGCCAGATCGATGTTCAGCACGGCGGCCATGTTTTCCAGGTAGCGCCCGGTGCTGGCGGCGCATTTGTCGTTGGTTTGAAAATCGATCAACCGGCCGCCCCGCACCAGGGCCACCTTGCTGTCCTGGCCGCCCAGGTCGAGCAGGGTGAAGTCTTCGCGGCCTGTTGCAAAGACGGCGCCCAATACATGCGCTTTGATTTCCGGAATGGCGCGCGCGCCTTTCAGGGCCACCGTCTGCCGCCCGTAGCCGGTGCTGACCACGGCCTCAAACCGCCCGTGCCCGGGCAGCAGGGATGACAGGTCCACCGCCAGTTGCCCTTCCTCCAGCCGTCCGTGCTCCCGGTAAAAGCTGATGGTGTCGAATTTATAAAACTCCCGGCCGCCCGCCGGCGTCATCAAAACCACTTTTACACTCCGGCTGCCCAGATCGATGCCGCAATACAAGCAATTCACTCCCGGTTATTTCAGCATTTCCACAAAAGAATCCAAACGCATGCGCGTGCGGGCGTCCAGGCGGCCGGGGTTGTCCCCTTCCAGGGTGAGAATGGGCAGTTTGATCCGCTCGCGCACAATCAAATCCTCAATCTGACGGAAACAAAAACTCTGGGCGTAATGAATGATACCGTCCAGGCGGCGTTTCCCCACTTCCCGGATTATATCCTCCAGACGGTAAAAGATGCCGTAGGGATAGGAATAAAGCCGGTAACTCTCCACCACATCCGCCGTGTCAAAAGGCAGAGTGAACTGGCGCTGGGTTTCGTTGAACACCACCCGGGCGCCCCGTTCTTCCAAGTAGTCATAGAGGTCGTCCACAATCGGCGGCACGCCGATGTAACCCAAACGGATTTCTTCCCGCTGCGGTTCCCGGCCGGCCAGGCCGTCCAAAAACCGGTCTATTTCTTCTTCAAAGGCATCCGGATCTCCTTTGAAATCACTGCAATTGACTTGAAAAAGATGGTTGTCCCGGCCGCCGGCCAGTCCTTCCCGCCAGGTCAGCTCGTCGATGCGCCACACTTTGCGCCGCACCCGGTCCAGCCGTTCCTTGGCCCGGTTCACGGCCGCCATGTCCACGCCGAAGCGGGAGATCAGCTTTTCTATTTGCAGGGCCAGCAAATCCCGGTCGCGGTCGAAGGGATAGGCGAAGGGAATCACTTCCACCCCGGCCAGTTCCAGCGTTTCCATCAGCGCGTGGGTATTGCTGCAGTCCCCCTGGGTGACGGCGATAATGGTGCGCATGCTTTGATCCCGGCGCACCGTGCTGTACAGCCCCTTGATCCAGGCGCAGACATTGCGGGGGTAGCCGGCCAGTTCGGCTTCCTCCACCAGCCCCTGCGGGTTGGAGGAGGTGATAAAAACATTGTTCAGATCCACCGGCACGCAGCCGGCGGCGTAAAGCACCTCCACCGGCACGGTGGTGGTGATGCCCACCCGGGGCGGGCCGGAAGGAGTTTTCACAGCAGTCACCTGCTTTACTGCAATAATATATTATTCTACGCGTTCAGTCCAATCTTACCTGCCGCACCGGCGGAATTTCCCGGCCCAGAAACCGTCCCGCCGCCTCCTGCAAAGCACGGGGATCGCCGCTGGCGAAATATTGATGCGGGGGTTCCCCCCGGCTGGCGCTGGATAGGCCCAACCGGATCATTTCTTCCCGGGCGGCCTGCACGGTCACCGTGGCCGGGTCGATCAGCGTCACACCGGGCAACGCCCGGTGAAATTCGGTATTTAAAAAAGGATAGTGGGTGCAGCCGAGGATTAACGTATCGATTTTTTCGGCCCGCAAGGGCTCCACATATTCTTTTACCGCCGCCAGGGATTCCGCCGTACCGGCGCGGCCCGCCTCCACCAGAGGCACCAGCCGGGGCGCAAACAGGCTGAAGACGGACGCCGCGGGGTCCAAAGCCATAATCGCACGCTGGTAGGCGCCGCTCTTCACCGTGGCCTCGGTGGCAATCAGGCCGATGCGCTTGCTGGCGCTGACCCGCAGCGCTTCTTGCGCTCCCGGTTCCACCAGGCCGATCATGGGCACGCCGCTGAAACGCTCGCGCATCACGTGCAGCGAAACGGAGGAGTTCGTATTACAAGCGAAGATGATATACTTCACGTGCCGGGAAATTAAAAAGGAGACAATTTCACCGGCAAACTCCACCAGTTCTTCCGCCCGGCGCGGCCCGTAAGGCACATGAATGTTATCCGCAAAGTAGATCGTGGATTCCGCCGGCATCAGGCGGAACACTTCCCGTGAAACAGTCAGCCCGCCCACTCCCGAGTCAAATAAACCAACCGGTCTGGGATCGCTCAATTTTACTTATTAACCCCCTTGATTCCATGTATCTGTTTTTGGAGCCGGAAGATCTGCTTATTATTATGCCTGCCGCGCCATCTTATGCACCGGCCCGGGGTTCCAGGTTATTTTACCACAAAAAACAGGCCCTTTTCAGGCCTGTTTTCCTGGTCCCGGTTAAAAATCAATTTCACCTGCCGGTGGCGCGCAGGGCCAGGTAATCGGACAAACCACGCACGATCCCCTGGGCCGCGTTTTCCACAAAAGTGTCCGTGGTCATCTGTTTATCCTCCTGGGCATTGGAGATGAATGCCACCTCGCAAAGCACCGCCGGCATCAGCGAGGTGCGCAACACGGCAAAATTGGCCTGACGGGTGCCGTCATTTTTCAGTCCCATGGACTTGACCAGTTCCGACTGGATGCAGGAGGCCAGTTGGCTGCTCTCCTGCAGCCGCTCCTCCTCCGCCTGCTGACTGGCCAGGCCGTAGTACACGGCGTCGTTCACGCCGGCCTGGCTTATATAATAGGTGGCCGTACCGTCGTAAGTAGTGTTGTTGTCCAAGGAGTTCATGTGGATGCTGACAAAAAGGTCGGCGCCGGCCTGATTGGCGATGTCCGTACGCTCGCCGAGCCCGACGTAGGTATCGTCGCTGCGCGTCATGATCACCCGGGCGCCCTGTTGCTGCAGTAAATCATCCACCTTTTTGGCCACCGCCAGAGTAACATCCTTTTCATAAAGTCCGCTTGGCCCGACGGCGCCGGAATCGGATCCACCGTGCCCGGCATCCACGGCAATGGCCACGCCGCGCAAAACAGCACTCAACTGGGGCACCGTGACCTGTATGGTGAGTGTCTTTTGATCGGCGGAAGGAGTAACCTGGTAGCCGGCATACTGGTTCAAATCAAAGACCAGCCGGGTGACATCGGGGTTCTTGCTGTAATAGCCCACCCGCACATCCTGAACCGTGGCCGAATTGACAGCCAGGGCCGGGGGCTGGCTTCCCGGCTGCACACCGGTCAAGTCAACCACCAGCCGGTCCGGCGCCGTCAGACGGAAGGCATGGTAACTCATGGCCGCGCCGGCGGAAACGGTCACCGTGGTCGTATCGCCCTGCTGACCGGCCTGCAGGCAGGTGATGGCATTGGCCGCCGGCGTGACCGTGCCGCTGCCGCCGGATTGTTGTCCGCCACCGGCGGGCGGTTGGCCGTTGCCGGCAGGTGGTTGACCGTTGCTACCGGGTTGGCCGCCCTGACCGTTGTCTCCGGACCCCGTCCCGGATTGCCCGCCGGTCTGGCCGCTGCCGCTACCAGTACCATCCCCAGACTGACCGTTCCCGCTACCCGGATCGAGATGCCCCCCGCCCCGGGAGGGATCCGTCCCCTGGCCGGGCGTGGTTTGACCGCCGCCGTCAGGCGGCAGCGGCGCATCCGTAACCAACCAGGACACAATCCAGCCTGTTTTACCACCGGGTAACTGAACCTGGTACCAGTCGCTGGACTTGCCCAGCACCGCCAACCGGTCGCCCTGGTTAACCTGCGTAATCACACTGTGCCCCGTTCCCGGCCCGCTGCGCACATTGACATCGTTCCCCTTCACCACCACCTGGCCGGAAGCGGGTGAGACAGCCGGCGGCAATATGGAAACCGTACGGGTAGATTCGCTCCAGCCCACCCGGTAACCGAACGCTTCGGCCACATAGCGCGCCGGCAGGTAAGTGCGACCTTTTTTGACCACCGGGGCAACATCCATCGGTACGGTTTGATTGTTCACCTGCATGGTTTTACTGCCTACCGTCAACTTGATGACAGTGCCGCTCATGCTCAGTGTGGCTGTATTGGCGGCGTTGTTCCAACCGATATTCTTGTCCGGTACACCCAGGGCCAGGGCCAGATAACGCAGCGGCACAAAGGTACGGTTCTGTTCTTCAAAGGTGACTGCATCCATGGTTTTCGTCTGACCGGCGGCTGTGTAACTGCTCTGACCGACCACAAACGATGCCTGGGTCGATAAACCGGCCGAGGCCAGGGACGGGCCGGCCAGACAAAGAAAACCGGCGGTCAGGCAGACCACTGACTGACGGCAAAGTATGGCCTTGACCTGCTCCAGTTTCATTAATCTCATCTCCTGATCTATTTTTATTCCCGTTGGCTTGACTGCCTTCTACATGTTTCAACACCGGGGCTGGAAATCCTGCCATCGAATTATCAAAAAAAGAGCCGTTTCCCTGAATTGGTCCCGGCTGGGAAAATCTCAGTGTTTTACCCCCGGTCGAATTGCCTGGACGGCGCGTATAAAAACCAATCCGGCCGGCATAACTAAAATCAGTCTGGAAGACGGAAGTGACGGCATGAAAAAGCTGATTTTCATCCTGTTCATCCTTTTACCGGTCTGGCTGGTGCCGGGAACGGCGGCCCATTGCGCACCGGCCTTCTATCCGTGCGGTTGCCCGCCCGAACCGGTGTTGAAAATAACCCCGCAGCAGGAAACAGTTGATGATGTACGTGGGGAAACAAGCATCATCATCGACACCACCCGGTGTGTGCTCACAGTATTGAACAACGGAGAACCATACCGGCAGTATCCGGTGGCCGTGGGCAAACCGGAAACCCCCACCCCGCTGGGCAACTACCGGGTACAGCGCAAGGCCATGCACTGGGGCACCGGCTTCGGCAGCCGCTGGCTGGGCCTGAACGTACCCTGGGGACTTTACGGCATCCACGGCACCAACAAGCCGTGGGCAATCGGCGGCTACGCCAGCCACGGCTGCATCCGCATGCACAACAGTGACGTGGAACAGTTATACCCGTTGATACCGGTAAACGCTCCGGTAATTATCATCGGCAACAACTTTATGCACCGGGATCCGCCCTTCCGGGAATTACGCCGCGATTTCTGCGGCAGCGACGTAATGGAGGTGCAGCGCGCCCTGAACCGCCTCGGGCTGTACAGCGGCAAGATAGACGGCACCTGGCGCATGGATATGGAGGAAAGCGTCTACCGGCTGCGCGCGCGCCACGGCCTCAGCCGGGACAATGTGATCGACGGACCGGCCTACCGGGCGCTGGGACTGCAATAAAAAACCCCGGGAACACGTTGAACCCGGGGTTGCCGAGGCAGGCATCAGGTTTTTTCACATCCGGCCGGATCGGACGGTTCGGCCGCCGGCCGCCGGCGGCGGGCCGGACGGCGAACCTGGTATTTCTGCTTGATCCGCGGCACCACATAACTTACGTACCACCAACTGAGCAGCACTCCGGCCAGCAAGTATCCACCCACCCAAATGTTGGTCAAAGCCACCGCCACCGCCAGTCCGGCAAAAACCAGCGCCGTCATGACGGGAATGAACATGCCGCCCCGGACCCGGTAAGGAGAATGGGCGGCGGGGTTTTTTTTGCGCAATCTGAGCACCGCCAGCCCGGCCAGCGCGTAAACAATAGATTCCATGGCCGCCGCCAGGTTGACCAGCACCAGGTAATGACGGGTTAAAACAACCGCCAGGGAAACAGACAGGCCAACGGCAAAGACACCGGCAATGGCCACCCAGGGGGTGAAAAAGATTGTGCTCACCCGGCTGAAAACCGGGGGCAGCACATGTTCCCGCGCCGAGGCGTAGACAAAACGGGATACGCTGATCAGTCCGGCATTGAAGGTGGTTGCCGAAGCGGCCAGACTGACGGCCACCATCCAGATCACGCCCGGTTCGCCCAGCAGGTGGCGGGCAAAAACCATCTGCGGCGCCGGGGAGGCCAGCAACTCCGTACGGGGGGCGGTTGCCGTCATGGCCACGGTGAACAGGGCGTAGACGACGCTCAGTATACCCACGGCCAGCAGCATCCCCCGGGAAATAAGACGGCTGTCCGTTACCTCCTCGGCCAGGGGGGTGACCCACTCAAACCCGACGTAAAGAAACACGCCCACCGCCACGGCGCTGATCAGATTGCCGGCGCCGCCCGGGGAAAGCGGTGTGGTCAGATGAAAGCCAACCCGGTTCAGGGCGAGGAAAGACAGGACCAGTAACGAGACTATCAACCCATAGGTGATGATATCCTGAAAAGCACCGGCAATCTTGATCCCGCGCAGGTTGAGCAGCGTGGCCGCCACCAGCATGATCACTATCCATACCAGCGGGGAAACGGCCGGCACGGCCATGGTCAGCACATTGCCCAGCACGTAGCTTTCCGCGCCGACCACTCCCATAATTACAGCCATGTAAAGCAGGGAAACGACCAGCGCCAAGCGGTCATTGAAGGCGCGGGAGAAATAAAGGCGGATACCGGCGGCGGACGGCAGCCGGCCGTTGAGTTCCGAAAAACAGGCCGCTCCGGCCAGACATAAAAGTCCGCCAATAAGAATGGCGATCCAGGCGCTGTCACCGGCTAAAAAACCGGCCACCTGCACGGCGGCGATAAAGGAGGAACTGGCCAGGGTCAGGCCGGCGCTGGTCGATACAATGGTACGCAGGGTGAGCACGCGCTTCAGTTTCACTTACTCACCCCAGATCATCAGTGAAATAAAATCAAGACGCACGATATCGTCTTCCGAACCGGTAATCTTCAGCGTACCGTTCATATAAGGCTCGGTAGGTGTAATATCGCCGTAAAACATATCGGCCAGGGTTTCACTGTCCGCGGCGACGATCAGATCGGCCCGCCCGTTGTTCCCTTCCATAAGAGAGAGTTCACCGTCTTTTAATATTAAAGTATGCTCGGATTCTATATCCTCGGCCTTTACCAGCACCACCCGGTCCCAATCGCGGTTCATGATTTTCAAGCGTTTATTTTTGCTGTATCCGGATTGAAAAGCACGCAGGCTTGCTGTGATCTCGGCGTGACTGGCCAAAGCTGCTACCCCCCACTTCATAAATACGGCACATTGCGGTTTGCAGGCAACGCCGTTTACCGGTGCAGCCCGGACGGCCGGTTTCCGTCATTTTCCCGGACGTCCGGCACCGGGCGGTTTTCCGCCGGCGTGCTGCAAATCAAACCAGACCTGGTATAATAATACTCAGGCCAGAGGCAGTATACGCGGCTTGAAATTCAACCGTTTTAGCAGATCCAGATATTCTCCCGGGGTGATTTCCGCCCAGGGCTTGTGCAACAAAGCCACCATCACCCCTTCCATGACATTGGTGCCGAAGGAGCGGCCCTGGAATTCCGGCGTGGTGGTCACCAGGCAACCGGCCCCTTTTTCCCGGAGAAAATCCACATCGGCGGCGGTGGTGGTGTTGGTGACGATGGTTTGCCCGGTCAAACCGGGCATGTAACGGCGCACCAGATGATAATCCCCGGCGATTACCCGCGCCTCCTGATAATAATGGCCGTACTTTTGCACCTTTTCTTCATCCTGGCTGTCCTGCTTTTTACCGGTGGGGTAAAGCATATGAAAAGGCAATTTTACCATTTCGGGCAGGATCCTGGCCGCGATTTCCTCCAGTTCCCCGATTGTCCGGATCGGATATGGAATGCCGGCGGAAAAAATCAAGTCGCCGAAAGTAACCTCGCAGCCCAGCTCATTGAGCGCTTCGGCCATGCCGAAGCGATCCACGGCGCTGACCATGAGCACTTTCACCCCCGGCGGCAGCAGGTCCGTATGTTCCCGCAGGTAATAAACGGTTTCCCGCTCCAGGGTGTTTTTCAAACCGCTGCCGTCCACCACCGGGGTCTTTTTTACCGCCGCCATCAGTTTCAAGCCGTCCTCCACCGCATAGCGCTTCTTGCCCGCATACAGGAAAACATCAATCCCGCCCAGACCGATGGCGTCCACCCGGCCGTCCAGTTCCTTCAACAACGCCAATGCTTTATCGAAATCGCCGTCCGTACCCCGGCGGCTGATTTCGAATTTTTCACCCAGCAATTCCACTTCCACCCGGTGATCCCGGCGGGAAGAACCAAGACTGACGCTCACCACTCTTTTCAAAAAAAAGCCCTCCGTTTCCGCCGCGGTGATCTCCTACCATTGTAACCAATAAAATCTAAAATTACAAGCGCAGCCGCTGTGCGGACAAAAAGGAACGGGCTTTGCAGCCACAAGCGCTAAAGGAAAGCACAAAAAAGACCGGTAAAGAAAACCGGTCCCCATTACCTGCCATCGACGTGAAAAGTGGCCTGCGGCCGGAATATTCCGGCCGCCCGGCCTTTTCCGGCTATTCACAACCCGGCAACCGGCTGACGGATGCCGCGGCCGTTAAATCTATGTGCCGTCGCTGCCGAAGCGCCCGCTTTGCCCGGCGATGCCCGGCACCACGGCATTTTTGTCCTGGCCGGCTTTTTCGAGCAGGGCCAGGGCTTTGCCGGCGCCGTCAACATATCCGGAATGCCATAATGCCGCCTGTCCCTCCGCAAGCACCGGCGCTTCGATCTTTTCCCGGATCCGCGCGGCGGCCTGCTCAAAGTTCCGGGGCGCATCCGTTCCCTTGCTTTTTTCAGGCATCCCTGTTCCCTCCCGCATATTATGAATTTGAGCGTCAGGAACCACGGTCAACGGAGATGACCGCCGAAGCCGGAGTTGTGATTGCAAACCGGCTAAACCAGTCCACCGTGTTTTTTCAAAATCTCTACCGCCGGTGAAACCTTTTCCCCGCCGGTGAGCACGGTGACCAGAAAGGACCGTCCCCCGGCCAGCCCGTAACCGGTATCCCCGTAACCGCTTACGGAAGGATCGGCAGCCAGCAAAACCCGGGCCTCATTGTTGGCCATACTGTCCGTCCCGGCCGAGTAAAGGACCAGTCCGGTGGCTGTTTCGGCCCGGCCGGCAACAGGGTTGTTGAATTCGGCATTATTTTCCACCCCGTAGCGGGACACCCGGTCCAGGGACACGGTGCCGTAACCGGTCGCCTTGAGCTCCGCCATCGCCCGTTCCGCACTGTTGCTGGACGGGAAATAGGCAAGGATGGATCGTTCCCCCGGTGATAATTGCAATGTCCGTCACCCCTTGTTTTTCTTATTATGGCCGGGTGACGGACGCCGCATGCACGCTCAGGATTTATACAGATACAATTCCCCTTTGATCCGCTGGAAAAACAGAAGCAAAAACCCGCTTGTGGATCGCTGCGCCCGGGGAAGCAGTACGGCGGTAGCCCGCTGGTAATCCTCCTCGCCGGCCGATGCGCAAACCATGTTGTAAAATTCACGTGACATCCGGGCGTTGGCAACCACCCAGTCTTCGGGGCGGCCGCCGAGGGAATAGAGCCCGCCGGAACGCGCCCGGTAAAAATGCTTGTTGCTTTTAGCCCATTTTTCATAATCAAGATGGCCGTCAAAAAGTTTGCAGCAGGCATGATGCGGCACGCAGACATCCTGCACCAAATGCGCCGCCGCGCCGAGCATGAATATGGCCCGCTGCCGCCTGCCGCGCTGCCATAGTTTTACCGACCGGCTGAAGTACTGCCGGCACTTCTCCGCAGCGTTGGCCCAGGCCCAGACACCCGTTCCCCGTACAGGATCGTAGTGATGAGTGGTGCTGCGCAATCCGCGATCGGCCCAGGTAACACCCCGGTCAAGCTCGCTTTTGAACTCACTAAAAAATCGCGCCGCCTGCCGGTGACCGTCATTATACAATATGATCCTGGCCTGTTCATTGCAAAAAACATGAGTATCACTGGCCCCCAGCACCTGCAACGGCAAAGGGACCGCGGACAGGTAACGGGAAGCGGTGGTCACCGGTTTGGTCAACCTGGCAACAGTGACTTTCATTACCCCACCTCAAAGCAAAACATTATCCGGCACCGGACGGCCGGTACTGTTCTATTCTCCTTTTATAGGAAAAAACCTCTTTTGTATATTATCAGCGGCCGGTTAAATTTTATTGTATAATACCTTAAAATCAGGTTAAAATCGCACCAGCTGCTTTTGGTCTAAAACACCCGTTTTTAATGAAGCGCACCCGGCGGAAAAAGTCTTAAAAGTTTTTATGCCGGGTATATTTACAGCGATAAGTTTTTATAGTATATTAAACAAAAGACCCTGGGGAGGTATTTTCATGAACAACATTCAGGTCACCAGCGAGGCAAGGGATTATATTCTGGAACAGACCGACGCTATTACTCTGGTCATGGAAATGTGCGGCGGCTGAGGCGGTCCTTCATATGAGCCTGCCGTGTACGCAGGCAAGCCGTCCAATGAAGAAGACTTTGATCTTTTTGAAACCGGCGGGCTGAAGGTCTATCTATCCAAAAAGGCCGCCACCGCCCCTGAAGGGGCGAGCATCAGCCTGACCGGGGTGGGCCCGTGGCGGCGGTTGAATATCCGGGGACTGCGCTAAAACACGGCAGATGGCGGTGCAGGCAACTTTGCTCCGCCGCCCCGGCATGAAACGCGCCGCACAAACTGCAATGCGGCCCGCTCCGGGTAAAAAACCGGTTCCGCTTTTAAACCGACGGCCAAAATGCGCTTCCTTCCCGGCATACCGGCCGGGAAGGAAGCGCAGCATCTGCCAGCGAACAATGCGCCGCCGGCACGCTTACGACGGCTGCGCATTGTTCGGCCAGCCGTCGGCACGGGTTGCGCCCCCCCTCAATGGTCATGTCCTTGGGGGACAACAACTCACAAACAATAAATATGCCGGCCGGTACGCGGCATTGAAAAGACGGCACGGCCGCCAAAGTGGTTATTCCCTCATTCAACCGCAGCAGCCTTTCACCAAAACGTTCTTTGCAGCTGCTATGCACAGTTCGACATCATCGCTGGAAATGTCCAGGTGGGTCACCAGACGGACCGTATCGGCACCGGAAGCGTTGCATTTAACATCCCGCCCGGCCATCTGCCGTACAAAATCACCGGCCGTGCACCGGCCCGTGAACTTAACCTGCACCATGTTGGTCTGCACTTTGTCCAAATCAATCTCCACTCCGGGTAATTCCGCCAGGCCGGCGGCCAGACGGCGGGCGTTGAGATGGTCTTCAGCCAGACGGGAAATGTTCTGCAAGGCCACCAGACCGGCCGCCGCCAGTATGCCGGCCTGACGCATGCCGCCACCCAGCGCCTTGCGGTAGCGCCGTGCTTTTTCAATGAATTCCCGGCTGCCGGCCAACAGCGAACCGACCGGCGCTCCCAGTCCCTTGGAAAGACAGAACATGACGCTGTCACAATGTCTGGTGAATTCCCGCACATCGCAGCCGGTGGCCACGGCGGCATTGAATATGCGCGCCCCGTCCAAATGCACGGCCAGGTTCCGTTCCTGCGCCATGGCATAAAACCGGGCCATTACACCGGGCGGCATAACTGTACCGCCGCCCCGGTTGAAGGTGTTCTCCAGGCAGATCAGCCGGGTGACCGGAAAATGAATATTGGCCGGACGCAATGCCCGGCGCAGGACTTCCGGTCCCTGCGCCGTCAACAAACCGGCCGCCGGCCTGAGCTGCACACCGGCCAGCATGGCAGGCGAACCCGCCTCGTAATAATAAATATGTGCTTCCTCATCCAGAATTACTTCGTTGCCCCGCTCCGTGTGGGCGAGCAGGGCGATCTGGTTGCCCGCCGTGCCGCTGGGGACAAAAAGGGCCGCCTCCTTGCCCACCAGTTGCGCCGCCGTTTCCTGCAGCCCGTTTACTGTCGGATCCTCACCATAGACGTCATCCCCCACTTCGGCCCGGGCCATGGCCTCCCGCATCTCCCTGCCGGGCCGGGTGACCGTATCACTGCGCAGATCAATTGTTTTCATCGCCAGTCTCCCCATGTGCAAATTTTGATCTACAAAAACTATCTGCTTTTTCTTGACCGGAAAAATGAAATCCTGCCTGTCCGCAAAAATAAACCGCCGGTCCGGCTAAAGCTCCTGTTCCACCGGCGCATTCCCGGGGGCGGCGGATGTTTTTTGCGGCACGGCCTCCAGGTAAATCACCGTTCTTTCCGCCACCACCACCAGGATTACTTTCAGCGCGTAGCGGCGTCCATCCACGTTTATTATCCGCCTGTCCACCACCCGCGGGATCAGGAGGTGATCCAGGCGGTCCACCTCCTGCCCGAGCAGGGGATGCAGCCAGTCACGCACCTTGTTTTCCACCACCAGCCGCGCCTTGGCCTGGTCCAGTTCGGGGATCTCCTTCCCCGCCGTCAGGGTAACATGCACTTCCACCGCCGTAATCGATCGCATCTGACGGTTGGCCAGACTGGCCTTGACCTGCTGTAACTCCTTTTCCGTGCTGGCCAGCTTATCCAGCAGGGCGCTGCTTTCCAGCGTCAACCGGTCCACCTGTTCGCCCAGCAAAACATTGATCAGTGCGCCCCCGGCAAGCATACCCACCAGCAGGGCGGCAAGCAGGCGCAGCTTCATTCTTTCGCCCCGCACAGGGCCAGGATCAGGTAGTGGGCCGACTGGGCACCGGCCAAGGCGCTGACAATATAGAACAACTGCTTGATCACCGAACGCATTTCACCCTGAAACAGCCCGCCCTCCAGAATTTCAAAGGTGGAAAAAGTGCCTCCGATGGCGGCGGCAATGGCCCAAATCTTCACGTCCCGGGCCAGTTTGAGCATGGTTGTCACCGGAGGCTCCCGAACCAGGACGGCGGAAAGGGAACCAACCAGGGAAGCCCCGAGCAGGACACCCAAAGCAGTAAAATAGATCAGTACCAGCTTGTTGATAAAAGTTTCCATGCCGGTCCACCCCCCCGGGCAAGTTTATAAATAGATATTTCCTGCACCGGAAGGATATGCCTAATCCGGAATTGCTCCGGTGTACGGTAGAAAAACCAGTCTGCTCCGTGTTAAATTTTAGTAAAAACACTTGCTTTATGCCAGCAGCCGTGCTATTATTAATTATGGCAGATGGCACGCCGGCATTCGCCGGACGGCAGACGACCCCCAGGGGAAACGCGGCCGCCGGGCGAGGCGTGGGAACTGCCGGAAGAGGCCGCCTCTAAAAGGGCGGTTTTATTTTTCCCCCAAAAAAGCCCGCCCGTTCAAGCCAGGCAGGCTGATATCAACGCATATATGGTGCGGGCGGTGAGAGTCGAACTCACACGGTTTTACCCACCGGATCCTAAGTCCGGCGCGTCTGCCATTCCGCCACGCCCGCAAATGGTGAGCCATCGGGGACTCGAACCCCGGACACCCTGATTAAAAGTCAGGTGCTCTACCAGCTGAGCTAATGGCTCATTAAAGTTGCCTCAATAATAAAAAAAATGGCTGGGGCGGCTGGATTCGAACCAACGAAATGGCGGGTCCAAAGCCCGCTGCCTTACCGCTTGGCTACGCCCCAGTATGGGGTGGAAGATGGGACTCGAACCCACGACCCCCAGAGCCACAATCTGGTGCTCTAACCAACTGAGCTACATCCACCATACCTCTGCTATTATGCTTCCGGGAGCTGTCATTCACCGGGATGTGGCTTCCCTTTTCCCCGGCCATCCGGGTTTTTCTTCCCGTCAGCAAAACTTATTTTAGCAAATCGCATATCAAAAGTCAAGGTGAACGGCCGGGTAAATATTAATTCCGCCATTGCACTTTCCTGACCGCCGGTGGTGAATATATCACCGGAAGCAATTGAAAACTGGCATCCGGCGCCGCTTTCGCCACACCGGTTCAAACACATGCCGGTACGGCCTTTACCGGCGCCGCCGTCCAGGCACAAATCCGGTTGTGCGCGCTCAGCACTTTGAACAGATCCACATCCCGGGCAAAGCCGCAGCTCACAAAAAATTTCCGCCCGGCGCTGGTTACATGGTCCACGTAGAATACCGTTCCCGGAGGGCAGGATTGTTCCAGATAACCAAGTATGGTTCTTCCATATCCCTTTCTTCTCAACTCTTTTTTCACCAGGATGATGTCAATACCGATCAGCCCGGCCTTTTCCGCTCCATAAACGCAGTAGCCACAGGGTTGGTCATCCCGGCCGGTAAGCAATAAAATATACTTTTCCACCAGCGTTTTAAAACCGTGATAGTCCGGGTTGAGTTCGCCCAAATCGTCAAACTGTTTGCGGTATTCTTCAAAAACTTCAAGCGAAACGGGTTTCACCCCGGGCAAACGGGATAAAAAATAATCATTCAAACCTTTCCCGCCGGCCGGGGAGTAAAGATAAAAATGATGGCGCTCCTGACAACTCAATGCAGCTCCACCTCACCTTTCACAGGCGGTTTGACATGTAAAACCATAATTGCCGTCAGTACCAGCAGGCCGCCGGTAACCTGCCACGGCCCGAGCCGTTCGCGGAAAATCAGCGCCGACATAATCACCGTCAAAACCGGTTCCAGTGTGCTGATGATGGCCGCACGGCCGGCCTCGATCCGGGTCAGTGCGGCATAAAGCAATATAATGGCCATAACGGTAGCAACAACTGCCAGGGCGGTGATCCAAATCCAACCGGAAAACTGAAAGCCAAAATCCAGTTGCCCGGAAAAAAGGCCGTACAAACCAAACCCCAGCGCAGCAAAACCAAGCACATAACCGGTGGCAGCCAGGGAATGGTCATTATGATCGAGCACCCGGTTGCCCAACAGCAGGTAGGCGGCGTATGACAGGGAAGCACCCAGGGCCAGCAGAACACCCGGCAGGCTGACCTTGCCTGCAGCGGTACCCAGAACCATGAGCAAACCGGCCGCCGACATGACCAGGGCCGCTGTTTTGTTCCCGGTCAACGGGCGCCGGTAGAAAAGCACCTCTCCGGCCGCCACCAGTGCCGGGTGGGTATAAAGCAGCATGGATGCCAGCGAGGCCGGAATAAGCCGCAGTGACGCAAACAAACAGGAGGTGGCGATGCCGTAGCCCAGCAAGGCCAGGAAAAAGTACGCCCCCAGTTCCCGCCGCGCCGTTGCGGCCGACTGCCGGCTGCATGCAATGACAGCCCAGATCACCAGGGCGGCCAGGATAAACCGGGCAAACAGGAGGGTCGTCAGATTGACATGACCGGCATAGGCCAGTTTGGCAAAAACAGCCGTAAACGAAAAGCAGACGGCCGAGGCGGCCACTAGCAGGGCACCGGTTCTTTCCCGCTGATTAATTATACCACGTCACCAGCTTTTTGGATCAGAATTTTCAGAACGGCTTTCCGGACAGCGGGTAAAAATGAAATATTTCCGCCGCAACCGCAGCGAACCCACCCGGAAGATTTAATCAACACGCTCCGGAAAGCCGCGGGGGCGGATTGCAGTCCAGGCGGATGACCTATAATATTTTACTTAAAAAGCTCTGCAACCGTTCGTTGCCCGGACGGCTGAAAATTTGTCCGGGAGCGCCTTCTTCCAGTATTTTCCCTTCATCCATGAACAAAACCCGGTCGCCCACTTCGCGGGCGAAACCCATTTCGTGGGTCACCACCACCATGGTCATGCCCTCCCGGGCCAGGTCTTTCATCACCGCCAGCACCTCGCCGACCATTTCCGGGTCCAGCGCCGAGGTGGGTTCATCAAAAAGCATTATTTTCGGACGCATGGCCAGCGCCCGGGCGATGGCCACACGCTGCTGCTGACCGCCCGACAACTGATCCGGATAAACATCCGCCTTGTCGCTTAAACCAACTTTGGCCAGCAGGTTGTAAGCCACCTCCCGGGCCTGCGCCCTGCTCATGCGTCGCACCCGCAGGGGCGCCAGGGTGATGTTTTCCAGCGCCGTTTTATGTGGGAACAGGTTGAAGCGCTGAAAGACCATGCCCACTTCCTGCCTGATTTCATTGATATTTGTTTTGGGATCGGTCAGACAAACCCCGTCCACCACCACTTCCCCGGCAGTCGGTTCTTCGAGCAGGTTCAAGCAGCGCAGGAAAGTGCTCTTGCCGGAGCCGCTGGGGCCGATCACCACCACCACTTCCTGCGGGGCAATCCGGCAGTCGATGCCGCGCAGCACTTCCAGCCGGCCGAAGTGTTTATGGAGGTTGGTTACTTTAATCACCGGTCTTCAACCTCCTTTCCAGGTAGTCCACCAGGCGGGAAAATGACAATGTCATGACCAGGTAAATAAAAGCCACCGACAGATAAATGGCAAAAGCTTGATAGGTTGCCCCCACAATGAGCTGACCGCGCCGGAACAGCTCTTCAAAACCAATCACGGACAACAGGGATGTGTCCTTCATCATGGCGATGAATTCATTGCCCAGGGGCGGGATGACCCGTTTGAAGGCCTGGGGCAGGATTACATAACGCATGGCCTGGGCGTTGGTCATGCCCAGGGAGCGCGCCGCCTCGGTTTGCCCTTTTTCTATGGACTGCACACCGGCGCGGAAAATCTCAGCGATGTAGGCACCGCTGTTCAAACTGCAGGAAATTACGGCTGCAACGAAAATCGGGATGTTATCAAAAAAAGGAGTAATTCCATACGCATACACCAGATAATCCTGAAAAGAACGCATGACCTGGGGAATACCGAAATATACAATCACAATCTGCACCAAAAGAGGTGTGCCGCGAAAAAAGTCCACATAACAGGTGCCCAGAAAACGGAGCAGCCGGTTTTTGGAAAGCCGGGACAAGCCGCCGATCAGACCCAGAATGCAGCCGATGGAAACGGCCAGGGCGGTGATTTCCAGCGTTTTCCCCGCCCCCAGCAATAGAACGGGCAGGGAATGAATGGCAATCTGCAAATTTTCCACTCCTTGATGCCGGACAGGAAATATGCGTAACACAGAGTGCTACGCATATTCAATGTCCAGCTGTTTTCTCTCTACTTGGCCGGCGGTTCCCCGGGCAGGAAGTCCGGCGGGGCCTGACCGAACCATTTCTTGTAAATTTCAGCAAACTGGCCGTTTTTCTTCAATGTTTCCAGCGCACTGTTTATTTTGGCCAGGGTTTCCGGTTTGCTCTTGGGCACAGCAATGCCGTAAACTTCACTGGTGCGCAGATCGCCCACCAGCTTGACATCTTTATTACCCTGCTTGATAAAGTAGGCGTTGACCGGATAGTCGTTGACCACGGCGTCCACATTACCGTTTTTCAAAGCCATAAAGGCTTCGTTGATTGTATTGTAATCGGTGACCTTGGCGCCGGGAATTTTCCGGGCTTCGTCGGCACCGGTGGTGGCGATCTGAACGCCGATTTTCTTCCCTTTCAGGTCATTCCATCCCTTGATCGAGTTGTTGCTCGCCTGTACGATGATGCTTTGACCGGACTGGTAATAGGGCAGGGAGAAGTTGACCTTTTTCTTACGCTCGGCGTTGATGGTCATCGCCGAAATGGCCGCGTCCACACTGGAGCTTTCCAAAGCCGGTACGATGCCGTCAAAGTTCATGCTGCGTACCTTGACATCCCAGTTGTTCACCTTGCCGATAGCATTAATGAGGTCCATGTCAAAACCGATATAGTTTCCGGTGCTGGTATCCTGAAACTCAAACGGGGCATAAGCTGTATCGGACGCCACCCGGACCACCTGTTTTCCCGTCGCCTGCTGTTCCCCGCCGGCTTTGTTCTGCGCCGCCTGCTGGCCGCCGCAACCGGCCGCCGCCAGGGCCACCGCCAGCACTACCAGGACGGTCAAGGCCCACTTGAAGCTTTTCTGCAATTCCACTACCTCCTCGGAAATCAGTAGAAGTTTTTCCGCCGGGGGAAGACCCCGGCCCGGGTTACGACCCGGACACTGGAACGGTCATTTTGTGCAAGGCCGCTATTATTAGCTCCGCAACACCTCCCGTTTCATTTACACAAACAATAAATTTTCGCTCCAAAACGAAAAAATCCTGCAAAGCAGGTTATAATTATTCAACATATTGACTACCTTTCAAAATGATGAGAGAATAAAAAAGATTCCGGGCGGGGGTGGCTGCATTGGCGGGAACAAAACAAATGCGGGCGGATCTGGCACTGCTGGCCGTCACTTTCATCTGGGGCGCCACTTTCGTGGTCGTACAGGATGCCCTGGGCGGCATCGGCCCTTACTATTTTCTGGCCCTGCGCTTTTTGCTGGCTTTTTTGTTTTTACTGGCTGTTTTTTACAAACAGTTCCAGTCGCTGGACCGGCCCACTTTAGCCGCCGGCACACTGATCGGCCTGTTTCTTTTCGGCGGCTACGCCTTTCAAACCGTCGGCCTGCAATATACCAGCGCCGCCAATGCCGGCTTTATCACCGGGCTTTCAGTGGTGCTGGTGCCCGTATTCAGCTCTTTGCTCACCCGGCGTTTACCCAACCTTTTTGTGGCCGGAGGCGTGCTCAGCGCCACTGTTGGTTTGGCCCTGCTTTCCCTGGGCAACGGCTTGCAGGTGAACTACGGCGACCTGCTGGTGTTTTTCTGCGCCGTCTGTTTTGCCATGCATATTATCCTGGTCGGTCACTACGCCGCTCATCACAATCCGGTCATACTGACCACCATTCAAATCGGCGTGGTTTCGCTGATCAGTTTTCTTTTCGGCCTGGGCCTGGAAACCATGCCCGCGCACTTCACCCGTCCCGTTTGGACGGCTTTCCTGATCACGGCCATACCGGCCACTTCCCTGGCCTTTCTGATTCAAAACAAGATGCAGCGCTTTACGTCGCCCACACACACGGCGATCATCTTTTCCACAGAACCGGTTTTTGCCGCTCTGGCCGCCTTCCTGCTGGCCGGCGAAATCCTCACCCTGCGCCAGTTGACTGGTTGCGCCCTGATCCTGGGCGGCATGCTGCTGGCCGAGTTGAAGGGCAGCCAGGGTGACACGCCGGCCCTGCCCGCCAAACAGGAAGAAAGCACTGCCGGCAGCCAGTGAACGGCGGCACAGCCGGCAGGGTACACGCCCGGACAGCCAACCCCGACACCCCGGCGTTCTGACGCCCGGGCGGCGTCAAAACGCTTCCACCGGCAACAAGCCCTTTTTAGGGTTACGTGCTGGGGGCAAGGCCGGCCGGGTTAAAATCAAGCGAAGCCGCAACCCGGCGCCGCGGCCTCACTTTAATACCACTAAATTCAAAGCAATTCCGTTTTCACATCCACCACTTCCACCGTTCCCAGGCCCTGCACAAAACGGATCACCGCTGCAAGGGTCCGATGAACATGGGCGCTTTCATTGCTGACAAAAGAAACACCCACCGTGGAAAACTGCCAGGCATCCTGTTTGCCTACTTCAGCCGCCGATACGTTGTAACGTGCCTTCACTTTGTCCAGCAGGCTTTTCAGCACACGCCGCTTGCCTTTGAGCGATGTGGCTTCATTAATAAACAGCTCCAGGGTGAGCAGCCCGACCACCAATGTGCAATTCCCCCCAGCCTTTTTTCTGCACAGTACTATACCTGTCTTACTATATATTCACCGGAAGTGGTTTTCATCCTGTTTTGCCTCTTTAAAAAGCTTCCGGGGCATTTGCCCGAAAGCAGCCGGCATGCTTACCTGGACATTTTCCAGCTTTTAGGGCAAAAGGACAAAAGCCCCTGGCACCAACCCGGGGTGATTATTTCCTAAACCATCTTCTTGTTATGATGTCAAGCATTTTTAAATAAGCCCTTCTGCAGAATTCGCCATAAAGCAAAGGAGCCGCAAACCATTGCGACTCCCTCGTTTTCCTGGAGCTGGTGGTCGGATTCGAACCGACGGCCTGCGCATTACGAGTGCGCTGCTCTACCCCTGAGCCACACCAGCACTTCCCCGTACCGGTTGATTATTCAATACGTCAGATATACTTACAAACCGGACGCGTCTATTATATTACCGCAAGCAGCCCTGTTTGTCAACCGGTAACGGCCGCCCGGACCGGGTTCCCGGCCTTCCAGCGCCAGCAGGCGGGATTTCAGGGCCAGGCCACCGCCGAAGCCGCCCGGTGAACCGTCGTGGCGCACTACCCGGTGGCAGGGAATCACCAACGGCACCCGGTTTTCCCCCAGGGCGCCACCCACCGCACGGATTGCCCGGGGACGGCCGATGGCGGCCGCCACCTGGCGGTAGGACCACAGTTCGCCATAGGCGATTTGGCGCACGAACTCCAGCACCTGCCGCTGAAACGGCGTACACCAGGAAATATCCACCGGAATACCGGCAAAAGACACCTCTTCCCCCTGGAAATAACGGTTGAGCTTTTCCTCCAGCGCTCCAGCCGGACTGTTAATACCGGCCTGTTCATAAACCGGCATTTCACCCGTGCTGACAAACATGCCCCTGATTGAAACCAGCGCTTCTTCCGGACTGGTGCGGGGAAAATCCAGGCCTCCCAGGCCACGCCCGGTCCAGGCCGTTGCCACCCAGCCCGCCGGCGTTGAGATTAAATAAATGCCCAATCATTTCACCCTTTCACGGCGGCGGCCCGGATGAAAATGCCCAGGCCGGCGATAATGACCAGCCCTCCGGCTAATTGCAGCGGAGAAGGAAGCTGGTGAAAAATAACATGGGCCAGGATGGTGGCACCCACCGGTTCCCCCAGGATGCTCACCGATACCACAGCCGCCTTGACGTAGCGCAATGCCCAGTTAAAAACGGTATGCCCGCAAATGGTGGGCACCAGCGCCAGCAGGATAAACCAAAGCCAGGTCAACGGCGGGTAGGGGTAGAGAGGCGTGCCGGTGAGCAGGCTGCCCAGCAGCAAAATTGCCGTACTGGTCCCGTAAACGAGAAAAACATAAGGCAGCAGGGAAAGGTGATGCCTCAAACTGCGGCCGATCAGCACGTAGCCGGCAATAAAGACAGCACCGGAAAAGGCCAGCACATCCCCAAACAGGGCGCGGCCGCCCACCTGGAAATCGCTTACACCGACAACAACACTGCCGGCCAGGGCAAGAAGTGCCCCCAGCAACCCCGGGCGGGCGATCTTTTCTTGAAAAAGCAAATAACCCCCGGCAACCACGAACAAGGGCTGCATGGTCACCAATACGGTGGAACTGGCAATGGAAGTATAATTCAGCGAACTGATCCAGGCGGTGAAATGCAGGGCCAGCAGGACTCCGGCCAGGCCGGCCAGAGCCATGTCCCGCCTGTTCATCCGCCGCAGTTCATGCCGCCCGGAAGCCAGCGCCGGCGGGGCGAGCATTATTACAGCAAACCCCAGCCGGTAGAAGGCGATGACCATGGGCGGCGCGGCAGCCAGTTTGGTAAAAATGGAGGCAAAGGCAATGCCGGCTATGCCGAGCAAAATGGCCAGGTAAGGATTGATCAGGGGTTTTTCCGGACCACTGGCCATTGCCCCCGGACATCCCTGAATCTGACACGGATCAATTATTTTGGCCCGTATGTTCATTACAAAAACAACTCCGTGGACAGATACCGCTCGCCTGTATCTGGCAACAGCACCACCACCGTCTTGTCCCGGTTTTCCGCCCGGCCGGCCACCTGCAGGGCGGCCCAGACAGCCGCCCCGGCGGAGATGCCCACCAGCAGCCCCTCCTCCCGGACCAGACGGCGGGCGGTATGCAGGGCGTCTTCATCCCTTACGGGGATGATTTCATCCAGCAAGCCGGCGTCCAGCACCTCCGGCACAAAGCCGGCCCCGATCCCCTGTATTTTATGCGGTCCGGCATGACCCCCGGAAAGCACCGGGGATGATGCCGGTTCCACCGCCACCGCCCGCAACCCCGGCCGCCGCTCTTTGAGCATCCCGGCCACACCGGTAATGGTGCCGCCGGTGCCCACCCCGGCCACAAAAAAATCCACCTGCCCGCCGGTGTCCCGCCAGATCTCTTCAGCCGTGGTGGCCCGGTGAGCGGCCGGATTGGCCGGGTTGGCGAACTGCTGCGGGATATAGGAGTTGGGATGCTCCACAGCTATTTCCCGCGCCCGGCGGATGGCGCCGGACATGCCCTCCGTCCCCGGGGTGAGCACCACTTCCGCCCCGTAGGCGGACAGCAGGCGGCGCCTTTCCACGCTCATCGTTTCGGGCATGGTCAGCACCAGCCGGTAACCCCGGGCGGCGCAGACCATGGCCAGGCCGATGCCGGTGTTGCCGCTGGTGGGCTCGACAATCAATGTGTCTTTGTTGATCAAACCATCCCTTTCCGCTTCCCGGATCATCCGCTCGGCAATGCGGTCCTTGACACTGCCGCCGGGGTTGAAATACTCCAGCTTGGCCACCACCGCGGCAGGCAGGCCAGCGCCCACCCTTTTCAGCCGCAACAGGGGTGTGCCGCCAATCAAATCCGTGACACTTTCATAGATGGGCAATAAGATCCACTCCCGAACGTATTTGGTAATATAGTTTCACTTTATCATTTGATCATGTCCCGGTCAAATGAAATATAACAAAGTTATATTTCTAAAAAAATGATAAATAAAATGTATAATTTCCCGCTCCAACGAGAGAGAAGCAGTAAATTTGCAAGAATAAGACATAATTAATCGCCGCTACCGATTATCATTATTGACTAATATATTGGATTATATTACCATTATAGTTAAAGATAATATAACCGGGCGGTCTAAAGGAAGCAATGCTTAACCGGCTTTTTGCGCTGTTCAATCATATTTAAACAAGGGGGAATTGAAGTGCAATTGGTGCCCTGGAATCCATGGCGGGATCTGCAGGAAGTACAGGAAGCATTTGACCGCGCTTTCGGTCAAAAGATGCGCCAATGGCAATTGCCCGCCCTGGCTGCATCGTGGCGTCCGGCAGTGGATGTCATCGATGGAGAGGATAAATTAATTGTCAAAGCCGAGTTGCCGGGTGTAAAAAAAGAGGACGTCTCCATCCTGGTTTCCGAGGATCAGATTTCTTTAAAAGGCGAGATAAAACGGGACGAAGAGGTCAAAGAAAAAGACTATTTCCGGAGCGAACGCTTTTACGGTTCATTCTCCCGTACCATTCCCCTGCCTGCCCCCGTGGACCAGTCCAAGGCCAAAGCCACGTTCAACGAGGGGGTTCTGGAAATCTCCCTGCCCAAGGCGGGCGGGGACAAGCCCAAACAGGTCAACGTGAGCATTGAATAAACCAGGAAACCGGACCGCCCGAACCGTCATTGTCAGGTCTTACGGCCTGATGCTTTTTTCTTTTTCCGGCTTACTTCTTCTTAAAAGAGGAAATAATTTATGGCTGCCGGAAGGAAAAAACAAGGCTTAGAGAGAATAAGAATTATAAGCATATTTGAGATATATTTTGCAAAAAATATTCAAGCTGGAGGTATGCACATCATGTGGTATTTTCGTGCCAAGGAAATAGTTGAATTCGGCCGCCGGGTGGAAAAAAACGGTCTCGCTTTCTACCGGACGGTGGCTGAAAAAACGGCTGATGCCGGCGTAAAAGAAATTTTTAATTACCTGGCCGCCGAGGAAGAAGAACATGAAAGGATTTTCGCCGCCATGCTGCCCGGGCTGGAAGACTACAATCCGCCCGAAAGCTATCCGGGCGAATACCAGGATTACGTCAGGGTGCTGGTTGACGAACACGTCTTTTCCAGCGATACCGACCCGGTGGCGCTGGCGGCCAAAGTCAACAATGCGCTAGAGGCGCTTAATCTGGCCATCGGATTTGAAAAGGATTCCATCCTGTTCTTTTATGAGCTGCGCGGCCTGGTTCCGGAAAGGGAACGCGCCACGGTGGATAAACTGATTCACGAAGAACAAAAGCATATCCGGAAGCTGGCTCAATTCAAAAAAGAACTGGCCTGAGTGGGAAAAAACTTATATCGAAGGGGTTGAATGCTGTGCCGGAAAATGAATTGAATCTGTTAAAAACCGCCATCCTGAACGAAATGGAGGGCCACCAGTTTTACACCCTGGCCGCCCAACAGGTCAAGGATACCGACACAAAGCAGGCTTTATTGTTCCTGGCCGAAGAGGAAGAAAAACACAAATCCTGGCTGCTCAACCTGTACCGGAACATTGCCCGGAACCAGCCTCCGGATCCGTCCGCTTTCCGGGATATACCCTCCCCGGGCATTTTTGAGCCGGGAAAGGTGAAGCCGGAATCCGGTTCGCTGGAAGTATCCGTTTTCCGTATCGGCATTTTAATGGAAAAGGCTTCGGTCGACTTCTACCGCCGGGCGGCGGCGGAAAGCCGCCGTGATGATGTCAAAAAACTGTGCGCCCGCCTGGCCGAATGGGAAACCGGCCACCTGGACATGCTGGAAAAAACTTACGACTATCTGAAGGAAGAATGGTGGGAAAAGCAGGGCTTTTCGCCGGCTTGATATTAAAACGCAGTCAACACCAGCGAATGATTTAAAAATATCCTGCTCAAAAGCCGGAAACCGGGGCAATCCCGGCTTCCGGCTTTTTATTTCATTTGGCGGTTGCCCCCGGTTTTTCCCCATGCCCCACGCCCCGCGATCAACAAAAACTGTCCAGCAGGGCATCCAGCTCCGCGGCGGCCGGCAACTGCCGCGCAACCAGGGGAGCCTGCCGCAACGCCGCAAAGTGGTCTTCAAATACCGGCCGCTCCTGGCGGAAAATAACGCCGGTGGGAATGCGCTCACCCCACTCCAGCGATTTTTGGAAGGCGGCCATACGGTCCGCCGGATCGTAGCCGGTTTCCTCCAACCGGTAAACCCGCCGCCGGTACCAGTCGAAAGTGTTTACCTTGTTGAAACTCACACAGGGCTGCAGGATATCCACCAGGGAGAAGCCCCGGTGGGCGATAGCCTGACGCATAATTTCCGCCAGATGCTCAACGTCGCCGGCAAATCCCCGGGCGGCAAAGGAAACATCCAGCGCAACAGCCAGGGCCAGCGGGTTCAGCGGTTCGTTGTATACCCCGCCCGCTTGCAATTTCGTACGCATGCCCAGATCGCTGGTCGGTGAAGCCTGCCCCTTGGTCAGTCCGTAAATCTGATTGTCGTGCACAAAGACTGTGATGTCCGGGTTGCGCCGGATGGCGTGAAGCAGATGGTTACCTCCCTCGCCGTAACAGTCGCCATCGCCGGTGGTGACGATCACCGTCAGCTCATGGTTGCACGCCTTGGCCGCCGTAGCCGCCGGCAGCGCACGCCCGTGCAGGCCGTTGAAATAGTTGCAGTTGGTATACTGGGGCAATTTGGCCGCCTGGCCGATGCCGGACACCAGCAATACCTGGTGCGGTTGCAGATCCGTGCTTTCCAGCGCCTGTTGCAGCGCCCGCAAAATGGAGAAATTGCCGCACCCCGGGCACCAGGCCGTCTGCCGCGCCGTCATGAACCGCTCAGTCATTGGCCGCTCCCCCTTCGCGCGTTATTTTTTCAAAACGTTCCACTATATAGCCCGGGGTGAAGGGACGCCCGTCATAACGGTTGATCAGGTGCTCCGCCCGGCGGCCGGTCTGCGCCGCCAGCAGGCGGGCCAGTTGCCCGGTGTAATTGCCCTCCACCACAATCAGCCCGGCGCCGGCCGGCCAGTCGGCCAGCACCCGGCCGTCCAGCGGCCACAGGTCACAAAGGCAGCGCATTTGTACCCTTTCCCCACGCCGTTGCAGTATGGCACAGGCCCCGGCCAGGGCGCCCCGGGTGGAGCCCCAGCCCAGCAGCACCCAGCGGGCGCCGGGATCACCGGCTATTTCCGGCGGCTGCAAGGCGGCGGTCATAGCCGGCTGCTTGCCCAGGCGTTTTTCCACCATACGGCGGCGGGTAGCCGCGTCCTCAATAATCCGGCCGTCTTCGCCGTGTTCGTCCGAATCCAGGGTGACCGCCGCACCAGGCGTACCCGGCACGACCCGGGGGGAAATGCCGTCCGGAGTGTAGCGGTAACGCCGGTAAGTCCCGCCGGCGGGTATTGACGACAGGTGCCGCTCCACCGTGACCCGGCTCAAATCAAACCGTTCCACAGTGGTGTAGGACTCGCCCAGGTGCTGGTCGGTGAGAATAATCACCGGCACCTGGAAGCGTTCGGCCAGGTTGAAGGCGCGCACCGTCAGGTAAAAGGCCTCTTCAATGGTGCGGGGAGCCAGCACGAAGCGCGGGAATTCCCCCTGGGCGGCATGGATGACGAATTCCAGATCACCCTGCTCGGTGCGGGTGGGCAGTCCGGTGGCCGGTCCGGGACGCTGGGCGTTGACCGCCACCACCGGGGTTTCAGTCATGCCGGCCAGTCCCAGTGCCTCCACCATAAGCGAAAAGCCGCCCCCGGAGGTGGCCGTCATCGCCCGCACACCGGTGTAAGCGGCGCCGATGGCCATGTTCACGGCCGCGATCTCATCCTCGGCCTGCTCCACCACCAGGCCGAACTTTTCCGCCTGACCGGACAGAAAGGTGATCATGGGCGTGGACGGACTCATCGGATAAGCGGCCATGAATTTGCAGCCGGCCGCCAGCGCCCCCAGGGCCACCGCCTCGTGCCCGTTGATGAACAGGCGCGGCGCCGGCATAGGCGGCGGCGGGTCCACGGACAGCGCCGGACGGCTCTGGCGTGCCAGGGCGTGAGCGGCGGCGGCCACCCGGGCGTTGATCCGTCCGGCCTCCGGGCCGAATGTCTCCTGCAACAGCTCTTCCAGCGGTTCCACCGTCTGGCCGAGCAGTGCCAGCACGGCGGCCGTGGCGGCCGCGTTGGCGTAAATTTTATTCCCGCCCTGTTCCATCGCCAACTGCATCAAAGGCAGGGCCAAAAACCGCGCATCCCGGCGCGGGTGTGCATCCATGGCGCTGTCCACCAGCACCACTCCGCCGGGAGTCACCTCGTCCAGGTGCAGATCGACGCCGGCCCGGTCCAGGGGCACCAGCATGTCCACTGCATCGGCGGCGGCGCCCGCCGGCGCGCCGGCCACCCGCAACTGGAAAAAGTTGTGCCCGCCGCGGATGCGGGATTCATTGTCCTGATTGGCAAATACATAATAGCCCCGCCGGGCGAAATACTTGCCCAGCAACTGGCCGATGGACTGCAGTCCCTGCCCGGCCTCGCCGGTGATTTTTATGGTCAGATCCAAAACAATCCCCCCTTGGGCAATCAATATGTCAACAATTTATATTAAGCAAATTGCGCTAAATTCCTGCTACTTCTAAAAATATTAATTATCGCTTTTATTATAGCGAGAAATAGCGGGGGATTCCCCGGTACTTGGCAAACCGGCGCAACCGGCACCGCCGGCCGGGATGCCGCGGCCGGTGCCGGTTGCGCTCATTGTCATGATTGCCGCGCCGGGCAACCGCCTCCGGCCCGGATAGCTATCCGGCCGGTGAGACCAGATGCAGGCTGGCTGAATGACAATGGAAAGTGAGATTATCAGAGCAACACGTTATTTGTGACATGCATTTAACGAAAACAAGTAATTCCATTTAGAGGCGTGCTTTAATTCGTCAGTATAAATTTCGGTAAGTATGTTTCTATATGGTATAAATTCGAACCCGAACAAGATTTTACGGTATCTTTCCACCGCCGCGAGTTCCCCGAAAAGTGCTCTTGAAATACCCTCGCAATAACTGTCCGGTCTTTTAAATGTCACCTCGGAGGCCGGGGGGATATCCCGTCCGGTAAGCTCCCAATATAATTCTTTAAACAACCTGAAGTGTTTTCTTTCATCATCCCGGATGGAGGAAATGACGTCCCGCTGGGCAGGCGGCGCTACGCTGAGCAGATAGTCATAAAACAATTCGTCTTCCCTTTCAGAGCCAACTGACTTTGCGATCAAGTCAACTGCTTCCGGAAGCGCGTAAATGGAAACATATTCATATGTCGGATGGTATTTGTAAACCACACCGGGGTAACCAGGGTAAGGCGACTGCATTGGATAGTTCGGGTTATTACCCGGAGGATAATGAAAAATTGCTGCGCCGGCACTATCGTTATTTCCTTTAGTGGCATCGGACACAAAAAAACCCCCTTTCTGTTATTATTATCAATAATATTCATTTACAGAAAAAATGTTCCAGCGTGCCGGTATCCCATATCCCCAAAAAAGATATGCCAAAAAACGGCGTCAAATATAGCCTGAAAAAGAGTATTTTAAGAAAATTTCCGTAAAAGCAAAGACGGGACGCAAATTCTATCAGAACAAGTGGAAAAAGCTTTAAACAGGGAATTATGCTTATAGAAAAACTAACCGGTAACAATTATAATTAGTATAAATTATAAAGAGGGGGAAATTCATTGAATACGATCATTGCCAACAAACTGAATCCCGGATTACGCCAGGAGATAACCTCCAAGTTTATCACGACTCCAAACCCGGCCGATTTTTCCAATTGCCTGACCTGCGGGGTCTGCAGCGCGGGCTGTCCTTTCAACGGCCTGCATGATGAAATGGACCCGCGTAAATTTATCAGAAAGATCCTGCTTGGTATGCACGACGAAGTACTGGATTCAAAGTTTTTGTGGAACTGTACGATGTGCGAACGGTGTACCATGGAATGTCCGATGAATGTAAATATCGCCGGACTGGTCAGAACGGTCCGGGGCATGCGTGTCGGCGAGGGGGAAAGAGCGCCCGGTTTTCTTCAGGATGTCGTGGAGGCGCAGCTCAAAACGGGCAACCAGATGGAAGTGACGCGGGAGGATTATCTGGAAACGCTGGACTGGATGTCCGAAGAACTGGTCTCCGAAGTGGGCGATCCAAACGCCGCCATCGTGGTAGACAAAGAAGGGGCGGATTATTTATTTTTCTGGGATCCCCGCGAAATCAAGTATTATCCACAGGACATCCTCAGTATCGCCAAGATTTTCTGGGCGGCAGGAGCCAACTGGACGTGCAGCAGCAAATGGTGGGACGGTACCCATTACGCACTTTTCAGTGGTGACGATGAAACCTCACGTATTCTGGTACAGCGGACCATGGACGAATACATCCGGCTGAAGGCAAAGATGGTCGTGGTTACCGAGTGCGGTCACGCCATGCGGGCGCAGCGCTGGGGGCGCAAAGTGTGGCTGGGGGCGGATTACCCGGTTTACAGCATTCTCGAATTAATTGCCGACTGGATCAAGGAAGGGCGGATCAAACTGGACCCGTCCCGCAACCGGGAACCGGTAACCCTGCACGATCCCTGCAACCTGGTGCGTAAAGAAGGGCTGGTCGAGGTTCCCCGTTATGTAATCCGGCACGCTGTCACGGAGTTCCGGGAAATGTGGCCCAACGGACGGTATAATTACTGCTGCGGCGGTGGCGGCGGCGCTTTGGCCTTCGGCGACGAATACCGTCCCGCCCGGATGGAAAAAGGCAGGCTGAAAGCGGAGCAGATCGAAAGAACGGGGGCGAAAATAGTCCTTTCCCCCTGTCATAACTGTTTTGACGCCCTGGATGACATCATCCGGTATTACAAACTGGACGTAAAAGTGAAGCATATTCACCACATGGTCAGCAATGCGCTGGTTATTCCGGGTAAGGAGCAGGCTTAACCAGGTTTATCGCGGCCATTAACGCCGGCAGGTTGATCTGGAACGGGATAAAATAAAAAATTTTTATGTTTGGCAGGATTTTGATTAGCTTTTATAGTAATTATCAATAGCCAGTCAAAAAATACCTTTTCCGGAAAGGAGAGTGGATCATGGCGGACAAAACATGGCGTGGCACACCTTCAGACAAATTGAAAGAAAAGGAAGCAGCCCTGTGGGTCCGTCGCCGCGAGGCCCTGGAGCGGGAGCAAACAAGTGCGGGACGGCGCCTTTGTCACAAATGAAAAAGCTGAAAAGCTTAGCGAGTCGCTTGGTAAGCGGCTTTCATGCGCTGGATGGTTCAACATTGATGGCCTCAAGAAGAGAAACCCTCTTCTTGAGGCTAAAACTATACTGAAAGGCGGCCCGTCCGTGAGGCAGGAATTTTTCGTCCAGTGGCACCTGACTGAAAGATGCAACCTGGCCTGCCGGCATTGCTACCAGCGGGATGCCGGTTATCCGGAACTCTCCTCCGGGCAAATACTGGAATACCTGAGAGAAATAAAAACCACCCTGGACGACTGGACTGCGGAATACGGCCTGGGTTTCGCACCTTCCGTCCATTTTACCGGCGGCGAGCCCGTTCTCTTTGACGGTTTCCGGAATTTGGCCGGTGATGCCGTCCGCCTGGGTTACCGTGGCGCCGTAATGACTAACGGCACACTGGTCAATGAAACCATTGCCCGGCAGTTGGCGGAAACGGGGTTGGCTGAAGCCCAGGTAAGCCTGGAAGGGCTTGAAAAAACACATGATTCCATCCGCGGACGGGGAACCTTTGCCAATGCGCTGGCCGGAGCCGCTCATTTGCAACGGGCCGGCCTGACGGTAAACTTTAACGTCACCCTTTCCCGGATCAATGCGGAGCAGGTGGAGACACTGGTGCACCTGGCCGCCTCCACAGGGGTTTCCCGCATCGGTTTCGCCCGCCTGGTGCCCTCCGGCCGCGGCGGCGCACTGGCCCGGGAAATGCTCGGCGGCGAGGAATTGCGCGCCGTTTATGCCCGGCTGAACGCCCTGGACGGCAGCGGGGTGACCGTAACAATCAATGACCCGCTCACCTGCCTGTGCGGCGAAGACGATGATCGCTCCGGACCGGGGGAGATCCCTTTGGGGGGATGCGCGGCCGGCATCGGCGGTATTACGGTAATGCCCGACGGCACGGTGATGCCCTGCCGGCGCATGGAGCTGCCCATCGGCAATTTGCAGCAAACCTCCTTCCGGGAATTGTGGGTGGGTTCCCCGGTGCTGGAAAACCTGCGTAACCGGCACCATTATTCCGGACGGTGCGGCCGGTGCCGGTTCTGGTCGCATTGCCGCGGCTGCCGTGCCGTAGCCCGGGCAACCGCCTCCGGCCCGGAAAGCTATCTGGCCGATGATCCCCAGTGCTGGTTGACGGAGTAGCTAAAAACGGCAACCTTTTTGTTTTGGCTACCGCCCGGGGCATCAATAGCCGGATTGGCAATATAACAGTTGAGCGAACAGATCGCCATATCAGGACATGATCTTCAATTAATTTTTTGCCTGTAATTTGTTTGTCCAGGTCCGCAAAGCCAACAGCAGCCTGCGAATGCTTTCCCGGGTACGGTCATCGGTCAACCGGCCGTTTTGATCAAATTTGGTCTGGGCGGCAGGTATGAAGACCTCCGGGCTGTTGAGCGGGTACATGTCCAGAATAACGCAAACCTGGCGCAGGTGGTATTGCGCCCGGGCAGTTCCGAAATAACCGGAGGAAGCCCCCATAAAAGCCACCGGTTTTCCGGCCAGCGGAGACTGGCCGGGCGGACGGGAGGCCCAGTCCAAAGCGTTTTTCAACACCCCGGGAATGGAATAGTTGTACTCGGGCGTGACGATGAGCAAAGCGTCCGCGGCAGCTATGCGTGCCTTGAATTCCTGCACCGGCGCGGGGAAGCCTTCCGCTTCCACGTCTTCATTGTAAACTGGAACCGGGGACAAGTCGAATGTATCCATGGTCATGCCCTCGGGCAGAAGTTCCCCGGCTGCCCGCAACGCCGCCCGGTTGTAGGAATGCTTGCGCAGGCTGCCGGCAAAACCGAGGATATGAACCACGTTATCTGATATGTTGGCGGTCAAATAGAATACCCCCATTGCAAATCCAAGTTTTATACTGTCGGCAGGCAAAAACAAATCAGCCTGGTTACTGAAGCAACGGCACGAATCCTTTTAACAAAACAGGCATGTAACCGGTTGCGGAATCAATGGTGAAACAAGCCTCCGGAAACCCATGCCCTATAAATTTAGCGCCATAAAAGAATCATGTTCAATTTTACCGGGTTTGATAACTGCTGATTTGAATCAGCCGGGCGATTTTCATGCTTCCGCCGGAACCGCACGGCAGCAGGCCAGTCTCCCCTCCGTTACTTGACGATGGTCACCGGCACTTTGACGCCATGCAGCACTTTATAGGCGACACTGCCCAAAATCATGGCCGAAAAGGCGCTTAATCCCCGGCTGCCCATGACCACCTTGTCAATGCCGTTTTCATTGACATATTTGATGATTTCCCGTCCCGGATCGCCGGTGCGCAATTCGCTGTTCACCGTAACGCCGGCCTCATCGAAAATCTTTTTGGCCTCGTTCAGCTTTTCTGCAAACTGTTCACGGCACCTCTGGTTTAACACGTCCTGCTCGACTATCCCCCCGCCATAATAAACGGCGTCATAATCACAAGCCACCGCCAGCAGGGACACTTCGACCAATGAATGGGTTTTGGCCATTTGCAGAACATATTGGGCCGCCCGCAAGGCATTTTCCGAACCATCCACCGGAACCAGCACTTTCATTTTCATCCGCCTCCTTAATAATAATTTTTACGATTATAATATATAATCATTTTTTTGACAAGCCCGTCAGGCCGGGCACAATGCTGACGCATCAAAAGCAGTTGCGGCCCCGGCCATTAAAGGAACTTGTATTTTTGCCCAAGTAAATTTGCGCCGCATCCTCAACATTAGAAATGCCACGCCTGCGGCTCGTCCAGCAGCACCGGGCTAATCACCCGCATGCAGTTTCACGTAAACTCCGGTGATCACAGCAGAAAGGTGTTCTCCTTTGGTCAACAGGTAAGTCAGTTGGTACTCGTCCAGATCCCTGGTTCCCTCCCCGCCGATGCTGGTCAGTTCCCCGCTGGAGAGAACCACTTCCAGGCCGTGAATGTGATCGGCGACACAGCCGGTGATGCCGCAGCGGGCGCAATTGCCGACGAAACAGGCCGCGGCCGCCTGCGGCCCGGCCGGGCAGACAACGCCCGCGCGTTCCGCCTCCCGTTTAATCCCATCCACTGTCGCCCCCGGTTCGGCCAGCAGGGAAAGACACTCGCGATTCACATAACGGACGTCTTTCATGTGCTCCAAAGAAATGGTGATCACAATGCCGGCCGGTCCGGCGGCTTTTTCCGCCGCTGCGCGGTTCACCAGCGGGAACCAGGCATCCGGCGGCGCGCCGGCTTCCCGGACAAGCACCGGCACGTTTCCCCTCCTTGCCATCTCGATGATCTCCCCCACCGCAGCGGCGCTGGACGGGTATACCGTCACGCCGCCGGTTTGACCGTCCGGAGGGACACTGTCCGGGGGTGTTTCCAGCCGCACATTGGCTTCGCCGGCAATGCGCCTCAATCCGGCCAGAATTTCTGCCGGCAATTGAGCGGGAATCATCAGACCACCTGCTTTCCCGAAAAGTTTTTAACGGGCCTCTTTTAACTTTTTAACCTCCGCCGTCAGCCGGGGTACAATTTGCAGCGCATCCCCCACCAACCCCAGATCGGCCACTTTGAAGATCATGGCCTCCGGGTCCTCATTGATCGCCACGATGTACTCCGCAGTCTGCATCCCGGCCAGGTGCTGAATTTGCCCGGATACGCCCGCGGCAATGTAGACCTTGGGCGCCACCGTCTTGCCGCTGAGGCCGATTTGGTGCGAATAGGGCGCCCAGCCCAGTTCCACCACCGCCCGGGTGGCGCCCACGCCGGCTCCCAGCACACCGGCCAGTTCCTCAACCAGCTTGAAACCGGCCGGACTTTTCATTCCCCGTCCGCCGGTGACCACCACATCCGCTTCCTGCAGGTTCACCTCCTGAGTTTCGTCCTTGATGAAACCCAGAAACTTTTCCGGTCCGGACAGTATTGGGTAAGATTTCTCTATAATCTCCCCGTGGCGCGAGGTGTCCCGGGGCGCCGGCGGCATGGAGTGGGGACGCACCGTGGCCATCTGGGGGCGGGAAAAGGGCGTTTTGATCGTGGCCATGACATTGCCGCCGATGGCCGGGCGGGTCTGTAAAAGAAGCTTCGACTCCGGCTCAATGGAAAGTTCGGTACAGTCGGCGGTCAGGCCCGTTTCCAGCCGTGCGGCCGCCAGGGGCACCACTGTGCGCCCGCTGGTGGTGGCCGCGGCCACCACCACGGCCGGCCTTTCCTCCCGGATCAGCCTGGTCAGCGCCCCGGCCACCGGACCGGCCAGGAAAAAGGACATCGTCCCGGGATTGAGCAGATAGACCCGGTCCGCGCCCCGGTAGATCAGTTCCTGCAAATCATCCCGGCCGGCTCCAATCACCACGCAGGAAAGCTCCGTGTGCAGGGCGTCCGCCAGTTGCCGGCCGCGGTGCAAAAGTTCATGGGTAACCGGATGTATGCGGCCGTTTTTTTGTTCGGCCAGAATCATTACACCGTCATGCCCAGCCAATTTACCGCCCCCTTTAAACCACATTTCTGGCCGTCAATTGCCGTAATAATTCGTCAATCGCCGACGTGGTTTCATTTTCCCCGAACATGCGGGTTTGCCGGACCAACCTGGGGCTGAACACCTTGACCACCCGGGTCGGTGAACCTTTCAAACCAAGTTCATTTGCGGCAAGAGCCAGGTCCTCCGGTCCCCAAACCGGCACTTCCATTTTCAGCGCTTTCAAACGGCGCTTCAGGGAAGGGGGGCGGGGTTTGTTGATGTCCTTGACTACGGTAAGCAGGGCGGGTGGCGTCACTTCCACCTGTTCATAGCCGTCTTCCACAATTCTTTCCACCTGCAGCACGCCGTCCTGCCAATCCACCTTGCGCACGTAGGTAACCACCGGCATATCCAGCCGGGCCGCCACCATCGGGCCGGTCTGACCGGTTTCACCATCCGTGGCCCGCTCACCGGCCAGCACCAGATCCACCGGGGACAATTTTTTGATCGCCGCCGCCAGCGCCCGGGAGGTGGCGATGGTATCGGCGCCGGCATAGGCCCGTCCGGAAAGCAGGACTCCCCGGTCGGCGCCCCTGGCCGCGGCCTCGCGCAGCACTTCCCGGGCCGCTTCCGGTCCCATGGCCAGGGCGGTCACCGTTGCCTCCGGCAACAGCGCCTTGATGCGCACCGCCTCGGCCACGGCGTTTTCATCCAGCGGGTTGATAATATTATCTTTCGCCCCCCGGATCATGATCCCCTTCTCCGGATCCAGCCTGACATTGTCCGTGGCGGGCACCTGCTTGACCAGCACTACAATATGCACTGCACAGCCTCCTTCAGGACAGGAGGGGAGCAGGCGGGCCGGCCTGCTCCCATATAACGACCACGTGAACTTCTGCTCATGATTATCCTTGGGATTGCCACAAACCATGCAGGTTGCAGTAGGCGCGGGCCAATATGTTCTGCGCCTGTACGCAGAAAGACGCCTCCGGTTTGTCGCCCGGGTTCAAATACTTGCGGTATACTTTGCCGTCGGCAATGATCTCGACCCATTCGATGTAGTGCTTCTCCTCCATCGGGTGGGGCACGCTGCCCACTTTGACCAAAACACCGTCGGCCGTCTTTTCAATTACCGGCACATGCTTTTCTTTGGCCGCATCTTTGGTGTTCGGTGTGAGCAGTTCCATCGACTGCCCGCAACAAACCAATTCCCCCGCACCGGTATGGATCATCTCCACCATATTGCCGCAGATATTGCACTTGTACACCTGGTTTAACACCGTCATTTTCAAACGCCTCCTGAATTTATGATTTGAGTTTACAACAATTTTTAAACTCTTCAAAACCGACCCGGTCGATCAGGTGTCCCAACCGCTCGTTTGACTTGCCGTGCTCCTTGTAGTACTCCACGATCCTGGCCACCAGAGCCAAAGTATCTTCATCACCCAGGCCCTCATCCAGCACCTGGGCCAGTCGCGGCCTGGCCCCGCCACATCCGCCAGCCAGCACCGTCCAGCCGGTTTTCTTGCCTACCAAACCGATATCCTTGATGCAGGTTTCCGTGCACTGGTTCATACAGCCGCTGACGCCGATTTTAAACTTGCCCGGCAGGGAAAGGCCGTGATATTGCTGATCCAGCTTCATTCCTATGCCCAGCGCATCCTGCTGGCCGAGACGGCAAAAAGTGGTGCCCGGACAGGCTTTAACGCTCCGGATACACAGACCGACCGCATGTCCCGGCTGAATATCAAGCTCCGCCCAAACCCGGTCAATATTTTCTTCTGCAATCCCGACCATGGCGATTCTTTCCGCACTGGTCAGCTTCATGGCCGGCACGCCGTGTTTTTCCGCCACGTCAGCCAGGCGCCGCAGCTGGGCCGGGGTAATAACGCCGCAGGGAAAATGCGGCACTATGGCATAGGTAGTTTTGTCCCGCTGCAGGACCGCACCTTTTTCACCGTCTTTTATCAAGCTGTTCACTCTCTTTCAACGCTTCTTTTTTTGCCCCGCATTGTACGCAGGTGAAGCCCTCAATAATCTCACCCGCCCCGTCTACATAAGAGCAGACCGCCGCTCCCGCCGTCTCACCGGGGGGGCTATCCTTCTCCGGATCATAAACATGGCCGCATACACTACAAATCCATTTTTTCATCGCACCTGTCAGCCTCCGTTTCGCCGGGGAGTTGCTCCTGTTTTAAAGTTCTTTAAAGTAGTGCATCAGCTTGCGCACATGACCCTTTTCCTGGGCGATCAGGTCCTTTAAAATTTCCTTGCCGGCATCACAAACGTAATTCTCTATTTCCTGAAAAACCATGATCGAATCCCGCTCAAAGCGCAGGGCCAGTTCCAGCGCTTCCCGGGCCGTGTTCACCTGCGCCAGGTTGATATAGGTGAAGGAGGGCCCCATCACCACCGCATCCGCCGCCCCCTTCTGGAAAAAGGAGTGACTGCTGACAATACCTCTCAGGAATTCCTTCTCTTCCAGACTGCAGCTTTCACCGGGGGTGAGTTCATTTTCCAGCACCCTGGCCAGCGTCTTGAAATCCTTGATATGCTGTTTTTCCTCGCCGGCCAGTAACAAAAACAAATCCTTTACTTCCGGGGTGGCCGCCCGCTCCGCCAGCGCTTCGTAAAATTTAACACCCTTTACTTCAATGGCGGCCATGATTCCGATAAATTTCTTAACGTCAAATTCCTCGTCGAAAAACTTCCTGATATCAATCTGTTCGGCTTGCTCGTTCACCTGTAAACCCCCTTCGTATAAGCCTCAAACACTCATAGTATCTATTACTACATCAATTCCTTTTTTCCTGCTTTTTTTAAAATTTTTCCGGATTTTAGCTGGCCGGTTCCAGGCGCAAGCCGCCGTCGCCTCCCTTCAGAAAAACGGTACCTTTGGGCGAAATTTCCCCTTTGATCATCAGCCGGCTCAAAGGAGTTTCCACTTCCTGCTGAATCAAACGCTTTAACGGCCGGGCGCCGTAGACCGGCTCGTAGCCCTTGTTGGCCAGGTAGTTCAAAGCAGCTTCGTCCCATTCCAGTTTGTTGCCGGTGCCGGCGTAAATGCGCGCCGCCAGACGCTCCAGCAGCAGGCCGGCGATTTGCCGCATCTGCGCCTGGTTCAGGGCGTGGAAGACCACAATCTCATCCACCCGGTTGAGAAACTCGGGGCGGAAGTGCCGGCGCAGGATATCCAGCACCGCAGTTTTCATCTGTTCGAAGCTGCCGCCCCGCTCCTGTTGGGCCAGGATTTCCTGGCTGCCCAGGTTGGAGGTCATGATCACCACCGTGTTCTGGAAGTTTACCGTGCGTCCCTGGCCGTCGGTCAACCGGCCGTCGTCCAGCAACTGTAGCAGCACGTTGAACACGTCGTGGTGCGCCTTTTCAATTTCGTCCATCAGAATCACCGAGTAGGGCTTGCGCCGCACCGCCTCGGTAAGCTGGCCGCCCTCCTCGTAGCCCACGTAGCCTGGGGGCGCGCCGATCAACCGGGCCACGGTATGCTTTTCCATGTACTCGGACATATCCAGACGCACCATGTTGCGTTCGTCGTCAAAAAGCGCCTGGGCCAGCGCCCGCGCCAATTCGGTCTTGCCCACGCCGGTCGGACCGAGGAAGATAAAGCTGCCGATCGGCCGGTGGGGATCCTTGATCCCCGCCCGGGCGCGCAGCACGGCGTCGGCCACCGCCCGCACCGCCTCGTCCTGGCCGACCACCCGCTTGTGCAACTCCTCGTCCAGATGGATCAGCTTCTCTTTTTCCCCTTCCATCAGTTTGCTCACCGGAATGCCGGTCCAGCGGCTGACCACCCGGGCGATGTCCTCTTCGTCCACTTCTTCCTTGAGCAGCATGCCGTGCTTCTGCTTGCCGGCCAGCAGTTCCTCCTCGGCCTTGAGGCGGCGCTCCAGGTCGTTCAGTTTGCCATACTTCAGTTCGGCCAACCGGTTGAGGTCGTAGTCCCGCTCGGCGCGCTCCATCTCCTGGCGCGTCTCTTCAATTTCCTTTTTCAACTGGCGCACCCGGGAGATGGCCTGCTTCTCCACCTGCCACTGCGCCTTCATGGCATCGGCTTCGTCGCGCAGTCCGGCCAACTGTTCCTTGATTTTTTCCAGGCGCTCGCGGGAGGCCGCATCTTTTTCCTTGCTCAAAGCCGCTTCTTCAATTTCCAGCTGCATGATGCGCCGGGTGATCTCGTCCAGCTCCGTGGGCATGCTGTCTATTTCCGTGCGCAGCCGGGCCGCCGACTCGTCCATCAGGTCGATAGCCTTGTCAGGCAGGAAGCGGTCGGAAATATAGCGGTCGGACAGAGTGGCCGCGGCCACCAGGGCGCCGTCGGTGATGCGCACGCCGTGGTGCACTTCGTAACGTTCTTTCAGCCCGCGCAGGATGGAAATGGTGTCCTCCACCGAAGGCGGATTGACCATCACCGGTTGGAAGCGCCTTTCCAGAGCGGCGTCCTTTTCCACGTGCTTGCGGTATTCATCCAAAGTGGTGGCGCCGATGGTGCGCAGCTCGCCCCGGGCCAGCATCGGCTTCAATAGATTGCCCGCGTCCACGGCCCCCTCCGCCGCCCCGGCGCCCACCACGGTATGCAGTTCGTCAATGAACAGGATGATCCGGCCTTCGGACTGCTGTACCTCCTTGAGCACAGCCTTCAGCCGCTCCTCGAATTCGCCCCGGTACTTGGCCCCGGCCACCAGAGCGCCCATGTCCAGGCCGATCAAGCGTTTGTTCTTCAACCCCTCGGGCACGTCGCCGGCCACAATGCGCCTGGCCAGGCCCTCCACAATGGCCGTCTTGCCCACGCCCGGCTCGCCGATCAGCACCGGGTTGTTCTTGGTGCGCCGGGAGAGGATCTCCATCACCCGCCGGATTTCGTCGTCCCGGCCGATCACCGGGTCCAGCTTGCCGTCCCGGGCCAGTTTGGTCAGGTCGCGGCCGTAGCGCTCCAGCGCCTCGTAGGTTTCTTCCGGGTTTTCCCCGGTCACCCGCTGGTTGCCCCGCACCGCGCGCAGGGAATTGAGCAGGGTGTCCCGGGTCAAACCGGACTGACGCAGCGCCTCTTTTGTTTCCGGCTCGCCTTCCTCGAGCAAGGCGAGCAGCAGGTGCTCCACGCTGACATAGTCGTCCTTCATCTCCCGGGCTTCCTTTTCCGCCCGGGCCAGCACCCGGGCCAGGGCCGTGCCCAGATGCAGGGAGCCTTCGTAACCGGTAACCACCGGGATCCGGCGCAGTAAATCCTCCACCCGGCCGGCAAGCGCTCCCGGGCTGATCCCGGCATGTTCCAGGAAGCGGGGTGCCATACCCCCTTCCTGGTTCAACAGGGCTGCCAGCAGGTGCTTGCCGGTCACCTCCTGGTGGTGTCTTTCCGCAGCCAGTTGCTGTGCCGCGGCCAGCGCCTCCCTTGATTTTTGCGTATAGCGGTTCAGATCCATGGATATAAACCCGGACGGCTTTTAATAGTCCCCCGGGTGCTCACCTCCTTTGCAACCGTTCGATTTCGTCCTGCAATTTCTCCACCCGTTCCAGCAGATCCAGGATGATGGCCGCTCCGGCCAGGTTCACCCCCAGATTGCGGCGCAGGCGGAACAGTTTATGCAGCCGGGCCGCCTGGCGGGCCGGTATATGCCCCCGGCGCACCTCCACAATGCCCAATTCGGCCAGCTGCTGCAGCAAATCCGGATGCAGACCGAGCGAACCCGCCTCCACCCAGGCCTCTTCCTCCCCCGGAAGCAGGGTATGGCGGTAAACCTGAATATAAAATTTTTCCACGCCGTCACACCTCTTTCCGCAGGGCGGCCAGTTGACGGTAAAGCTGCTCTTCCGCCGCCGTCAGACTTGCCGGGATATCGATTTTGATCCGCACGTACTGATCTCCGCGGCCGCCCTTACGCGGCCAGCCCTTGCCCCGCAGGCGCAGGCGCCGGCCGGCCCGGGCGCCAGCCGGTACTTTCATGTTCACCGGGCCGTCCAGAGTGAAAACCGTCACCCGGTCACCGAGCACGGCCTGCTCGGGCCGCAGGATGATCTCCGTTTCCAGGTCGTCGCCCTGCACTGTAAACACCGGATCGGGCCGCAGGTGTATTTTGAGATAGAGGTCGCCCCGTTCGCCCCCGTTCAGCCCCTCACCGCCCTGGCCCTTCAGACGGATCCGGCTGCCGTCGTGTACGCCCGGCGGGATTTTCACAGCCAGCGTTTTTACCCCGTTTACCTCACCGGTGCCGCCGCAACGGCTGCAGAAAGTGTCATTCTCAAAACCGGCGCCGCCGCAGGCCGGGCAAGCCTCGCGAGTGGTCAACTGCAGCGTCTTCTCCCCGCCGTGATAAGCTTCCTGCAGCGTCAGTTCCAATTCGCTTTCCACGTCCCGGCCGCGCAACGGGCCGCGGCGTGCGGTCCGGCCGGTCCGGACAAACGGTCCCGCCCCCCCGAAAAGGGTTTCAAAAAAATCGCTGAAGCCGCCTGGACCGGCGCCCGTGGCGGTATGAAACTCAAAACCGTTAATATCCGGTGGCGGCCGGAAATCCTGACCGGCCTGCCAGTTCGCTCCCAAACGGTCGTACTTGGCCCGTTTTTCCGGGTCGCTCAGCACTTCGTAGGCCTCGTTGATCTGCTTGAACTTTTCTTCGGCCGCTTCCTTATCCTTGCCTGCATGCAGGTCCGGATGCCATTTCCGGGCCAGCTTGCGGTAGGCGGTTTTGATCTCCTTCTCCGTGGCATTGCGGCCGACGCCCAAAGTTTCATAATAGTCCTGATAAGTCACGCCCATGCGATTTTCACCTGCCTCCAGCCACCCGGACCACGGCCGGGCGCAAAAGCTCCCGGTTGAACCGGTAGCCGCGGCTCAGTTCTTCGGCCACATAGCCCGGCGGAAAGCGGGCCGCTTCCACATAGCCGGCCCCTTCCTGTTCACCGGGATCAAAGGGTCTGCCCACGCATTCCACCGGCTCGAGCCCGTGCCGGCAGAGTGTGTCCAGAAACTGCCGGTAAACCATTTGCAACCCCTGCCGCACGCGTTCATCCGTTACCCCGGCCAGCGCCCGCTCCAGGTTGTCCAGTACTTCCAGCAGGTCGCCGGCCAGCTCTTTTTTGCCCTGGGCGGCACAGGCGGCGGCATCGCGCTCCACCCGCTTGCGGTAGTTGTCGAAATCGGCCAGCGTACGCAGGTGGCGGTTTTTCTCTTCCGCCAGTTCCCGGCGCAGGACGGTCACCCCGTCCGGCGCCGGATCCTTTTCCGGATTAATCATCATTACCGTCCCGGCCCCGTTTCAATTTTATTTTTCCTCAAATTCAGCATCCACCACATCGTCGCCGCCCTGCGGCCGGGCACCGCCGCCGCAGGTACCGCCGGCACAACCGCCGGCCGCGCCGCCGGCCTGCTGATAGGCCGCCTGGGACAGGGCGTAGGCCGCCTGCTGCAAATCGCTGTGCAGCGTGCGGATGCGGTCGACGGGTGCGTTTTCCTTCAAAGCCGTGCGCAGGTCGTTGAGCAACTGCTCGAGGCGCGCCTTTTCATGCACGGGCACTTTGTCCCCCAAATCTTTGAGCTGCCGGTCCACCTGGTAGACCAGGGCGTCCGCCTCGTTGCGCGTCTCCACTTCCTGCTTGCGCTGCTTGTCCTCGGCGGCGTTGGCTTCCGCCTCGCGCACCATGCGGTCGATATCGGACTTGTCCAGGCTGGTGGACCCGCTGATGGTGATCGTCTGCTCCTTGCCCGTACCCTTGTCCCGGGCGCTGACCTTGAGGATGCCGTTGGCATCGATATCAAATGTCACCTCAACCTGCGGTACACCGCGGGGCGCCGCGGGAATGCCGTCCAGTTTGAACTGCCCCAGGGAGCGGTTGTCCCGGGCCATCTCCCGTTCACCCTGCAGCACGTGGATGTCCACGGCCGGCTGGTTGTCCTCGGCGGTGGTGAAAACCTGGCTGCGCCGCACGGGAATGGTGGTATTGCGCTCAATGATTTTGGACATCACGCCGCCCAGGGTTTCCACGCCCAAAGAAAGGGGCGTGACGTCCAGCAGCAGCACGTCCTTCACTTCCCCGGCCAGCACACCGCCCTGAATGGCGGCGCCCACGGCCACCACCTCGTCCGGGTTGACGCCCTGGTGCGGATCCTTGCCGCCGGTCAACTGGCGCACCAGTTTCTGCACCGCCGGAATACGGGTGGAACCCCCGACCAGAATCACTTCGTCGATGTCCTTTTCCGTCAGTTTGGCGTCGGCCAGGGCGGCCTGCACCGGCCCCCGGCAGCGCTCCACCAGATGGTGGGTCAGGTCGTCGAACTTGGCCCGGGTCAGTTTCATTTCCAGGTGTTTGGGCCCGGAAGCGTCGGCAGTTATAAAGGGCAGGCTGATCTGTGTTTCCATGGTGGCGGAGAGTTCCATCTTGGCCTTTTCCGCCGCCTCGGTCAACCGTTGCAGGGACTGCTTGTCATTGCGCAGATCGATGCCGTAGTCCTTCTTGAACTCTTCGGCCATCCAGTCCACCACGGCCTTATCGAAGTTGTCCCCGCCCAGGTGGGTGTCCCCGTTGGTGGACTTGACTTCAAACACGCCGTCGCCCACCTCCAGGATGGATACGTCGAATGTGCCGCCCCCCAGGTCGAACACCAGGATGGTCTGGTTGGCCTTTTTATCCAGTCCGTAGGCCAGCGCCGCCGCGGTGGGCTCGTTGATGATGCGCAATACGTTCAAACCGGCGATCTTGCCGGCGTCCTTGGTGGCCTGCCGCTGGGCGTCATTGAAATAGGCCGGCACGGTGATCACCGCGTCGACAACCTTTTCGCCCAGGTACTTGGCGGCATCGTCCACCAGCTTGCGCAGCACCAGCGCCGAGACTTCCTCCGGAGCGTAAAGCTTGCCGCGGATTTCAAACCGTACCGCGTCGTTGGGACCGGCCACCACTTTATAAGGCACCAGCTTGCGCTCGTCGGCCACTTCGGAATAGCGGCGGCCGATAAAGCGTTTCACCGAGTATAAGGTATTTTCCGGATTGAGGACGCTCTGCCGGCGGGCTACCTGGCCGACCAGCCTTTCCCCGTCCTCCTTGAAAGCCACCACGGAAGGGGTCGTGCGCGAACCCTCGGCGTTGACAATTACCGTTGGCTTGCCGCCCTCCATCACCGCAACCACCGAGTTGGTGGTACCCAGATCGATACCTACTGTTTTAGCCATGACACAAACCTCCCTGTAAGTAAATTATAATGCGCCTGAATTTCAGGCCGGCAGCTCACCCGTTGTGGCCGCCGGCTGCGGCTTTCTCCCTTCTCCCGCGGCCGGTGGCCAGCCTCCGTATTCGCCTTGATTTTTATCAACCCTATTTTACCCGTTGGCGCCCAGCTATTTGTAAAAACTTATCAGTAATTATTACTATAGTGATAGTATCATGGAAGTTTCTATTTGACAATACCTTTTTATCCAAAACTAGAAAAATTTTTGATAAAAAAAGTCCCCGGCGTCAAACAACGCGGGGACTTTTCCGTAAATGGTTACATCATGGGAGGCATGCCGCCGCCCATGCCGCCCATGCCGCCCATATCCTTTTCCTTTTCAGGCTTTTCAGCCACCAGTGTTTCCGTGGTCAGGATCATGGCTGCAATGGATGCGGCGTTTTGCAGAGCGGAACGGGTCACCTTGGCCGGGTCCACGATACCGTTTTCAATCATATTGATGTAGGAACCGTCCAGGGCGTTGAAGCCCACGCCGGCCGGTGACGCTTTCACCTTTTCCACTACAACGGAGCCTTCCATGCCGGCGTTGTTGGCGATTTGCCGCAGAGGTTCTTCAAGCGCCCGGCGCACGATGTCCACACCGGTTTTCTCGTCCAGACTGGCGGTCTGCACGCCGTCCAGTGCCTTGACCGCTTCCACGTAGGCCACGCCGCCGCCGGAAACAATGCCTTCTTCCACCGCCGCGCGGGTGGCGTTCAAAGCGTCCTCGATGCGCAGTTTCTTTTCTTTCATCTCGGTTTCCGTGGCCGCGCCCACCTGGATTACCGCCACGCCGCCGGCCAGCTTGGCCAGACGCTCCTGCAGCTTCTCCCGGTCAAAATCGGAAGTGGTATCTTCAATTTGTTTCTTGATCTGGGCCACCCGGCCGGTAATTTTCTCCGCATCGCCGGCACCGTTGACAATGATCGTTTCTTCCTTTTTCACCCGGACCTTGGCCGCCTTGCCGAGCATATCCACTGTGGCCTTGTCCAGTTTCAAGCCGAGATCCTCGGTGATCACCGTGCCGCCGGTAAGGATGGCGATATCCTCCAGCATGGCCTTGCGCCGGTCGCCAAAACCGGGGGCCTTCACGGCACATATCGACAGGGTGCCCCGCAATTTGTTCAGCACCAGGGTGGCCAGCGCTTCCCCTTCCACATCCTCGGCAATGATCAACATCGGCCGTCCGGACTGGACCACTTTTTCCAGCACGGGCAGCAGGTCGGCCACAGCGCTGATCTTCTTGTCGGTAATCAGGATGTACGGATCGGTCAGGTTGGCTTCCATCTTGTCGGTATCGGTAATCATATACGGGGATATGTAACCCCGGTCGAAATTCATCCCTTCCACCACTTCCAGGGTGGTGCCGATACCCTTGGATTCCTCGACGGTGATCACGCCGTCCTTGCCCACCTTTTCCATCGCCTCGGAAATCAGTTCTCCGATCGATTTGTCGTTGGCGGAAATGGACGCCACCTGGGCAATTTCGGACTTGCTTTCCACATGTTTGGCGGATGCTTTAATGGCGTCAACAGCCTTTTCCACCGCCAGCTCGATGCCCCGTTTGATGATCATCGGGTTGGCGCCGGCGGCCACGTTTTTGGAACCTTCCCGCACGATGGCCTGAGCCAGCACGGTGGCCGTGGTGGTACCGTCGCCGGCCACATCATTGGTCTTGGTGGCCACTTCCTTGACCAGCTGGGCGCCCATATTTTCAAAAGGATCGGTCAGCTCGATTTCCCGGGCGATGGTTACACCGTCATTGGTAATCATCGGCGAACCGAATTTTTTCTCCAGCACCACGTTGCGGCCCTTGGGACCGAGGGTTACACGCACTGCTTCAGCCAGTGCGTTCACGCCCTTTTCCAACGAGCGGCGGGCGTCTTCCCGGAAAATTATTTCTTTACCAGCCAATTTTGTTTACCTCCTTATAATCGGGTTACTTCTCAATGACGCCGAGGATGTCGGCCTCACGCATGATCATGTACTCCACGTCGTCAATTTTGACTTCGTTGCCGGCATACTTGGAGAACAGGACTTTATCGCCCACTTTCAAATCAATGGGCACCCGGGTGCCGTTTTCCAACAGACGGCCCGGTCCCACAGCCACCACTTCGCCCTCCTGGGGCTTTTCCTTGGCCGTATCCGGCAGCACGATGCCACCTTTTGTCACTTCCTCACTGGGCAGCGGCTTGACAACCACCCGTTCACCTAACGGTCTGATCACCTCAAAACCCCTCCTTAGAGAATTGTTAACTTGTTGTTAGCACTCATTCAAGTTGAGTGCTAATACCCATGTAATATAATATAAAGCAGTGCAGGCAAAATCAACTACCCTGACACCACAAAAACCCCCTTTCCGGCCAGCCGAGGGAAATTATTGATGGATATCTTTAATTTTCTCCTGCTGAGGTATTATTAGCTTTGATGCAAATTTTACTGACGTTTCTAAAAATATTTTTGCCAAAAAAATTAACAATATACGGCATGCTGAAAAAATTTTCCCTATTCACGCCCGCATTCGCCGCCCCGGCCGGTCAGGATCTCCAGGCCGTGCGGCAGCGCCGGCAGGATTACTTCCAGACACTCCCGTACCGCTTTCGGACTGCCCGGCAGGTTGATGATCAGCGTCCGGTGGCGCACCCCGGCCACCGCCCGGGTGAGCATGGCACGGGCGGTTTTTTTCATGCTTGCCGCACGCATCACTTCCGGTATGCCCGGCACTTCCCGCAGGATTACCGCCCGGGTGGCCTCGGGAGTGTTATCCCGGGGGCCTAAGCCCGTACCCCCGGTGGTCAGGATCAGATCCAGCTTATCTATATCGCTCATTTCCACCAGGTTTTCCTTGATTACCTCCGGGTCGTCAGGCACAATGCGGTAGGACAGCACCACGCCGTCCATACCGGCCAGCATTTCCCGGATCACCGCCGCGCTTTTATCCTCCCGCTCACCCCGGGCACCCTTGTCGCTGGCCGTCAATATACCTGTCCGCCACATTTTCTCCACCTTCCTTTTTGATGACAATTTTCACCGGTGGTAATTGCGGGCCAAGTGCGGATGAGAATATCATACATCCGGGATTGCCCCCAAAAAAGACCGGTCCCTTGGCTGATAATCACCGCCGCACTCTGATCCGGCGGATCACTTCACTGCAAGGTAAAATTTTTATCCGTACCGCCTGCTTGCATCCGCCCGGCCGGACGGATAAAATAAAGCTATGTTTATTCATACCAGGTGTGTCCGTGCCGGTCCGGCGGCTTTTGAAAACGGTCAATCCGGGTACGGTCAGCCAGGAGGTCATTATGCCCGGAATCACCACCACCCTGCCGGTCGAGAAATTTAAAGACGGCCGGGTAATAACGGCCACGGACGAGGTGGTGCGGGAAGTGCCCGTAACCATCTTCTTGAATGACGAGGAACTGGTCACTCTGGTCTGTTCGCCGGATCAGTTGGAAGAACTGGCAGTGGGTTTTTTATGCGCCGAAAACATTCTCCACCGGCGTGAAGACCTGAAAGGAATCACCGTAAACCGCGAAGACGGCTTGATCTGGGTGGAAACCGCCGGCCCGTCGCCCCAGCGGCAAACCTTCATGAAGCGCTACCTGACCACCTGCTGCGGCCGGGGACGTTCCTCCTTTTATTTTGTAAATGATGCCCGGAGCATCCCCCCGGTAAACAGCAAACTGCAAATCGAAGCCGTCCGGTTGCTTGACCTGGAACGTCAACTGGAAGCATCCGCGGCCACCTTCGGTGCCACCGGCGGCACACACGGGGCGGCACTGTGTTCATCGGCGGGAATTCTGCTTTTTTACGAAGACATCGGCCGGCACAACGCCGTGGACAAGATATTCGGCCGCTGCTTTTTGGACGGACTCGCACTGAACGATAAAATCCTTGCCTTCAGCGGCCGCATCTCTTCGGAAATATTGATCAAGGTGGCCCGCATGGGCATACCGGTCCTCGTTTCCCGCGGGGCGCCCACCGATCTGGCCCTGGCCATGGCCGCGGAAACAGGCATCACCGTGGCCGGTTTCGCCCGGGGGGACCGGATGAACGTGTATACCGGCGCACAGCGCATTATTTTTGGCGGGCAATGATTACCGGCGCACCGCCAATCATTGCCCTACCAATCAAAAGCAACCCAGTTCACAGGCCTGGACTTTCACCCCCAGGGCATCACAGGCCGCACCCACTTCCCTGACCGGTACGGCCAGTTCCGCCGCCAGACGTTGCGCCGCCGTGCAGGTGAGCCGTCCATCCCGGACTTCCCTGCGCACGGCATCTAAAACTGCTTGTGATACCGCGATTTTTTCCTTCTCCTTCATGAACACACCCCCGTAAGCAAATATTAAAAACGCGATTCGCGCTCCGTTCGCTTGCCCCGCATTAATGAAAAATAAGCCGGACCATGAACAGGCCTGGCTTATTATGTCTCCCGGAATCGACTGCGATATCCTTACGCCGGTACGATGGAGCCGGTTTTGCACTTGGCCAGGCACTCGCCGCAGCGGACGCATTTTTCCTGGTCGATGGCATGCGGCTCCTTTTTATTGCCGGAAATGGCGCCCGTTTCACAAACCTTGGTGCACATCTGGCAGCCTTTGCAGGTGGACTGGTCCACTTTCAGAGCCGGTATTTCAATGCCGGCCGCGGCGGCGGCGTCTTTAACCTTGCCTCCCGGCGGAACGACAAATTCGACCCCGTTTAAAGTGATTTTAACTTCCTTTTGCGGCTTTTTATCCACTGCCATGTTAACTCCCCACTCCCTTATCTGATGTGATAACGGGAGTATTCGACAGATGAAACAATTATCCCTGCTGTAAGCTGCAAAATACAGGCGTGTTTTTTAAAGCAAACCCGGAAACGGAAAACAGCGCCGGTTCCGGCATACTGTTTCCCGTCATTCCCGCCGGCCGCTTGTTCACTTGTTTTCCCCGTCATCCTGGCGCGCGGCCGCTGCCTCCTCGTCCCGCAAGTAACGGCGCAGCACCTTGCCCACAATGGTTTTGGGCAGGCTGTCCCGGAATTCCACCTGCCTGGGGGCCTTGTAGGCGGCCAACCGCCCGCGGCAGTACTGGATCAACTCCTCTTCGCAGGCTGTCTGTCCTTTTTTCAGCACCACATAGGCCTTTACCGTCTCGCCCCGGTAACGGTCGGGCACTCCGGCCACCACCGCTTCCATCACCTTCGGATGCTCAAAGAGCACTTCCTCCACTTCCCGGGGGTAAATGTTGTACCCGCCGGCAATGATCATGTCCTTTTTGCGTTCAACAATATAAAAATAGCCGTCCTCGTCCATTTTGGCCACGTCACCGGTATAAACCCAGCCGTCTCTCAGTGAACACGCTGTTTCTTCGGGCATGTTCCAGTATCCCTTCATCACCTGCGGACCATTGATGCACAATTCGCCCACCTCACCGGGAGGCAGTTCCTGTTCCCCGGTTTCCAGATCAACAATTTTGCACAGCGTATCCGGCACGGGCAGACCGATACTGCCCACCTTGCGCCGTCCCTTCAAGGGGTTACAGTGTGTCACCGGGGAAGTTTCCGTCAAACCGTAACCCTCCACCAAGTAACCGCCGGTCAGTTGCTCAAACTTTTCCGCCACATCCACCGGCAGGGGGGCCGAGCCGCTGATGCAATAATTGATTGAACGCAGGTCATACCTGCCGATTTCGGGATAGTTGTTGATCGCCACGTACATGGTCGGCACGCCCGGGAAAAGGGTGGGCCTGTGTGTATTGATAGTTTCCAGCACCTGATTGATTTCAAACCGCGGCAGGATGATCTGGGTGGCGGCTATGGTCAGGGCAAAATTCATGGCCACCGTCATGCCGTAAACGTGGAAGAAAGGCAGCACCGAAAGCACCCGCTCCTGGCCGTAGCGGCAGCCGGTAAACCAGGAAACAACCTGCAAGGCGTTGGCCACAATATTGCGGTGAGTGAGCATGGCCCCCTTGGATACGCCGGTGGTACCGCCGGTATACTGCAGCACGGCCAAATCCTCCACCGGATCGATGTCCACCGCCGGCGGCGCGGGCGGGTTTTGCTCCAGCAACTGCTCGGCCGGGAGCGCGCAGTCATCCGCCGTGCCGGCAGGCTTACCCAGGCTGAAAAGCAGGACATGTTCCAGCGGAGTAGACTCACGGATGCTTTTTATACGCGGATACAGGGCGTCGTAAGCAATGATCACCCGGCAGCCGGCGTCGTTTAAAATATGTTCGAGCTCTCTTTCCACGTACATCGGATTGACCTGCACCACCACCGCGCCGGTTTTCTGCGCCGCCAGGTAGGCTACGGCATAATGCGGACTGTTCGGAGACATCAGGGCCACCCGGTCGCCTTTCCTCACGCCCAGGCCGTGTAGCGCGGCGGCAAATTTGTGCATCATACCGACCAGCATCCGGTAGGTTATTTCCACCCCGGCAAAAACAATCGCATTGCGCTCCGGAAAGTCCACCGCCGCCTTTTCCACCAGATCCGGCATGGTCGCCCGGGGGTATTCCAGGGCGGCAGGCACTTCCGGTTCATAGTACCGCAACCACGGCCGTTCTTTATTCTCCGACATTTCAAACCACCCTCCTTCACAATAAATGAGTATTCATTCAACATGAGGTGACGAAAAACCTGCCGCAATCTCGAAATTTTCCCACGTTTTTTAATTTTATTATTACGCTAACCGGTTAATGTTAAAAAGCGATTTTTTTCAGGCGGCGGCAGCACCGGGGCGAACCGGAACCCGGTCCGGTCATTACATAATTGAGATGAAAAATATGCCCGGTATTGATTGGACCCGGGCGCAAACAACGGCTGTACCGGAATCCGGCAGCCGGCACAAAAAATAACCGGCCTTCAGCCGGTCATCAGTCAAACATTTAGGGAATATCCTTCTCCTCTTTCTTTTTGTATAACCGCTCATCCATCGTCCCTTCGCCGGGACCGCCGCAATCAGGAATATAACAGGAAACATCGAGCCAGGTGCAGGCCTGTCCGCAGGAAGGACACTTTTCGGGCAGGGGTTCCGAAGCCTGCTCCAGAACATAGCCGCAGTTGGAACACTGGAATTTCATGAGTCAAACCCTCCTTTTCTAATGATTCTAGCATAGAAAGGAAAAAATGAAAAGACCCGCTAGTAATAATTAGTGTTAGCGCCAATCGACCGTGCCGTAAGACCAGCACCGGCAAAAAATTTCACGTTTTTCAACCAGAGACTGGTTTTCCTGCAAATATACGCATTGGTGCCCGCTTAATGATTATGGTATATTAAAAGCGGGGTGAAATACATGTCGAAGAAGCGGAAGCTAAAACCGGCCAGACTGCTCAAGTCAATTTTGTCCATTGCTTTGACCGCCTGCTTCCTGGCAGCGGCCTGGATCATATATATCAGCGCGCGCGATCTGCCCTCTGTGGACCCCGCCTCCCTGCGCCCGGTGGAACAGACCGCCATATACGACGCCAACGGCAAATTGGTTGATCAACTGGGCAACAGAAAAGTGCTCCCGGTAAAGCTGTCCCAGGTGCCGCCGGTGGTCAAGAACGCTTTTCTGGCTGCCGAGGACGTCCGTTTTTATCAAAACAACGGCATTGATCTGCGTTCGATCGGCCGGGCCGTCTGGCATGATCTGACCACTTTGAGCCTGAGCCAGGGAGCCAGCACAATCACCCAGCAACTGGCCAAAAACGCCTTCCTGACTCCCGACCGCACCATCAAAAGAAAGGTGCAGGAAGTCATGCTGGGCTTTGAGCTGGCCCACCGTTACTCCAAGGATGAAATCCTGGAAATGTACCTGAACGAAATTTACCTGGGCAACGGTGCCTACGGTATCGGAGCCGCCTCCAGGGCTTATTTCAACAAGGACGTGAGCCAGCTCACCCTGCCCGAAGCGGCTTTACTGGCCGGACTGCCCCAGGCGCCGTCGGCCTATTCGCCGGTAAGCCACCCGGAGGCAGCCAAACAGCGGCGGGATGAGGTGCTGAGCAAAATGCTCAGGTACAACCTGATTACCGAACAGCAATACCGGCAGGCGGCAGCAGCCAAAATCCAATTGAATCCCCCGCCGGAAACCGGAAAAATGTATCCTTATTTTGTTGACTACGTGACCAGCCGTCTGGCCCAACTGATCGGCGAAGACGCCATTTACCGGGGCGGCTTGAAAGTGTATACCACACTGGATCCCCAGGTGCAACTGGCGGCGGAAACGGCCTTTGCCAACCCGGCCAATTTTCCCGCCTCGGTACGCGACGCCAACGGGATACTGCAACCGGAGGGGGCGGCAGTCTTCCTGGACCCGCAGACGGGCGCCATCCGGGCCATGGTGGGCGGACGGGAACATACCGGCCGTCAGGTGCTCAACCGCGCCTACCAGACCTACCGGCAGCCCGGCTCGTCCATCAAGCCCTTCGTCGCCTACGGACCGGCCATTGAAAACGACGGGCTGACTCCCGATTCCATCGTGGACGACAGCCCGGTGAGTTTCGGCAATTATTCACCGAAAGATGACGACGGCACTTATATGGGACCGGTTACCCTGCGCACCGCCCTGGCCCTGTCCCGGAACGTGGTGGCGGTGAAGCTGCTGGACCAGGTGGGCATGTCCCAGGCGGTGCAATTCGCCCGGGGAGTCGGCATCACTTCGCTGGTCCCGGATAAAGAAGGGCTGAGCATGGCCCTGGGCGGACTGTATAAAGGGGTGACCACGCTGGAGATGGCCGGCGCTTACGGGGCTGTGGCCAATGGCGGCATGTATGCCAAACCCTTTGTAATCAGTGAGGTCGACGGCCAGGACGGTTCCGTGCTTTATAAGAATAAAACTGAAATACACCGGGCCATGCAGCCCTATACGGCCGCCGCGCTCACCTCCATGATGGAAACCGGCGTCCTGTCGGGTACCGGCACCAACGCCCAGCTTGACGGCCGGCCGGCGGCCGGCAAAACGGGTACCGCCGAACACGGCCGTGACTTGTGGTTCGGCGGCTTTACCCCCCAGTTGGCCGGGGTGGTCTGGATCGGTTACGATCATCCGCAGAACATGCCGCTGCAATACGGCGGCACCTACCCGGCCATGATCTGGCGCCAGATCATGCTTGACGCCCTGGCCGGAAAACCGGTGCTACATTTCCGCGACCTCTATCCCGGTATTTATCCGGAAGCGCAGGTGCCGCCGCCGGTTGCCGGCACACCGCCGCCTGATAACAGCGGGACGCAAAACAACCAGCAACAGCCGGGAAACAACCCGCCGGCCGGAACGCCGCCGGACAACAGCCAACCCCCCGGCAACAGCACACCGCCGCCCGGCAACGGACAGGGCGGCGGCAACCCGCCGGGGAACCAACCGCCTGCCGGAAACCAGCCGCCCGGTAACAACAATCCACCGGGCGGCCCGGGAGACGGCAGTCAAACAGTGACGCCGCCGGCACGGGAAAACCACCATACTCATGCCTTCAAGGGAGCCGAAAAATGGGTCAGAACAGCGCTTTAAAAAGAAAACTGCACATTTTTATGGTTATCATCGCCCTGGCTTTTTTGCTGATCTCCCTGCATCTGGCCCAGGTGCAGCTGTTGCAAAACGGACGCTACCGCATGCTGGCCAGGCAGAACTACATGCGCATGATCCCCATCCAGGCGCCCCGGGGCCGCATTTACGACCGTACCGGGGTCGAGCTGGTAGGCAGCCAGGCTGCTTTTAACATTGATCTTTTTTACACCGATATGCAGAACAAAGACAAGGAGATTGCGTACATCAGCAGCCTGCTGGGCATCAGTCCGTCCCAGATTCAGGACACCATCAAAAAATACAAAGATGCCGGTCAGCTGTACCTGCCCATCCCCTTGGTACAGGATGCGGATCAGGCCACCGTGACCAAAGTGGAAGAAAACAAGATGAACCTGCCCGGAGTTTACGTGGATGCAGTCCCGCAGCGCAATTACCCTTACGGCGGCCTGCTGGCCCAGACGCTGGGCTATGTACAGCAGATCACTCCCCAGGAGTTGGCCGCCCACAAGGATGACGGCTACCAGATGAACTCGCTTTTTGGACAGACCGGTCTGGAAAATGAATATGAAAGCTACCTGCGCGGACAGGACGGGGCGCGGGAAATCGCCGTGGACTCCCTGGGCCGGCCCATTCACGATCAGGGCGTGAAACCGCCGGTGCCCGGCGACAACCTGCAGTTGACCATCTCGAAAAAGCTTCAGCAGACTGCGGAACAATCGCTGATCAACGCCGTCCAGCAGGCCCGGGCCAGCGGCCGCACCGACTCCATGGGCGGCGCGGCCGTAGTGGAAGACGTGCATACGGGGCAGATCCTGGCCATGGCCAGCGTACCCACCTTCAATCCGGGCGATTTCGCCAGAGGACTGTCGCCCCAGGAAGCACAGCAAATATTCAACGGACCGGCGCATCCTTTCTTAAACCGGGCGCTGTCCGCCTATGCCCCCGGTTCCACCTTCAAAATGGTGGTGGCCGCGGCGGCGTTGGAAGCAAAGGTGATCACCCCTGACACACTGATTGACGACCCCGGCTACTTCCAGTTGGGAAACCACATTTTTCACAACTGGGCCAGCTACGGTTTCGGTCTGATCAATGTCGTCAAGGCGCTGCAGGTCTCCAACGACACGTTTTTCTACAAGGTTGGCCACATGCTCGGCTGGCAGCCGATCGCCCATTGGGCCGGGGAATTCGGACTGGGGCAAAAAACAGGCATTGATTTGCCCGGGGAAACTACCGGAACACTGCCCACACCGCAGTACAAAAAGAATATGGTGGAGAGCTTCCTGAAAGCCATGAATAACGGACGGATCAAGGCAATTGTGGACAAGTACAACCAGCAAATCAACAAAACTGCTGATAAAGCACAAAAGGACGAACTGGCAAACGAGCGCGATAACGAGGTGGCGAGGTTAATAGAACAAATTAATGCCAGTCACAGCTGGGATATCAACTGGCAGGAGTTTGACACAATCAACATGTCAATCGGTCAAGGATACAATCTGTATACTCCCTTGCAAATGGCCGACTACGTTTCCACCATCGCCAACGGGGGCACGTTATACCGCCCTTACCTGGTACAAAAAATAACATCGCCGGACGGGCAGACGGTTAAAACCTTCACTCCCCAGGCTGTCCGGCGCGTGCCTGTATCAGCCCAAACTCTGGATGTAATTCATCAGGGCATGTCCCTGGTTACCCAGGGAACCGGCACCGGGGCGGCAGTCTTTGCCGGTTTTCCAATTCCGGTGGCCGGCAAGACGGGCACCGCCGAAGTAGCCGGTCACAACAACCATGCCTGGTTCGTCTGCTATGCCCCGGCCGATCACCCGCAAGTGGCTGTGGCGGTGCTTGTGGAGCACGGCTGGGAGGGCGCCGTGGCGGCTGCCCCGGTGGCCAAGGATATTCTGTCGGCCTACTTCAACCTTGATCAGACCCAGGGACAAAACCAAAATCAGCCGAAACATTGATGAATTAACCAAAGATACGTTGATAAAACCCATTTTTGCCGAATAAAGTATTTAGCCCCACCCTCATTCAGGAAAAATTCCCCTGCAGGTGAGGCCCGTGTCAGAACAACATTCCCATGTTTTTTACCATATCTCTCCGGGATATGGTATCTGTTTCCAATAGGTGATACGCCAAGACCTACTTTAATCACAAGTGGGGCGACACCGGTAAACTCTTTATATGCTCAAAATTCACGACCTCGATTTTTACCGGGCTAATCCTCAGGGTTATGTGATCAATGCCTACTTGAATATGGGCTCCGGTATAATGTCTCACCTCAAGCATGAGCTCATAAACCTGTTCACCGGTGAGCCTTCGGAGAAAGCAATTGCGCACACCATCAGTCCTCATATAGCCATGGCTTTGATCTCAATTTATTAAATATGTTTCGCTTTTCTTTTCTTTATACAGTCCCACCCACTTGCTACCTTTCTTGCTACAAGTTCCGAATGTTTATCATGATCATAAACAGCCCAGAAGGCAAAACCTCTGACTACGAAACTATAAGATACAGTTTTAACTGTATCATTGGGGCCTTTCTCCTTTCCTTGTCCTTCAACCCTGGTATTACCCGAAGTATCAATAACTCCGCTCTTAAGAATTCTGGATTCCTCCCATTTAAGCGCCTTTTCAATCATGTTTTCTACATCCGGCTTGAGTGGATCATTTTTAAAATAAACTAGCCATCTCTCCGCATACACCACTCCAACCATCTGATAGCTACTGTCGTATCCGCCCTTTTCAGGATTTACGCCATTTTTAAGCTGAAGCTTAATTCCATCTTTAATTAACTTGCGTGACTCTTCAGTTAGTTTATTGTCATTCGTAAGCTTCCCTGCAAGACCCAACGCAGCCGCATCTAAATATTTTCTGTGTGTATAAGGCGCATCATTTCTTAACCCTTTAGACAACACATCGGGCTCCATCATCCATTTGGCTGCCTTATGAACTAATGGTATATAATAATTGATTCTATCTTTATATTTTTCTTTGAAATTTGATTCTTCAAGACATAATATTGAACGGGATACAGCTTCTACAAAAAATGATGTACTGTGAAAAGCATCACTCGTTCCCAAAAAGCTTCCATCATTTCCTTGATGCTTGAAACCCCAATTAAACATCTTCAATCCAGCATCTATAGCTTTTGTATCGCCTTTAATAATTCCTCCGACAACTGCATCTTCTCCATATCTTTGCTCTTCAATATACCACTTATTTCCTAATCCTTTTTCCCAATTACTATTTACTCCTAGTGCTGCACCATCTTCACTCATGCTTTTTATTATTCCGGATGGTTTTTTATACAAAATTTCAGGTATAATACTATTTCTTTCAATATCCAACTCATTATAATCTGAAATATGATTTTCAGATGATTTTTGAGGGTTAACATCCTTAGTCCTTGCCATAACTAAATATGATGTCAATGCAATAAATATTAATAATGCACATACACTTGGCATTATTTTTACAGATTTTATCTTAAACAATTCTATTATAGCCATATCCTTTCCGATTCGACTTGTTCGATCTTTCCGGCCCGGTATTCATGCGTGTTTAAAGGTTTTTAGCCCGCTTTGCTTTGGCAATCACCGATTGCACTGTCGGTTTGCATCAGCGGCCGGCCGGGTTTTTGGTCAGGCACTGTTTGCCCGTGTTGGCCCCGGTATGTTTCTGGATATCGGCCAGGGTCGAGCAGCAACCCTGCTCAATATGGCCCTGTATCTCCCAGTCCGTCACTCCGGCGCAATAGCAGACCGGCACCGGTCCGGTATGCTCCTTGAACCAGACGGGCACTTTGAGTTCTTCGGCCGCAATTACATTTTCACTGTTGTAATAGGCCACCGGGCAATACGGCGTGGTGCAAAGATGAAATCCTTCCCCCGTAGCCTGCAGCAGTTGCTCATCCTTCACCAGGGCGGCCACGGTCACCTGTTTCACCGGCAGTCCGGGCCGGCGGCATTGCGGACAGGGCATTCCCGCGGCGCCGGACGGACTGACGCCGCAAATTTCATTAGACATGTAAATCACCTTTCTTCCGTGTAATTTTTTTGTGCAGGCCCCCGCCTTCATTCGCTTGAAAGGCGGGGGCTTCCCGGTTCATTCGGTCTTAAGATACGGGCCTTTCGGAGAGTCATGTTACGGCGGCAGAAAATCAATCGGCGCCATTTTTTACTTTTCCCAAAGTGTGAGTCCAGTCGCTTCCAGTCCCGCTGAAAAGCTAAAATTTACCCGCCCTTACCTGCGGCCGGCCCGCCGGCCGCCCCGCGGACCCAGCATTTCGGACAATACCACCGCAGCCGCCAGGTTGCCCGGGGAAAGGAGTCTGCGTACATCCCCGCAAGCCCCCGGCGAAACCTCTGGACAGGTTTCCCGGTCCGGCGGGGCGGTAGTTGCGGCGAACATGCCGTCCGCCTGGCGCTCCGGTATGTAATCCGACCGCAAAGGATCTGCCGTCACTTCCCCGCCTCTTCGGCCGTCCCGGACGTTTTGCGGCATCCCGTCCGTGGCCGGCTCATCTTTCCGGTAACGGCGCGGCTGGGTTGTAGCGGCTGGCTTTTCCCCCCGGCGGGCTGTCGCGCCTCCCGGCCGGGAAGTGCGTTCAGAGGCCGGCCCGGACGTGCTCCAGGGGCCGGCCACCGGACGGCCGTCTGCCGCATACCCGTCATCCACCCCACTGCGGCGGCCGGAGGCGGGCCGGTCCATTTCCGGCACCCGCTCACCCCTTTGACTCCAGGGTCCGGGTACAGAACGATCATCATTTTCATCCCCGGAACGCGGCCGGGGAAGCGGATTGCCCGGCCGGGGCAACTGCTGCCGTCCGGTACGCCCCGCTTTGGCAATTTGACTGAAGATGAAAATCAACAGCAACAATAACCAGATGAATTTCATTCCGGTCGCACCTCTTTTCGGGCTCTATTTGCCCCCGTGCTGTTCCCCCCGCTGCCCGCCGCCGGGGGCGCCGCCGCCTGCGCCGGCGATGCCCTCGCGCATGCGGGTGTCAGCCAGCAGGTTCTGCATGTTGTAGTAATCCATCACGCCCAGCTTGCCCTGGCGCAGCGCCTCGGCCATCGCCCGGGGCACTTCTGCTTCAGCCTCCACCACCCGGGCGCGCATTTCCTCCACCCCGGCTTTCATCTCCTGCTCTTTGGCCACGGCCATGGCCCGCCGCTCCTCCGCCTTGGCCTGGGCGATGCGCTTGTCGGCCTCGGCCTGGTCGGTCTGTAACTGGGCGCCGATGTTCCGACCCACATCCACATCGGCGATGTCGATGGAAAGGATCTCAAAGGCGGTGCCGGCATCCAGGCCTTTTTCCAGCACAGTGCGCGAAATGGAGTCCGGGTTTTCCAGCACCTGCTTGTGGCTGGAAGAAGAACCGACAGTGGTGACCACGCCCTCGCCCACCCGGGCGAGCACCGTTTCCTCGCCGGCGCCGCCCACCAGGCGATCGATGTTGGCCCGCACGGTCACCCGGGCCACTACTTTGACTTCAATGCCATCCTTGGCCACGGCGGAAACCAGCGGTGTCTGGATCACCTTGGGATTGACACTCATCTGCACCGCTTCCAGCACATTGCGGCCGGCCAGGTCGATAGCCGCCGCCCGCTCGAAGGCCAGAGGGATGTCCGCACGCTCGGCGGCAATCAGGGCGTCGATCACTCGGTCCACGTTGCCTCCGGCCAGGTAGTGCGCTTCCAGCTGGTTCACCGTTACGTTCAAGCCGGCCTTGTCCGCTTTGATCAGCGGGCCGACTATCCGCACCGGCGGCACACGGCGCAGACGCATGCCGATCAAGGTGAAAATGCCGATGTGCACCCCGGCCGCCAGGGCAGAAATCCACAGTCCGACCGGAATAAAGCTGAAGATGATCGCCAGGCCGACCAAAATGAGCACAATCAGAATGAGTGAAGAAAGACCGACCAGTGTACCGACCAATGACAAGAATAGACACCTCCCAATTTGATTACAGGTTGCAGGATGCCGGCGGCAATATACCTGCATACCTGCTCAACGTATAAACATTGTTTTCCGCTATGAATTACCTACCATTATGCCCATAGCAATACCGTAAAATAGACCAGAACGCCATTGGCATGTCAACGTCAATGTTTCTGCCGCATTAAAAAATAAAAGCGCGTATTACCCGTTTGCCTGTATATACGGCACTGAATGGAAACCTTGATAACACCGCAAATTGACACCACGCCTTCAGCCCTGTTAAAGGCAGATGCCCCTACACCGCACTTGCCCGGCGCACCACCACCCGCACTCCCTCCACCCTGACCACCTTGATAGCGGCGCCGGTCGGAATAAATTCCCCGGTGGTAATCACGTCCAGGCGCTGGCCGGCCACTTCCGCCGTACCGGAAGGACGCAGGGGAGTTACAGCCACCCCGGTGAGATCCACCAAATGCACCAGATCCACCTGCCCGGTCACGTAACCGGCCTCTTTATGCTGCCTGGTACCCAGGGCCAGGCGCTGCCAGAGTTTGAAGCGGGCAAAAAAACGCACGCCCAGTACAAAGATTACCACGGTTGCCGCCAGGGCAATCACCAGCGCCGCCGTGGCCCGGGTGAAATCCACCGCCAGCAGCAGCACACCCCAGGCCACCAGGAGCAACCCGAGCATACCGGCCACGCCAACCCCCGGAATAACGAAGATCTCCAGCATCAGTGCGACAATGCCCAGAAGGAAAGCCAGCACGGCCAGCCAGGTCAACATCTGCTGGGACATGGCAAGATATTCACCCCCTTAATAAATACCCCTTCCAACCTTCCAAGAGTATTAAACAACACGGTCCCTAAGCCAAAGCCGGTGCGGCAAATAATGCCGCCAACCGGTTTTGCCTACCAGTTATTATATGCCGGCTTGATCGCACGCACAAGATGAGCACATGAGTTTGCAGGCAATATTTTAAAAAGGAGATAGTGAGGGACAAACCCAAGCAGCCGCTTCCAGGGTGACCGTGAAGATTTTGCCAACAGATATGTCAATGCAATCAGAGGTACGCCCTGTCCGAGTAATATTTGCAACATCAAGCGCAGCAAGATAAACATGCATTCGCCATGGAAAACCACCATGATATTTCTGCAGGCGTCTGTAAAATAAAAACGCCCGGTGAAGAAAAATGTTTTCTTCACCGGGCGTCATTGTCTATATAACCCGGCCGGCTGGGGAATTAACGGAACTTGCGTCTTCTAGCCGCTTCGGATTTTTTCTTGCGCTTTACACTGGGTTTTTCATAATGTTCATGTTTTCTGGCCTCTGCTAATACTCCCGCCTTCTGGCAGGTCCGTTTAAAACGGCGGAGGGCGCTGTCCAGGGTTTCATTCTTGCCTACACGCACTTCTGCCACTGCTCTTTCCCTCCCTCCGCCAGGCCGTCAAGCTTAATCATACGGATGATACAGCCTCCAGCTTTAAATTGCGAACACCATATTATTATACTGTGAGCCGGCGTCACCGTCAATAACTAACCCGGAGGCCATTGAAACGGCCGGCCGCCCAAAAGGTGGTAGTGAAGGTGAAAAACCAGCTGGCCCGCATCCTCCTTACAGTTGCTGACCAGGCGAAAACCTTTCTCCTCCAGGCCCAGTTTGGCGGCCACCCGGGCCGCGGCCTGCTGCAAACGGCCCAGCGCGGCTTCATCCTCATCTTTTATATCAAAGAACGTCGGGATATGCCTTTTGGGGATCAATACAAGGTGGATCGGCGCCGCCGGGTGGATGTCTTCAAAGGCCATTACGTAATCGTCCTCATAGACAACTTCGGCGGGAATTTCTTTGCTTGCAATTTTGCAAAAAATACAATCCTGCATTGTAACCACCTCCCCCCTTGCCTTAAAGGAAACACCACGGCAGTTTTATTTTATTCAACACCGGCGGAATTAAATCCTGCCGCGGATTTAAATTATTCTGCCTTTTAAGTGATTATCCCGCCATTCTTCCACCTGTACACGCACCAGCTCCCCGCGCACGGCCGGTCCGGCCGGGAAAACCACCCGCAAGTAGTTCCCGGTATAGCCCTCCCAAAGACCATCCCCGGCCGGGAAGGGCTCCTCGGCCAATACTGTCACCTGACGGCTGGTGTATTGGACGGCGAAATCACGGGCCAGCGCCTCACCAAGGGTAATCAGCCGGTGGCTGCGCTCCTCCTTTACCTGCGCCGGAACCTGACCGGGAAAAGCGGCCGCGGGTGTTCCCCGGCGCGGGGAATATTTAAACACATGCAGACGGCTGAAGGCCATTTCTCCGACAAACTGCAACGTACGTTCAAACTGTTCTTCCGTTTCACCGGGAAAACCAACAATCACATCGGTGGTCACGGCCACACCGGGTATTTTCCGGCGCACCTCTTCCAGCAGGTTGCCGAACCAGGCGCTGGTATAGTGCCGGCGCATGCGCTCGAGCACGGTATCGTCGCCGCTTTGCAGCGGGATGTGCAGATGGGGGCAGACATTTCCCCGGGAAGCCATTACGTCCAGCAATTCCGTGGTTACATCCAGCGGCTCCACCGAACTCAAACGCAGCCTGAGCAATCCCGGGACTGCGGCCACACGGGCCACCAGACCGGCCAGGTCCGGTCCGTCCGGCTGGTCCCGGCCGTAGGCGCCGGTGTGAATGCCGGTGAGCACCAGTTCTTTGAAGCCGTCCGCAACCAGGCGACGGGCCTCTTCGATCACATTTTCCGGCCGGCGGCTTTTCAACGGACCGCGGGCATAAGGGACAATGCAATAGGCGCAGTAGTTGCTGCACCCCTCCTGCACCTTCAAAAAGGCGCGCACCCGCCCGGTAACTGCCGTGGCCGGCAGTTCGGCAAACCCATGTCCGGCGAAAACATCGCTGACGGCATCAAGCGGCTCCCCGCCCGGACGGTGGAACTCCACCAACTCCACAATGCGCGCCTTGTCCCGTGTGCCCACCACCAGATCCACCCCGGGGATGGCCAGCACCTCCCCCGGAGCGGTCTGGGCATAACAACCGGTAACCACGATCAGCGCGGCGGGATTTTTCCGGCCGGCGCGGCGGATTAGCTGGCGGGACTTGCGGTCACCCAAATGGGTCACGGTGCAGGTATTGATCACATAAATATCCGCCGGCTGTTTAAAATCAACCACCTGGTAGCCCCGCCGCCGGAACATTTCCGCCAGGGAAGCCGATTCGTACTGGTTCACCTTGCAGCCCAGGGTGACCAGGGCCACTTTTTTCTCCGGCATAAGTCCCTAAGTGCCCCCCAAATCGCCCAATTCGTACAAAACCATGGCCAGCGCCGCCGGGCCGGCCGTTTCAGTGCGCAAGATGCGCGGTCCCAGGGAAACCGGAATCACTCCCCGCCCGGTGGCCAGGTCCACTTCCAACGGTTCAAAGCCGCCTTCCGGGCCGATCAAAAGATAGACCTCGCCGGCCGCCCGCCCCCGCAAAACCTGTTTCAAGGCCCGGCATTTCTCCATTTCATAGGGCATCACAGCCAGCGCGTCCGGCGGAATCAATTCCAGGGCTTCCGGCAGGCTCATCACTTCCGTCACCCGGGGAATCACCGCCCGCCGGCACTGCTTGGCCGCCTCCATGGCCACCCGCTGCCAGCGCTCCCGGCGTTGCCGGGCCTTGCCGGGCTCCAGCCGCGCCACCGAACGGCGGCAGTGCAGGGGCACCACCGCCGCCACCCCCAGTTCGGTGCACTTCTGGATAATCATTTCCATCTTGTCACCTTTGGCCAACCCCTGCAGCAGGGTCACGCGCAAAGGCGATTCACCGCCGGCGGCAAACTCCTCAATGATCAGTCCTTCCACAGCGTCTTTTCCGGCGGCGGTCAGGCGCACCCGGCAGGCCCGGCCGGCGCCGTCCAGGACGGTCACCGTATCCCCCGCCCCCAGACGCAGCACACGAGATATATGTATAACATCGGGGCCGGTGATGATCACCCGCTCCCCGCTGATTTGTTCCGGTGCGACAAAAAAACGGCTCACAACCAGCCCCCGCTTCCGGCACCCCCGCCGCCGGCCGCGGCAGGGGGAAAAAGCATCCGCATGAAAATGCACCATGTTAATCTTGGGCGGAACCTTTCCGCAACAAATGCCGGAACAGGGCCGGCCGGATGTTGTATTCGCGCCGGTTGCCCCCGGCGGTGTCAAACCCGCCCGGCCGCCAGCGCCACCCATTCGCCGCCGCGCCGCTCCCGGCTCACGGACAGGCCGGCAGCCGCCAGCGCCCAGCGCACCTGCGCCTCCCGGTCACGGATGATCCCGGAGACGATGAACAGGCCGCCGGGCTTTAGCAGCATCGCCGCGGCGGGAGCCAGGCGGATAATCACATCAGCCACTATGTTGGCCGCCACCAGGCCGGCCGGTTCCCATTCCCCGGCCAGCAGATCCCCCTGTTTGGCCGTTACTATACCCTGCACGCCGTTGCGTATTATGTTCTCCCGGGCCGCGGCCACGGCCACCGGATCATTGTCCACGGCCGTCACCCGGCCGGCCCCGAGCAGGGCGGCAGCCACCGCCAGGATACCAGAACCGGTGCCCACATCAATTACCGTTTCGCCAGAAGCCACGGTTTCTTCCAGCAATTCCAGGCACATCACCGTGGTCGGATGAGTGCCGCAGCCGAAGGCCATACCCGGATCCAGCTCAATTACATGCCGCCCGGGGTCCACCCGGTACTCCTCCCAGGAGGGCTTCACCACCAGGCTCCGGCCCACCGGCACCGGCTTGTAGTAGGCCCGCCAGGCATTGGCCCAGTCCTGTTCATCCAAAAGGCGCGTTTTCAGCCCGCGCGCCGCTACCGGCCACAAAGCGGTCAGCGTCTGCCGCAACCTGGCCAGACGCTCCTCCAGGCGCCCGTCCACCGGCAGGTAAGCCCTGACCACCGGCATCTCCGGCGCCGTAAGTGCCCCCGGCACCACCGCATCGGGCGGCAGATCCATATAAGCAGAGATAAAGGCGGGGTCATCAACGGCCACCCCGCCGGTATCGAATTCAACAAAGAAATTACACACCGCCTCGACGTCTTCCGGCGGTATGCTGACGGCTATTTCCAGCCACTGCAAAACAGTTCACGCCCCTTGGCATCCGAATAAAAGACCGGTCCGGAGCCATTTTAAACCACATTTCATACCGGCACAGCGTAAAACAAATATATTTCCGGCGCTCAAACGGTTATGACCCAAGCGGAGAATTGATCGCCGTACAACCTGCCGTCCCGCGGGATGCCATCAACCTATAAACACATCCCCGGACCGGTTGAAGATGCCGCAAAGATCGGCTCCGCCCGGTTTCAGAGTCTTATCCCATAAAGGCATCCTTGACCTTTTTGAAGAAGCCCTTTTCTACGCCGGCCGGGCTTTCCCCGCCCAGTTGAGCGAATTCGCGCAGCAATTGCTTCTGCTCTTCCGACATTTTGGTCGGAGTGACCACCTTCACCCGCACCAGTTGATCCCCCCGGCCGTAACCACCCAGATCGGGAATACCCTTGCCGCGCAGGCGGAATACCGTGCCGTGCTGGGTGCCCTCCGGAATGCGCAACTGGGCGTCCCCTTCCAGGGTGGGCACCTCGATTTCGTCCCCCAAAGCAGCCTGCACAAATGAGAGGGGAACCTCCATCACCACATCGTTGCCTTCCCGCCGGAAGATGCGGTGCGCACGCACGTGGATGTATACATACAGGTCGCCCTGCGGACCGCCGCGCAGGCCGGTCTCGCCCTCGCCGGCCACCCGCAGCCGGGTGCCCGTATCGACGCCGGCCGGGATTTTGATATGAATACTGCGCGTACGGCGCACCTGGCCGCTGCCGTGACAGGTGCCGCAGGGCTTTTCAATGATGCGGCCCGAACCGTGACACCGCTCGCAGGTCCGCGTCTGCACAATGCGCCCGAAAGGCGTACTCTGGGCGAACTGAATCTGACCGGTACCGCCACAGGCCACGCAGGGCTGTGGTCGGGTGCCCGGCGCCGCGCCGCTGCCGCCGCAGGTGGTGCAAGTTTCCACCCGGGGCACGCGGATATCCTTTTCCAGCCCGAAGGCCGCTTCCTTGAAGGATATTTCCAGGTCCACCCGTACATCCGCGCCCTTTTCCGGACCGCGCCGCTGCCGGCCGCCGCTACCGAAAAACATGTCAAAGATATCGCCCAGTCCGCCAAAATCGCCGAAACCGCCAAAACCGCCGCCAAAACCGCTGAAACCCTGGCCGTCGGTGGCTGCATGGCCGAAGCGGTCGTAGTTGGCCCGTTTTTCCGGGTCGCTCAATACCTCGTAGGCTTCCGCAATTTCTTTGAATTTTGCTTCCGCGGCAGCCTTGTTGTCCGGATTGGCGTCGGGATGATACTGGCGTGCCAGTTTACGGAAGGCCTTCTTGATTTCCTCGGCCGTCGCCTCCCGGGAAACCCCCAGCACCTCGTAATAGTCGCGTTTCGCCACGGTGTCAACACCACCTGAAATAACATGATCAAAACCGGGCCGGATGGGCCGGCATAAATACATTATACTACAACCGGACCCGTTCCGGCCAGCAGGTTGTTACTTGTCTTCCTCTTTCTTTACTTCGTAATCGGCGTCCACCACATTTTCATCTTTGCCGGCACCGCCGCCGGCCGGCCCAGTGCCGGCCTGTGCCTGCTGTGCCTGCTGCTGGTACAGCTGGGTGGTCAACTCGTAAAGCGGTTTGGTCAGCGCTTCGATCCTGGCCTTGAGCGCCTCCATATCCTGCCCCTTCACGGCTTCTTTCAGTTCCTCGACGGCCCGGTTGACCTGGTCCACCTTGTCCTTGTCCGCTTTGTCGCCCAAATCTTTGATTGTTTTTTCCGCCTGATAAATCATACTGTCGGCCTGGTTGCGCAATTCCACCTCTTCTTTGCGCCGTCGATCCTCTTCCGCGTGCTGTTCCGCTTCCTTGACCATGCGATCGATGTCCTGGTCGGACAGGGCGGTGCCGCCGCTGATGGTAATGCTTTGCGCCTTGCCTGTGCCCATATCCTTGGCCGATACATTGACGATGCCGTTCACGTCGATATCAAACTTGACCTCGATTTGCGGCACCCCCCGGGGCGCGGGCGGGATACCGGTCAACTGGAACCGGCCCAGGGTCTTGTTGTCCGCCGCCATCTGGCGCTCACCCTGCAGCACGTGAATCTCCACCGTGGTCTGCCCGTCGGCGGCGGTGGAGAAAATCTGGCTCTTGGAAGTGGGAATGGTGGTGTTGCGCTCAATCAGACGGGTGAATACGCCGCCCAGGGTTTCAATACCCAAAGAAAGCGGCGTCACGTCCAGCAGCAGCACGTCCTTCACTTCCCCGGCCAGCACGCCGGCCTGAATGGCCGCCCCGATGGCCACGCACTCGTCCGGGTTGATCCCCTTGTGCGGCTCCTTGCCCAAAAACTTGCGAATGGCCTCCTGCACCGCCGGAGTACGGGTGGAACCGCCCACCAGCAAAACCTTGTCGATGTCCTTCGGCTCCAGGCCGGCGTCGGCCAGCGCCTGACGGGTCGGTCCCATGGTCTTCTCCACCAGGTCGGCGGTCATTTCATCAAATTTGGCCCGGCTCAAGTTGATGTCCAGGTGCTTGGGACCGCTGGCGTCGGCGGTGATAAAGGGCAGGTTGATATTGGTGGTGGCCACGCCGCTCAATTCAATCTTGGCCTTTTCCGCCGCCTCTTTCAAACGCTGCATGGCCATGCGGTCGTTGCGCAGGTCGATGCCGCTGTCTCTCTTGAACTGATCGGCCAGCCAGTCCATCACGCGCTGATCGAAGTCGTCGCCGCCCAGGCGGTTGTTGCCGCTGGTGGCCTTGACCTCGAACACGCCTTCGCCCAGTTCCAGGATGGAAACATCAAAGGTGCCCCCACCCAGGTCGAAAACCAGGACGGTCTGGTCCTCCCCTTTGTCCAGACCGTAGGCCAGCGCGGCCGCTGTTGGCTCGTTGATAATGCGCAGCACTTCCAGTCCGGCAATCCTGCCCGCGTCCTTGGTGGCCTGGCGCTGGGAGTCGGTGAAGTAGGCGGGCACGGTAATCACGGCCTTTTCCACTTTTTCGCCCAGGTAGGCCTCGGCGTCCGTTTTCAACTTCTGCAAAATCATGGCCGATATTTGCTGTGGCGTGTATTCCTTGTCATCTATGTTTACTTTAAAATTCGAGCCCATATGGCGCTTGATGGAACTGATCGTGCGCTCCGGATTGCTCACCGCCTGGCGTTTGGCCACCTGGCCCACCAGGCGCTCGCCCGTTTTGGAAAAGCCCACCACCGACGGAGTGGTGCGGTTGCCCTCCGCGTTCGGGATGACCACTGCTTCGCCGCCTTCCATCACGGCTACGCAAGAGTTGGTCGTACCCAGGTCAATGCCGATTACTTTTGCCATCTGAATTTTCCAACCTCCCGTGTGTCACTCGCCTGTTTTTTTCGCCGACCGGGCCACCTTGACCATGGCCGGACGGATCAGCCGGTCTTTGAAGCAGTAACCCCGGCAAAATTCTTCCAGCACCGTGTTATCGCAGGCAGTGGTGCTTTCTTCCTGCATGACCGCCTCGTGCAACGCCGGGTCGAACTGCTCACCCACCGCCTTGAGCGGGGATAGCCCCTCTTTGGCCAGCACATCCTGCAACTGGCGGTGGATCATTTCCACCCCGGCCACCACCCCGGCCGGATCCTGGTCTTTGGCGGCCAGGGCGCGCTCCAGGTTGTCCAGTACGGGCAACAGGGCGGTAACCACCTGTTCCCCGGCAAATTTGAAAAACTCTTCCCTTTCCCGCTGCGTCCGCTTGCGGTAGTTCTCAAAATCGGCCTGCAGACGCACCAGTCGCTGGTAATAGTCTTCCGCCCGGGCGGCCTGCTCCGCCAGTTTGCGCTCAAGCTCAGCCGCATCCGTCACGGGCTGCTCTGTTTCCGCAACCACACCGGCCGCATTCGCCGTGTCCGCACCGGCTGTTGCATCCGGTACGGCGCCGTCCGGCCCGCCGGCCGTCCCGGTTTTTTCCCGTGAATCCTGCGGCGTTCCGGCAACCGTCTGATCATCGTCGCCGGGGCTTCCCCCGGACCGCCGGTCACCCCCCTGAAGGGCATCCTCCCCGCCCGGCAGGCGCTCCTTATCCTCAACATTCATCCGGTTCACCTCATCATGTACTAACTTAATTACACTTTACAACAGTATGGATTCAAATAAAAATATTCCCACCCGTGCGTTGTATACATACCCCGCCGGCCGCTGCCGGCCGCGCTCTTGCAAACAAAAACCGGTTGCCTGATTACGGTTCTCAAGCGGCGGTTTCAACCGGTGTCTTTTTCAGACTTTTCTTCGCGTTTTTTGATGATCGTATCAATGCGCAGAATGGCTTCGGCAATTTCACCCGCCGCCTTGAAGGCATATGTTTTAACCGGCAGCGGGTCAACCACTCCCAGTTCACGCATATCGGCCAACCGGCCGGTGTCGCAGTCCACGGCCAGCGCATCGTTGCCTGTTTCCACCTGTGCCGCGATGACATCACCGATTTTCTCCAGCGGGTTGAATCCGGCGTTGGAGACAATCTGGGCCAGCGGCCGTTTCAAGGCTTCCACAACGCAGTCCACGCCGTAGGCGGCCATGCCCCGCATGCCGGCGCGCACCTGCTCCACCTCCCGCGCCACCGCCAGTTCCACGGCACCGCCGCCGGGCACCACGCCGCCGCGCAGGGCGGCCTGCACGGCCGAGGCCGCGTCCCGGGCGATGCGCTCCCGCTCGCCGACCACTTCACCTGTGGCCGCACCGACCAGCACGGTGGCCATCGGCTTGCCGCCGCCGTCCAAAACCTGCACGTGCTCCAACTTCTCATCGTTGTAGACGCGGCCGGCCCGGCCCAGGCAGGCGGCCAGCTGGGGCAGGTCCTTTTTCAGCCCGGTGCGCTTGATCATGCGGGCACCCGTGTGTTCCGCCGCCCGGCGCAGCTCTTTGTTGGCCACCCGCTGCACCACCATGATCCCGGCGTCGGTGAGCATCTCCTCCGCCGCATCGTCCACACCCCGGTCCACCAGCACCAGGCCGGCCTGCAGTTGAATGATTTTCTGCACATTTTCCCGGAACTGGTTTTGCAGTTCCATGTAGCGGGCGAAACCGGCCTCGGTGGCCAGTGCCTCCTCCTCAATCTCCTCCGGTTCCAGGGCGTCATCAATCACCAATACCGGCACGCCGTTCAACTCCCGGGGCATCTGCCGGTTCACCGGTTCCTTGTTGATGATCACACCCATGAAAACCTGATTTTCCGCCCCTTCCTCGGCCACCACCGTGTCGGCCAGTTTGAAGGCCCGGTCCAGCAGTTTCTCCCGGCCGATCAAACCGGCGGCGCGCACCACCAGATCGGCAATGTCGTCGTGCCCGCGGCCGGCCACCAGGGCCACCCGGCGCAAATCGGGACTGTTCACATCCGCCACCGGGCAGGCCCGCTCCTGCATGGCCGCCAGGCCGCGCCGCACCCCGGCGCGCAGGCCCTCAATGACCCGGGCCACCGGCACACCGCGGGCCACCTGCTCCACTCCCGCGCCCACCATCGCCCCGGCCATCACCGTGGCTGTGGTGGTGCCGTCGCCGATTTCCTCCTGCTGCGCCCGGGCAATGTTGATCAACATGCGTGCGGCCGGGTGGTTGGCTTCCATCATGGTCAGGATGGTCACCCCGTCGTTGGTGATCACCACTTCACCAAACTTATCCACCAGCATAGTATCCAGTCCCTTGGGTCCCAGGGTACCCTCCACCGCCGAGGCAATGGCCCGGACGGCGTTGGCGTTGGTGACCAGGGCGGCCAGCCGTTCGTCCACTTCCGCGCCGCCGCTGGCCTGCTGCTTTAGGCTCAATTTACGGTATCCTCCTTAAGTTCCCCGGCCGGCAAACATTTCCTCCAGAGCACGGGAAAGGTTTCTGGTCATGCATTCCACCACGCTGACCACCTTGGCGTAATCCATGCGCGTCGGCCCGAGCACGCCGATCGACCCCCCGGCCCGCCCGCTGATCCGGTAAGGTGCGATCACCATGCTGCAGTCGACAATTTCCCGGCAGTGCATCTCGTTGCCGATGCGCACGGTGACTCCCGGTGCATCTTCACCGCCGCTCAACAAATTGCAAACCATTTCTTCCTGTTCCAGCAGGCTTAAAAGTGTTTTTACCTTCTCCACATTATGGAATTCCGGCTGGTTCAGAATATTAAATACCCCGCCCAGGTAAATTTTATCCCCCGGCTCCACGGTCAAACCTTCCCGGATCAAATCCAGGGCCAGATCCAGAATATTTCTATGCCGGGCCAGCTCCGCATAAATCTCTTTGATCAGCGTCATCTTGATGCTTTCCATGGTGTGCCCCTGAAGCTTGGCGCTGAGTACGCTGGAGATGGTTTCCAGATCCGGATCCGTAATACTTTCCGGCACCTCCACCATGCGGTGATGCAGCGAGCCGTTATCCATCACCACCAGCATCATGGCCCGGCCCGGTCCCATGCCAATCAGGCGCACGTGTTTAAAAGCGCTCGGACCGACGCGCGGAGACATGACCACCGCCGCATACCGGGTGAGCTGGGACAGCAGTTGCCCGGTAAGCTGAATGACCTGCCCGACATCCTTGACCTTGGAGCGGTAATTTTCCCGGATCAGTTTCTCTTCCCCCGAACTCAGCTCCTCGCGCTTCATCAAGTAGTCCACATAATAACGGTACCCGCTTTCCGAGGGCACCCGGCCGGCGGAAGTGTGCGGCTGTTCAATATAGCCCATTTCCTCCAGATCCGCCATTTCATTGCGTATGGTGGCCGGACTGATCCCGAGGCGGTACTTCCTGGCAATGGTCCGCGAGCCCACCGGTTCCGCAGTGGCAATATAATCGGTGATTATGGCCAGCAGGATATCTTGTTTACGGGCATCCATTCATCTCACCCCTTGCTGTTAGCACTCTTAATTCATGAGTGCTAAGGCCTCTGAAATAAAACATAGCACCGGCGTAAACTTTTGTCAAGTATGCCCCGTCCGGCGAAACGCGTCGCTTGTTTACGGCGGCTCATGCCCTGGCGCTGCGGCCGGCGCCCTGCCGGAAAGTGCACCGGGCGGAAGCGCTCTGCACGATGTTTAAACAAACTCGACAAATACCTGGTTGGCCAGGGGCAGGCCGCGCCCGGTCAACCGCAAATAACCATCCCTGCTCTCAAGCAGGCTTAAACGGCAAAGACGGTCTATTTCCGGGGCAAAAACATATTCCGCGCGCTCTCCATAACGGCGGGCGAATTCATCCAGGGACAGCCCCTTGATCAGGCGCAGTCCCAGGAAAATGCCCTCCCCCATGGCTGTGCGCCGGGAAGGCCGTTCACTGAAAGCGACCGGCCGTTCCCCGTCCGCCAGGCGGGCCGCATAGGCGGCCACTTTTTCTTCATTACTGTACCGGCAGCCGCGCATGAAGGAATGTGCGGCCGGCCCGAGCCCCAGGTATTCGAGATTATGCCAGTAGCGCAGGTTGTGCCGGCACTGGTGTCCCGGCCGGGCGAAGTTGGATATTTCATAATGTTCAAAGCCACGGGCGGTGAGCAGGTGAATTGATTCCAGGAACATGGCCAGTTCCGTTTCCTCGTCACAAGGAATCACGTCCCCTGTTTGCACCGCCCGGCCCAAAGGGGTGTTTTCCTCAATTTGCAGCCCGTAGGCGGAAACATGTTCCGGCGCCAAATCGAGCACCTGTTCCAGGCAGGAACGCCACTGAGCGGTAGTCTGCCCGGGAATGCCGAAAATCAAATCCAGGCTGAGATTTTGGAAGCCGGCCCGCCGCGCCTGATGTACGGCTTCCACCGCCTGGCCGAAATTATGCACCCGTCCGAGCAGGCGGAGCAGGTCTTCCCGGCAGGCCTGCACACCCAGGGAAAGCCGGTTCACACCGGCGGCGCGCAGGGCGGCCAGTTTATCCGGATCCAATGTGCCGGGATTGGCTTCCACGGTTATTTCCACTTCCGGTGCAAACTGAAAAAGAGTGCGGCAGCGGTCCAAAACGGCGGTCAATGCCGCCGCCGGCAGACAGGTGGGCGTACCCCCGCCAATGTAAACGGTGGCCACCTGTTTTTCCTCTCCGGTCAGCCGGTGACCGTAAAACGTCATCTCCCGTTCCAGGGCGGCCAGGTAACGGGCGGCAGCCGCATGGCTGTAAGGATAGGAAACAAAGTCGCAGTACCGGCACTTGCGCAGGCAGAAGGGCACATGAATGTAAAGTCCAATCGGCATCGGCGCACCTGCGGCTAGAAGCGCCTTTTCAACCCGTCAATCAGCTTTTCTTCCCCGTCCGGCTCCTGCAGCAAAGCCTTGACCCGTTTCCACACCGCCGGACATTTTTCCCCGCTGCTGCCCACAATCTCACGCACGGCCAGATCCACCCGTTTCCTTTCCTGCTTCGTTTGGGGCGCCACCCCGGCCTGCTCTAAAATATGCCCCAGATGACGCAAATAACAACTCATTTTTGCCCTCTCCAGTATTATTTGTTTTCAATGCTCAGTACGGCCATGAACGCTTCCTGGGGGATTTCCACATTCCCCACCTGCTTCATGCGTTTTTTGCCTTCTTTTTGTTTTTCCAGCAGCTTGCGCTTGCGGGTGATGTCGCCGCCGTAGCACTTGGCCAGCACATCCTTGCGCCGGGCCTTGATGGTTTCCCGGGCGATGATCTTGTTGCCCAGGGCGGCCTGCACCGGTACGTCAAAAAGCTGCCGCGGGATCAGGCCGCGCAACTTTTCCACCAACTGCCGCCCCCGCTGATAGGCCTTGTCCCGGTGCACAATGCAGGTCAGGGCATCCACCGGTTCACTGTTGATCATGATGTCCAGTTTGGCCAACTGGCTTTCCCGGTAACCGGCCAGTTCGTAGTCCAGGGAGGCGTAACCGCGGGTGCGCGATTTGAGCTGATCGAAAAAGTCAAAAATAATCTCGGACAGGGGCAGGTCATAGGTCAGCATGACCCGGTTTTCCCCCATGTATTCCATATTTTTGAAGATCCCCCGCCGCTCCTGGGAGAGATCCATCACCGCCCCCACATGATCCTTGGGTACCATAACGGTGGCCGCCACAAAAGGCTCCTCCATTTTTTCCACCTTGCCGGCGGGCGGCAACCTGGTCGGGTTGTCGATATCCAGCACTTCCCCGGCCGTGGTGGTCACCCGGTAAACCACGCTTGGGGCAGTGGTGATCAGGCTCAGGTTGTATTCCCGTTCCAGGCGCTCCTGGATGATCTCCATGTGCAACAGACCCAAAAAGCCGCAGCGGAAGCCGAAGCCCAGGGCGTCTGAGGTCTCCGCTTCGTAAATCAGAGAAGCGTCATTGAGCTTGAGCTTTTCCAGGGCGTCGCGCAAATTTTCGTAATCCACCGCATCCACCGGATAAAGACCGCAGTAAACCATCGGCGTTACTTTGCGGTAGCCGGGCAGGGGGTCTGCGGACGGACGCGCCGCGTCGGTAATCGTGTCCCCGACCCGGGTGTCCTTGACGTTTTTGATGCTGGCCGCCACAAAGCCCACCTCGCCGGTGTCCAGCACGCCGGTGGAAATCATGGCCGGCCGGAAAATACCCGCCTCGTTTACCTCAAACTCCCGCCCGGTGGCCATCAGGCGCATGCGCATCCCTTCGGTCAGGCGCCCCTCCATCACCCGTACATAGGCGATGACCCCTTTGTACGAATCATAGTGGGAGTCGAAAATAAGCGCTTTCAGCGGGGCGTTGCTGTCGCCCCGGGGAGGCGGAATCCGGCTGACAATGCTCTCCAGCACCGCTTCCACACCGGTGCCCATTTTGGCTGAAACCATAATGGCGCCGGAAGCGTCCAGCCCGATCACATCTTCGATTTCCCTCTTCACCCGTTCCGGATCCGCGCTGGGCAGGTCGATTTTATTGATCACCGGGATGATTTCCAGGTTGTGTTCAATGGCCATGTACACGTTGGCCAGAGTCTGCGCCTCGATACCCTGGGCCGCGTCCACCACTAAAAGGGCGCCCTCGCAGGCCGCCAGGCTGCGGGACACCTCGTAGGTGAAGTCCACATGACCGGGGGTGTCAATCAGGTTCAACTGGTACTCGCGCCCGTCTTTAGCCCGGTAACTCAGGCGCACCGCCTGCGCTTTGATGGTGATCCCCCGCTCCCGCTCCAGGTCCATCTGGTCCAGGACCTGCTCGGTCATCTCCCGGGCGCTCAAAGCACCCGTATGCTCCAGAAGCCGGTCGGCCAGCGTCGACTTGCCGTGATCTATGTGAGCGATAATGCAAAAATTACGGATCAGTTCCTGCTCTCTCCCCATCAGGGCTATGGCCTCCTTGCTGCCTGCGGTAAAAAATCCTAACAATAAATTATATCATCTGCGGCTGGAAAAGGGCAACAGGGATCCGCAGGGCGGCGCTGATGCAATCAAAGCCGATGTGGACTTTTCCACTGAAAGATGACCGTCCGGATAAACCGGCACCCGGTTTTTTACAGATGACGGTCCAGCCGGTGAACGCCGTCGATGATTATAGCGTTCAGCTGTTGACCATATTCAAGAATGGTATCAACGATCACCCGCCATTGCCATTCCCTTTTTATTTGCCCGGTGATAACCGGCAGCGCGGAGCCGTCAGACGGCCAGGTCAGCGTCCAGTTCCGCCCCAACAAGTCCACCTGAACATCCCCCGGACCGGCCGCGTTCAGATGAAACAGGCAAACCGGCTGCGCCGGCTGCACATCCTGGTTGAATCCATCCGCCGCCACCTGCAGTCCGAAAACAACCAGGGCCAGGCAAATACCCAGGCACACCAGCATGGAGCGCCGCCCGGACATGTTTGTTCACCACCTGAAAAAGCTTTATTGCCTGTTTACCTCTTTTCTCCAGTATTGAACAAAACAACCCCGCTTTATACCGGACGATAGATGCTTAAAAAAAAATACCACCTGCCCAAAAACAGTTGTGACGTACATTTATCCCAATAAAGATGAAAATTTTCCCGGAAAAAAGCAGGAAAATTTTACGGCATGCATAATATTAATAAAAGTTACTGTTAAATTGAATGAGAGGTGTTTTTATGGGCCGGGGTTTGTTCAAACAAAAAAACGGCCTTTACGCAGTGGACGTGACGGCCGCCTGCGGCGTGATGACGCCGGCGCAGTTGACCGGTTTGGCCCGGGCGGCGGTTGATAACAACGCCTTCCGGATCAAGCTGACCACCCGGCAAACGGTGGTGGTTTTACTTCCGGAGGGTAACGTTTCCGCTCTGGAAGAAGCGCTGGAACCGCTGGAGTTGCAGGTTTCCCCCTTCGGCAACGTGGTGCGTCCGGTCAAGGCATGCGCCGGCAACAGTTCCCTTTGCCCCCGTTCTCTGGGCGACGCCCTTGATTTGGGTGTGGAAATCCAGGCACGCTATCTGGGCCGGGAGACGCCCAAGGATTTTAAGATTGCCGTGGCCGGCTGCCCCCGGGGATGTACCGACCCCTATTGCGCCGACTTTGGAGTAATCGCCGCCGGAAATGATCGCTTCCGGATTGCCATCGGCGGTATGGGCGGCAGCAACTGTCCCAGACACGGGGAGATCATCGCTGAAAACGTCCCCCGGGATAAAGTTTTTACCGTCCTGGAACATGTGCTGGAACGTTTTGAAGTCCTGGCCGAACCAAGGGAAAAGCTGGGCCGGGCCGTCGAGAGACTGGGACTGACTCCTTTCCTGCCGCCGGCCGGATTGTTGAGCGCGGAAAAGGCTGTCCTGGCCGCTGATGATGAGTTCGTGCAGTTTCTGCAAAATTAACGGCCGCGCTACTGCCATAATTAAGGAAGTATTTTCATGAAAGCAGGTGATCCGGTTGACCAGCATCAGAAGCGCCGGCGAGGTTGATTTGGCGGCTCTGGACAGGCCGCTGGCCAAACTCTGCCTGAACTGCGACCTCCGGGATACGCCGGACTGCCGGGAAGCCGCCTGTCTGGCCGGTTTTGCCCGCAAGGTGTTGAAATTCGCCATTTCAAAAGGAATTTTGGATATCCCGGGGGCTGCCGGGTTAATCCCCGGCCACGACTTCAAACCTTACTACCCGGAAATGATTGCCGCCGGCCTGGCCGAAACCTGCCGGCAATGCCGTGAATGCCGGGATAACCACTCCCCCGATTGCGTCATCTCACTGGTGCGCCACAGTCTGGAGAACATGATTCTGACCGAAAACATAGACTATCCGGGCAGCGTATTCGCCTACCTGGCCGCAGTAAAGGAAAGAAACCCCGACCTGGCGGCATCACTGGCCAAACAATTGAGAAGCGGACAAAATAGCGCGTAAACGGGGCTTGCGCCTGTAAGACCGGCGGCGTCACACGCCAAAACAAGGCAAAACGCCGGGCTGGTTAAATTAATGAACAATCCGTGAAAACTCCCGCCAACCGGCCCGTATCCAGGCTGCCCGTGCTTCAATTTTCAGCGGCCCGCACCGGGCCGCTCACTTGCGATTGGCGCAGCGCCCCCGGCGGAAATGCCAAGACGAATCACTCAAGCGGACAAGCCGCACCCGGCGCCGGCAATCCACCGCGCGATGCGCTCCCGGTCGGCGCTCAGACGGCTCAACGGCGTACCGGGGGCGTATTCGAGAATGAGCGGGCAGTCCGGGGCCAGCGCGCCCAGTGCGCGCCAGATCCCGTCCCAGGCAACGGTCCCTTCCCCCACCGGCCGGTGGGTGTCGGCATCCCCGTAGTTGTCGTGCAGGTGTATGCCCGCCAGGCGCGGCGCCGCCTGCTCCAGAAGCGCCGGCAGATCCCACCCGTTTAGCAGGGCGTGCCCCGTATCAATTAAATAGCCGGTTACGGCGGAATCGAACCGTTCCACAAAAACCACATATTCATCCTGGGTAAAAAGCGACTCGCCGCCGTAACCGACATTCTCCACCGCCAGGACCACCCCCAGCGGGCGGGCTGCCTCCACCAGCCGGGCCAGCGCATCTTCCGCCCGCTCCCAGGCGGCGTACAGTGGAAAGGCCGGGGAATGGCGGAACCCGGGGTGCACCACCACGTGTTTCGCCCCCACCTCATGCGCCAGCCGCACCGCCGCCAGGTGCGCCTCGAAACTGGCCGCCCGGATGACGCCGTTTTCACTGGTCAAATTAATGTCCCAGGCCGGCGGGTGCAGCGACACCGGCACCGGGCACGTGCGCAACACCGTTCGCAACTGCCGCGCCGCCTCCCCGGGATCATCCCAGGCCGGGCCGTCCATTAAAATTTCCAACCCGTCCGCCCCGGCCTCGCAAAGCAACCGGACGACCGCCGCCGGCTTTTTGCCCAGCAGGGGCAAATCGGAAAAAGAAACGTTCAGCGTCGACATAATTTTATTTCACCTTCCCTGATTCTGAGCCGCCGGATTTGGATTTTTTTCGCATCTACTGAAGAACATGTTTGTATCCAGCCGGCCATTATTTATATGGATATACTATCTAAGTGGTTTTGCAGGCGGTTATGCGCCGCCGGCGCCGGACCGGTCATTGCGGTCAAGTGCCTGCGGCCGCCCCAGCGAGCGGCCCGGACCGTCAAAAAAGTGTACCCGTTCCCAATTAATTTCCACCCAAAGCGTATCCCCGGTGTTCACCCCGCCGGGCCGGCCACGCACCACCAGTTCCAATTCACCGGCCGCTTGCAGGTAGAAAACCGCTTCCGCCCCCAGATCCTCCTGCCAGGTAAGCCGGACGGGAAAGCTGCAACCGGCCGGACCGGCCTCAGCGCGCAGAACCAGATCCTCGGGCCGGATGCCCAGCGTAATCTCCCCCTGGGGACGCTCGGCCAGCCAGGCCGCCCAGACCGCCGGCAGTTGCAGGGAAACGCCGCCCATGCGCAACCGGTTACCGGCTACCTTGACCGGCATCAGGTTCATCGGCGGGTTGCCGATAAACCGGGCCACAAACGCATTCATAGGCCGGTGGTAGATCCTTTCCGGGGTATCCACCTGCTGCAGTTCACCGCCGGCGATAACGGCAATGCGCTGCCCGACGGTCATGGCCTCCACCTGATCATGGGTTACGTAAAGCATGGTGGAGCCGATCTGCCGGTGCAAACTGACCAGTTCCGCCCGTGCTCTGGCCCGAAGCTGGGCGTCCAGGTTGGAAAGCGGCTCGTCAAGCAAAAAGAAGGGCGCTTCCTTGACAATGGCCCGCCCCAGCGCCGCCCGCTGCCGCTGCCCGCCGGACAGTTCCCGCGGCCGGCGAAGCAACAATTCCTCCAATCCCAGCATGGAAGCCGCCCGGTCGATGCGCGCTTTAATCTGATCCGGCGGCACCCGGCGCATTTTCAACCCGAAGGCCATATTTTCGGCCACGGTCATATGGGGATAGAGGGCGTAGTTTTGAAAAACCATGGCCACTCCCCGCTCCCCCGGCGGCAAATCATTGACGGACCGGTCGCCGAAGTAGATCTTACCCCGGCCTGCCTCTTCCAGACCGGCCACCAGGCGCAAGGCCGTAGTTTTGCCGCAACCGGACGGACCCAGCAGTACCATCCGCTCCCCGGCCGCCACCTCCAGGTTGAATTCACGCAGGGCCGTGACCCGGCCGTAATTTTTGGTCACTGCTTCAAACTGGATACTTTCCGCAATGACGGTCAAATGTTTATCCCTCCCGGACTTCAGCCTTTCAGGCCGGAATTTATAAAACTGTCCACCACGTAACGCTGAGTAAGGAGATAAACAACCAGAGGCGGCAGTGCGGTCAGCGACGCCGCCGCCATCATCACCCCCCAGGCCGTTCCCCCCTCCTGGTTGGTGAACATCTGCAGCGCCAGGGGCAGGGTATACATGGATTTATCGTTCAATACCAGCAGCGGCCAGTAATACTCATTCCAGGCATTGATAAAAAAGAGGATGGCCAGTGCCACCACCGCCGGCTTGATGGCCGGTAAAAGCACGCGCCGCAGGACGGCCAGGTGTCCCGCCCCGTCGATCCGGGCTGCCTCGAAAAGTGATACCGGCACTGTGCGGATGCTCTGACGAAGCAGAAAAATGCCCATTGCATCAGCCAGCTGGGGAATGACCAAACCGGCAAAACTGTTCAGCCAGCCCAGGTGCGATATCAACAAATAATTAGGCAGCATAGTGACCTGGACCGGCACAAAAATGCTGACCAGACAGAGATAGAAGATGAACTCCCGCCCCCGGAAACGGAACCGGGTAAAGCCGTAGGCGGCCAATATGCTGGTAACCATTTTCAGGCCGGTGATTAATACCGCCGCCAGCAGCGTATTGGCAAAATAGCGGAACAGGGGCACACGTTCCATGACAAACCGGAAATTGGCCAAAGTCGGGACGGCAGGCAGCGGATTCAGACCGCCGGCGAATATTTCCGGTTCGGGTTTAAAAGCAGTGGCAAGCATCCAAATAAAAGGCAGCAGCGAGAGCACCGCCGTCAGGATCAGTAAAATGTGCCAGGGGGCTTCTTTTGACCACCGGCGAACCTTCATCGTAAATCCTTCCTTCTACAGACATAAATCTTCCCCGGCCGCCGGCTAATCTTCATAGTAAACCTTTTTTTCCAGGACACGTGCCTGCAGCAAAATCAAGACCAGAAAGACCAGCAGGGTTAGAACGGCACAGGCGGCGGCCTTGCCGGCCTGGAAAAAGCCAAACCCGTACTGGTAAATGAGAAAGACCAGGTTGGTGCTGGCGTAATCGGGACCGCCGTTGGTAAGCATCTGGATGGGCACAAAAACATACTGCGCCCCCCAAACAACAGTCATCACCAGGACGTAAAGGGACGTGGCCGATGTCTGCGGACGGATGATGTGCCAGAAGATCTGCCAACCGGAGGCCCCTTCCAGTTGCGCCGCCTGAATCAGTTCCCGGGGCACCGCCACCAGCCCGGCCAGCAACACGATAAAATTGTAGCCGAAAAGCTTCCAGGTGGTGATCAGGGACAGCGCCCAGATTACCGTCCGGTAGCCGGTGAGCCAGGCCGGCGCTCCCAGGCCCAGATGTCGCAGCAGGATGTCCACCGGACCCAAAACTGGGTTGTAGAGCCACAAGAAAATTACCGACGCCACAGCCAGTGAGATCACACCGGGGGCGAAGATCAACGCCTTGTAAGGCGTCTGCCGGCGCGGCGGCACCCTGGTCACGGCGTAAGCAACCAGATAAGGCAGTACCAGGTTGAATACCAGCAAAATAACGGTGTAAACCAGGGTATTGTAACCGGCCAGCCAAAACTCACGGCCGGTGAGCAGGCTGAGGTAATTCCCCGGGCCCTCCCAGCGGGCCCGGGGACTGATCATATTCCACTGTAAAAAGCTCAGGTGCAGGGTGGACAGCACCGGCCAGAAGGTAAACAGAACGATCAAAAACAGCGCCGGGGCGATAAAAACCAGCGGGATGAAACGTCGCACGGCTTTCCCTACTTCCCGATCAACTGGTTTACTTTTTCCGCCGCCGCATGCAGCGCTCCCGCCGGCGTTTGACGCCCGCCCAGGATGGCGTCCCGGGCATCCAGCATCGCCTGTTCGCACTGCAAACCGTTATTACCGGGGAAACTAACCCAGGGCACCAGATCGGGCAGTTCGTCCACCGCCGCCTTCATCAACGGGTTGGCATCCATAAACGGTTTCAGGTATTTGGGATCGTCAAGCACTCCGCTGCGCGGCGGCAGGTAACCGGTGCCTTTGGTCCAGACGGTCAGCGCCGCCGGAGACTCCAGATATTTGATAAACTCCCAGGCCGCCTTTTGCTGCTGCGGATCACGGGCAAAAATAAACAGGGCGTTGCCGCCGGCCGGCACCCGGCGCGGCTTTTCACCGAAAGTGGGAAAAGGAACGGTGGCCACTTTGAATTTGGCATTGCTTTCAATATAATTGCGTTTGGCGATGGTGGTCACGGTCATGCCCACTTTGCCACTGATGAAGGCCTGCGTCCCCTGGTCCCAGGGGGCATGCAGCGCAGTTTTGTCCTTGAGCACCATATCCGCCATCAACTGGTAGGCATCCACCGCAGCGGCGCTGTCAAAGGTGGCGGTAGCCCGGCCGTCTTTTTTAGTTAAAACCTTTGCCCCGTTGGATTCCATCATGGCCTGCTGCGCCCAGTTGTCCGAAGGCTCCTGGACGTAAAGGCCGTAATTGCCGGTCTTTTCCTTAATCAAGCGCGCATCCCGGCGCACCTCGTCCCAGGTACGGGGCGGACCGTTGATCCCGGCCCGGCTGAACAGATCGCTGTTATAATACAACACCGGATCGCTGATGGAATAGGGCATGCCCTCCAGTTTGCCGTTTACCCGGCCGAGGTCCAGGATATTGGACCGGAAATCATTCAGAAACGCCCGGCCGTCTTTATCCTGTCCGGCAGCATCATCCACCGTCTGATGAGGCAGGTTGGCCGTGGCGTATTCCAGGAAATTATAACCGATCTGGGCCACCGCCGGGGGGTGTCCGCCCGCAATGGCTGCCTGCAGGTTCTGCATCAGACCCAGGTACATGTTCGGCTGAAATTTATCCACCACCTTGACATCCGGATGGGTGCGGTTGAACTCGTTGACCAGATCACGCACGGCCTGTCCCCCGAAGCTTTCCGAGTTGACATGCCAGTATTCGATGGTGGTAACCCCGCCCGTGCCGCCTCCCGCGCCTTGGGTCGCCGGTCCGCCGCAACCGGCGGCAACTGCTGCCGCCCCTAGAAGCAACAGCGATAAAAAAACTGGCACTTTCTTTTTGACCCGTGACTTGAACTGGAACAAAACTTCGCCTCCCTTAAACAAGATTGTCATACCGCTGCCCGAAAACCAGATAAAATATATCATCGCAGCGTTAAAGGCAAGTTTTGTTTTGATTAAAAGTATAAAGTCCGTTTTAAATTTCTGATCAAAAACTGTTTCGGTGATCGATTCAAGACAATTTTAGGTCACTGATTTTGCGGTGAAAAACGTCAGCCCCAAAGCTGACGTTTCTATATCTTGCATTTTATTTTTCCGGCGGCAAATCACCGATCAGGATTCTTATGCATCCGGATTGATTTCCTGCAAGTCCTTGAGCGCAAGAGGATTGACCCAGATCCTGTACATGAACTATACTCCCAAACATTCTTTTACATCTTCCGCCGACAGCCATCCCCTGTCTTTCACCGCGGTTTCAGCCTCGGACAGTATGGACAACAGCTTAATGGTCGCCTGCGTTTTTTCGTATTCCTCTATATCAACCAGCACATAGCGCCCCCTACCGTTTTTTGTCAAAAATACAGGCTCACCCACGGCAATATCGCGCAGGATTTCGTTGTAGTTTCTCAAATCAGAAATGGGTTTAATATTTGGCATAATAACATCCCTCCTTTGCTGTTATTATTATATCTTTATCAATCGTAAAATACTTACATCAAATTTATCACAACTTAAATATTTTCGTTCCTTGATGGCGTCCTCGCAGGCGGTGCGTGGGTTTTACCCGCGGCTCAAGCAGGAAGTTTACTCCCCCCGGGTCTGTGCCTTTGACTCGTCCGCCCGGGTGCTGTCGCCCTGGTCCGGCCGGCTCTGACTTACCTGCTCCCCGGTCCTCTGGTTTAGCATGATCTTTTTCACTTCTCCCCCCAACGCATCGGCAAAGAGCTTGCCGGCCGCCACCGCTTCGGAGGTATAGTTGTTGGAACTGCCCACCTCCACCAGCAGCGCCCGGGGATGCAAAAACTGGTTATAGCGGCCTTCTTTCACCCGCACCCCCCGGACAAGCCCGGGGTATTTTTTGTTCACCGCCGCCGCAAGCTGCTGCGCAAACTGGTAGTTTTTCCGCCAGTCAGGAAAGGGCGCCCGGGCGTCTGAACCGACGATAAACAGGAGCGGCGCCACTGCCTGGCCGTTCACTTTGACCAGACAGTCCCGGCGCGGCAGGCCAGCGTCCCGGTGGATGTCCAGCAGCACCTGGATATGCCGGTTTTCATCCAGAATCTTGCGTGCCGTCTGCTCCGACACCATGTACGAAGTGTTATAGTTGGCGTCATTAATTGTTTCATCATGCAGGGTGGGGGTGCCGTACTTTGACTCCAGCACCTGCTTGACGGCCTCACCCACGGCCACCACCCCGCCCCGCTTGCCGTCCTCCCGGGCCGTGCCGTCGCTGAGGGCGTAAGTTTCCCCGGTGTGGGTGTGATAAATGGCCACCAGGTACTCCCCGTTCAGCGCGGCGGCCGGCGCTTGCTCCCGGGGTGGCGGCCCGGCGGATGCTCCGGCCGCGCCGTTTCCACCCGGCGCCGGCAACGCCGCCAGTAAAGGCACCTGGGACTGCAGCATGGCCCGGGGCGACTGCCAGCTGAAGAACTGCCTTCGCAGGGCGGCCAGCATGTATCTCGCGTTAACGGTTTCCGGTATCTCCTCGGGCGGCGCGCTCCAGGCTAAAAGGGGCATGGCCGACACCAGCAGTCCCCGCGGATTGACTGCTTCCCGGAAATATGCTATTAGCCGTCCGGCCTGTCCAAACGGCATAAAAGACCAAAAAGCCGCTCCCGCCATGACAAGCAAAGCGAGAAAAAGCACCGCCATACCGGCGTTCAAACGCCGGTACAGGCATTGTCCCGCATCGCGCTGCTGATAGGAGTAAATGGCCCGTGCCATAAAAAAACCCCTTCCGGATCAGTCTAAAAAAGTTTATGCCCGGAAAGGGACAATCATGAAGAAAACCCCGCCTGCGGGCGGGGTTTTCCAGTTTAACGCAAAACGGTCGGTACCACTGCATCAATAAGTCCGATGATGAAGGCGGATATGAGTGCGCCCACCAGGCTGACGCTCAAGAGTCCGGGAATGATGAACTGGGCCAGATAAATAACCACAGCCGCCACGATGAAACCAACAATCCCCCTGCTCTGGGGGGATATTCGTTCGCCCAACAGCGCCTCCGCGATGTAACCTAAAACGGCGATCACCACGGCGGCAATCAAGGCGCCGACAAAACCGCCCCGGACCACAAAACCCGGGGAAAGCCAGCTCACCACGATCAGCACCAGGGCGGAAACCACAAACCTGACCAGCACTCCAACCCATTGCATGACATAACTCACCTCCTTTTCTTTTCCTGTGCCTAGCTTTCACAAAAAAACACCGTCCTATACCGGCTGCTCTTGCATTTTTTAAAAGCACATGGTAAAATTGTTCCCGTTGGGAGGTGAGCACCAAAATGCCAAACATCAAATCGGCGATTAAACGGGTTAAAGTAACCCGCAAACGCACCCTGCGCAATGCCCGGCTGAAGTCGGCCCTGCGCACGGCCATCCGCAAGTTTGAAAGCGCCGCCGGCGGCACCAGCCGGGAAGAAGCCGGGCAGGCTTTGCACAAAGCGCTGGTCGCCATCGACAAAGCGGTGACCAAGGGTATTTTACATAAAAATACCGCCGCCCGCAAAAAATCCCGTCTGACCAAACGCTTTAACAAGCAGGCCGGTTAAAGGAGTTTCCAACCTCCCGACGGTAAGAGAATAGAAGTTTAAAGTCACCCCGCGGGGTGACTTTAGTTTTTTCACTATATCATTTTATAAAACATATCCGGAAAAGCGGTTAAAGACCGAATATTCCACCTCTTCAGACGGGAGATTGCTTCCTGTTTTCAACAACCGCCGGGTATAAACAGTCTGCCTCGAAAATGCGGCAACGGTTCAGCCCCGGCCGCATCCTTTACCGGAAGCGGCAGGAAGAGCAAAAGGACCGCGGGCTTACCCGGCCGCAACTGTGGCGTCCCAGTGCGCCCCGCTGACGTCGTAAACAGTGACGTGGTAGGAGACACCGGGTTGCACCGCTTTGCCCGCCGGCAACCGCAGGGATACGCCGGCCCTGGCCCCCAAAGGTACCACCAGGCCTTCCGGACCGGTCTTCACTTTCTGCAGCGGATAAACATTGTTGATGGCCGCCGGACTCGTTTTGGCCAGTTCCGCCGCCGTCCAGGTATAAAGACCGTCCACCTTCACACTCGTAACAAATGAACCGTAGGTATCCGGTCCGCCGTCGCGGTATAACTCCAGATGCAAAACTCCGCCGGCAGTCAGGCTGGTACCGCCCAGATCCAGGTGGGGCGACTTGGAATCGTTATGCAGGCTGGAAAAGCCGCCAAAGAAAATTTGATAAGTTCCCAGCGTTATTAACAGCGCGAAGACAGTGGCCCCGATGATCAGCTTTCGCCCGGCGTCATTCCCCGGGGAAGAACTGTTCAACCACCTGTTCCCAATCAAATGGTCCAGGCTGAAAAGACCGCCGCCGGTAAACAAAAGGACCAGGGATGCAACTCCCTCCACAGTGCCAATCTGCCATTCATCCAGACAGGTCGTTCCGATCCAGCCCGCCCCCATCAGGATGCCCAGGCTGAGAAGCGTGCCGCCCAGGGCTCCCAAACGGGTGAGCAGGCCGCATATCAAGGAAAGCCCAACTAAAAATTCAATCCAGGAAAAAGTGTAAACGAAAATGTGCAAAAGCTGCGGGTGGGTGGTCAGGTACTGAAGCATGGGTTTGATCATGACGGCATGAGGCAGGAAGGTGTCAAACTTCTTGCCGATGTACAGCGGCGAATTCGGATCCATCTTGGCTGGAACGCTTATAAAGCGGCGCAGCCAGGCGGAAAAAAACATCCACCCCAGCACCAGGCGCAACGGCACCAGGTAGTCGGCCGGGGTCAGAACTTGGGCCATACTTGCATTGCCGGTTCTTGCCATAAGCATACTCCTTTCCAGTTTTATCGGGGTCCTGTACCCGCCGTCCCCTGTGGAAGTCCAGGCATCCGGCATCCTCCTGCCCCTCACCCGTGCACGGAAGCATATCGCACAGATGAAACGTCCTGGTGTGCCGGGCGCCTTTGTGCATAAGATTAGCATTTTACCCGCAGCCGGAATGTCAGTTGCCCGACAACATGCCTGTCAATTCAGCGACGAAAATTAACCGCCCGGACCAACCTTACCCGGACGGTTTGTCAGCAATGAAACCCGCTCACATTCGGAAATAACCGATCGAATCTCTGCTCAGGCCGATAACAAGACAAACATCTCCATGGCCGGATAAAATTCCTGCCGGCCGGATTTGACCGCCGCATCCAGGGCCAGCAATTCCCTTAATGCCCCGGCCGCCTGCGCGCACGTAAAGTTGCCGGCCTGGGCGGACAGTTTGCGGGCCACAAAGGGGTGCACTTCCAGACGCCTGGCCAGTTCAGCCGCCGGACAGCCCGCTTCCCGCAATTCGATGGCCTGCAGGAGCAGGCGAAACTGCCTGGCGATCATGGCCACAATGACCGGCCCCGGCTGTCCGGCGGCCAGCAGTTCACGGATGCCGTCCAGCGCCCGGGCGGGCCGGCGCTCGCCAATGGCATCCACCACGGCAAAGATGTTTTCCTCCGCCCGGGGAACGGTGATCCGGCGCACATCTTCAACGCTGATCGTTTTTCCTCCGGCGGCAAAGGCCGTCAGCTTTTCCATTTCGGAGGCGAGCAAAAACAAACTGCGTCCCACCCGTTCGATCAGCAGGGCGGCCGCCTCCGGTTCAATGGCCAGGCCGGCCTGGCGGGCCTGTTTGCTCAGCCAGCGGGTGATGTCCCGGGGGGTGAGCGGGGTGAATTCCACCACCTGCCCGGCGTTTTTTACGGCCTTGAAAAGGCGCCGCCGCTTGTCCACCGGATAGCCGGTGTTCAAAATCAGACAGGTGGTGGGCAGGGGATCTTTCAGATAATCAAGCAGCGCCTGTTCGCCGGGTGACAAATTCACCGGCTCGTCTTCCCCGTCCGCAGCGGATTTAGACTTACCTTGCCCGGTAAAAAAACGGGCGTGCCGGACAACAACCAGCCGGCGCGCGGCCATAAAGGGCGGCGTTTCGGCCCGGGACACAATTTCCAGTCCGCTTGCCACCTCCCCGTCCAGCAGATCCAGGTTGAAGTCGGCCAGCTCCGCCGGCTGCAGGGCCTGGCGAAAGCGCATTTCACCCTGTGCGCGCAAATACCCCTCTTCGCCGTAAAAGAGATAGACCGGGGCAATCTCGCCCCGTTCCAGGTTTTTGAGCAGGTCCAGGTAGTATTTCACACCCGCGCCGTTCCTTTCTTTTTCCTTCCCGCAAAGTCAGACGGTTCCCGCCACGCGGTGAAGCCTTCAAAAGCTCAAATTTCCGTAAAACTTCAGATACCGGCCGGAATATCAAGGCAGATACTTTCTGCTTTTCCGTACGCATCCCGCCCGTAAAATATGCCGCACCTAGCATGGCGCAAAAGCAACAGCCATCCGGCGGATCCGTCTGTTGCCCTGTACGGGCTGCTGTAAATCAGCTTTTCAGCTTGCCCTGCACCGACGCCACTTTACCCTGCATGGTCAACTGCTTGTCCCGCCGGTCGTCGATTTTAACCGTTGTCACCACCCGGGAGATCTCCCGGCCAAACGGCGCTTCGTGCATTTTACGCACCACCGCCAGCACCCGGTCCAAATCTCCTTCAATCACGGTGCCCATGGGAGTAAGCTGGTAACTGATACCTTCTTCCGCTTCCAGCACTTTGAGGCAACCGGCCACATAACTGCTCAAACCGGGACCGCCGGTGCCGATGGGCACCACACTGACTTCCACCACGGCCATCATCTCTCACCTCCCGCTCCAGCCGAGAATGAAATCCGCCACCTGCGCCACCTCGCCGGGAGCGAAACGCGGCCGGTCAAACCGGCCGTGGTAGTCGCCGATCAAAGCAATGAGCTGATCGGGACGGCCCACCAGTTCCGTGCATCCATCCGGCGGACATACCTCTATCTGCGGATAACCGGCTTTTTTAAAGCCTTCAGCCAGCACCAGATCTACCGCGCCCAGCAAGGGAACAATTTCTTCCAGCATGAGTTCGTCCGCCACCCGGCGGATCACGGCCGCCTTGCGGGGAGCGGAAATACACACCGCGTCCGCACCGGCGCAGGCAAAACGCCAGGTGTCCTTGCCGGGACGGTCGATTTCAAAATCACCCCGGTGATGGTGTTTCACCGCCCCCACCCGGCAGCCGCGGCCTTTCAACTCCACGATCAGTTTTTCCAGAAAAGTGGTTTTACCGGTATTGGCCGTTCCCACCACACAGATTACCGGAGGCTCAACTTTGGAGTTTTCCATCCGTTCCCGCCACCTCGATGCGATCCCCCACCTTGACCGGCCCGCCGGTGAGCACCCGGATAAAGATACCCTCCCGGGGCATGATGCAGTCCCCGGCCAACTGGCGGATGGCGCAGCCGGTATGGCATTCCTTGCCGATCTGGGTCACTTCGCCAACCACCTGCGGACCGATGGCCAGGCGGGTACCCACGGGCAGACTGTACAACTCAATCCCCCCGGTGGTCAGGTTTTCCGCAAAATCGCCGGGGTGCACATCCAGGCCCTTTTCGCGCATCTTGTTTATGCTCTCCATGGCCAGCAGGCTGACCTGGCGGTGCCAGGGACCGGCGTGGGCGTCTCCTTCCAGACCATGCTCCTTGATCAGCATGCCGGTACCTATGTTTTGTTTGCGCATGCCCTTTTCCGGGCTGCTGCAAACGGCAATAATCACCCCAATGGACCATTCCCCCCTGTGATCAAATTGCACCTGTCCTCCAACCGGAAAAGGGGACGGTGGTTCTTACCAACCCGTCCGCACCGGATCAAAACGGCGGGACGGCGAACGGGCCGCTTCCCGAAAGCATGGTAACTCCCCGGGATATACGGTTGACGTGATATCTCATACCCAGTCCGCTTCCCCGTCCCGCCGGAAGACACCACTTTTGCCGCCGCACTTGCTTACCAGCCGGATATTCTCAATGACCATCGCCCGGTCCACCGCCTTGCACATGTCGTAAACGGTCAGCGCCGCCACGCCGACGGCGGTAAGCGCCTCCATCTCCACCCCGGTCTTGCCTGTGGTGCGCACCCGGGACTGGATTTCCACCCGGTCCGGCGGACAGAGGCGAAAATCCACATTCACCCCGCTCAGCGTAATCGGATGGGCCAGGGGAATCAGACGGCCCGTTTCCTTGGCGGCCATGATGCCCGCGATGCGGGCCACGCCCAGCACGCCGCCTTTGGCCGCCGTGCCGCTTTTGATCAAGGCCAGTGTTTCCGGACGCATGCGCACCGCACCCCGGGCCACCGCTTCCCGGTCCGTATCGTCCTTGGCGCCCACATCCACCATGTGCGCATTACCCCGCGAATCGAAATGATTCAAGCCGTTGTCCATCTTTCCGGTTCCCCCCGCCAAGCACCCGAATTTTCCCGTAAAATGCCGGATTACCCCGGGCTATATCCGCGGTATTCCAGAGAACCGGGTGCGTGTCTTCGCTTCAATACCGGAGCTCCCCCGGGTTCATCCGGGGATTGTTCATGCGCCAGCAGTCGCTCCGGTTCCGGCATCCGTTACCGGCGGCTGAACTCACCCGCCGATCTGGGACATGATCTTATGCCCGTCATTCCAGCCCCCGGCCAGATGATGCCGGTCGGGCTTGCTGCGCACGGCCTGCTCAATCAACCCGGCCAGTTCGTCCGCACCGGCTCCCCGGCGCAGGGCAGCTTTCAGATCGATTTCCCGCCGGTCAAAAAGACAGGGGCGCAGTCCTCCGGTGGCCGTCAGACGCAGGCGGTTGCAGCGGGCACAGAAATGGTCGCTCACCGCGCTGATAAAGCCGATCGTGCCCGCCGCCCCGTCCAGCCGGTAATAGCGGGCCGGACCGCTGCCGGACAACTTGCGCACTTCCTGCAGCCGGCCCAGCCGCCGGTTGAGCAAATCTTTTATTTCCTCACTGGAGATGTACTGTTCCGCCGCCCAGTCATTGGCGGTACCCACCGGCATCAGTTCGATGAACCGCACGTGCAGCGGCCGGTCCAATGATAAACGGGCCAGCGGGATGATTTCATCGTCGTTGAACCCGCGCACCACCACGGTATTCAGCTTCACCGGCTGCAGCCCCAGTGCCAGGGCTGTTTCAATACCCCGCCATACCCGGCGCAATTCCCCGCCCCGGGTAATCCGCCGGTAGCGCTGTTCATCCAGTGTATCCAGGCTGATATTCACCCGGCGCAGGCCGGCTGTTTTTAAAGCCGCCGCCTTTTCGGCCAGCAAAATGCCGTTGGTGGTCAGGGCCAGGTCGTCAACTTCCGGGACGGCCGCCAGCCGGCGCACCAGTTCCGTCAGGCCCAGGCGGACCAGCGGCTCGCCGCCGGTCAGGCGCACCTTTTTCACCCCCAGGCGGGTGGCGGCCTGCACCACGCGGCATATTTCCTCAAAGGTCAATATTTCCGCGTGCGGAACAAACGGCACCCCCTCCGGCGGCATGCAATAAACACAACGCAAATTGCAACGGTCGGTGACTGAAATGCGCAGATAATTGATTTCCCGCTGGTAGCCGTCTTTCATCCCGTCACCTTCTTTATGCCCGCAGGCGGTCCAAACAATCCATTACCTGAATGGTTCTCCCCGCCCGGCGGGTTTTCCTGCCTGCCGTCCCAGTCAATTTTCAAGCATTATTTTTCCGGCCGGCCGGTGTAACCGGTGAAGCTGATCGCAGATTGGCACCCGGCTTTAAAGACAAATTACACAAAACGTCATTTTTCTTACCGATTCCCGCAAAAAGCTCAAATTTTTTTAGAACCGGGGAACCAAACCGTCTTTCCATTCGTCTAAATAAGGGGATGAAAAATTTGCGGGATATTGAATAACCCGCCCGCGGCGGAAATCACCCGAAACGACGGAATGGAGCGGACGGAATATGCGGTACACGCGGTACATAATGATGGTGCAGCCGGATGTGGGGAGGCCGGGAAAAACCGGCCGGTTCAGCCGGGGCGGTAAAAAACGGGCGGCGCGGACAGTCGATGCCGGACGGCAGGGAGGGCGCGAGCATGCCTGAACCGGTCAAGGGCAACGGCCGTTACTTGCCCGGCCTGGACGGATTGCGGGCATTGGCGGTACTCGCCGTGATCGCCTATCACCTAAATTTAAGCTTTGCACCGGGCGGACTGCTCGGTGTCGGCGTGTTTTTCGTTATTTCAGGCTATCTGATCACCGGCCTTTTGGTCGCCGAATGGCAGGACAACCAGCAAATCAACCTGAAAAATTTCTGGTTGCGCCGGGCGCGGCGTTTACTGCCGGCGCTGGTGATCATGCTCGTAGTGGTGACCGGCTGGGTCACTCTGTTCGACCGCGCCCGGCTGGCGGGCCTGCGGGAGGACGTGGTGGCGGCCATGCTTTACGTGAGCAACTGGTGGTTCGTTTTCCATCACGTGTCGTATTTTGCCCGTTTCGGTCCCCCCTCGCCGCTCGGCCACCTGTGGTCACTGGCGGTGGAGGAGCAGTTTTACCTGCTCTGGCCGTTGCTGCTCTGGTTCGGACTGCGCCATATACCACGCCGGAGTGTTTTGATCTTTCTTACCCTGGCCGGCGCCGCCTGCTCGGCACTGGCCATGGCTGTAATTTACCAGCCCGGCAGCGACCCCAGCCGGGTCTATTACGGCACTGACACCCGCGCCTTTGCCCTGCTCATTGGCTCCGCACTCGCCCTGGTCCGGCCCGGCGCAATACTGTCCGTCCGGCTTCCGCACCGGGCACACCCTGGCATTGATCTGGCCGGAGGCGCGGGATTGCTTGTAATGTTGCTGATGATCCGGTGGACCAACCAGTATGAAACCTTTCTTTACCGCGGCGGACTGCTGTTGCTGTCAGTCGCCGCCGCCGTGCTGGTGGCCGCGCTTGCCCACCCGGCAAGCCGCCTGGGCAAGGCGCTGGGCTGCCGGCCCTTGCGCTGGCTGGGTGTGCGCTCCTACGGCATTTACCTTTGGCATTACCCGGTGATTATATTGACCAGCCCGGCGGTGGATACGGGCGGGGTTGACCTGTTCCGGGCCGCTTTGCAAATAACGGCCTGCATTGTACTGGCAGCCCTGTCCTGGCGGTTTATTGAGGATCCCATCCGCCATGGCGCGCTGCAAAAATTATGGGGGCAAAAGCATTCGCCGGTACGGGAGCGTCGCCGGCGGAACCGCCTGCCCGTCACCACCTGGATTGTTTCGGCGGCCGCCGTGTTCGTCCTCGGCGTGTTCTGTGCCGGGATGACGGGAATTGTCTCCGCCACCGCCGGTTCCTCTGTACAGCCCGCCGGCCTGACTTCCACTGGACCGGCATCATCTCCCGGATGCCGGGCGGAGCAGGGTAACACCGGGAATACCGGTAAAGGCGGCTTGACACCGTCCGGATCCGACGCCGCTCCCCGGCCGGACCGGGGAAAACCGGCAACAGCCCCCGGCGGCGCGGGAAAAGCCGGACCGGGGACAAAGACCGGCAGCCCGGATGCCGCCACGCCGGCACAAGATCAGGGAACCGGCCGGATATCCGGCGGTACGGGCGTTTCAACTCCGGCCAAAGCCGCACCGGGACGGGGGGTCACCGCCATCGGCGACTCGGTGCTGGTTGATGCCGCCCCATACCTGCGTCAGCAGCTTCCCGGCATCGTTATCGACGCCAAAATCGGCCGCCAGTTGACCGAAGCCCGGACGGTGGTGGACCGGCTCAGGGCACAGGGCGAACTGGGCAATCGCGTGATCATTGAACTGGGCACAAATGGACCGTTTACTCCGGATCAGCTGATGTCCTTGCTCAAATCGCTGGGACCCGTACAACAGGTGATACTGGTCAATACCCGTGTCCCGCGGCCATGGGAGGGCGTAGTCAATGCCACCCTGGCACAAGTGGCTACCACCTTCCCGCATGCCACGCTGGTTGACTGGTATACTGCCAGCGCCGGACATAACTCGTTTTTCTCCCCGGACGGTGTCCACCTCAATCCCGCCGGCGCCAAGTATTACGCCACACAATTGGCCGGGGCGGTGCAGCCGGAAAAGGGTTGATGTTAAAATTAAACACCTCTGTTGGTGTCGCCACTATGTCCCCGCCAGACGCCCCGGAACCGGAGCTCCCGGGGGACGGGCGCCGCAACTTTTACCGGCTGCCGGCCGGACCCGGCCGGCAGCTTATGAAATCAGCGCGCGGTGTTCGCGCTGACGCCAAAACAGCCGGTAATAAAGATACTGCAGGCACAGGCCGGCGACAAAAGAGGCGGAGTAGCCCACCCAAATCCCATCCACCCCGATGTGCCGGGACAGCACATAAGCGATCGGAATTTCAACCCCCCAGATGGTAACAATGGACAGAATCGTGGGCCCCAACACCGTCCCGCCGGCCCGCATGATACCAGCCAGAACCTGGGTGTTGCCCAATATCAGGTAACTCCACAGCGTGATCATCAACAGCCGGTAGGCGATATCCAGCGGCACCGGATCCGTCAGGAACAGCGACAGGATTTCCCGGGCAAACCCGTAGCAAAAGACCATCAGCAATCCGCCGATCACATAGTTGAGCTTCAGCGCGTCACGTATTACATCGCGTATTTGCCCCGTCCGGCCCGCGCCGATGGCCTGCGCCCCGAACACGGAAGCGGCGATGCCCATACTCACGGCGGGCATCTGGACATAATTGGCCACCTGATAATAGGCGCCGTACGCCGCCGTGGCATTGGAGCCGAAACCGTTCACCAGAGTGACCACCGCCACTTCCGACAGGGACACGTTGATCATCTGGATGCCCGTAGGGACGCCGATCTTGACCAGTGTCTTGAGCATACCCCAGTCGACCCCCAGGTGCCGCCTGACCTCCCGGTCCAAGCCCAGGGGGTGTTTGGTCCGGTGCAGATACACCAGCATGAGCACCAATGTGCTCAAAGGCCCCAAAATGCTGGCGTAGGCGGCGCCATTCAGCCCCAACCGGGGCAGGCCGAACCAACCGGGAATGAACAGGACATATAACAGCAGGCTGATGATCGTACTGACCACCAGGAAATAAAAAGGCGTTTTGGAGTCCCCGCTGCCGCGCAGAAATGTTGTATACACGATGTAGACGAACATAATGGGCAGGCCCCAGAACATGATGCGCGAAAATCCGGCGGCCATGCCCTCAATATCGGCCGGAGTGCCCATCAAGCGCAGCACCTGCGTTGTAAACAACCCGCCCAGCACAGCCAGCACAGCGCCCAGGACGAAGGTGGCAGTCAACGTGGTGCCCACCACGGCTTTCATCCGGTCATAGCGTCCGGCCCCGTACGCCTGGCCGATCAAGACGGTGCTGCCGCTGCCCAGGCCGATCAGAAACGAAATCAGCAGGAACAGCAGGGGAAAGAATGACGATAAAGCTGCCAGCGCCCGCACCCCGATGAAGCGCCCGATAAAAATGCTGCCCACCGTACCGCTGGTGGACTGCAAGGCATTGCTCAGCAGAAGCGGGATTAAGAAAATAAAAAGGGTCCGTAACATCGACCGGTTCTGTCTTTTACTCGCTATATTCCGGCTCTGATCAGCTTTGCACCGGCTATATCCCATTGAGGTGTCCGGCGGGGGCCCCGGAGGCCCCATGACAACGTTTTCTTCTTCCAAAAAATTGCACTCTCCTCGCTTTTTCATCGGATTACCGGGCGTCCCATTTAAATATCCAGGTCCTCCAGGGGCGGTTCCTGTCCCGCCCCCTTGACGATCTCAAAGAGTTCCGGGGGGACATGATCTTGCATTTCCTCCAGGGCGTCAAATACCTCCAGTGTGGCATCGCCACCATGTCCCCATTGCTCAAAGAACCTTGAGACACCCTTTTCCCCCCATGCCACAGATTTTAGCTTTTCCACGCCGCCTTGCGCGCCCGGCGTTTGGCCAGCCAGACGGTCCAGGGTTTGCGCGGCGCAATGATCACTATGGCCGCCGCCAGGCAGAGCACAGCCATGATTCCCTGGTCCAAGGCAAAGCGCGCCAAGGGCGCCCAGGCAGCCAGCCCATGCGGTTTGGCCGGCGCAATCCCGCCGGAGACGTACGCCCCCGGATAAGGTCCGTTATAAGCACCGGGCGCCTGCACACCCGGCCGCAGCCGGCGCATCAACTCGTTCACAACCGTGCCGGTAACCGGCAGTCCACGCCCCAGATACATTCCCGGTCCTTCCACGGCGGGCATTACCGAAGTGAGTGCCGTCAGCGGGCTCAGGTAAACATACCAGGGCGCCTGCGCCACATTCACAACGGGTGCCGGCTCCGTCGGCACGGACCGCTGCCAACCGGCCGCAGCCACCCCGGCCACCACCAGGGTGCCGAAGAGCAGGGCGAAAACCAGCACCAGGGATACAATGGTCGCCGCCCGGCTGCGCCGGAAAACAGCGGACAGGACCAGCCCAAAGGCACTGTAACCAAAACCGGTGACCAGGCAAATCGCCAGGAGCATGGCCATATCGGCCAACGGCACGCCGCCGAAAAGAAAAACCACCGCCAGCAATGGTAAAGCGGCCAGCACCAGGAATAGCTGGCAGGCTGTCGAAGCCAGCCACTTGCCCAGCACAATGCCGGTCAATGACGCCCTGGTGACCAGCAGCAGGTCGAAGGTGCCCCTTTCCCGCTCGCCACTGATCGCCCCGGCAGTCAGCGCCGGCGCGGTGAAGGAAAGCAGCATGACCGGGCCGAAAACAAAAATGCCGTATAAATTGAGCCTGTTGGCAGGTAAAATGACACTGTTCCGATCCGGGTTGAACCAAAAAAAAGTGATCATCCCTACGCTGAACAGGCCCAGGTAAATGGATAACAACAATGGCGAACGCCAACCACGGGTGCGGCGGCGCATTTCCTTGCCCAGCACGGGAGTAAGCCCGTTGCGCAAGCCGCTCCAATACTCCCGCCAGCCGGCGGTCAAACTGAATCTTTTTGTCCGGCCGGTTGCAGCATCATCCCCTGTCTTCCCGGCGCAGGCCCGTGCTTCCGGCAACTCCTTCTTCTTTCCCGGTAGGGACACGTTTTCCCGGGCCGGAAATTCCCGCCCGTTACTTTCGTCCCCCGCCGTCCCCGCCACAACCGGCCAGGCTGCTTCAGCCGTTTTTTCCGGCGCCCAAAAGTCTTTCTTTTCCATCAAGCCCCATTCCCCTCCCCGGCCAGTTGAATGAAGGTTTCTTCCAGGCTCTGTTCGGTCTGGGCAAAGTGGGTCACCGGCACCCCCAGGGTGATCAGCGCCCGGAGCAACCCGGCCATATCCGCCGGCCCGCCGGCCAGACGAAATTCAATCTGCTCCTTCGTAGCGTTGACAATTTCCGCCCCCGGCCAGCCGGCCACCAGCTTCACCGCCTCCGGCAACTGTTCATTACAACGCATGATAATGTTGCGCTCTGCCGCGCCGGCCAGGATTTCGTTCAACGGTCCCTGGCGCACCAGCCGTCCCCCGGTGACAATACCGATGTGCGTGCACAGATCGGCCAGTTCGGAAAGAATATGGCTGCTGATGAGCATAGTTTTCCCCAGCCGGCACAATTCCTTCAAAATTTCCCGCATTTTCACCCGGGCCATGGGGTCCGGGCCGCTGGCCGGCTCATCCAGCAGCAGCACGGGTGGATCGTGGATCAACGAGCGGGCCAGGCAGAGCCGCTGCTGCATCCCCCGGGAAAGAGTGTCCACAAAGTCCTCACGCTTATCCCCCAGTTCCACCAGTTCCAGCAGATCATCCCGCAATTTTGCCGCCCGCTCCCCCCGGATCCCGTAGGTTGCAGCGTAAAACAGCAGGTACTCGCCGGCCCGCAGGCCGTCGTATACACCGAAAAAATCAGGCATATAGCCCACCGCCGCCCGGACGGCCCGGGGGTTTTCGACCACATCCCGGCCGCATATTTCGGCCACTCCGCCATCAGGAACGAGCAGGCCGGCCAGGATGCGCAGGGTGGTGGTTTTGCCGGCCCCGTTCCGGCCGATAAACCCATAGACCGCCCCGGCCGGCACCTCCAGGTCAATGCCCCGCAGTGCCGTCACCCGGCCGTAGTTTTTAACCAGTCCGGCGGTCCGGATCATGGCATCACCCCCTTGAAGACCACCAACGGCGGCGGAAAATAAAAGCCTTTGCCGCCCGGCGGGCTGCTGCTGTTGACCCGCACCCGCACTTCCCCCGGCCGGCACCAGGCGGCCCCTGCCTGTCCAAGTTACCCGTCCTCATTTTTAGACGCAATCATCTAAAAATAATAGACGTATAAAAGCCGCTCCAGGTTCCCGGTAAAATTAATTTTCCCCAATAAACTCAAACCTGTCCCAAGCAGGATTATAGACAGCGCCGGCGCATGAACTGTAGAAAGGCATTATACAGGTGTTCAGTGTGCGGGACTGGTTGCGGCACAAAATGCAATTCCGGGACCACCGGTTGCGACCGTAACGTTTTGGGGACGACGGCAGCGGGTTGAATGATTATCTGTTGACAGCCCGTCTTCAGTTTTGATATGATGTTACCGAGCTCGAAATCAGCGGGAAATTGCATTTGGCCGCCCGGAGGTTTTTCATCGTCCGCAAGATAATACCTCTTTGTCTTCAGCTCCCGACAAAGAGGTGTTTTCGTGTCTACAGGCGGGAGGGGAATGGCAACGGTTAAAATCGAAAGTTTGAGCAAGGTGTATTCCACCCGTGACGGCAGCCAAATCCAGGCGCTGCAGGATATCAACCTGGACATCCCGGACGGGGAGATCTTCGGCATCATCGGCTTGAGCGGAGCCGGCAAGAGCACCCTCATCCGGTGCATCAACATGCTGGAAAGGCCGACCACCGGCCGGGTAATCGTAGACGGCCGGGATCTGACGGCATTGCCGTCAAAGGAACTGCGCCACGCCCGGCGGCAGATCGGCATGATCTTCCAGCAATTCAACCTGCTCTCGTCCCGTACAGTAGCCGGTAATGTGGCCTTTCCCCTGGAGATCGCCGGGATCCCCCGGACCGCGGTCCGGCAGCGGGTGAACAATCTACTGGATATGGTCGGACTGGCTGAAAAAGCGGATGTTTATCCGGCCGAGCTTTCCGGCGGGCAAAAACAGCGGGTGGGGATTGCCCGGGCGCTGGCCAGCGAACCGCGGCTGCTTTTATGCGATGAACCGACTTCCGCCCTGGATCCGCAAACCACCGGCTCCATCCTGCACCTGCTGCAGGAAATCAATAAAAAACTGGACCTGACCATCATCATCATCACCCACGAGATGCAGGTAATCAAGGAAATCTGCGACCGGGTGGCCGTGATTGATCAGTCGCGGATCGTGGAAGCAGGCTCCGTACTGGATATATTCACCGCCCCGCAAACTAAAACGGCGCGGGAATTTGTCAAAAGCGTTTTAAATACGGCCATACCGGAAGAGGTCAGGCAAAACCACCGTCCGCCCGAAACCGGCGAAAGCAGGCTGGTGCGCATTTCCTTCATCGGCCGGTCGGCCGGTCAACCGGTCATCTCAACAATGATTAAAGAATTTGGGGTTCACGCCAACATCCTGTTTGGTAAAATTGATCACATCAAAAGCACTCCCTTCGGCACCCTGACCCTGGAACTGATTGGACCGCCTGCCGACATCGAAGCCGCGGTCGGCTTCCTGCGCCGGCAGCAATTGAATATTGAGGTGTTGAGCGAAAATGAGTGAATGGACGGGCGAATTACTGCACATGGTCGCCCAGGGCACACTGGAAACCATTTATATGGTCACAGTTTCCGTGGTGGTTTCCTATATCTTCGGCCTACCGCTGGGTGTTATCCTGCTCATTACCGGTGAAGGGCAAATTAAACCCAACCCCCGCCTGTACCAGTTACTGGGGACGCTGGTGAACATCGGCCGCTCCTTCCCCTTTATTATCTTGTTAATCGCCATCATTCCTTTCACCCGGCTGATTGTGGGTACCTTCATCGGTACCACGGCATCCATCGTACCTTTGTCCGTGGGCGCCATTCCTTTTGTCGCCCGTTTGGTGGAAACCTCCATGCGGGAAATCCCCCGGGGGGTGATCGAGGCGGCCCAGGCCATGGGTGCTTCCACCTGGCAGATCATCACCCGGGTACTTGTGCCGGAGGCCATGCCTTCCCTGGTGGCCGGCTTCGTGCTGACCACCATCACTCTGGTCGGTTATTCGGCCATGGCCGGCGTGGTGGGGGGGGGTGGTCTGGGCACCCTGGCATATCAATACGGTTTTCAGCGCTATCAAAACGACATGATGGTCGTGACAGTGATTTTATTGATTATTTTAGTCCAGCTAATTCAAATGGTGGGTGATTATGTCACGGCCCGGGTCAACAAACGGTAGCAGTAAAGGAGGAGGTAAAAAATGAAGAAGATTCTGGCCCTGCTCTTTTCTTTAGCCCTGCTGGGAGTTGTTCTGGCCGGCTGCGGCCAGCAAAAAGCGGCACAGAACGGAGCGGCGAAAAATGAAATCACCGTGGGCGCCACCGCCCGTCCGCATGCCGAGATACTGGAAAAAGTCAAGCCCATCCTGGCCAAAGAGGGCATTACCTTAAACATCAAAACTTTCAATGACTATGCGCAGCTCAACCCCGCCCTGGCGGACAAGCAAATCGACGCCAACTTTTTTCAACATATTCCCTACCTGGATGACTATAACCAGAAGACAGGTAAAAACCTGGTCTACATCGCCAAAGTACACGTAGAACCAATGGGTGTTTATTCTAAGAAGTTTAAAAACGTCAGCGACCTGAAAAATGCCAAAACCATTGCCATCCCCAACGACGCCACCAACGGCGGCCGCGCACTGATGCTGCTGGAGAAGGCGGGGATCATCAAATTAAAAGCGGGTAAAGGGATTATGGCCACCAGGATGGACATCGTGCAAAAACCGGCCGGCTTGAACATCCAGGAACTGGACGCCGCCATGCTGCCCCGGGCGCTGTCCGATGTCGACGCGGCCGTAATCAACGGCAACTATGCTCTGGAGGCGAAATTGAACCCGGTCAAGGACGCCATTTTCCTGGAAGACAAGAGTTCCCCCTTTGCCAATGTACTGGTAGTCCGTCCGGAGGACAAGGACAACCCGGCGCTGAAGAAATTGGCCGCGGCGTTGAATTCGCCGGAAGTGAAAAAATTCATCGAGGAACAGTATAAAGGCGCGGTAATCCCGGCCTTTTAAGAGACGACTTTAACCAGTCGGGATAACTCACCGTCCATAGGGCGGTTTTCCCCGACTGAGAACAAGCAACATCAAACGGACAAAACAGGTAAGTTTTCAACACTTTCACCTCCGGCCTGCCGCCGGAGGTGAAAGTGTTTTTTTAATACGCCTAGTGGTCCGGTCACTTGTTCAGCGGATATGTTTTTGCTACAATGCATATATCCGGGTACGGTACTGCCGCAATAGGAAAGTCAAAACCAGCTTTTTATGAAAGGATGATTGGTTTGCTGCCACTCCCTTACGATACCGGCCACCTGTCACTTCCCCTTGAGCCGGGCGACAACGTGCAGGTATTAACTCCCCCTTCCAGCAACTTCCGGCCGCCGGACACACCGGAGGAAACCGTGCGCCGCGCGCTGGAAAGCCCCCTAGCCTCGCCGCCGTTGCCGGAGTTGGTGCGGGGCAAAAACAAAATTGTGATCATCACCAGTGACCACACCCGCCCCGTGCCCAGCCGGATCACACTGCCCATTTTACTGGCGGAAATCAAAAAGGCCAACCCGCAGGCACAAATCACCCTGCTGGTGGCCACCGGCATGCACCGGCCGTCCACGCCGGAAGAACTGGCGCACAAGTTCGGCCGTCCGGTGCTGGACCGGGTGACGGTGGTCAACCACCGGGCGGAAGCGGACGGGGAGATGACATTTTTGGGCACCCTTCCATCCGGCGGTGAACTGTGGATCAATCGGCTGGCCGTGGAAGCGGATTTACTCATCGGCGAAGGATTCATCGAACCACACTTTTTTGCCGGCTTTTCCGGCGGGCGCAAGAGCGTGCTGCCCGGCATCGCTTCGCGCAAGACCGTCCTGTTCAACCACAACGCCCAATTCATCGCCAGCCCGTACGCCCGTACCGGCGTCCTGGGAAATAACCCCATTCACAAGGACATGGTCCGGTCGGCTCAACAGGCCAAACTGGCCTTTATCCTCAACGTGGTGATCAACGCCGGAAAGGAAATCATCCACTGCGTGGCCGGACACCCCCTGGAAGCCCACCATGCCGGATGTGAGTTCGTGCGCAAGATCACCGCCGTCAAAGCACAGCCGGCCGATATTGTGATCAGCACCAACGGCGGCTACCCCCTGGACCAGAACGTCTATCAGTCGGTAAAGGGCATGACCGCCGCCGAAGCCACGGCCAAACCGGACGCAGTGATCATCATGGTTGCCCGCTGCCGGGACGGGCTGGGCGGCGACTATTTCTTCCACCAACTGGCCGATCAGCCCTCACCACAGGGCACCATGGATAAAATCATGGCCACCCCAAGGGAGGAAACGGTCCTGGACCAGTGGGAATCCCAGATCCTGGCCCGGATTCTGATCAAGCATAAAGTGATTATGGTCACCGATCCCTTCCTGGCCGGCTATATACGGCAAATGCACATGGACTGGGCACCCACCCTGGAAGAGGCTTTGTCCAAAGCCAGAGCGGTAAAAGGCGCGGACGCATCAATCACCGTCATTCCGGACGGGGTGGGCATTATCGTGGAACAGTCGTAGGGGAATGTTAAAAAGGGATAATGCCACCATAGTTTCCGGCGGCATTATCCCCTGGCAAAATGTCACTTCCACTACATCGTTTGAGCCCCGCTGTTGTTCTCTTCCGCCTGGCCCCCGGGCAGGTAGATCAGTGCCACCGCCAGCAGAATCAGCGCCCCGCCGGCAAAAAAGTTCCAGTTCAGTGGTTCTTTAAGCCACAGCCAGCCCAGAAACGAACCGACCAGCGGCTGAAAAAAGAAGAACAGCGAACCGGTGCCCGCATCCATCAAATACATGCCTTTGTTCCAGAGGAAAAAGGCCAGGGCGGTGGACACCACCCCCATGTAGAGCACCCCCGACCAGACCGGCAGGGCGGGAAAGTGGCCGATGCCGGCCGTAATAAGCTCCCGGGCCGCCACTGGTGTATTGAAGAGCAGGGCAAAGAAGATGGCACAGGTGGTTACGGTCAGGGAGGAGTAACGCTCCCCGGCCAGCTTGGCGTAAACCGAGAGCAGCGCCCAGGTCACCGCCGCCAGTATAAGCGCCAGGTTGCCGGAAAGTCTGCCGCTGCCGGCGCCCCCGAAGCCGATCACCACCACCACGCCGGCCGTGGCCAGAAGCACCGCACCTGCTTTGCGTGCCGTCAGTTTTTCCTTCAAAAGCCAGGTCGCAAAAATGACGATGAACGCCGGCGAGGCGGAAGTGATGATCGCCCCCATATGGGCGTTAGAAAGTTTCGTACCTACAAACTGCGCCCCAATGGACACAAAGTAACCGATAAAACCAATCCAGGCCAAAAGGCCCAGATCCCTGCGCCGGGGCAGCGGCGTACGATTTACCGCCATGATTAAGGCCAATATGATTAAAGCAATGACGTACCGCAACCAGATCAGGGTAAACGGCGGAATAAAGGTCAGCACGTACTTGCTGACCACATACATGCCGCCCCAGATGGCCGCCGCTAACGAAAGACAGATGGCGCCCAGTATATTTTTATTCATCATCAAACCTCCGTTTAGGGATTTTGATCAGGCTGTAAATCCCTAAGACGGGGCATGGCCTTCATCCCCGCAACTTAGGGATGAAGCATCACCGGACGGTCGTTTTCATAAAGATGACCGAAAAACATCAACAGCCCCTCCTTCTGCATTAAAAATATCCGGCATATACGGAGCGGCAACCGTTTTTCCCCACCCCGCCCGGCTCTGTACAATACCGGTAATGCAAAACTATTCGGCAGCCGGCGGCAAAATCCTGCCGTCCGTCCAGACTAAAGCATCTTATGCCCCTCGGACCGGCAGTGTGATCCCCGCTAAACCGGGCGCCGTTTTAATGCCTTATCTAAAGTTTCAAAACCGGTGTAAAAGCACCGGCTTTTTTAACACAACCTCATAAAAACTTATGACTGCACGGAACCAAATAACTTTATGATGCGTCTAAATAGTATGAAAAGTTTGAGGGGGTAACTCCGTTTTAGATCAGAGCAGCCGGTAGCCCACTCCCGGCTCGGTGATGATATGCCGCGGCCGGGAAGGATCGGCTTCAATCTTCTGGCGCAGCTGACCGACGTAAACACGTAAATAGTGCGTGTCGTTTTCACAGCCGGGGCCCCAGACGGCACGCAGCAGCTGCCGGTGGGTAAGCACCTTGCCGGCGTTGACGGCCAGGTTTTTGATCAGCTCATATTCGGTGGGGGTCAGCTTGACCTCCCGCCCGCCCACGGTAACCCGGCGGCGGGCCAGGTCGAGCACCAGGTCGTCCAGCTGCACAACCGGTTCGTTTTTCGTCCCGGCCGCATGCCGTAGGGCAGCCCGGATGCGGGCGAGCAATTCACCCATGCTGAATGGTTTGGTCACATAGTCGTCGGCGCCGGCATCCAGGGCGGCAATTTTTTGCTCTTCCCGCTCCTTGACGGAAAGGATGATCACCGGTATTAAAGACCACTCCCGCAGTTGCTGCAGTACATTTAAACCGTCCAAATCCGGCAGTCCCAGGTCCAGGATAATCAGATCCGGCCGGCTGGTGGCCGCCTTATTCAGCCCTTCTTTGCCGCTGGCGGCCTCTTCCACTGCATAGCCGTGACCGGAAAGGGCTACTTTCAACAGCCGCCGGATCTGGATTTCATCGTCAACAACCAGCACCCGCGCTCCTTCAACAGCCATGCCGGTCACCCGCCCTTCCGTCCGGGACCTCGCCCGGCGCATCGTCTCCCAGGGGCAGGACAAAAGTAATCATTACCCCGCCGGCCGGAATATTGGCCGCCCAAATCCGCCCGCCGTGGGCTTCAATAATCCCCCGGCAGATGGCCAGGCCCAGCCCGGTGCCGCTGACCTGGCGGGGCGAACGCAGGCGGTAGAATTTATCAAAAATACGTTCCAAATCCCCTTCCGGAACGGCCGGTCCCCGGTCGGCCACCGCCACCGCCAACTGCCGGGACTGTTGACTGACAGAGATGGTGATTTCACTGCCCGGACTGGAATATTTCAGCGCATTGTCCAGCAAGTTGACCAGCACCTGCTCGATCAGTACAAAATCGGCCCGCACCAGGGGCAGCCCGGGTTGAATATCGATCTTCAGCGGGCGGTTCCGCAATGCCTCATCCAGCCTGCCCACGGCCACTCCGATAATGTCCTGGATATCGCACCATTCCCGGTTCAGGCTTAACAGACCGCTTTCCAGCCGGGCCATATCCAAAAGATTGCTCACAAACCTGTTCATGCGCATGGCCCCCTGCCGGATGGTCTGCAAGAGGTCGCGGCGGGCCTCCGGGCCGTAAACACCGTCCGCATCCAAAAGCCCGGTTACAGCGCCAATAATGGAGGCCAGGGGAGTGCGCAGGTCGTGGGAAAGGGAATTGAACAGAGCCGTACGCAGCCGCTCCGACTCCGCCAAAACCCGTGCTTCCTTGGCCCGTTCCGTCAACTGCACCCGGTTTACGGCCACCGCCGCCAGGCCGGCAAACGCCTCCAACAGGCGCACTTGCTCCGGCGGAAGATGCCTTTCCGGACCAGCGGGGCGGATGCCCAAAACGCCATGGACGCCCTGCTCCGTACGCAAAGGCAAATAAAGCCGCGCGGCGCCGTTCAAAGTATCCGTCCCCCGGCCCGCCCTTTGTCCCCGCCGGAAAGACCAGTCGGCCACCGCCAGTTCAGATTCGTCCAAAGAACTCTCCCCGCCGGCCGCCGCACCGGCCCGCAACTCCAGTTTACCATCTTCCGCGGGCAGCAACAACACAACCTCGCTGTCCACGGCCGCGGAAACTTTTTTTACGATGCTGTCCAAAACCGGTGCCAGTTCGGCCACGGCGGCTATATCCCGGCTCAGGGAATACAGGGCAGCGGTTCTCACCTCCCGGGTACGGGCGCTCTCCACCTGCTGACGCAAACGGGTGGACAAAGTGCCGGTAAACAGGGCCACCAGCAGAAAAATGACGAAGCTGAAAATATAGCGAATATCGGCAACCGAAAAACTCAATACGGGCGGCACCAGAAAAAAGTCGAAAGTGATGATCGCCAATGCCGCCGCGGCTATGGCCGGCGGCCTGCCCCATTTAACGGCGCTGAACAAAACGGGCAGCAAAAAAATCATGGCAATGTTGATCAGACCCAGGAACGGCTTCAAGGGGACGGCCAGAAGTACCACTGCAATAACCATGGCCATCACCATAAGATAAGGAGTGACTGGAAAATTGAAATTGCCGCCTTTGCGCCGCGGCGCCGGCCCCCGCCCGTGGCCCGGTTCCGGTTGGCCGGGTATGACATGTATACTGATCCCCCGGCTGTGCCGGATCACCCGGTCCACCACCGACCCGTGCGTCCATTCCCAAAATTTTGAGTGCAGCGGTTTCCCGATCACGATTTGGGATACATTGTGTTTTTGAGCCAGCTCCAGCAGTTCTTCCGCCACATCACTGCCGGAAATATTGACGATTTCCGCGCCCAGCTCTTCAGCCAGACGCAGGTTTTTAGCCAGCCGGTCCCGCGCCGCCTCCCCGGCCGGAAAGCGGCGCGGGGTTTCCACATAAACAGCCAGCCATTCCGCCTGAAAGCTCTCGGCCATGCGCCGGGCAATGCGGATCAGCCGGGCCGAAAAGGGACTGGGGCTGACACAGACCATGACCCGCTCCCCGGAAGGCCAGGGCCCGGCAATACCGTGCAGGCGCATATAGGCTTCCTTTTGCCGGTCCACCCGCCGGGCGGCGTAGCGCAGGGCCAGTTCGCGCAGGGCATTGATGTTCCCTGGGCGAAAAAATTTTTTTAGTGCTTCCCTGGCCTGCCCGGGAACGTAAACTTTGCCCTCCTTAAGACGCTGAACCAGCTCTTCCGGCGGAATGTCGACAACCTGCACCCGGGCGCTTTCCAGAACCCGGTCCGGCACGGTTTCCCGTACCTGCACCCCGGTCACCTGGGCGACGACATCGTTTACACTTTCCAGGTGCTGAATATTCAAGGTGGTATAGACGTTGATCCCTGCGGCCAGCAGTTCTTCCACATCCTGATAACGCCGGACATGCCGGGAGCCGGGAATATTGGTATGGGCCAGTTCATCCACCAGGGCCAGGGTGGGACGGCGCGCCAGCAAAGCGTCCAGATCCATTTCCTGAAACTCTTTATCTTTATAAACAACATGACGGGGCGGAACAACGGTCAGCCCCTTCAACAAAGCTTCCGTTTCCGCCCGTCCGTGGGTTTCCACCCACCCGGCCACCACATCCACACCTTCGGCCAGCCTGTCCCGGGCCGCCTCCAGCATGGCGTAAGTTTTGCCCACCCCGGCGGCCGCCCCCAGGAAGACCGTGAGCTTGCCACGGTCTTCCCGGTCCAGGCTGGCCAACAGTGCTTCCGGATCAACCCGTTTTTCTTTTTCCATCCATAACCACCCGGTTTATTTCAAGGCATCCAGAGCCAGGTTCAGTTCCAGCACATTAACCCGCGACGAGCCTAAAAAGCCCAGCTGCCGCCCTTTAATATGGCTTTCCACCAACTGGCGGACCGTCTGCTCAGACAGGTGTCTGTACCGGGCCACCCGGGGCACCTGCAGCAGGGCGGACTGCGGACTGATATCCGGGTCCAGGCCGCTGCCCGATGCGGTCACCAGATCGGCCGGCACAGGGGCATTGGGTGGCAGGCCGTTTTCCTTCCGTACCGCCGCCGCCCGCTCAGCGACCGTGTCAATCAGCTTTTTATTGGTCGGCCCCAGGTTGGATCCGGATGAGGAAGCGGCGTCATAACCGTCGCCGGCCGCCGAAGGCCGCCCGTGAAAATAACCCGGGCCGGCAAACTTCTGTCCGATCAATGAAGAGCCCACCACCGCACTGTTGCGGTAAACCAGCGAGCCAGCGGCCTGGCGGGGGAAAATCACCCGGGCCAGACCGGTCACTGCCAGGGGGTAAATGATCCCGGTCAAGAGGGTCATCACCAGCAGCAAAAGCACCGCCCTGCTTATTGTTTTCAACATAACCGTTCACTTTCCTTTCGCCAGGCTCTTTAATGCAATCCCAGGAGAACCAGGAGCAGGTCGATGGCCTTAATCCCGATAAAGGGGACAATCAAACCGCCCAGGCCGTAAATGAACATATTGCGCCGCAGTATGGCATTGGCGCCCAGAGGACGGTAGGTCACCCCCCGCAGGGCCAAAGGAACCAGTGCAACAATGATCAGGGCGTTGAAAATCACCGCCGAAAGAATGGCGCTCTGCGGCGTGGCCAACCCCATGATGTTCAATACGTTCAACTGGGGATAGGTAACGGCAAACAGGGCCGGGATGATGGCAAAATATTTGGCCACATCGTTGGCAATGCTGAAAGTGGTCAGCGCTCCCCTGGTCATCAACAGCTGTTTGCCGGTTTCCACCACCTCGATTAATTTGGTGGGGTTGCTGTCCAGATCCACCATATTCCCCGCCTCCTTGGCCGCCTGGGTGCCGCTGTTCATGGCCACGCCCACATCGGCCTGGGCCAGCGCCGGCGCATCGTTGGTACCGTCACCGGTCATGGCCACCAGATGCCCTGCGGACTGGTGCCGGCGGATCAGTGCCAGTTTCGTTTCCGGCGTGGCTTCCGCCATAAAGTCGTCCACCCCGGCTTCGGCGGCGATGGCCGCAGCGGTGAGGGGATTGTCGCCGGTAATCATTACTGTTTTAATGCCCATCCGGCGCAGTTGGGCAAAACGCTCTTTGATGCCCCCCTTGACCACATCCTTCAAGTAAATCACACCCAGCACCCGTCTGTTTTCAGCCACCACCAGAGGGGTGCCGCCCTTTCTGGCGATTTCCTCCACCACCGTGTTTACAGCCGGCGGCAGTTTTTCACCGCTCTCCGCAAGGTACTTTTCAATGGCGTCTGACGCCCCTTTGCGAATTTCCCGCTCTTTCAAATCAACACCGCTCATCCGGGTTTGAGCACTGAAGGGGACGAAGACGGCCCCCAGGCCGGCCAGATCGCGTTCACGCAAATTATATTTTTCCTTGGCCAGCACTACTATGCTCCGCCCTTCCGGCGTTTCATCGGCCAGGGAAGCCAGTTGGGCGGCATCGGCCAGCATCTGCGGCGTTACCCCCGGGGCCGCCACAAATTCCACGGCCATGCGGTTGCCCAGAGTGATAGTGCCGGTTTTATCCAGCAACAGCACATCCACGTCCCCGGCCGCTTCCACCGCCCGGCCGGACATGGCCAGAATATTGCGCCTTAAAAGGCGGTCCATCCCGGCAATGCCGATGGCGGAGAGCAAACCGCCGATAGTGGTGGGAATCAGACAGACCAGCAGGGCGGCCAGCACGGGCAGCGAAGCACGGGCGCCGGAATACATGGCAAAAGGCTCCAGGGAAGCCACCACCAGCAAAAAGATGATCGTCAGGCCGACCAGCAGTATGGTCAATGCAATCTCATTGGGCGTTTTCTGCCGCCGCGCGCCTTCCACCAACTGGATCATCCGGTCGAGGAAAGTTTCTCCGGGGTTGGCTGTAACGCGCACTTTAATCCAGTCGGAGAGCACCCGGGTGCCGCCGGTCACCGCACTGCGGTCGCCGCCCGATTCCCGGATAACCGGCGCCGACTCGCCGGTCACGGCGCTTTCATCCACTGAAGCAATCCCCTCAATTACTTCCCCGTCGCCGGGAATCACCTCACCGGCTTCCACCAGCACCACATCACCTTTGTTCAACCGGGTGGAGGAAACCTCTTCCACCCGTTCCCCAACCAGCTTCTTGGCCCGCGTTTCACTGCGGGCGCGGCGCAGGGATGCGGCCTGGGCCTTGCCCCTGCCTTCGGCCAGAGCTTCGGCAAAGTTGGCAAATAAAACCGTTATCCAAAGCCAAGCGGCGATCTGAGCGTTGAACCAGAGGGAGCCGTGAGCGCCGGAAAGCGCACTGAAGGTAAAGAAAGTGGTCAGAACGGCCATTATTTCCACTACGAACATTACCGGGTTGCTCAGCATAACCCGGGGATTTAATTTCACAAAGGAGTCTTTGACCGCCTGCCAAATCATCTCCCGGTCAAAACCGCCCTTGTTTTTCCCTGTCCCGGACGTGGCGGCCACCTCGCCGGCGGGGACAGATTCCACCCGGTTTGCTTTTCGCTCCGGAAATGCAACTTTTTCGTAACCGTCCATGCAATGATCCTCCCTTAAAAAGCCTTGCCGGCAAACATCAACAATTGTTCCACAATGGGCCCCAGGGCCAGCGCCGGGAAAAAGGTCAGTGCGCCCACAATGAGCACGGTCGCGCTCAACAGGCCGGCAAACAAGCCGCCGGTGGTCTCAAACGTCCCCGGACCGGCCGGCACCGCCTTCTTGGCGGCCATACTGCCGGCGATGGCCAGCACCGGCAGGATAACGCCAAAACGGCCGATAAACATAGCCAGACCAATAGCCAGGTTGTAAAAGAGCGTATTTGCGTTCAGGCCGGCGAAGGCAGAACCATTGTTACCCGTCCCGGAGGCAAAGGCGTATAGAATCTCGCTTAAACCGTGCGGGCCGGGATTGGCGATGGATGAGGTGCCGGCTTTGGTCGCCGCGGCCAGCGCCGCCCCGATTAGTATAGTAGCTGCCGGGATGAGCACCGCCAGCGTGGCCATCTTCATCTCCCGGGACTCAATTTTCTTCCCCAGGTATTCCGGTGTACGGCCGACCATCAGACCGACGATAAACACCGTCAGAATGACGAAGATCAGCATGCCGTACAATCCCGAGCCCACTCCGCCAAAGACCACTTCTCCCAGCATAATCTGCAGCATGGGCACCAAGCCGCCCAAAGGAGTCAGACTGTCGTGCATGGTATTGACCGCGCCGCAGGAAGCAGCCGTGGTGACCGTAGCGAACAGGGCCGAATTGGTGATGCCAAAACGGACCTCCTTGCCTTCCATGGCCGTCGGGCCGCTGACACCCAGAGCGGAGATCTGCGGGTTGCCGGTCACTTCGCTCGTGTAGCAGACTCCCAGGGCCAACACAAATAAAATGAGCATGGCCGCCAGCACCACCCGGCCCTGCCGGACATCTTTCACCATCCGACCGAAAGTGATGGCCAAACCGGCCGGGATGACCAGGATGGCCAGCATTTCCACCAGATTGGTCAAAGGTGTCGGGTTTTCAAAAGGATGGGCGGAGTTGGCGTTAAAGAAACCGCCGCCATTGGTGCCCAATTCCTTGATGAACTCCTGCGAGGCCACCGGCCCCATGGCCAGGGTCTGCCGGGCACCCTCCAGGGTATGCACGTTCAGGTAAGGGCTCAAATTTTGAATTACTCCCTGGGAAACCAGGAACAACGCCCCCACCACCGATATGGGCAGCAGGATAAATAGTACGGAGCGGGTCAGATCCACCCAGAAATTGCCGATGGTGCGGGCGGTATGCCGGGCCAGACCACGGATCAGGGCAATAACCACAGCCATGCCGGTGGCTGCAGAAAGAAAGTTTTGCACCGTCAGCCCGGCCATCTGAGTGAGGTAGCTCATGGTGGATTCGCCGCTGTAGGCCTGCCAGTTGGTATTGGTCATAAAACTGATTGCCGTATTCAGGGAAAGATCCCACTTAACCGCTCCAAAATGCTGGGGATTAAGGGGTAAAATACCCTGGACCAGCTGCAACAAAAAAAGTAAAACCATGCCGGAAATATTAAAGACCAGCACTGCCAGGGCATACTGCCACCAGTTCATTTCCCGGCCGGCGTCCACTCCCGTCAACCGGTAGATCAACCGTTCCACCGGCCCGGCCAATTTATCAAACCACGTCCGCTCACCCTGGTAAACCCGGGCCATGTACCGGCCCAGTGGCACAGCCAGCGCAATGAGCAGGACCAGGTACAAGAACAATTGAAAAAGATCTATTCCCTTCATCATAAATCCTCCGCTCTAATCAAAGAGTAAACCAGGTAAAACAACAGTCCCGCGGTAATCAAACCGCCCAGGATCAGTTCACCCATTGGCCGGACCTCCTTTCACCGCCGCCGCTTCCTCAACCGTCCGGGAAATATCCAGATCTGGTGCGCTTAGATCCGGCGGCCAGCGCACCAGACGGCACAGGTTGGCCTGCGCCGGCCGGCAGGCCGGATCCAGGGCTATGGCGGCGCGGTACATGCGGCGGGCCGCATCCAGATTGCCTTCCTTTTCATATATCGCTCCCAGCAGGTTAAAAGCCCGGGCGTTTCCCGGCTCTTTGTAGATGATCCGTTTCAGCGTTTTCATGGCACCATCCAATTTACCGGCGCGAATCAACGACCGGGCCAAGGCCAGCTGCTCATGCCCAACCGGTTTCAGCATGTCTTCGAGCACAATTAACACCCCCTCTTTCCCGGCCCGGTTATGACTTATAGAATTCCCCGTTAAAAAACCGGCCATCCACCAGTCAATCACCTCCTCTTTTCCGGCCAATTATAACCCCGCCGCCGGTCAAGGCAGGATCAAAAATCCGGCCGGGGATATAAAAAAATGATCAAAAGAGGGGATTGATTAAATCCGCGGGAACTTTTTTCCCTTTTCGGTCGTCTATTTTAATGTAGCCAGTAATTGCGGCGGCAGGCCGGAGGGGTGGTGCCGGATGACTTAAAGAAAATTAAACGAAAGCGTTGATGCTTAACCACTGCCGCGTTGTCACGGGAACCGGGCTCAAAGGAGCCGTGTTTTTCAGTAGGACATTAAAAGCAGAGGAAGGAGGGCGTAATTAATGCCGCAAACAAAAATGCAAAAAACAGGGCAAAAAATAACCGCCTGTTGCCTGGCGGTCATGCTGCTGATCACATTTTTTCCCGCCGGCGTCCTGGCGGCGGATAAACCGGCTGTTTCACTGGAACAGGCCATCAAAACCGTGAAGGAAAATTTCGAGATCCCGCCGGATTACACCAACTTCACTTCCGCTTACAACAGCTTCAACAACACCCGGGTCTGGTCCCTGACCTGGAGCGCCCCGCAAGGCACGGGGGCGCCGGGCGGCAGTTTCAACGCCCAGGTGGACGCCGGCACCGGCGAGGTGGTGAACATGAACTTCTTACGGCCCGTGAAGCAGCCCGCGCAGGGCGTACAGATCCCGGCCGTCTCCCGGACAAAGGCGCTGCAGACCGCCACTGACTTGCTCAAACGGCTGGCGGCAAAGCACCTGTCCGAACTGCAGCCCGCACCCGACAACAACCAGGTGATTCCCCTCAATTACGGGCCGGTGACCTATTCCTTCCGCTGGCAGCGGCTGATCAACGGCATCCCCTTCCCCACCGACGGGGTGACCATCGGCATCAACGGCACCGACGGCCGGGTGGTGAACTACAACCTCAACTGGACCAAAGCCAGTTTCCCGCCGGCCACCGGCGCAATCTCCGCGGCAAAGGCGCGGCAGGTGTTTGACGACGCCGGCATGCTGCAACTGCAGTATTTCCTGCCTTCCCGGATCAGACCGCTGACGGCCGGGGAAAAAGCACCGGTGAAACTGGTCTACCAGATTCACAACCCGTCCAACGGAGTGATTGACGCCCTGACCGGCAAGCCGCTGGTACCGGAAAGCGGAAAATGGATTCAGAATTACGGTCTGCCCGGCGGGAAGGGCGGCGCGGAAATGGGCGGGGCGGATCAGGCTTCAACGCCGCTGAGCCCGGCCGAACAAAAGGAAATCGCCAAAACGGCCAAATTGATCAGCCAGGATCAAGCCGCGGCCGCCGTCAAAAAGTGGCTGCCCATCCCGGACAACATGGTTTTGCGGGATGTCGGCCTGGGCGTTGACTGGCAGTCCCCGGACATCCGCATCTGGTCCTTGAGCTGGAATACGACCAAGCCCGGCGCCGGCGAACCCCAGTACATCAGCGCGCGGGTAAACGCTCAAACCGGTGAACTGATCGGCTTCAACCTGCCCTATCCGAATGGCGGGCTGGAACAATCCGGCGGCATGGACCGGCCGGCGGCGCAAAAAATGGCTGAAGATTTCCTGAAGCAGGTCCAACCGCAGCGCTTCCAGGAAGTGAAGCTTGATGATATCGTACAACAACCTGCGCCCATGCCGATGTTGAAGGCCGGCCAGAACCCGCCCGTCCAAAATTTCAACTATGTGCGGCTGATTAACGGCATTCCCTTCCCCGGCAACGGGATGACCATAGCAGTGGATACGGTGAATAAAAAAATCGTCAGTTACAATCTTAACTGGCCGGCCCTGAACTTTCCGGCACCGGACGGCATCCTCGGCGCCAAGCAGGCTGTGGACGCCTTTTTAAAGTACCGTCCGCTGACTCTTTCCTACACCCAGGTTTTCGGCCCGGACGGGCCGGGTGAAGCGCGTCTGGTTTACCAACCGCTGGCCGAACCCGGCATGCTGGTATCAAACTTGATCGACGCTAAAACCGGCGCCCCTCTGGACTGGCAGGGCAAACCAATTTCCCGGTCCGGCGCCTTTCACTTCAACGATATCGCCGGCAATTTCGCCGAAAAGGAAATCAACCTGCTCGGCCAGGCCGGCATCTTCGGGGAATACGGCGACGCTTTTCATCCCAATGAAAAGATCACCCTGATCTCCCTGCTGCGGGCCATGCTGATGGTTAAAAACGGCGTGGAACCAACCAGGGATCTGACTGATCAAGAAATCATCAAACAGGCCGATGATCTGGGCTGGTTGACTGAAGACCAAACGCCAAACGCCACGGTAAGCCGGCTGACCCTGGCCAAACTGATGGTCCGCCTGCTGGATCTGGACCGCGCCGCCCGGATCAAGGGAATTTACGTGCTTCCCTATAAAGATGCCCACGCCATCTCTCCGGATGCCACCGGCTATGTGGCACTGACCTGGGGTCTGGGAATCATTAAGGGGGATGGCTCCAACTTCAACCCGGATCACCTGACAACCCGGGCCGAAGCGGCCGCCGCACTGGTCAGGGCGCTTGAAGTCAAACAGTAACAGACAGGAATATTATCCGCTGCTTTTAAAAGAACGGGCCGCGCCGGTCAAAGTGCTCGAAGCAAAACAGCAATAGGCCATAGCGTATCTTTCAACGTTAAGCAAAGCTGACTTTCACTCGCTCTCGCAAGCCGGGTAAAAATTTTCGCCCGGCTTTTGCTTTTTCCAGCCAAATCAGTATATAATAAAGGCCGTTAATAAATTACGGGAGATGGTAATGGATGGCGGATAACAAAGTAACGATTGGCACCGACAAGGGAAACATTGTATTTGAAGTATATCCCGGCCAGATGCCGGTGACTGTGGAAAACTTCCTCAAGCTGACCAACAGCGGTTTTTATAACGGGTTGACCTTCCACCGGGTGGAGCACTGGGTCGTGCAGGGCGGTGACCCCAAGGGAAACGGCACCGGCGGTCCCGGCTGGGCAATCAAGCTGGAAACACACCCGGATTTAAAAAATGTGCGCGGCGCGGTGGCCATGGCCAGATCGGCGCGGCCGGACTCCGCCGGCTCGCAGTTTTATATTTTAAAAACCGACGCCCCCTGGCTGGACGGGCAATATGCCGTTTTCGGCCTGGTTACGGACGGAATGGATGTGGTGGACAAACTGGAAATTGGCGACAGGATGAACGAGGTTAAAGTAATGGCATGAAACCGGTCAAAAGCACGGTCTGATCCGGGAATCAGCTTGACGCAACGTCTTTTTAACCCGCTGAACCGGGCGGCTCGCCGCCGGCTCACGCTCCGGGCGCTCCCCGGACGGATATTCCGGCAGTCAAGAAATGTTACCGCCCGGTAAGGCCGCTATATTTAAAAGGTCCCCGGAGCCACCATGCGGTGGTTCCGGGGACCGGAACATTATTCCAGCCGGTCGTGATATTCGTCCTTTATTTCTTCCCGGAAGTTTTCAATCGCCTCTTCCCGCCGCCTGTTTTTGGCCTTGACAGCCTCCCGCTGCTCATCGCTCATATCCGTGTTGCTCAATGTCTCCCTGGCCTCGTGCCAGTTTTCAATCGAGTTTTGGATCATTCTTTGCATCTTTTCCACATTATCACTGCGATCATCAGGCTTGGCCAAGAACATTACCTCCTTTGATTTTATAACCCGCAATTTATTATGGGTGAAGATATATTTTTTATGCCGGGACAAAAAAGAAAAACATTCATAATTTATTCAATAAAAGTCATATAGCGGTGTGTTTAAGATGCCCTCAAATCAAGTGATAAAAAGAAGTTTCAACTTTCTCCGGAGAAATATGCAGGCACAGCTGAGTTGGCTTAAAGGCTGCCAGCTTTTGGACGCGGGAAACCGTGCCGACGGGGCCATTGCCAGGCGTCCGGACCGGCAATGGGTAACCCCCTACTTTGCCAACCTCGCGGCCCTGGCCATGCTGGAGGAACCGGCCGCCCACCCGCTGGTGGAACGCTACCTGGACTGGTACCTGCGCCATCTGCGGAATGACGGGGCAATCCCGGACCACCACTACGATCACAGCATGAATTTGATCAAGATCACCCGGCCCGATTCGGAGGACGCCTACGCCGGGACATACCTCTCCCTGGCCGCCCGCTACCGGCAAAAAACGGGCCAAACCGGGTGGGTGCGGGAAAACCTCTCCGGACTAAAAAAAGTGGCCCGGGTGATCACCGGATTGATGGACAAAGACGGCCTGACTTTCGCCCTGGCTGATTACCGGGTAAAATACCTGATGGATAACTGCGAGGCCTACCGGGGTCTGGCGGACTTCGCCGCATTGCTGCAGGCACTGGGCGACCGGGAAGCCGGGTATTTCAAGGAACGGGCGGCGGCCATCGCCGGCGGGATTGAAAGCAGGCTCTGGAACCGGCGGCATGCCTGCTATCACCCCGCGAAAACAGGCCGGTTCGGGACAAAAATTGATCTAAAAAATTTTTACCCCGACGCCGCCAGCCAGGCTTTTCCGGCGCTCTATGGCTTAACCGGACCGGATTCGGACCGGGGCGCCGGCCTTTATGCCCTGTTCAACCGCCATCAACCGGACTGGGCAACCATACAGCCGCCCGGTTACCCCTGGACGCTCCTGGCCTTATATGCTGCCCAGCACGGCGATTACGAGCGGGCGCTCGCCAAACTGCGCCACGTCCGGGAAGCCTACATCATTCCCCAATCGGAAGAATGGTACTGTGCCGAAGCCGCCTTTTTTGTACTCACCTGCTCCCAGTTGCTCAACAAGGATAACCACCGCCCAAAGGGGCCTGTCCTGCGCGAATTTTGTCAAAGCCGGAGAGCGGGCAGATCCCTTTTGATTAAACATGACCAAAGGCCCTTCTGAACACAGTTTTTTAGCTCGGGGGAAACCGGCAGTTCGTCTTCTCTTTATGGTACCTGTATCCTGTTTACCCTGGTTTAACCTTAAGTGAATTATCGCTTAACAAACTTGCTATATGATTCAGGCAAATCTTTTTTGAGGAGGAGAAAGTAATTGAAAAAGCAGTGGTTTAAGCGGTCTGTCGCTTCGCTGGCGCTCCTTTTCATCGTCGGGTCGGCGACACCGGCCATTGCCGGGGACAACCCCTACCAAACAATAATTGAAAGGCCGGCCAACGGTTGGGCGATCACACCGGCCGGCGAGCAGGTGAAACTTGGTGACCGCCCGTACGGAATGGCCATCAGCCCGGACGGGAAAACGATCCTGGTCAGTAATGACGGACAGTCGACACAATCACTGATGGTTGTGGACCGGGCAACCGGCAAGGTTGTGCAAAGCATCGAATACAAAAAGCCGGAAGCGCTGTACATCGGTGTGGTTTTCAGTCCCGACGGGAAAAAGGCCTATGCTTCCGCCGGAAACAACAACAAAATACGCATCTATGACGTCCAGGGTCAGCAGTTGACCGAAAGCGGTTCCATTGTTTTCCCCGCCACAGATGATCAGGGCAAAAAAGTAAACTATTTCCCGGCCGGTTTGACAATTTCACCCGATGGACAAACCCTTTACGTTGCCAACAACCTCAATGATTCAATGTCCATCATCAATGTTAAGGAACGCAAAGTGATTAAAACCGTGCCGGTAGGGCACAATCCTTACACTGTGACGCTGGCGAAGGACGGAAAAATGGCTTATGTCAGTAACTGGGGCGGCAACACCCTGTCGGTTGTCAATGCAACCTACGGAACTGCCGCCGGAACAATTACCGTCGGGACACACCCCAGCGCCATGGCGATTAACCCCGGCCGTAGCGAACTTTATGTAGCCAACTCCGACAGTGACACGATATCCATCATAGATACGGCAACCAACCAGGTGATCAGGACCATAGACCTGTCGCCTTATCCCGGTGCGCAGGAAGGCAGCAGCCCCAACGCCCTGGCCGTATCTCCGGATGGAAACACATTGTATGTAGCCAATGCGGGAAACAATGATATTGTAGTGATCCGCCTGGCAAAAGTTATGCATGTGCACGGCAAAGCCTGGGGCAACGCCCAGGACAAAATTGAAGGCATGATCCCCACTGCCTGGTACCCGACGGGAATTGAGATTTCTCCCGATGGAAAACAGCTTTACGTGACCAATGCCAAGGGCCACGGCGCCGGGCCAAACCCCAACGGCCCCAATCCCTACAGCAAAACCCCCACCCCGCCGGACCAGTACACGGGATCCATGATTACCGGTACTCTGTCGATCATCAATACTCCTGATGCCGGCAAACTGGCGCGCTATACCCGGCAGGTGGTGGAAAACAACGGCTTTAACGAACAGGAGAAGGTCCGTCTTGAAGGAGCACAAAAGGAACGAGTCATTCCCCGCCGCGTCGGTGATCCTTCACCAATCAAACACGTCATTTATGTTGTTAAAGAAAACCGGACCTACGATCAGGTTTTTGGCAGCCTGGGCAAAGGAAACGGCGACCCCGGTTTGAATCTATTTGGTGATGGATCAGCACCCAACCAGCGTCAACTGGCCCGTCAGTTCGTTACATTGGACAACTTTTACGCCGACGCCGAGGTTTCAGCCGACGGCTGGAACTGGATTACGGCAGCAATGGCCAATACGTATGTGCAAAAGAACTGGCCCACCAATTACGGCGGCAGAGGACGCTCCTATGATTTCGAGGGAGGCAATTTGGCCACGGCGCCCGCAAAGGATCCCAGAGACGCTTATTTTTGGGACAGCCTTGGCCGCGCCCATGTTGATTACCGCAACTACGGTTTCTTTACCTCGGCAAAAGGTGAAACGGCATCCACTGAACCCGGGCTTGCCGCCCACACGGATCATAATTACCCCGGTTATGACTTGAAAATCAAAGATCAGACGCGTATTCAAGAATGGCTGAAAGAGTTCCACAACTATGAGGAAAGCGGTAAGCTACCCGCCGTAGAACTTGTGCGCCTGCCCAATGACCATACCTCGGGCACCAAACCGGGCATGCCGACCCCCAAAGCAATGGTAGCCGACAACGATTATGCCCTGGGTCAACTGGTGGAAGCAGTATCAAAGTCCCGGTACTGGAAGGATACGGCCATTTTTGTGACGGAAGATGACGCTCAAAACGGCCCGGATCATGTGGATGCACACCGTACCATCGCCCTGGTAATCAGCCCGTACACACAAACAGGAAAAGTGGACTCCACTTTTTACACAACCACCTCCATGCTGCGCACCATGGAACTGATCGTAGGCGTGCCGCCGATGACTCAATTCGACGCCTCGGCAACACCGATGATCAACGCTTTTACGGACAAGCCTGATTTTACTCCCTATACGGCCATTGTGCCCAAACAACCCCTCGATGAGATAAATGGAGCAAACGCCCCCCTGGCCGCAGAGTCGGCCAAAATGAACCTGGCCGTGGAAGACCGGGCACCCGAACAACTCTTAAACGAAGCAATCTGGAAGAGCGTAAAGGGAGCCGGCAGCAATTTACCCACAATCAAGACGCAATTCCGGGAAAACAATTTGGACAGTGATGACTGAGTTGCGAACATGTTAGATCACAAAACGCTAACGCAGTTGAAATAGCAGGAACCGGGAAAGCAATCCCGGTTCCTTTTTCCATCCCGCCCCAAAGGAGTAATCAGGCAGCCGGGTGCCCATAATATTTTCAGGATCGGATCTTAGCGGGCAAAGTGGTGATTGCTTTGATTTATACGCGCGGCGAAGCTTTACAAGCAGTGCAAAAGGCTCTGCAACAAAAGCCTTCATTATTGACGGAAATAACGGCGGTTGAGTTTGCAGCAGAGTTATACGACCATAATGTGGCCGGATTGATCAACAATGACAAATGCTGTAACTTGTGGGCGGCAAAATTGTTTGAAGCCGGACGGAAAATTGAAGACGAAATAGACAATCTCCTGGAATCCACTCATCAGGAGCAGACGGGTTTATTTAAAAAAAGTAAAAACCTTAAAGTCAACCTGGATCACGCTTTCAGCCAGTTGAAGGGATTGCAGGAGTTTGAAGCCGATGTACGTGAATTTCAAAATTTTATCCTGACCACCGATTTTCACCAGAAGGGGGACGCCATTGAAACCCTTTCCGACCTGGCCAGACAGCTTTCCGACAAGCTGTTTTTGTGCTTTGACCTGATTAACAGGAAACTCAATGAGATCACCGCCGCCCGCATAACAGCCGGAAATTTGACCCTGACCGTTTTCTTTTTAATTATTGCGCTAATGAATTTTGTTATCATTTTATACCGTTCGCACATGTAAATACCAGGGAATACATTCTTCAAAGCCTCCTAATCACCGTTCATCTGATTGATTTATGTTGACATTGGTAAACAGTGTTTGGTATTATTCAATTAGTTAATTTCACCAACAACATTGGAAAGGAGTGTCCTTGGAATGAGCCTGCCCGACCGTGACAACCCGTATTCCTTCGATTATTTCCTGGCCCGGAGAAACAGCTTTGATTTTTACCGCGACGACCCGTTTCTGCAGCAAACCGTAAAAAGATATGCCCGCGTTGGATGGGAAAGTCTGCATGAAAATCTTTTGGCGTTTTCACCACGCGTCTCATTCAGGTGGAAAGAGCTTGCCGACACCATTGCCAGACCGGAAGCCCGTCCTTATATTTTGCATTATGATGCTCACAACCACCGGATCGACAGAATCGTCCGGCCATTTGAAACGCATCTGTTGGAGAAGGAAATCTTTTCACTGGGCTTATTCTCGGAGCGCACAACGGTCTGGGAACAATTTACCAAACGCTTCCTGCTCAACCAGATCGGCGAAGCCGGGGTCATGTGCCCCCTGGCCTGCACGGAAGGCCTGATCGCCCTGATTGAGAATTTCCCTGATCACGGCATTCCCGAACTGAACAATATACTCACACATTGTAAGGAGGGGATCGACGGCGATTTCGGCATCGGCGCCCAGTTCATGTCCGAAATCCAGGGGGGTTCGGACATACCGGCCAACCTCATTGAGGCGGTGCCCGACGGCAAAACCTACCGGCTTTATGGCAACAAGTTTTTCTGTTCGGCGATGCAGGCCGACTACGCGGTTGTCACCGCCAAGGTGACCGGCAGCGAAAAGGTGGGCACATTTGTGGTGCCGTCCTGGCTTCCCGGCGACAAGGCCGGGGAGCGCCGGAACGGATACGTGATCAACCGCCTGAAATGGAAAATGGGGACTGTGGAACTGCCTACGGCCGAAGTGGACTACCGGGGCGCGGTTGCCTACGCCGTTGGTCCCGTCGACCGTGGTGTGGCCAATGCCGTGGGCATAGTACTGACCCTGTCCCGCATTGCCGTGGGCGTTTCAAGCGCGGCCGCAATGCTGCGGGCTGCCAGGGAGGCCCTCATGTACAGCAGGTTCAGGGATGTTTTTGGGTTTAAGATCGACCGGTTTCCGATGGCGGCGCGCCAGGTCGCTGAACTGGTGGAAACCGCCAAAAGGTCCACCGCCGGAGCTTTCAAGCTATACGACCTTTTTGTCCGCCTGGGCAGAAAGCTCCAGCCCGGACTAAATTCGGCTGAACCACTGGAAATGCGAAAAAAACGTTTCAACCTGAGGGAGTTAATCCTGTTGCAAAAAGTTGTTACAGCTTCCGATGCCGTGGATGTTATCCGGAAGGCCATGAGTATTTTCGGCGGACACGGTGTGATGGAGGAATTTTCCTCGCTGCCAAGATTGTTCCGTGACGCGGCGGTGAACGAACTCTGGGAGGGTCCGCGCAATGTTCTCCTGACCCAGGTTTTTCGTGATTTGCAAAGGGCGTCGGAGTGGTATGACCCGGCGGAATTTGTTGCCGGCATCCTTGAAGCAGCCCCCCAGGATAAGGTGAATTATTTTTCTTCGCAAATCAAGGAAATCCTGGCCAAACAAATCCTTGTCCCGGGCAAGGAGGCCATGGATGCCGCGGGCCGGTGGGAGGATCTGTGCCACAGCCTTTTCCTGGCCTATCAGGAACAGGCGCTGGCGGAGGTGGGGGCTGCGGACATACTCTGTTGAAAGGAGCCGGACAGGCATTTATACCGCCGGCAGTTGGTGCCGGGCAATGCCGGCATCGTTAACATACAGTTATTTTTCGAGGCAGGAGGGATAAAACTTGCCTATCAATATCGGTGAAACAATGACCGGACGGGCTTTTCTGTCACCGGAACGGGAGGGATTTGCGGGTGAGGGATACCGCTACACTTTCCGTCAGGTTAATAACAGGGTAAACCAGTTCGCCTGCTTTCTGGCGGAGCAAAAAACCGGCCGGGGTGACCGCATGGCCATATTGTGCAAAAACAACCAGCATTTTGCCACTGCGTTTTATGCCGCCGCTAAAACCGGAGTTGTCACCGTCCCGCTCAGCTGGCGGCTTACGGCATCCGAACTGTCCTATATACTTGCCGACTGCGGAGCTTCGATCCTGCTTTACGACTGCGAATTCAGCCAGCTGGTGGAACAATTGAAACAGGTTCCGGCAATCCGTAATTTGGTCCGGGTGGGTGGATCCGGTGCCGGCATTGAGTTTGAGGAGGCTCTTGCCGGCCGGCGGACAGAAGAACCTGAAACCACCGCCGGCGGGGAGGATCCGGCCATAATCATGTATACCTCGGGAACCACCGGCAGACCGAAAGGGGCCATACTAAGTCACAACAACCTGTACCAGGCCTCGATCGGACTTACGTATACCCTTGACTGGCGTCTCGGCGACCGCTTCCTGTCCGTGGCCCCCCTTTTTCACATCGGGGGTCTCGCCCCGATTATCGCCAATGTCCACAAAGGCTGCACCACCATCTTTTTGCCCAATTTTGATCCGGTAGAAGTCTGGCGGCTAATAGCAGCCGAAAAAATTAATTTCATGATGTCCGTGCCCCTGATGATCGCTGTCATGATCAGGGTGCCGGAAGCAAGCACAACGGATTTGTCATCGCTGCGCTTTATCATTTGCGGGGGGGCGCCCGTGCCCGAATCGCTGATCAAGACGTATTACGAAAAAGGCATAAAAGTCTATCAGGTTTACGGCATCTCGGAATATACCGGTGCGGTATCGTTCTGGACTCATGAGATGGGACTGGAAAAATGCAATTCCATGGGCAAACCGGTCTTTCACGGTAGTGTGAAGATAATTGACTGGCATACCGGCCGGGAGCTGCCCGCGGGGGAAGTGGGAGAAATTGTTTGCGGAGGGCGGCAGGTTTTCAAGGGGTATTGGAACAACCCCGGCGCCACCGGCAGTGTATTGAAGGACGGCTGGTATCATTCGGGCGACCTGGGGAAAAAGGATGAGGACGGCTTTATTTACGTGGTGGACCGCCTGAAAGACATGATCATCAGCGGCGGTGAAAACATCTACCCGGCCGAACTGGAAATGGTGATCGGCCGGCACCCGGCCGTGGCCGAGGTGGCGGTTGTAGGCGTGCCGGACAGCAAATGGGGCGAGGTTCCCCTGGCTTATGTGGTCAAAAAGCCGGGGGTGGATCTGACTGATGCGGAAATCTTTGCGCTTTGCCGGGAAAACCTGGCCGGATACAAGTGCGTCAAAGCGGTGCGCATCGTGGACGCACTGCCCCGGAATGCTGTGGGGAAAATTTTGAAAAAGGAATTGCGTGAGCGTGCCCGGTAAAATAAATCCACATTTTTTGCAACACCCGGAGCGCCGGCTGAAAAGTTCAACCGGCGCTCCGGGGTTTTGTCCGGACGGGAACACTTGCAACTCTCACACGGCACCTTTTTTAAAAATGCCGGCTATAAGACCGGCCAGACGGCGCATGTGCCTTTTCACCTCTTCCTCGCTGCGGCCGGGATATTTTCTGAAGGTGATCACGATTCCGTTCAGTGAAGCAAAAAAAGCATGCGCGATAAGCCGGGCGTTTTCCTTTACCCCCATGTCTTTAAAAATACCTTCGAAAGCATTGAGCAAATACCGCTCGGCCTGATTAAACCTGGTCAGGGCTTTTTCGCTGATGTTACCACCCAGCATGAAGTGGGTCATCATTTGGAAAAAGGCATCATGCTCCAGTAAATAATCAACAAAACCGGCGGAAATTTTTTCGATCGAAGAGCCGCCGTTTTCCGCAAGCAGTTTTTCCATACCGGCAATGATATCTTTTCCCTCGCGCAACAAAGCCTCCACGAAAAGCTCATCCCGGTCCGCAAAGTACCGGTAAATCGAGGCCGGGGAAATTCCCGCCGCGGCGGCAATATCGCGAATGCTGGTGTTCTCAAATGATTTTGTGGCAAACAGGCCGATTGCCGCGTCAATGATCAGGTTTTTTCGTATTTCCCTTTCATTTTTTCTTAATTGACCAAATGTGGACGTGGTGTTCACCGCCGGCTGCCCCCATTTTTCTTCATGTCTTCACTTCAAATTCAATACATTTTACCACGGGTTTTTGAAGAACCGAAATAAACAAAAACATAGATCACAAAACCCAGCAGGGTCAATACTCCGGCGCTGCCATAGACCAGACGGTAGGAGAAATGCTGGGCGAGCGGTCCCATCAACAAGGCGCCGATCCCGATCCCGCCGTCAAAGGCCGCAAAGAAAGTGCCCACCGCCGCCCCCCAACCCGAGGCGCCGGCCCGGTCCACCGCCCAGGCCATGATCGAAGGCTGGGCGGAACCGAAACCGGCGGCGTAAACAATCCCCGCGATTAAGAGAACCGGAAAGGAGCCGGCGAAAGCCAGCACCAATGTGCCACCGGCCAGGAACAGCAGTCCGGGGATAATGGCCGCCTGACGTCCGTAACGATCCGACAAACGGCCCCAGGGACCTCTGGTGGCCAGCAGGGTAATGGCATAGACCACGTAAAAAAAGGCGTAATCGGAAATGCCCAGAAACCGGCCGGTGATTCCCCTTTGCTGGACGAATGTCGGCAGATAGGTGACCACACTGCCGTAACCGATGCTGCCCGTAAGCATGATCAACGCCGGCAGGATGGCCGGACGGCTGAACAACGTGCGCTTGACCGGGGCGGGACCGGGCCGGTATTGCTCCCTGACCGTCCAGCCGGTAACCAGCGCCGGCAACAGGGTGACCGCCGCGGCGATGAATACAGCGTTAAAGCCGCCGAACTGTAAAATCAAAACGCCGGTAAAGGGACCGGCGGCCATGGCCAGATCCATAAAATTGCTGTAATAACCCATAGCTTCGCCCCGGCGGCGCGGGGGAACCAGGTCGGCAATGATGGTGCTGGCCGCGGTGGTGGCAAAAGCCCAGCCGATACCGTGAAAAATTCTGATTATCCCGAGCCACCAGACACTGGTGGCCAGGGTGTAGGCCAGAAATGACGCTAAAATAATCAGCAGGCCCAGCAATAAAATGATGCGCCGGCCTTTGGTATCCAGGAGGTTACCGGTGACGGGGCGCAAAATGACGGCGATGATGGTAAAGACCCCCATGACCAGGCCCAGCGACGACAGGTTGCCGCCAATGTGTAAAACATAATACTGCAAAGTGGACATCAGGTAATAAAAGCTGAAAAACAATAAAAAGCCGGTTACATCCGTAAAGATAAAATCCCTGGTCCAAAGTTTTTCCACTTCCGGCATGCAGTTCCCCACTCCTTTTTATGTCCGGACAGAAGCCTTCAAAACAAAATCCCTGAATCACCGGGCGTTTCATACCAACGGGAAACCTGGCTACTCCTAAAGATCCGCTAAACAGCATCAATACCCGCTACCGGTAGCAGCAGATCATCAGGGTCATATTCTCCTGACCAAAATATTTAACATAGTATCCGGTGAGGTTAAGAGCATCTATGACGGAATCCTACCGTTAACTGTGGTCCGACACCCGGCCAACATGTCCGAACTGTCCACACACTCCTGCTCCAGTCGCACTCCCTCCTGAAGCATTTTGGTAATCACGGGATGAAAAATGCGGTAATCCGCATCCTTCAATAGTATGCGCAACCGGCGGCCATAGGCGGCGGTAAAGGGCGATGCGAACCGGCGGTAACGCTCCAGGGTAGGCACATCCATGAACAGGGGCTTCAATCCGGGCAGACAGCGCTTTTGCAGGTGGACGAAAATGGAAAAACCGCCGTAATCAATGTCCCCCCAGTGATAAAACGGAACCGCCCGGCCGGTGCCGTCCAAAAATGCCTTCAACTTGCTTAAAAACCGCCGCCGCAACAGATTGTGATACCCGCCCAAGTAAACGGCCAGGAAATTGTCGCGGCGGTTCTTGATGAACTGATAAAATGAAGTCAGGTTTTCCACCGTCAGCACATAATCGGCAGTCACGTTTTTCACGGTCAGCCGGTCCACCATCTCCGCCGGCAGGCCCAGATCAGGGAAGAAATCACTCACCCGCACCAGCCGTTCACCGGTGTCAAAATCCAGACCGCCGCTGATGAAAATATGCTGGGGGTTGTCCACCACACCCATTTCGGCCAGCACCTGCTTTATCTCCCCGGCATCCATCTCCGGCCTGTTTTCCCGGCCGGCACCGCCCCAGTCCGGGTGGAAATCCCGGATGATGCGTGCCACCGTGCCGGCCAGACTGTTGAAAGCCTTGCTGTCGCCCAACACCCGCAGGCTGAAGATGCGGCACGGCACCTCCTCCGGCAAAAGGCCGATTTCCCGGATGACTTTAAAAAGCCGCTCCGCCTGCCCGCGCTCCGGCTGAAAGTAGCCGGTGGGTTCCCCTGCTTCCAGACGGCAGGCCGCCGTGTGCAAAAAATCCTGCGCCCAGGGAGCCGCGCCCCGGGCGTAATGACGGGCCAGACCGGCCAGCGTGGTCAGTTGCGCGGCCCGGGGATGGCGTCCAAGCAGGGCATAAACATCCGGCAAACGCTCCGCCTGCAGGGCTACCTTCCCGATGAGATTGTTTTCTTCGTACTTAACCCAGCGAATTTCAATCAAACCCTGGCGCTGAAGCGCCAGGGCGACGCTGTTGATCTCCTCCTTGTACCGGGCGGTGGTGTCATCAAAGTAAGCGGGCATGGTCCGCCGATTGAAATGAAACCAGAGGCGCCGTTTCCCGTCCTTAACCCCGGCCGGATCACGGCGCTCATGTTTATCCAGCAGCGTCTCCATGATAAAATGGGCGTAATCCAAAACGGCATCACCACTTAAGACAAAGTTTTTTCCGCGCTCAATTAACAAAAACCGGTATATATAATGAAGCCAAGCCAGGCAAGTCCGCCAACAGTGCTGACGCGTCAAAAACCGCTGCGAATTACTCGCCAAAGGACTTTGGCCTGTAATTTAAGCATTAATAATTTTTGCTTTATACCTTTAACACCTTATACAATGCATGTCCACGGTTCATGCGTCAGCATTCCGCCAATAACAAGCATCCGGTGCAGACGGCCAGCGGCTAACCAGCCGCCGCTGCCGCTTCCGCCCGCACTCCGGCTGCAACTTCCTTGAACTGCTTGTAATCCTCAATCCAGCCATCCCGGCCGTCACGCATAACCAGTAAAGTGGTAGGCACGTAAGGACTGATGAACTCGCACTTATCAGTGGGAGCGGCAATGATGGCCTGCATACCCATCTCATTGATAAAGCGCAGGGAGTTTTCCATGCGGTCCATATCCATGCGGTTAAAGGCTTCGTCAAAAAGAATCAGCCGGATGCCGTCCCGGTCGGTCTTGGTCCGGTATAACTGGGCGAAGGAAGCCACAATGGCCACGTAAAACGGGGTCTGGGTCTCGCCGCCCGATTTCTCGCGGCAAACCCGGCTGAAGGTGGAGGTATCGCCATTGGCATGGGTGATCTTAATGTCGTAGTCCAGAAAGCTGCGGTAATCAGTATACTCGAAAATACTATCGGGCAAATATTTGGGCGGCAGGTTGATGATCTTGTCGAACAGTTCGTCCAGCGCCTCCCGGTGCCGCTGTTGAAACATGCTGTCAAACAGGGACACCCCGCCCTCCACCATTTCCGTATCCTCCAGCATCTGGTAGAACCGGCGGTGTTTTTCCGCCGGGGTAACCAGGAAGCGGTATTTATCCCCGCCGAATGAAATGTCCTTTAAGGCGTCATTCAAATAGTTGAATTCCACCCGGGCGTTTTCAATATTTTCCCGCAGTTTGTAAATAAAGTGCTCTTTGAATTCCTCTTCCGCCTCCCGCCTGGCCTGGCCGATTTTTTCCTCATAGGCGGGCAGTTCGCTTTCCGTCAGTTTTTTGTATTCCGCTTCCCATTCCTCGTGCTCTCCAGCCTCCACCCGGCCGCCGAACTGATAGCGGTTGTTATATTCGGTCTTTAGAAGGATCAGGCCCTTTTCCTTGTTCAGGATCAGGGTTTCCATACTCTTGCGGTTATGGGCGAAGTTGGCTGCGATCTCCCGCGGTTGATGGTGGCGCAGTTCCCGGGCGTAACGCTTTTCCCCTTCGACGGTAAGTTGGGGATACAGGGCGCAAAACTGCTCAAATGCTTCCCGCGCCCGGTCGTGTTCCATTTTCAGAGCGGTCCGTTCCCGCCCTTTTTGTTCCAGGGCGGTCTCCAATTCACCTTGCCGCCGGTTGTATTTTCCCACCCGGCCGTCCAGAGTATCAATTTCGAGCACCAGTTCTTCCAGTTTTTGCTTCAAGGCGGCGAAACCGGATGTGTCCACGCCGGCCAGTTCCCGCTCCTTTGCCGCCAGTTCCCGGCTGGCGGCGGCCAGCTCCGTCCACGTGTCCCGGTGCTCTTTCAGGAAAATATAACGTTCGTCACGGCCGCCGCAATCCCGGCTGATCGTCTCCAGCCCGGCCAGTTGGGGGAGCAGTTCACTGTGTATTGCGGCTATCTCGCGCAAGCGGGCTTCTTTGCGGGCGATCTGGCGGGTATAAGCCCGTTCCCCGATAAACGGTGTCTCGTAAACTTCAAACTTGATCTGACGGGCGGTATGGTTGCTGTATGTCATACAGGTGGCTGTGATCGAACGGCGGTGGTTTTTTAATTCCTGTTCACCGGCGCACTTGATTATATCACCCATCAAATGGTGGATGTAGGCCAGGGCATAGCGGTTTTGAGAACGCACTTCTACCGCCAGTGAACCGGGTTCATAGCGGTTCAGGTATTTGAGCACCTGGCCGGTGTTCACCAGACCCACTCCGGAAAGACGCAGTTCCTTTTTGTGTTTTTCATAAACCGACAGGGCGTAGTCGAAATGCTCCGGCTCCACAATCAAATCAAAGCGGCGGGTGTTCAGCCACCCCTCCACCGCATCCTGCCATTTCTCATCGGACACTTCCAGCAATTCGCAAAGCACCCGCGGCTCCACTTCCAAACCCTTGACCGCGCGGAACTTTTCCCGGATCAGATCACGCAGCCCGGTCACCTTGGGGTCGTAATTATGCCTTTTTTGGCGCAGGTTGGCCAACTCCTGCTGCAGCGTCCCCTCTTCCTGCGCCAGTTCCTTCAGCCGGCGGTTGATCTCCCAGATCTGCTCCTGCACCCTTTCCCGGATCAGGGCCAGGGATTCCCGGCCCCGGTCAATCAGGCGATCCAGGGCGGGCGGGGTTTCTTCACCCGTTGATGAATCCGCCGCCGTAGCGGATGGCGGGGCCAGTCCATCCTTATCCGCCGACGGGAGTCGTGTCTTTTCATCCGTACCCGGAACCGTACCGCCGTCCGCCAGTTCCCGCAGCCCGGCCAGCAATTGCGTGAACAAATCACGCTCCGCCGGAGCGATCAATTCGCCGGCCGCTTTTTCCAACAGACGTTCCAGCACCAGGCATTCTTCCCGGGCGGTTTGGGCAACTCTGCGGCCGGCGGCGGAGAGTTCCTTCCGACGCCCCTTGAGCTCCTCAATTTCCTTTTGCAGGCTTTGTACCAGTTGAAAAGTGGTATTGGCCGCCAGGGCGTCCCGGTAGGAACGCTCTTCCTCCCGGCAGCGTTTAAGCTTCTCCTTGACCCCTTCCAGCGCCTGTGCCAGCCGGACCAGTTCTTCTTCCAATGCCCGGGCGCCGTCCAGGTTGGCCTGCAGTTCCGCCGCCGCGCCGTCTTTGCCCGCCCGTAAAATCAGGTAGTCCTGCATCAGCGCCCGCTCCCGGTCCCGCCGGATCTCCAGGTATTTTTCCCGGATGTTTTCCAGGGCGGCAATCTTTTCCCCGGTCTGGACCGCCAGATCGCTGTATTCCTTGTAGCGCAAAAGGTTTTCGCGCATGATATCGATGTTGATCTGTTTTTCCTCCAGCACATATGAATAGACAAACTGGCGAATGTCGGTGATTGGTTTGAATGAAATGGCCTTGACCAGCAGGGAGAAAAAACGCTCGCCCAGGGAGCCCAGTTTCTGCCGGAGGTCGGCTTGGTATTTTTCCACTGAAGTGTAAATAATGGCCCGCCGCTCCCGCACCACTGTCCGGAAATCACGAATGTTCCGGGTGCGCCGGCCGGACAGGAAAAGATCGTCCTCCAGCCGGCAGTCCTCGATTTTAAAGAAGCGGCTCTCGTAGGTGGCGTCGTCGGCGTAGGAGTCAATGACCGCCCCCAGAAGAAAGTGCTTGCGCTTTATGTCGTCGTAGAACTCCAAAACCACGTAGGAAGTGATGTCCCCCAGTTGTTCGTATTTCCGCCCGTTCTCGCTGTCCCGGCCCGTCTTGCAGCGCACATAGCCCAAAAGATCGCGCCGGGTCTCGTCAAAGGCGGAAACATTGAACCGGATCCGTCGCAAATCGGCCACTAACACGTACTGCAGGGCGTCTAAAATGGTGGACTTGCCGCTGCCGTTGTCCCCGGTGATCAAGGTGCTGCCCTGGATGCGGATGGTTTCATCGACAAAATAGTGCCAGTTGATCAGGCGTATACCGGTCAGTTCTTTCATGGTACCAACTCCGTTTCCGTCCCAGTTCCTGCTTGTTGCTCAACTTGTGCCCTGTCTTCTGGCTCTTCCCCGCCATCATGCCGGTAGGTATCCAGCTTTTCGTAAACCTGCCGGATGTCCTCCACCCGCAGGGCAAAAAGGATGGTGGGAAAAACCTCCAGCCGGCAGTCCGGATCAGTGACCTCCCCGTCCAGCACACGGAGGATGTTGAAACGTTTGAGCAAACCGACGGTCTCCCGCAGGGTCTTTTTGTCAATTGGCCGGTTGCGTATTTTCAAGGCGGTATATTTATCCTGAATTTCCCGCACGGTAACCATGATGTTTTCCGTCAGATTGATCTGACGCCGTTTTTCTTCGTAGCAAAGGCGCAGGATCAGTATAATGATGCTCTCTTCCAGCTTCAGACGCAGCCGGTTGTAGGCGAACTCGCTGTAAACCCGGTAGATTCCGAAAGCACGGTCCCCCTCCAGGTTCCAGCCGCCCAACTTTAAATAGTCGCGCAACAAATCCTCGTGCCGTTCAGTGAAGTAATAGTCCCGGCGGTTGTCCTCATTCTTCCGGGTGATGAAAGTGCACGCCAGCAGGCGGTTGACCACCCGCGTAAATTCCTCCTGCTCCGCCGGGGAAAAGCGGTTCAACTGTTCCAACAGTTCCATGGCTACCTCACTTCCGTTTCAGGCGTAGATCCTTGAATTCGAAACTGCCGCCGGCGGCGGTCACCCGGGGCCTGTCTTTGCGCTCCACCCGGTAGCTTACCCGGCGCGACCGGCTGTAGGCGGAAGCGTAGACCAGCTTGATGAAATCATCCATTTCCGCAATACCCAGTTCCCGGGCGTAAATTTCCTCCCGCCCGGCCAGTTTGCCCATTATCCAGGCGTTGATTTTTTCCCTGGTCATACGCCTTTCCAACCGCTGCTGAAAGTGACGCAGACGTTCCTGCCGGCGGGCGGGATCAACCGTTTCCAGTTCGTGCACCTCTTGCGGCTGGTGGTGCCGGACCGCTTCCCGGCCGGTATAAAGGGAATCCGTGCTGAGAAATTCCTGGGTAAAGAAGCCAAACAGCCCACTCAGTCCGGCGGGTAACTGTTCATCGGGGCGTTTGCCCCCACTGGTGCGCTGTTCAGCCAGAAATTTCAATATTTCCGTCAACTGACCCTCCGTGTCCCGGCTGCTGTTGAGGATGTATTTCAACTGCTGGAAGGAGGCGTTGGCGTAACGGGCATTGCGCCGATCGATTTCCTCCAGTAAATCGTCCAGACCGGTATACGCCTGGCGGATATAATCCAGACTGCGGTAGATCCCCTGCCGGGCGGCGGACAGATCCGGATAGCGTTCCCGCTGCACTTCCAGGTTGGCCGCCCGGTCCACCCAGACCGGATCGCCGTACCACTGGTTCAGACGGGCCACGATTTTCGGCCGGTAACGGGATACATTGTCCGAAGTTTTCAAGCGGTGGTAGCTTTGATCGATAATTTCCGTCATGTAATCCTGAAAGTGAATTTTCAAAATCTCCCGCGGTTCTTTTTCCGCCAGCACCCGTTCAATATAACGCTTGATGTTGTGATTCAATGATTTTAATCCGTTGATCAGCTGTTCGGTCTGCTCATAAGCCTTTTCCAGCGCCAGATTGCCCTGGCGATCGGCTTCCGGAGCATGCAACAGGGTATAGGTAGCATAGACAAAACCCTGGTATTCCACCTGCCGGTGGCGGCGGATCTTGTCCAGTACATCCAAAATTTTAATGGCGTAATCGGGCAGGCTGATATACTGTACGTAATTGCTGTAAACCTCGCCGGCCAGCCAGCCGGTGCTTTCCAGCTTGCGCAGGATAAAAGCGGCCCGGTCACGGGAGCCGGCAGGCGTATCCAGGGACTCCTCCCAGATTTCATCGGCCAGCGCCTGCTCGAAAAACTGGTCCTTCTGCTCCATATAATCAACGATCAGATCGATGACCACATCCCGTTCCATGCCGAAAGTGGTCAACTGGTACTGGTCGTAGATGCGGAATAAAATAGCCGCGTAATCTTCCTTCAAGCGACTGGACAGGACGGAAAAAAGCCGCTCCGGGATCACGGCAAAAAGATTCACCGTCACACCCCCCGGAAATTCTTTAATCAGTGTATATTCGCCAGGTAACGGCAAATATCCTCTTACCAAAAACCACTTGCCGGCTACTTCACACTTTACCTCAAGTCCGCCGGTCATGTCGCTGCTGGTTTTGATTGATCAGAAAGCCTTGCAGCACCATGCGATTATTTATCTGTCCTGTTTTTGCCCCTGGTTCAGGTCCAACCCCTGCATGCGAAACAATCTTGCGGCATTAAAAATCTGCAGGATATATACCTTCCCTTGACGGACGGTGTAAACAATCCGGTAATTTTTGTGGATTATTTCCCGAATCAAAGGCTGCCCCACCTCAGGCACAATGCGGCCCATCTCTGGAAAATCCGGTAACCGGCGGCATACTGCAAGCAGTTCATCTATAAACCGGACGGCGTTTTGAGCACTGTGCCGGGCAATATATTCTACAATTTCCTGAATATCCAGGGCCACCTGTTTGGTAAGAAAGAATTTTTTATCCGGCATTTTACTTGCCATCGTCCACCCGATTCTTTAACGATTGAAAGAATTTCTCACCATTAACAACACTGCCCGCATCCAGGTCACGCATGCCGGCAACCAGTCCTGTTAAAAAGCGCAGTTCTTCCTGCTTGCGCTGGTATTCTTCCACCGATTCAAGCACCGCTGCCGGCCTGCCGTGCTGGGTTAAAATAATCGTCCGGCGATTTTTTTTCAAGTCTTCGATTATTTCGGAAGTTTTGGCACGAAATTCTGTTACCGGCTGGATGTCAGTTGTTAGATCAAATGACTCCATAATCATCAGCCCCCATAAAGGCATTATTACATTAATTATAATGACGTGAAAACGACCTGTCAAAGAGCATTTAAGATTGGCTTAAAGAACTTTATTCAACCAAAATCATGTTGAATAAAGCATCAAACGTCGGCCGTTTTTCCTCAGCCAGGCGCGGCGCTCCTTGTAATCCGGGCACGCCTCCGCCACCAGCGCTCAGAAGCGTTTGGAATGATTGGGCTCAAGCAAATGCATGAGCTCGTGAATGATCACATAGTCCAGCACCGGCACCGGCGCCATGATCAAACGTCAGTTGAAGTTTAAATTTTTCCGCCCGGAACAGCTTCCCCAGCGTGTTTTCTGGTCTTTGATGAAAACCCTGTTAAAGGAACGGTTTAGCTTTTGGTTCAAGGTGCCAATCCGTTCGTGAATTAAATTACGGGCCAGGTAACGATACCATTGTTCCAGGACCAGGACGGCGTTTACCTTTGCCCCCTCAGGCATGGTCACAATGATCTTTCCGTTTTCCACCACTACATTATAAGCGGCTCCCTTTTCGAGCCTGTTTTCCACCGCATATTCCCGTCCCTGGTATAAAACCCCCCGGTTGTCTTGTTGCCGGTTGAAAGACATACGGGAGAGATAATCCAACTTGTCCAGCACCCAGTGCTGTTTTTCCCGGATAATGCCCTCCAGGCCGCCCGGGTCGAAACCCCTGGGAATAATGATTTCCAGGCCGTTTTCCACTCCCACCTGAAGGCGTACATTTTTGGCCCTGCTGCTCACTCTGAACGTATACGTTACTTCCCTGCCCGCCAGGCTGATCGAACTCCGCCGGCATTCACATGGAGGCATTCAAGAACATCTCTTATCAATAACTGGTTGGCAAATATCTCCGCTCCATTATGGACTTTTCCAAATCCTGTTTCCCCTCATGGGGAACCGCCATAAACGACACCCCCGGCGGCAAAATCCTCGGCAGGAATATTTCCAAAAACTCCTTTAATGAAGGCTCTTCCAATAAAAAAACAATCTTTTTCATCGCGGACCGGCTCCTTCGAAAAAACCCTGTTTCCACAAAGCTCCCGGCAAATCGCCTTCTTTAACGAGACGCCTGACAAGTTCATTTTCAGATGCCCGCTGAACTATACTGAAACCATTTTTCTTCGTAAGCCAAAACAGCTCCGAAATATCCACGCCATTGATAAAATCAGGTGAATGAGTGGAAATAAAAACCTGTCCGCCACTTTCGCTGTAATTACGGAATTCTTCCGCCAATTCACGCAACAATTCCGGATGTAATTGATTTTCAGGTTCTTCTATACATATCAAGGGATGGGGATGCGGAAATTTTTGGAACTGCCCCAGCCCTTTTCAAAAAGCCAGACAAATTTTAACAATTAGGCGGGTTGTTGATAGTTTTTAACTTTGACGTGACCTTGACGAGGAATGGCAGTAAATAAATTATGTATTACGGGGAATCAAGTATTGTGTCCTGATAACAGAAAACTTTCCGATATTCTGCTACAACAGGGAAGGATTATTAAAAATAAACGCGAAAAATTAAACCGGGTTTGCAATCCTGCCGGAAAAACAATCGGCATCTTCTGGAAGCAAACGGGCCTGTCAAAGGATAAAATATAGCCGCTGATAAGGGGTGTTATACTAATTGGGCTGGAAGTTCTGGGGAAAGAATAAAAAACCCATTGATGTCCTTGCTGCTATTTTGCCGGAACAGCTGCAACGTATGGATAAAACATTAAATGCGCTTCATGACCGGGCAACAAGAAACAACGATCAACTGTCTGAAGTCGCCGCACAGATGAACAAGATTGCCCGCATGCTGTATAAAACTGGTCAGGAAACACATACCGGAATAAAACAACTGAACACCGGTCTGGAAGCCCTTCAGCAGTGGCAGGCCACCCATGATATTGATGCAGCCGGTTTTTCTTTGTTAAAACACCAGGTGGAACACCTGGTCGCCATGCTCATCCGGTGGCTGGACGACATCGACATGATCCGGAACAGGCTTGAAACAGACGGGCAGAACCACTGGCGTCATCTGCTGGAACAGTGGACTGAACAAATATTGGCCGCCCTGGCTGAAACCGGCATTCAGGAGATAAACATTTTGGGGAGCAGTTTTAATCCGCAACTGGCCGAAGCCATCGGCGCAGTGGAAATGCCCCCGGATGAAGGACAGGATGTTTATCCTCCCTACGCGGTGGTGGAAGTAGTAAGACGCGGTTACATAACCAGCGAGGGGCGGTTATTAAGAAAAGCACAGGTCATTACGATCAAGGAGGATAATTAGCCCGGCATGAACAAGAAAAATAATGTGGAAAATAATTTGAGACCGGTGGTCGGGATCGACTTGGGAACGACCAATTCCGCAATTGCCTGCATGCATCACGGCAAACCTGAAATCATCCCCTCACCACGGGGTGAGCGCATTATCCCGTCGGTGGTGATGATCAACCCGCAGGGTAACATCATCGTCGGAGAGGATGCCCGGGCGGCGCTGATTGCCATGCCCAACCGCACGGTAGCGGCCGTAAAAAGAAAAATGGGTTCGAACGAACGCATTCCGATCGGCGACCGGGAATTGCTTCCCCAGGAAATTTCCGCGCTGATCCTGAAAGAACTGAAAAGCTACGCAGACAACTGGTTCGGGGAGGGGGAAAAGGAAGCGGTGATCACCGTACCCGCCTACTTCACCGACGAACAGCGCCGGGCGACGAAACAAGCCGGGGAATTGGCCGGTTTCATCGTCGAACGGATTATCAACGAGCCCACCGCCGCAGCCATGGCCTTTGGCTTGGCCCACCTGAAGGAGGACCGCTATATCCTGGTTTATGACCTGGGCGGCGGAACTTTTGACGTGTCGGTGCTGGAAATGATGAGCGGCATCCTGGAAGTGAAGGCCTCCACCGGAAACAACCACCTGGGCGGCGAGGACTTCGACTGGCTGATTGTGGACTGGCTGGCCGAACAGATAATGGCGGAACACGGCATAGATCCGCGCGACGACATCCGTGCCAGGGCACTGTTGAAAGAGGAAGCCGAAAAAATCAAGATCAGGCTTTCACAGGAAGAATCACTCCAAATCTTCCTGCCCCTGGTAACCGTGAAGGATAACCAACCCGTCGGCATTTCCATTATATTCACCCGCGAACAATTCATTGCTCTGATTGACGACCTGCTGCTGCAAACAATGGATCTCGTGGGCCAGGCACTGAAAGACGCGGGTTTGAAAGCCAATGAGATAGACGAAATCATCCTGGTTGGCGGCTCCACCAGGATTCCCCGTGTACGTGCATTAATCCGCGACTACTTCGGAAAAGAACCCCGCTCCGATGTGCATCCCGATGAGGCGGTGGCACTGGGAGCGGCCGTGCAGGCGGGCATCAAGTCGGGCCTTTTGGCCGAAAGCGGGCTCATCGTAACCGATGTAGCCCCCTTTTCCCTGGGCATTGCCGTTTTGAAAGAGTGGAAAGGGATCTCCGTGCGGCCGGGCGGGTTTCATGTGCTTATCCCGCGCAACACCACCATCCCGGTTACGCGAAGGGAAACTTTCTACACCGCATCGCCCGGCCAAACAGCCGCATCCATTGAAGTTTACCAGGGAGAGAACGAGTGGGTGAAAAACAACCACCCGCTGGGTGAATTCCTGCTTGAAGGTATCCCCCCCAACAGAGCCGGCGCGGAAGACATAGAAGTAACTTTCCATTATAATTTGAACGGCATCCTAGAAATAACAGCCAGATGCGTTTCCAACAACAAGGAAATAAACGTCACGATTCAGGACGATTTGAATCGCAGTTCCGCGGAATCCTTTGAACTAAGCAAAGCCAGGATTGAATCGCTTTTTAATGCTGCGGGCGGCGATGTACCTGATGATGGGATGGAAGATGAATGGGACTTAGATGACACACCGGAACCGGAAGAAGAATTACCGGCCGAAGTGCTGCATGAAGAAGCATCCCGCCTCCGTGAGCGCGCCCTGGGGTTGTTGGAGGAATGCGGCGACGAATCACGGCCTGAAATTCAAAAACTAATCGCGCTGCTGGATGAGGCAATGACAAAAAACGACCTGGATGGATTGCAGGAAACCATTGACCGGGTCACAGACTTACTGATTGAAATAGAATTTCAGGAGGATGTCTAGATGGCCTTTGAAAGTAATTTCAGACGCAAAAAACGCAAACCAAAAGTAGAAAACTATTATAAAATCCTCGGCACCCGGGCCAATGCCGGCCCGGAGACGATCAAGAAAAGATATATTGAAGCGGTGAAGGCCTTTCCGCCGGAGACACATCCCGAGGAATTCCAGCAAATTCGCCGGGCCTATGAAACGCTGCGGGATCCGGTTAAACGCAACGAGTATAATCTTTTACGCAAGTATGGCGGCCAGATTGAAGATGTGATGAATGACGCGTTCGAATTGGCCGAAGCCGGGAAATATAATCAAGCAGCCAATCTATTGAACCAGGTGTTGACGGTTTCTCCCGCCAGTTACCAGGCGCGTCTGGCTCTGGCCCAGATTTCACTGCTGCAGGGAGATGAAAGTTCCTTCCAGGAGCAGTTCCAGGCCGCCTATGATGTGATCCCGGAAGATAACAAGGCTGCTTTTTTGTGTATAAAAGCCCGGATGCTGATGGAAACGGACCGGGTGGAAGAGGCCGGGGAAGTATTAAAAGAGTTTCAAAGCCGTTATCCCGATCAAGTAACGGAACACCCGGGGCTGTTTTGTGACGTTTATTTACGTCTCGGCATGAGAGAAGAAGCATGGGCAATGGCCCAGTCCGCGCTGCCGGAACAGGATTCCCCGTCCCCGGATGATATTTATCTTTTGACCAACTGGTTTCATGTGCTTTTTGAAGCGGAAAAATGGCAGTTGCTTTCCGCTGCCCAGTCACGCATGCGTAAATTTTTAAAATCAATCAAAGACGAAGAGGATAAACAAATGATCCTGTCCATCCTTAAGGGGGAAAGCAAAGAATACTTCGAAGCGGGCCGTTTCCGGGAAGCCGCGATTATTATGGATTTCGCATATTACCTCGACCACCGCAATCCCCGGCTCAAAGAGTACAACCACCGTCTGCAGGAAATGGCGCGGGTGGAAAAAGAAATCCATCGTATGCAGATGGACATTAAAATATTCCCCCTATTAAGCACTTACGCTGTCGAATGGTTCTATAGGGGTTTTATACCGGATGAAGACATTCAATCTTTATGGAACATTATTCCACCAGAATTCAATATGCCGCCCGGAAAAGACCTTTACAATGACGAAATGTTAGCCGAAAGCATTAACTATTTAAAAAGAAAATATCCTCTTACCTACCGTTACTTTCAGGAAGACTGGGAGCAAATGTTCAGAGAAAGAACCGCGCATCTCAACCGCGAATCCAGAAGAAAATTACGGTAAGGAATATCCCGGAAACGATTTTCTAACGGCTACCAAAAAGTGAACCAGTGATATCGCGATAAACCCATGTGAAGGCATGAAAGGAACACTCCTGTCTTTGATAACAAGTTTGCCGGTACTCCCATCAGTTATCCAGCCAACTGAAAAGCAACAGGGTTTTAACCCCGCAACTTTATAATACCAAGTCCATGAACCAATCGATGTCAGATAAAATCAACATTTATTTTCCTGCAGCATTGCCGTCTCCTGCCGGTTTCCAAGAAATATTTTGCCGTCAGGGAATTCCTTATTCCCCGGACATTGGTTAAAATACGGAAATTTTTATACTCCCGACGACAAACACTGTTATCTGGTACTGGTTTATCGCGACGGTTTAAGCGTCCCGTCATGGATGGCATCCGACGGCACGCTGCGCCTCCTGGCGCTCACTTTGCCCGCTTACCTTCCAGATTTTAAAGGAATTTATTTGATTGAAGAACCGGAAAACGGTATTCATCCCCGGGCAGTTGAAGCCATGTTTCAGTCCCTGTCGTCCGTTTATAATGCACAAATTCTCCTGGCTACCCATTCTCCTGTTATTTTAAGCCAGGCCGGGGCGGATAATATCCTTTGCTTTGCCAGAACTGCCAACGGGGCCACGGATATTGTTCCGGGCAACAAACACCCGGCGCTTAGAGAATGGCGGGGAGAAACCAACCTGAGTGTTCTTTTTGCCGGGGGTGTTCTGGGATGATCAAGGATCTGGCGGTTCTTGTCGCTCGCACCGCATTGAAATAAGTACATGCAGACGTGGGGGATTACTTTGCGCATAGGTATAGCCCAGATGTTTATTACGGACAGTCTCCAAAATAATGAGACCGCTATTTTACAACTGGCTGATGAGGCGGCACGCAAGGGGATAGAAATACTGGCCTGCCCGGAAATGTGTCTGACGGGATATAATCCAGAAACCCTCGGCCGGCCCGGTTTCAATAATGAACTGGCCGCTTCCCTGGCCCGCATTGCCCGGGCGGCCCGGGAGCTAAACCTGGGCATAATTTTCGGCCGGGCGGAATTTTGCGGCGAAAAATTGTTTAACACCGCCTCCATATTTCTTCCTGACGGCTCCAACTTTAACTACCGTAAGATGCACCTGACTGAAATTGAAACCGAATATTTTTCACCGGGCACCAGCCCGCTGGTTTTTAACTTTAAAAATCACAAATTCGGCCTGATCATCTGCCGCGACCAGAATTCCCCGGAACTGGCCCGCAGCCTAGCTGCAGCCGGGGCGGAAGCAATATTTATCCTGGCGGCCCACTATTACAATCCAGCCGAGGCCCGCTGGAAGCTGCCGAAGAACCGTGCCCTGCCCATCGCCCGGGCGGTGGAAAACCATTTTTATGTGCTGCTGGCCAACGCCGTGGGCTGCCATCTGGGCATGGTCAGTCTGGGCAACAGCCTGATTGCCGGCCCGGATGGCAGTCTGGTCGTTATGGGAGATGAAACATCAGAAACAATCCTCGCCTGTGAATTTAAACCGGATTAAGAAAGCTGGCCTTACGCCGCAAAGCGACAGCGGAAAATGCCGGAGTAATTAAGGGAATCCGGCAAAACATGCCGGACACCTTGAAAAAGCCGGAAAAAACATACTTAATTTACAGCTGATCATACTTCCTTGAGCAGTAACTCACTCAACGGCAACCGGGGCCGGAACGGCGGGTCCTGATCCGGGAACCCCACCGGCAGCAGGGCCACAACCAGGATGTTTTCGCCCAGGTGCAGCAACTCCTTCACTTCTCCCTGCCTGAACATCATGACCCAGCAACTGCCCAACCCCAGATCAGCAGCCCGCAGGGCTATATGCTCAATGGCAATGGCTACGTTCAAGGAGGCATATGCTTTTGCCGCTTCGCCATCCCGTGACCTCGCCCGCGCCCGGGCATATTTTTGAAAATGTTCATCATCCAGCCCGCTATCCAGAAAAGCCCCCGCTTCCCTTAGTTCCGCCATACGCTTTTCCCTGGCCGTCAGGGCGTTTAAATCGGCACAACAGACAATGGTTACCGGAGCCCGGGCAACGAATTTAAGTCCGTATGTACAGGCCCCAAGCTTTTCCCGCATCTCCCGGCTTTTCACGACGACAAAACGCCAGGGCTGAATGTTTGTCCCCGAAGGAGCCAGTCTCGCCGCTTCCAGCAACCCGGTGATATATTCATCCGGAACCGGGTCCGGCTTAAACTTGCGAATGCTTTTACGCTTTAGCAGCAACTCCTGAAATTCCACTTTTTTTACCTCCAATACGATTGTTGCTCCATGAGCTGCCTGTCCGGGGAGCAAGTGCATTACCGGTGCCAGCCACACAGGCCAGCACTGAATTAACGGCCCGTCAGGGCGCTTCTGACCGTACAGAGAACAAATTCCGCATCTTTAATAGCCATATCCGCATCCGTCGAATCATACTCTTCCGTGGGGATAAAATCTTCAGCGCCATAAAAGCTGAGTTCCCTTTCTTTACGCAGCCGTTTGGAAATCCGCTTTATTTCATCCAATGAATTATTCAGTGCAGGAGGCAAAAGCCGGCGGTGTTTTTCCAGCACCCGGCCCACATCATGGATTTTGGGCACTTCCACCCCGATGGTCCTTAATACTGCTTTTAACAAAAGCTCAACCAGCTCTTGAGCTTCCCGGACGACATCGGAATAGGCACCGTTTTCCTTGTAGAAGCCAAGCGCTTTAAAGCGGACTTCCGCTTTTGTCAGGTAGGCGGCGGTCAGCTCATCTTTTTTCAAAGATTCATCCCTCCCGGAAAGCCTATTTTGGCCGTTTGCCACTCCCAGGTGTTGGCACGACGTACTTTACCCGCTTCGGCCTGTTGCAGGATATGTTGCGTGGAATTAATTATATACCTGATCAAGCTGTCCGGATCGTAAATTATTAAATGATCTTGAACCAAATCGTAATATACAGGCTGAATTTTTAAGGCCTCTTCCCTGGTCAGGATGTATGGCGAAAGATCACAAAGAATTTCATCCTGTTCATAGATCTCCTGAGCCAGAGGTTCATGTTTCATTTCCACGTTCTCCACAAAATCTTTGATCCGGCAGCTAAAGCCGGGAGCCTTTTTCAAAATAATCAACAGATCCAGGTCTGAATTTTTACGGTTTTCATAACGGGCATAGGAGCCGAAAATGGCGCATCCAAGAAGACTATCTCCATAATAATCGGCAATTTCATTCAGGATGGCGATAATATACTGCCGGTGACGCATGGAAAATGTCTTTAATTTTATAGATAAATTTTCATTCATCACCATCACCCCAAAATGATCATTAAGACGAACACCGGATGCCGCTTCGCACCTGACAGCAACCTGACAGCATTCTTTTTTCCTTAGATGCCTTGTTCTTTATTTTTCCCCTGAAAACCAGAAAAAGCAATAATTAATACATAGTATCTGAACGCCGGCAAGCCAACGTCAGACCCAATCAAAATTCAGGTAAAACCGGGCGCCTTTTTACCGGCATCGATCATACGAGTTAACCGGTTCGTTAACCGAAACAAGCCCTCTCCTGCTCCTGACTCGCTCTGTGCCCGTAAATGGAAGCAAAGTACCTCTTTCACCCGTTTTTTCTTTTAATAGGGAAGATACAACCCTGTGCTCGGTATGCATGCTCTCCGGCGCTCCTTCGGCCCCGATTGGTTCTATACCGAGCCCGGCCAATGTATTCAATAGATCGTCCAGTATCTCCTGCCGCCGACGGATGAAGGCGGAGGCGAAACAGCGCCAGAACACCCAACCGGCGCGTTCAAGGATTCGCTGACGATTCATATCCTCCACCCATTTGTCCGCGCCGTGATACTTGTCGCCGTCGCATTCCACCGCCAGCCGGGCGTCGTTATGCCCCTCCACCACCATGTCGATGCGGTAATGGCCCACCTTTACTTGCGGTATCACCCGGTAGCCGCGCTGCGTGAGTTCGTCATACAACTCGCGTTCGAATGGCGACTCGCAAAGCTTGCGCAGGTCCGCCAGGCGAACCTCGTCCTGCGCGAAAGGTGCAGTGAAATGGGCAATCAGACTGCGGCGCAACCGGTCGGCATTGCTCAAGTCCTCCAGGCTCACTGAACGCACCAGGTACATGCGGTCCCTTGCCCGTGAAGCGGCCACATTGAAACGCTGAGCGAATGTATCGCGGGATAACGCTATCCCAATGTTGTTGGGCGCTGATACCATGGAGAGAAACATGATGTCGCGTTCTTTGCCTTGAAACGTGCGTGCATCGCCACAAGTGATACGGTGACGTTCAATAACTCCCGGCTCAAGTTCGCCGGTCAGCCATTCCCAGATCAGCCGGGCCTGCTTGTCGGCAAGCAGTGAGACGACGCCGATCGACCGCCCTTCCATGTCCGGATCGGCAACAATCGCCTTAACTTCTTCGATGATGAAGCGCGCCTCAGGCTTGTTGACGTCGCCTTCGCGGTACCCGTCTTCAACCAGCACGTCGACAAGGGGCGGATCGAGACGTTCGGAGGCTTTTGGAAGGCGTAGCGGCCGCAGTTCGTGATTGTAAAATTCACGCTTGGAATACTCAATAATCGGTCCGACGCTCCGGAAATGCTCTTTCAGCATCACCGCGCTCCCGGCAAACACCACTTTGAACAGGTCGTAAATGGAACGCTCGGGAGACATCTGCGCCCGGTAAGTTTCCACCTGATTGCCGAGGAAACGGGTCATGAGCCTGCGCACTTTCTCCTCCTCCAGACCTATTCCATCAGGCGATACCTGCTTGTCATCACCGACTATCAGCACTTTCTTTGCCCGTAAGAGAGCGGGCAAAGCAGTAAGATCAGACTGCGATGCTTCGTCGATAATGACAAGGTCAAAGCAACCGAGTTCCGCAGGCAGTGATTCCGACACCCGGTAGTGGGGCATGATCCAGCATGGCACTGCGGGATTAGCTTGAGCAGCTGCCATGCGGGCATCTTGCCGGTAGCGCACCGCGCGCTTGCCCGTGCCTTTAGCGGCTTTAATGGCGACGAGATAGGCCTGCAAGGCTGACCGGATGCTGGGGGTGGCATTCTCAGCCAGTTTAAGCCACGTACGCTTCACCACCAAGTCACGGTAGGTCCGGGACAAGTCACTTTCGACGTTACGGCGTTCTTTAGCGAGATTTTTTAAATTTTCCTGAACATCAACCGACTCAAGATAAGTCGCCAGACGCCTCAACCGCCAGGATGCACGCCAGTTATCCGGAAGCAGGCGATCCACTGTACCCGTGAACGGCTGTTTCAGTATTGCGGCATATTTTGGCGCTCCCGAAGCTTCCACCTTGCCGCAGACCTCGCGCACAACGGCAAGATGTACGCTCAAACCGAGCACGCGTGAGAGTTCCGCCATTAACGCCGTCCAGCCGGCCTGCATCTGTGCGTCCGTAACCGCCGGATTGCCCAGCCTCCCGGCGAGGAAACCGCGTATATCATCGACTACCCGCCCGGTCCGGCCCTCCAGGATCTTCTGGATGCGCTCCTTGTTGACCCATACGTTGGCCAAACGGTTTTTCGTAAGATGATGCTGAAGCGCCATCTCCAGTTCAGACAACCGTTCTTCATCATCCGCCACTTCACGGACATGCGGCCAGTTGGGAAAAACAAGGAAAGCCTTACTGCGGAGGGCGCCCTCCGCAGCGACAATGTCTTTAACCTTACAATAATGGGCAAAACCCTGAACAGCGGCCAGACCGTCTTCCGGTTTATCGTCCGGCAAAGCTTCAAGAGGAAGTTCCCGGGCAAGCGCATTCCAGCGTATGGCCAGTTCACGCAGGGATTTCAACCAGTTGAGGTAGGCGGCGACATGTCTCCAGTCTTCAGCACCAACAGGTGGATTACTGAGGATGCGGATGCTATCCAGCAATTTTTTCTGTCCATTTTTCCCGAACAGCCCTTTCAAACCAAAAGGCCTTTTGCCCCCGGCGAGATTGCCCACTGCTTCAACCAATTCGGGATCAAGTTCCATGCCGGCCGGTGTGTCAACCGGCCGCTCCAGAAACACCTTGCGCTGCTCAATTACCTGATCATACCCGGTGCGGAGATTTTCCATCAATTGCAGCAGATCTTCATTGCCTGTACTGAGCAGCCATTGGCGCATGGCGTCTGTCCAAGAGCAGCCTGCCTGCTTGATCTCATTGCGCTGGTTCCGCAAATTTTCAATTTCCAGGAGCAGTTGCCGGGCGCAGGCCAGCGTTTCCTGGCTTGAATCGGCCAGCGCCGGGACATCGCCATTATCAATACGCTTTTTGAACTCTTCGAACCGGGAAAGGTCGCGGTGGACTACAAGCAATGTACTGGCATCAGGAAATTCAACCAACTGCGGAAGGGAGGTGTCAAGATAATCAATGTCGGGCCCCAAGATGCGCCGTGCTTCGCGCAACCGGACAATGTCCGCACCAGAAAATTGCGGTGCAAACTCCGGCTCCACACCAAGCGCGTCGGGTATGTAATCAAATTGTCCCTCGTTTTCAACCACTTCGCGGGCCGCATCCTGGGGATCGATTTCCTCCGTTTCCAATGTAATCTTTGCCAGGTTACGTTTTGCCCACTCCCCGATCTTGCGGTCGATGCCGGCCAGCTTACTATGCAGGATATCAAGCGTTTCTTCCATATGCTTGATTTCTTGAGCTGTACCCTTGCGGTCGAGACTTTGTACCTCAGTGGCGATTTTTTGAATGGCATGTTCGAACTGTTTCATACCTTGCTGTTCGCTGGTCAGCAAGGAAATGGCGAGAGGGCGGATCTCATCCGGCAACTGTTCCCGCAGCACGGCCAGAGCCGGATCTTTCATCGAGGTCACCAGCACCCTTTTGCCCCCGGCCAGGTAATGACAGATGATGTTGGCAATGGTGTGCGTCTTGCCGGTACCGGGCGGTCCCTGGACAACGACGCCGTTGTAAACATCCAGCAACTGGATAATGCGCACCTGCTCGTCGTTGAACGGCTTCGGAAAATAAATGTCCCGCGCCGTCTTGCCGCCCGCGCTGCGCCCGTCATGATAAGACATGGACATACCACGGAAGGACGGCAATTCCACGTCAGGATTTGTGGTTTCCGGTGCGGTTACGATGGCTGCCACCGCAGGTGGAAAAGCGTTGGTTTTTTCAACCCCCTTTCTAATCTTTTCCAGGTCTTGTAGAAACAGGTTGCTGGTGCGTGGACGCGCAAAGAGCACCCAGGTGTCGGTTATCTTAAGTTTGTCACCGGCCTTGGGCAAAGTACGGTCCCCTGCCGTTACCACGTTCGGCCAGTATATGCTATTTTCACCAAGATTGGTTACAGCCACGTGCAGTAAATGCTCGAACGTAGAGCTGTCAAATGGTGAAAAAGTTGTCGTGGCCTTGCCGAAGAATTCTCTCGCTTCTTTCTCAAGGGCGATAACGCCCGGATTGCCGGCAGACGCGTACCATTCGATCTCCAACCGGGCATCAATATCGCGCGGCTGGATTACTATTTCGGACGTTGTGGGGTTGAGTGAAATCTCAACCGGGCGCACAACCAGCGGGTAAGTAACAGTAGTGCTACCGGTTTTCCAGACACCGATACCGACACCCCAGACCAGTTCGATTTGTGCTTCGACAATACCGCCCTCAAGCTGCTGTTTCAGCGTAAAAAGACGGGAATAAAGCCGGATGGTATTGCGGCGGAGGTTCTCTTCCCCGGCCCAGGGGCGCCACCTGGAATCAAGATAGATGTCGAACTGAGCCTTTACCTGCGCCGCCCGGTCATAATCGGAAAGATTGACGGTGGTCTCACCGCCAAGTGTTCGCTTGTCTTTCCCGGGTGGACTGGCGTAAGAAGAATGATGGTCCGCTGTTAGCAGGGCCGACCCGTCGATGGACTTGAGCAGGCTGGGCTCTTCGTCCGGTTTTTGAGACATGCTCACCCACGGACGGAGCAACGCGCTGGTGATTTCCGGCGGCTTCGTTTCGTACAACCGCTCAACGGAAAGCCAGATTTCTTCCTCACTTTCCGGTCCGTTGACATTCAACCGTATACCGGGCAGCCCCTGCATCTGATGCTCATAAAAAGCAAACATCCTATGTTGGGCAATGTTAGCCGCCGGCTTGCTCCTTAACCGCGCGGATTGCTGCGCGAATTCGATAAGGGAAAGGAGTCGCTCCCTTTCGATAGTCATCATTCTTTGCCTCCCGACAGTAACGAAGAATCGCACACTCCCAATATTACATTTTTATTCCATCGATTATTACTTTTTTATTCCATCGATGACACTATCTTCTCACTGGAAAGCCACAGAGTTTTCACCCCGCAACTTTACAATATCAAGTCCCTGCGACAGGTCGTTGTCAGATAAAATCAATATTTATTTCCCTGCAATAATGCCGTCTCCTGCCGCTTTCCAACAAATTATTTTGCAACCAGGAAATTGTTTATTCTTCTAACAACAGTTAAAATATTCAATTTACGCTGATCGCCGGACACCATCCGGGAACTTCGCCATTCTACCCGGAAGGGCTGCCCTGTTCCCCAATATAAAAATCAGATTTTTTAACCATAAAAAGGTAAAAGTTATTTTTTGGTTAAAGTTTTAACTTTACTTAACGATTTTTATTATGAAATCCAATCGGTCTCACTTATGGAGTGGAGGAAACGCTGATGAAAAAATCGTTGCAATTTAAAATTTTAGCGGCAGCAATAGTTGTTACTTTTTTGGGGATTGGCGTGCTGACTTTTTACTTTGCCACCAATTTAAGTCATGTTTATTTACAAACAATGAAAGAACAGCAACTGGACAGCAGCCGCGACTCGGCTTATTTGATCAGCCAAAACCTGCTTCCTTTAAAAGAGTTGGTTACCGGTACGGCAGAAGATTTCAAGCACTTCGATTTGGAAAACCTCACTGAGGCGCAACAGTACATTATTCATGAGGCAAAAAACAGGCAAATAATCGGCGACTTGTATTTCGGACGGCAAGGCGATGGTAAATTTATACAAAGCAACAGCAGCTTAAAATTACCTCCCGGCTACGACCCGAGAACAAGAGACTGGTATAAGGAGGCCAGTACGGCAGGTAATTTTATTACCACCGCCCCTTATGTTGACGCTTTCACCGGTAAAATTTGCGTTACCATGGCCTCGCCCGTGATTAAAAATGATCAACTGCAGGGTGTAATAGGCATTGATGTTTATCTTGATTCCCTGCAACAATTTATCAGCCGGGTAAAAGTGGGCCAAAAAGGATACGCCTATATTTTTGACAACGGGGGAACTATTATTGCACATCCCAAATCCGGCTATCAGGGGTTAAGCATGGCCAACCCAACGGATGAACAATTAAAAAAAGCCGGCTTGAGCAAAAATGAATTTTCCCGGGCATTTGGAACGCTCCGGCCGCAATTTCAAAACAGGGAGAATGGTGAGGTGAACTATTTTAGCCCGACGCAGAATGTTTCTGTTTTTGGCTATTTTGCTTCCATCCCCGGCTTCCCCTGGAAAATAATGTACGTAGACGACAGCCGGGAGGTGGCCGCTGCTGTCAATGCCACCCTGACTAAATCAGTGTTCATTGGTATATTCATCCTTGTTGTGATTTGTTCCCTATTATGGTTTATCACCAACAAAAGTCTGGCGCCGGTCAAAAATATTATTGGGTCTTTAAAATCGGTTGCTGAAGGTGATTTTACCTCAGAGATAAAAATTACTTCTCATGACGAAATAGGCGAAATCGGTATGTCTTTAAATATTATGCTGGAAAAATTACGCGCTTCGCTGTCCCAAATACGTGAAGCGACAAGTACTGTAGCCGCATCAGCGGAAGAGATCTCATCCGCCACCCAACAGATCGCTTCCGGCAGCCAGAACCAGGCTTCTGAAATTCAACAGATCGCAGACACAACGGAGGAAATCAGCAACACGGCGCAAAAGCTTTTTGAGCACGTTAAAGACATGGCTTTAATGGCCGGGGACACGGCGGAAAGCGCCAATTCAGGTCAACAGGCGCTGGAGGCCAACTTCAGCAGTATAGAAGAAGCCGGCGGTAAATTAAAGGATTTGGAGAAAAGCGCCGGCAGAGTCAATGACATATTAAATATTATTAATGAAATAGCGGGGCAAACTAATCTTCTGGCCTTGAATGCCGCCATTGAAGCGGCCAGGGCCAGGGAACACGGCCGCGGTTTTTCCGTCGTGGCGGAAGAAGTAAGGAAGTTGGCTGTACGTTCCGTGGAAGCGACAGCCGAAATTGCCGGCGTTATCAATGAAATCCGGCAAAATATGCAGGAGGCGTTGAAAGTGGTAGAAAACAGCGATCTCCTGGGTAGGCAGGCTGTTGAAAATTTCAAGGTGATCAAACGAAATATTGACGAACTTGGCGAGCGGGTGAAGCAGATAGATCAGGTGGCCAGAACACAAGTTGAGCTTACAGCCAATGCATCCCGGGCAAGCCAGAACATCTCCGCGGCAACCGAACAAATATCAGCCACCATAGAAGAGAACAGCGCATCTTCGCAAGAGCTGGCCGCAACTGCGGATCAAATGGCCCATTCAGTAGAACGGTACAAAATATAACGGCGGGCGTGGCGGAACTGCCACGCCCGCTCCATGCCGTTCATACCGTTTTCCCATTCCGGCCCCCTACTCCACCGTCACGCTTTTGGCCAGGTTGCGCGGGCGATCGACGTCGCACCCGCGGGCCACCGCCGTGTGGTAGGCCAGCAGTTGCAGCGGAATCACCGTCAGCACGGGGGCCAGGATGGGATGGGTGTTCGGGATGAAGATCACGTGATCGGCCACTTTCGATACTTCTTTCAGGCCATCCATGGCCACGGCCACCACTTTGGCCTCCCGGGCCTTCACTTCCTTGATGTTGCTCACCGTTTTTTCAAACAGGGACTGCTGGGTGGTCAGGGCCACCACCGGCACCCCCTCCTCGATCAAGGCCAGCGTGCCGTGTTTCAGTTCGCCGGCGGCATAGGCCTCGGCATGCACGTAGGAGATTTCTTTGAGCTTCAGGGAACCCTCCAGCGCCACGGCGTGGTCCAGTCCCCGGCCGATGAAGAAGACGTCTTCGCACCGGCTGCAGTCGGCGGCAAAGTCTTTGATTGCCTTGCAGTTGTTCAGGATGACATGTGCCTTGTCACCCAGCTTTTTCAGTTCGGTCACGATCTGCCGCGTTTCCGCCGGACTGACCGTACCCCGGAGGGCACCCAGGTGCAGGGCAATCAAGTACATGGCCACCAACTGGGTGGTGTAGGCCTTGGTGGAAGCCACGGCGATCTCCGGGCCGGCCCAGGTGTACAGGACATGATCGGCTTCCCGGGCGATCGAGCTGTCCACCACGTTGGTCACGGCCACCACTTCCGCGCCCAGTCGTTTGGCCTCCCGCAGCGCGGCCAGGGTGTCCGCGGTTTCCCCGGACTGGCTGATCACCAGCACCAGCGTGTCCTGGTCGATCAGCGGCTGCCGGTAACGGAATTCCGAGGCGATATCCACTTCCACCGGAATGCGGGCCAGTTTTTCAATCACCTGTTTGCCCACCAGCCCGGCGTGGTAGGCGGTGCCGCAGGCGGTGATGAATATTTTGCGAATGCTCTTGATCTTTTCCGGCGCCAGGGTGATTTCCGGCAGCTGCACGCCGCTTCCGTCGGCGGCCAGGCGGCCGCTCAAGGTGTCTTTCAACGCCCGGGGCTGTTCATGGATTTCTTTGAGCATGAAGTGATCGAAGCCGTTTTTTTCGGCCTGGGCGGCCGCCCATTTGACCTGGAAAACCGGCTTTTCTACCGGTTCCCCCCGGCTGTCCCATACCTGTACGCCGCCGGCGGTGACCACGGCCATCTCGCCGTCGGCCAGGATGTGCGTACGCCGGGTGTAATTTAAGAGCGCCGGGATGTCCGAGGCCAGGAAGTTTTCCCCCTCGCCCAGGCCGACCACCAGCGGGCTGTCCTGACGCACGGCCACCAACCGGTCCGGTTCGGCCGCCGCCAGCACCACCATGGCGTAGGAGCCGTTGATGCGCTCCACGGCCCGGCGCACCGCCTGCACCAGGTCGCCCCGGTAAAAGTGCTCGATCAGGTGGGGCAGCACTTCCGTGTCCGTTTCCGAGCGGAAGGTATGCCCCTGTTCGATCAACCATTCCCGCAGGCCGAGGTAGTTTTCAATGATCCCGTTGTGCACCACCGCAAAACGGCCCGTGCAATCGGTATGCGGATGGGCGTTACCGTCCGAGGGGCGGCCGTGGGTGGCCCAGCGGGTGTGGCCGATGCCGGTGCAGGCGCCAAAGCTCCTCCCCTGCAGGTTTTCTTCCAGGGCGGCCAGCCGGCCGGCCCGTTTGTGCACCTGCAGAACACCGTCTTCCACCACGGCGATGCCGGCGGAATCATAGCCCCGGTATTCCAGTTTGGCCAGGCCGTCCAGCAGTACGGGCACGGCCCGCCGCGGGCCTAAATAACCGACGATACCACACATATATTAAAACCTCCGTTTGTTTCTAAAAACTAGCAAAGCCGGGGCATAACAAAACCCCGGCTATCTGAACATTTTCTTAAAGCGCTCTTTAAGCATGCGCTTGCGCAATGTTCCGGAAACCTCAGTTCACCCGTCGCCACCAGGCACCTTTGTCCCGGCGGTTACCCGCCGGTTTTGTCATGCCGTTGACGGTCGTGGCCGACCGGGGAGCATCCGCCGAAAATTTCGATGCACTCCCTCCTCGTCAACCCGGAAAACAGAAATCAGCCTCCCGTCTGGAAAGCACAGGACGGGATTTTCAATAAGTATACGGACCGGGACTCCGTCCGGTTCAAAAATACCGGCTGAATTGCCCCCTCCGGGTTCTGGCGCTATGTATTCAGTTGTCCAACCGTTCAGCCGGCGGCATTCCCCCTTTCCACATCATATGCGCCGCAGCCGGCAAGCGGTGCGCACCGGCGGCAAACTTTCCGCCGTGCCGCCACGCCGGCTGAACCAATTATATAACTTCATCCGGCCGGAGTAAAGAACATTTCCCTCCCAGGCATAACAACCCTGTAAACCGCAGCCGCAGGCGAACCACCATATTGCACTCCTGTCATCCATGCAACCCGGCAATATACGCCGCCATAAGCCTGGAAACAAGGCACAGACTGGAAAATAGCAGGTTCACCGGCTGTTCTTGCAAGCGTTCCAGACGACATACAACCTCTTCATCCAACCGGCCGCCGCTATGTCAGCTTTCCGATCAGGTCAACCAGTTCACCCACGATGGTACGCAATTGATCCATGTCGCGCCCTTCGGCCATCACCCGCACCAGCGGTTCGGTGCCCGACGGGCGCACCAGGATGCGTCCGTAGCCATCCAGGCACTCCTCCCGTTCCCGGACGGCCGCGGACAGTTCCGGGTGGTGGATCACCTTTTCTTTATCCGCCACCGGCACATTCTCCAGCAACTGGGGTAGCCGCTCCATGCCGGCGGCAAGTTCCCCCAGGGAGACGCCGCTTTCCCGGACCACGGACAGCAGTTTCAGGCCGGTCAGCAGGCCGTCACCGGTGGTATTATAATCCAGGAAGAGAATATGTCCGCTCTGTTCCCCGCCGAAGGTGGCTCCGGTGCGCAGCAATTCCTCCAGCACATAGCGGTCCCCCACTTTGGTCTGGACCACATTGATTCCGTTTTCCTGCAACGCCAGATGCAGGCCCAGGTTGCTCATCACCGTCACCACCACGGTGTTTTTGGCCAACCGTCCCTTGCTTTTCAAGTCCCGGGCACAGATCATCATAATCTGGTCGCCGTCCACCAGGTTGCCCGCCTCATCAACAGCCAGCACCCGGTCGGCGTCACCGTCGTGGGCCAGGCCCAGGTGGGCGCCGTGCTCCACCACCGCGGCCTGCAGCGCCGCCGGTTTGGTGGAGCCGCAGCTCGCGTTGATGTTTACGCCGTCGGGAAGGCTGAAAATGGGCACCACTTCCGCCCCCAGTTCGGCCAGCAGGCGCGGGGCGATGCGGCTGGCCGCCCCGTTGGCGCAGTCCACCACTATTTTCAGTCCGTCCAGTCCGCCCGGCGCCGCTTCTTTTAAAAAGCCGGTGTAACGGCCGGCCGCATCACTGATTTCATAACAGCGGCCCACCCCTCCCCCCACCGGCGCCGGGATGCCGCCGGGGCAGGTAACCAGTTGCTCGATTTCTTCTTCCACCTCGTCTGAAAGTTTGTAGCCGCTGGGGCCGAAAAATTTAATGCCGTTGTCGGCCACCGGATTGTGGGAAGCGGAAATAACCACCCCGCCGCTCGCTCCCAGGGCACGGGTGAGATAGGCGATGGCCGGTGTGGGCATCACACCGACTTTCAATACATCCACTCCGGCCGAGCAGATGCCGGCCACCAGCGCCGCCTCCAGCATATCACCGGAAATGCGCGTATCCCGCCCAATGACCAAACGCGACCCGGAAAGTCCGCGGGAAAGCACACAGGCGCCGGCGCGGCCCAGTTTTAAAGCCAGGTCCGGGGTCAATTCCCGGTTGGCCACACCACGCACGCCGTCCGTGCCGAACATTACTCCCATAATCAGTCTCCTTTCACGGCAAACAAGCAATATTATATCCTTCGTCTCCGGTTGATGTCAATTTGCTACATAGTATGACAGAGCCACTTTTCCCGTACCAGGTCCCCTTCCGGCCAAACTCTACGTTACCCGGCAAACACCTGACCGAAGCATTTAATCAGCTCATTAATAGCCGGCTTCAAATTAGCCACCGCTTATTCCCCGGTATTTCCGCCTGCCGGAGCCGGCAACCCGTTCCAAAAAGCTAAATATGCGCCGTCAACTTTTGCCGTCACAAAAAAAACTTCCTTACTTCTGCACCATGATCGCGGCAAGAGTTTACTTGCCCATACCCCCGCCGCTACTGCCCGGATGGCGATGGAGACAGTGGAGGTGACGGTGTCTGTCCCCCGGACGACGGTTGTTTCCCGCCGGTTTGGCCCGGTTCCTGATTCACCGCCTGCAGGTGTACCGTCACCTCCACCCGGTCCGGCCGCAGTCCGGCCGCCCCCGCAGGCGCCTGCAGGTTCACCGTTTGCGTTACATCCTGCTGCGCCCCGCTGATGTCCAGCGCCCCGGTTTTAACGCTTTGAATGCCGTCCAGCACATTGCCTGGCGCCGAAACCTGCACATTGTCCGGCTGCACGGTCACGTCCCGCACCTGGTAACCCGGCGCTGGATCACCGGTAATCTGTGGTTTTACGGCCACGGTTTTGGTAGGCAGGGGGGTAACCGGCACCTCCACTTTGGCCACCCGGGAGGAAATATTCACCCCGGCCGGAATGCCGGAAAGGGTCACCACCCGCGTCACCGGTCCGCTGGCCGCCTGAATGTTTACTTCCGCCACGGCCCGGGCCAGCGGCTGCACCAGCCGTGCCGGACCGCCGGCCAGCACCGTGCCGGGATCAACTTTGGGCTCCAGTGCATTGTAACCGGGTGCCGGTGTGCCGTCCAGGGAAACCACCACTGGAATGCGTTTTTCAATAATCCGGTCCACCAGTACGCGCACCCGGTCCGGGGAAACCCGCAACAGGCGCAGGCCGGGAGGAATATTGACCGCCACATCGACAGTGTCGTCCCCGGCGGTCACCCCGGAAAGATCCACTGAAGCCTGAAAATCCCCGGCGTCGATACCAACCAACTGCCCGCGGGTACCCTGCACCTGCACCGATACAGCGGCAGGTAAACCGTCCACCGATATTTGTGCCGGCAGTCCGCGGGCGGACAGACTGACGTTAAATGTACGGGTATCCAGCGGGTTTTGTTCGTTGGTCACATATACCCAGAGCAAAAGAGCCATGAATAATGAAAGTATTTTGATCGAAAAGTCCCGCCATTCAAACCGCAACCGGTTACACCTCCCGGAGGCGAAGCTTGCCCCGTCCAGCTATTTGCGCAACCAAAAAAACGCCAGCGAGCGCCCCTGCTTCAGCTGCAGCGCCCCGTTCAACCGGTCGGCCAGGGTGGACTCGTCCAGGTTCCGGGCCAGCACGCCTTCCACCGCCAGGGAAATGGTCCCCGTTTCCTCGGAGACAATCACCGCCAGGGCGTCTGAAACCTCGGTAATGCCTATCCCGGCCCGGTGGCGGGTGCCCAGTTCCTTGCCGATGTCGGCGTTCATGGTCAGCGGCAGAACACAGGCCGCAGCAATCACCCGATCGCCCCTGATGATCACCGCCCCGTCGTGCAGAGGGGTTTTGGGCACAAAAATATTAACCAGGAACTCCGCCGATACCAGCCCTTCGATCCTGGTCCCCGTATCCATATATTCTTCCAGACCGGTGGTCCGTTCCAGCACCATCAGCGCGCCGGTGCGGGTGCGGGAAAGTACGCAGGCCGCCCGCACCACTTCCTGCACGGTGCGCGAGCGGTCGTCCTCGGCCATGTAAACCGCCGGGGTGGCAAAAAAACGGCCCCCGCCCAGCTTTTCCAGCGCCCGGCGTAGTTCGGGCTGGAATACAATCGGCAGCGCCACCACCAGAGCGGTCATCGTCTGACGCAAAAGCCAGTGAAAGGTATACAGGTGCAGCCAGCTGCTCAGCGCGGTGGCCACCAGCAGCACGGCCAGGCCCTTGATCAGCTGCACGGCCCGGGTACCTTTGATCAGCAGAGCCAGCCGGTATAGAACAAAGGCAACCAGCAAAATGTCGATTATGCTGGTAATGTTAAACAGATCCAGGTTCAGGGCTTTTAATTGCTCCCAGAACAAACCGCGGATCCTCCTTTGCGGTGTGCACGGATAGTATTATGTATTGCTCAACTTATCATTATGAAGCACCAACCCTGGGCCGTCAAGCATTTTAAGCCATTTTTAATAAATGAAAAAACCCCCTGTACAGGAAGGGGGCTTATTGCCAGATTTTTATGGCTACACTCACACTAACGGCCAAAGCGGCCAGTGCAAAGCCGCCGGCGACGGTTCATGCCGTTCCGCTTTGACAGGGCTTTGTTTCCTTCCCGCTTTTGAGCAGGCCGTAGGCGATGCTATCCACCAGCGCCTGCCAGCTGGCTTCGATGATGTTGGGGGACACCCCCACCGTGCCCCAGGAACGCTCCCCGTCCCCGGATTCAATGAGCACACGCACCACCGCGCCGGTGCCGTCTTTTTCATCCAGCACACGCACCTTGTAGTCGTTGAGCTGCATGCGCGCGATGGCCGGGTAGAATTCCTCCAGCGCCTTGCGCAGGGCGTTGTCCAGCGCGTTCACCGGCCCGTTGCCCTCGGCCGCGGTGTGCACCACCCGGTCGCCCACAGTCAGTTTGATAATCGCCTCGGAATATACCGGACTGTTTTCCCGCATTTCGATGATGATGCGCAGGTTTTCCAGTTTGAACGGCTCCCGGTAATGGTTGTAGGCGCGGTGCAGAAGCAGTTCAAAGGAGCCCTCCGCCCCCTCGAACTGAAACCCCTGATGTTCCAGTTCCTTGATCTCCTCCAGCAGGCGGCGGTTTTCCTCGCTGCTGGTGCCCAGGTTCAGGTTCAATTCCTGGTATTTGTACATCAAGTTGGAGAGCCCGCTCAGTTCCGACACCAGCACCCGCCGGCGGTTGCCCACCAGCGCCGGGTCGATGTGTTCATAAGTGCGGGTATCCTTTAAAATGGCGCTTACATGCACGCCACCCTTGTGGGCAAAAGCGCTCGTCCCGACAAAGGGCTGATGGGAAGACGGATGCATGTTGGCCAGTTCGCTGACGTAACGGGACAGTTCGGTCAGCCCGGCCAGACTCTGCCGGGGAATGGTTTCATGCCCGCATTTCAAGGTCAGATTGGGAATAATCGAGCACAGGTTGGCATTGCCGCAACGTTCCCCGTAGCCGTTGACGGTGCCCTGGACATGGGTGGCGCCGGCCTCCACGGCGGCCAGGGTGTTGGCCACCGCCAGTTCGCCGTCATTATGGCAGTGGATGCCCAGCGGCAGGGGGATTTCATCCCGCACCCGCCGGATCACGGCGGCGATGTCCGCGGGCAGGTTGCCGCCATTGGTGTCGCACAGCACCAGGGTGGCGGCCCCGCCCGCCGCGGCGGCCTTTAAAGTGGCCAGAGCGTAAGCCGGGTTGGCCTTGAAGCCGTCGAAAAAGTGCTCGGCGTCGTAAATCACCGTCAGGCCCCGGCTTTTTAAAAAAGCCAGGGATTCTTTGATCATGGCCAGATTCTCATCCAGCGTGGTGCCCAGGGCGTGCAGGACATGAAAATCCCAGGTTTTGCCGAAAATGGTGGCCACGGGGGCGCCAGCGGCCAGGACGCTTTGGATGTTGGCGTCTTCCACCGCCGTCACGCCCGGCCGGCGGGTGCAGCCGAAGGCGGCCACCCGGGCATGACCCAGCCGGCAGCTTTTAATGCGCCGGAAAAAGGCCATGTCCTTTGGATTGGAGCCGGGCCAGCCGCCCTCCACAAAATGAAAGCCCATCTTATCCAGTTTGAGGGCGATTTTTACCTTATCCTCAGCGGAAAAAGAAATGCCTTCCCCTTGTGTGCCGTCCCGCAGGGTGGTGTCGTAGATTTCCACTGCCGCCATGATTTCTCCCCCCGTAACATACGTGGTATCCGTACTGCCGGGTATACCCCCGGCCGGAGCTTTCACCCGTCCACCGGTATAAGAACACACTTTGTTTTAAGACGCCCCGGCGCCGGCCGGCTTCCTGTTCCGTCCCGACCACCGTCGGTGTGCTGATGGCCCTTCCTGGAAGCGCGCCCGGCCGGCAAACCCGCACTGAAACGCCCCATTTCCGGCGGATGCGGGCAACCGGTTGAAAAATTTGACCGGGCCACCCGGTGCAGAACACTTATTTCTCCCCCACCAGTTCCGCAATCAGGCGACCCATTTCGGCCGTGCCCACCTGCCGTTTGCCCGGTTCCATGATGTCGGCGGTACGGTAGCCCTGCTCCAGTACGGCCGTAACGGCGTTTTCAATTGCCGCCGCTCCCTCCTCCAGGCCGCAGGAATAGCGTAGCAGCATCGCCCCGGACAGGATGGCCGCAACCGGGTTGGCCAGTTGCCGGCCGGCAATGTCCGGCGCCGAACCGTGGATCGGTTCATACAGCGCCGTGCCGTCGCCCAGGCTGGCCGAGGGCAGCATGCCCAGGGAGCCGGTGAGCTGGGCGGCCTGGTCGCTCAAAATGTCCCCGAACAGGTTTTCTGTAAGTAAAACATCGAACTGGCGCGGGTTGCGCACCAGCTGCATGGCGCAGTTGTCCACCAGCATGTGGTTCACTGCCACATCCGGATAGTCCACGGCCATGGCCGTGACCACCTCCCGCCATAAACGGGAACTCTCCAGTACATTGGCCTTATCCACCGAGGTCAGCTTTTTGCGCCGCTTCCCGGCCAGTTCGAAGGCCCGCCGGGCCACACGCCGGATTTCCTCCGTGGTGTAAACCAGTGTCTCGGTCACCCGCTGGCCGCCGGGGATGTCCTCCCGCTTCTTCTCGCCGAAATACAGCCCGCCGGTCAGTTCCCGCACCACCAGAATGTCCAGGCCGGACACCACCTCTGGCTTCAGGGTGGAGGCGCCGGCCAGCGCGGGAAAAACACGCGCCGGCCGCAGGTTGGCGTAGACGCCCAGTTTTTTGCGCAGCGGCAACAGGGCGCCCACCTCGGGGCGCAGGTGCACGGGCAGTTGATCCCATTTGGGGCCGCCCACCGCACCCAGCAGCACGGCGTCACCTTCCCGGCAGAGGGCCAGGGTTTCCTCCGGCAGCGGATGGCCGGCGGCGTCATAGGCGGCGCCGCCAATCAAAGCTTCCCGGAAGCAAAATTCGACTCCCATACGCCGGCCGGAGGCCGCCAGCACCCGGGTGGCCTGGGCGGTCACCTCCGGGCCGATGCCGTCACCGGGTAAAACAGTGATCTTGTACATGGATGTTCAGTCCTCTTCATTAATGTTCAAAAAAACTTCAAGTAACCCGGCCGTACCGGATAGTTGCCCTCGAATCATACGCAATATGCAGCACTGCCGGGTTCACCCGGAAGCGGGCGGATGTTCCGTCTGGAGCGGGACACCGGATGGCGGGGTACAGCCGCCATCCTTTCATGCCTGCTGCCCTTACATCCCGTTCTTTTCCCGGGTCAGCCGCCGGGCCACGTAGTCGATCAGGCCGCCGGCGGCGATGATCTCCTGCATGAAGGGCGGCACGGGCGTGGCCCGGTATTCTTCGCCGCGGGTGAGATTGTAAATGGTACCGGCCGCCGCATCCACCGCCACTTCGTCCCCGGCCTGAATTTTTTCCGCCGCTGCCGGCGATTCAAAAATGGGCAGGCCGATGTTGAAGGCGTTGCGGTAGAAAATACGGGCAAAAGTAGCGGCGATCACACACGAAACGCCGGCCGCCTTGATCGCAATCGGCGCATGTTCCCGGGAACTGCCGCAGCCGAAGTTCCTGCCGGCCACGATCATTTCCCCCGGCCGCACCCGGCCGGCAAAGGCGGGATCGGCGTCTTCCATGCAGTGGGCGGCCAGTTCCGCCGGTTCGGAGGTGTTCAGGTAGCGGGCCGGGATGATCGCGTCGGTATCCACGTCATCCCCAAACTTCCATGTTTTCCCTTGCAGTTTCATTCAACACACCTCCTGCGGGCCGGCAATGCGCCCCAGTATGGCGGAAGCCGCGGCCACCGCCGGATTGCTCAGATAAACCTCGCTCTGCGGGTGCCCCATGCGCCCTACGAAATTGCGGTTGGTGGTGGCGATGCAGCGCTCGCCGGCGGCCAGGATACCCATATAGCCGCCCAGGCAGGGGCCGCAGGTGGGCGTGCTCACGGCCGCGCCGGCGTCCAGGAAGATTTCCACCAGTCCTTCCTTCAGCGCCGTCCGGTAGATTTCCTGGGTACCGGGAATGACGATCAGGCGCACATCCGGATGCACCTTTTTGCCCTGCAGCACTTTGGCCGCCAGACGCAGGTCCTCCATGCGGCCGTTGGTGCAGGAGCCGATTACCGCCTGCTGGATCTCCACCCGCCCGGCCTCACTGACCGGACGTACATTTGAGGGCAGGTGGGGAAAGGCCACCTGGGGCTCCAGTTTGCTCACGTCAAATTCGTACACCCGGGCATAACGGGCACCGGGATCGCTGGCGTAGAACTGGTACGGCCGCTTGGCCCGTCCTTCCACGTACCGCCGGGTGATTTCGTCCGGCGGCACGATGCCGTTCTTCGCGCCGGCTTCCACGGCCATATTGGCCATGGTCAGCCGGCCGTCCATGGACAGGCTTGCGACGGCCGGACCGGTAAATTCCATGGCCATATACAAAGCACCGTCCACGCCGGTTTGACCGATGGTATATAGAATCAGGTCCTTGCCCCCCACCCAGGCCGGCAGTGCCCCGTGATAGACGAATTTCAGCGTTTCCGGCACTTTCAGCCAGGTTTCCCCCAGGGCCATGGCCGCAGCCAGATCGGTGCTGCCCACCCCGGTGGAAAAGGCGCCCAGTGCACCGTAGGTGCAGGTGTGTGAATCGGCGCCGATGACCAGATCCCCCGGCCCGACCAGGCCCTGTTCGGGCAGCAGGCAATGTTCGATGCCCATGCGCCCCACTTCGAAGTAGTTGGTCAGCCCCTGCCGGCGGGCGAAATCCCGTAATAGTTTGGCCTGCTCCGCCGACTTGATGTCCTTGTTGGGCACAAAGTGATCGGGCACCAGGGCCACCCGCTCCCGGTCGAACACTTCCGCCACGCCGGTACGCCCGAATTCCTTGATTGCCACCGGAGCGGTGATGTCGTTGCCCAGAGCCAGATCCACCTTCACGTTGATCAGTTCGCCGGGGGACACTTCGTCCCGGCCGGCGTGCGCGGCCAGGATCTTTTCCGTAATCGTCATGGGCATGCTCAATTCTCACCTTTCACTCTGCCGGTTTCCCAGAGCAGTTTGTTTACCGCGTTTACATAGGCCTTGGCGCTGGCCTCCAGGATGTCGGTGCTGATGCCGCGGCCGATATACGGCTTGCCGCCGTTTTCAGTGATTTTCAAAGTTACCTCGCCGATGGCGTCCTTGCCGGCCGTTACCGCGTTGATGCCCCAACTGACCAGCGTGCAGGGCACACCGGTGACTTTGTCCACCGCCCGGCAGATGGCGTCCACCGGTCCGTTGCCGCAGGCGGCTTCCTCCAACAGTTCGTCTCCTTTTTTCAACCCCACGGTGGCCGTGGGCACCACCGTGGTGCCGCTGGAAATGTGCAGGTAATCCAGCCCGTAGGTCACCGGCACCGGCCGCAGTTCGTCCTCGACGATTGCCTCCAGGTCGGCGTCGGTGATGTCCTTCTTCTTGTCGGCCAGGTTTTTAAAGCGCCCAAAGGCCTTGTTCAGTTCGTCGCCGGAGAGATCGTAACCCAGTTCGGCCAACCGGTCCCGGAAGGCATGGCGGCCGGAGTGTTTGCCCAGCACCAGGCTGCTTTGACTGATCCCCACCATTTTCGGGTTCATAATCTCGTAGGTGGTCCGCTCCTTGAGCACGCCGTCCTGGTGGATGCCGGCCTCATGGGCGAAGGCGTTCTTGCCCACCACGGCCTTGTTCGGCTGGACGGGCATGCCGGTCAGATTGGACACCAGGCGGCTGGTGCGGTAAATTTCCTCGGTATGCACGCCGGTGGTGCAGTCGAACTGGTCCCGGCGGGTGTACAGGGCCATGACCACCTCTTCCAGGGACACGTTGCCGGCGCGCTCGCCGATGCCGTTGATCGCCCCTTCCACCTGGCCGGCGCCGGCCGCCACCGCGGCCAGGGAATTGGCCACCGCCAGGCCCAGATCATCGTGGCAGTGCACGCTTAAGACCACCTTTTCCATCCCGGCCACCCGCTGCCGGATTTCCCCGATGAAGCGGGCGAACTCACCGGGCACGGCATAGCCCACCGTATCCGGGATGTTGATCACCGTGGCCCCGGCGGCAATGGCCGTTTCCAGCACCCGGCAAAGAAAGTCCGGTTCGGAGCGCGAGGCGTCTTCGGCCGAAAATTCCACGTCGGACACATAGCCTTTTGCCCGCCTCACCGCCGCCGCCGCCGCTTCAATCACCTGTTCCCGGCTCATGCGTAATTTATGCTGCAGATGGATATCCGAAGTGGCGATAAAAGTGTGGATGCGCGGCTGTTCGGCTTCCCGCAAAGCTTCCCAGGCCCGGTCGATATCATGGAAACTGGTACGCGCCAAACCGGCCACGGTTACGCCCCGCACTTCCCGGGCGATCGCCCGGACGGCTTCGAAATCACCCGGGGAGGCGACGGGAAAGCCCGCTTCAATGACATCCACGCCTAACCGGGCCAACTGGCGGGCGATTTGCAATTTCTCGCCCGTATTCAGGCTGACCCCGGGGGATTGCTCGCCATCGCGCAGGGTGGTGTCAAAAATATAAATCCGGCGGGTCATTTTACTTCCTCCTTTTGCGAATCAAATCCGGCGGCCGGTCCCCCGTCGCCCCCATATTTCGGACCAAGCCGCCCTGCTTGTCAATGTGTGTAAATCCCGGCCGTTTTTTTCTGCCGGCAAAGGTGTTCCGGGGCTGTAAATTCCCCGGTTTCTGTCTAATAGCCATGATTTTTTGAACACAACTCATGAATGAAAAGGCTGGTGGCCGAAGTTTGGCGGCCGTGCCTCGTCGCTCCAAAGCTCCGGCACGGCCACCACCTTCAAGAGTGGCCATTTTCACATAATAATGTTGCATGGCGCTGTGATGCGGACTTGCTACCTGCTTACGGCCTGATCGATGCCCTGTCCCTGCAGCACCATGGGCAGTACGTTCTCCTCCGTACTGATCAAACAGTTGACCAGCACCGGACCGGGTTCGGCCAGCGCCCGGGTGAGCACTTCCGCCACCTCTGCACTGTCGCTGATCGTATACCCCGCTATGCCATAGGCGCGGGCCAAAGCAATGAAGTCGGGGTGGAATTTGAAGTCCACCGCCATGTAGCGCCCCTCGCAGTAATATTCCTGCAACTGCCGTACCATGCCCAGGGCATGGTTGTTCAACAAAATGATCTTCAAGGGCAATTCCTGTTCCCGCACGGTGGCCAGTTCCTGCATGTTCATCTGGATGCTGCCGTCGCCGGTGACCAAAACCACCTGCCGGTCCGGCAGCGCCAGTTGGGCGCCCACCGCCGCCGGCAGGCCGAAGCCCATGGTGCCCAGGCCGCCGGAGGAAATCAACGTCCCCGGCCGCTTGAAGGGGTAGTACTGGGCCACCCACATCTGGTGCTGGCCCACGTCGGTGGCCACCACCGCATCGCCGCCGGTGCAGCGGTAAAGCTCCTCAATGATATACTGCGGTTTGAGGCCGTTCTCCCGCCCGTAGCTCAACGGATAGGCGCTTTTTAATTCCGCCACCCGCGCCAGCCAGGCTGCCCGGTCCGTTTTTTCCACCAGCGGCAGCAGCGCCTGCAGCACCTGTTTGACATCGCCCACAATCGGTACGTTGATGCGCACATTTTTGCCGATTTCCGCCGGGTCGATATCCACGTGGATCAAGGCGGCATTGGGCGCGAAGGCGTCCAGCCGGCCGGTCACCCGGTCGTCGAAGCGCGCGCCCAGAGCTATCAGCAAATCGCATTCGGTTACGGCCAGATTGGCGTAGCGGGTGCCGTGCAGGCCGAGCATGCCCAGGAACAACGGGTGATCCCCGGGAAAACCGGACAGTCCCATGAATGTATTGGTCACCGGAGCAGCAATCTTTTCGGCCAGTTCCAACAGTTCCCCGCCCGCCCGGGCGTTGATGATGCCGCCGCCGGCATAAATAACCGGGCGCCGGGCGGCGGCAATCAAACGCGCCGCCTCGTTGATCTGGTTGGGATGCCCGCGGAAAGTCGGTTTATAACCCCGCAGGTTGACCGTTTCCGGATAGTCGAAATCAATTTCCGTCTGGGCCACATCCTTGGGCAGATCGATCAACACCGGTCCCGGCCGGCCCGTGGAGGCGATGTGAAAGGCGTTCTTGACCACCCGGGGCAAATCAGACGGGTTTTTAACCAGATAATTATGTTTGGTGATCGGCAGGGTAATGCCCGTAATATCCACTTCCTGGAAAGCATCGGTACCCACCTGACTGGTGGGTACCTGGCCGGTAAATACCACCAGGGGCACGGAATCCATATAGGCGTTGGCCAGGCCGGTGACCAGGTTGGTCGCGCCGGGACCGGAGGTGGCCATGGCCACCCCCACCTCGCCGGAGGCTCGCGCGTAGCCGTCGGCCGCGTGCACGGCCCCCTGCTCGTGGCGCACCAGCACGTGTTTGATGCCGGAGGAATGGTAAAGGGCATCGTAAACGGGGAGCATCGCCCCGCCCGGATAACCGAAGACGATGCGCACGTTTTCCAGTTCCAGGCAGCGGATTAAAGCATCCGCCACTTTCATTTTCATACCGTTTCCCCCCTTTCAACCGGGTACGGTCCGTCAAAAAACATCATCCTTTGACCAGCGTAACCTTATGTCGGTCAATTGCGGTCAGAACCGGGGCACGGTTGCCTCCCGCCCCGGACCGTCCCGCAGTCAACCGGTGTTGGAAATTTGTATGCCGCTTTAGCCATGCGAGCCACGCCATCCAATCGTCGCAAAACAGGTGTTATGACACTATTTGTCCTTCTTCAACCAGGGCATCATTTTGCGCAGTTCGGCACCCACTTTTTCCACCGGGTGCTCCGCCTCCTGACGGCGCATGGCGTTGAACATGGGCCGGTTGACCTGGTTCTCCAGCATCCATTCCCGGGCGAATTTTCCGTTCTGGATTTCCTTTAAAACCTGTTTCATCTCCCGGCGCGTGTCTTCATTAACAATGCGTTTGCCCACCATGTAATCGCCGTATTCGGCGGTATTGCTGATCGAATAGCGCATCAGGCCCAGCCCGCCCTCGTTGATCAAATCCACGATTAGCTTCATTTCATGCAGGCATTCGAAATAAGCCATTTCCGGCGCGTAGCCGGCCTCCACCAGGGTGTCGAAACCGGCCTTGATCAGCTCGGTGACGCCGCCGCAGAGCACCGCCTGCTCGCCAAACAGGTCGGTTTCCGTTTCTTCCTTGAATGTGGTTTCAAACACGCCCGCCCGGGTGCTGCCGATGCCTTTGGCATAGGCCAGGGCCATTTCCCGGGCGCGTCCGCCGGCATCCTGATACACGGCGATCAACGAAGGCACGCCCTGCCCTTCCACATACATGCGCCGCACCATATGGCCGGGGCTCTTCGGGGCGACCATGAACACATCCACATCCGCCGGCGGCACGATCTGGTTGAAATGAATATTGAAACCGTGTGAGAACATCAGCGCCTTACCGGCGGCCAGATGCGGGGCGATCGCTTCCCGGTACAGCCGGCCCTGGATCTCGTCGGGTACCAGCACCTGGATGATGTCCGCCCTGGACGCCGCTTCATCCGCCGTGAACACCGCAAACCCGTCGGCTTTGGCGCGCTCGCGGGTGCGGCTGGTTTCCGGCAGGCCGATGATTACATTCATGCCGCTGTCCCGCAGGTTCTGCGCCTGGGCGTGGCCCTGGCTGCCGTAACCAAGGATGGCGATGGTTTTGCCCCCGAGTACGTTCAAATCCGCGTCTTGATCGTAATACACTTTGACCATTACTGTTCATCCTCCCGGTTTCCATTGGTATTTAAATTGGTGAACCTGTTGCCCCGCAGCATGGCGATTTTGCCGGTACGCACCAGCTCCTTGATGCCATAGGGGCGCAGGGACTCCTCAAAAGCATTGATCTTGCCGTCGTTGCCGGTGCATTCCAGGGTGATCGTGCGCCGTCCCAGATCGACAATGCGCGCCCGGAAGATATCGGCAATCTGCATGATTTCACCGCGCTGGCCGGAATCGGCGCTCACCTTTATTAACACCAGTTCCCGGTCCACATATTCATCCACGGTGACATCATTTATTTTAATCACATCGATCAGCTTGTGCAGTTGCTTGGTCACCTGTTCCAGCACCCGGTCGTCCCCTTCCACCACGATGGTCATGCGGGAAACAGCAGGGTTTTCGGTGCGGCCCACCGCCAGGCTGTCGATATTGTACCCGCGCCGGCTGAACAGCCCGGCCACCCGGGCCAGCACGCCGGGGTTGTTTTCCACCAACACGGCCAGTGTATGACGCATAATCCACACCTTCCTTGCCGGCCGGGATTAACTTGATCCAAAAGCCAGTCATTCCCGCCGCTTGCTTTTTATAGCATGTGGTCCAGTGATTCGCCCGGAGGCACGAAGGGAAGCACGTTTTCCTCCCGCTCAATGACAAAGTCAAGCATCACCGGTTTTTGTGCGGCCACCGCCTCTTCCAGCGCCGGCGCCACTTCGCGTGCCGTGGTCACCCGCCGGCCGGCGGCGCCGTATGCTTCGGCCAGCCGGACAAAATCCGGGTTGACCAGCTCGGTGTAGGCGTAGCGCCGGTTGTAGAACAACTCCTGCCACTGCCGCACCATGCCCAGAAAGCCGTTGTTCATGATGGCCACGTTTACCGGCAGCTCATAGTTCACCGCCGTGGCCAGTTCCTGGATGTTCATCTGGATGCTGCCGTCACCGGCGATATCAAAGACCGTTTCACCGGGACAGGCCACCTGCACGCCGATGGCGGCCGGAAAACCGTAGCCCATGGTGCCCAGCCCGCCGGAGGAGATGAAGGAGCGCGGCCGGGTATAAGTATAATAATGGGCCGCCCACATCTGGTGCTGGCCCACCTCGGTCGTGATTCTGGCCTGACCGCCGGTCACCCGGTAAATTTCCCGGATCACCTGCTGTGGTTTGAGGTGGCCGTTTTCTTCATAGGTAACCGGATATTCCTTTTTCCAGGTGTCGATCTTCTCCTGCCAGGCGCCGGGCAGTTTGGCTTCCAGACGCTCAATAAGCGCGGCCAGCACCTGCCGCACATCCCCCACCAGGGGAATATCCACCCGCACATTCTTGCCTATTTCCGCCGGGTCGATGTCTATATGCAGGATTTTCGCCCGCGGGGCGAAGCAATCGATCTTGCCCGTCACCCGGTCGTCAAAGCGTACGCCCACCGCAATGAGCAGGTCGCACTCACAAAAGGCATAGTTGGCATACTTGCTGCCGTGCATGCCGGGCATGCCCAGGGAAAGGGGATGATCCCCGGGAAAGCTGCCCAGACCCATCAGCGTGGTGGCCACCGGGGCCAGCAGCATTTCGGCCAGTTGGCGCAGTTCCCGGTGCGCCCCGGAGCTGACCACCCCGCCGCCGGCGTAGATCACCGGCCGCTCCGACCGGAGGATGGCCGCCGCCGCCCGGTTCAACTGCTCCGCCGGCGGCACCGGCTGCGGGTGGTAGCCGGGCAGGTTCACCGGACCGGGATCCTGATACTCGATCTCGTTGCTGGCCACATCCTTGGGTATATCCACCAGCACCGGGCCCGGCCGGCCGGTGGTGGCGATGTAAAAAGCCTCCCGGATCACCCCGGCCAGTTCCCGGGTATCCTTGACGATATAGTTATGCTTGGTCACCGGCATGGTAATACCGGTGATATCCGCCTCCTGAAAGGAATCGCGGCCCAAAAGGCCGGTGGTCACCTGGCCGGTGAAGGCCACCAGGGGTACGGAGTCCATGTAGGCGTTGGCAATGCCGGTAACCAGGTTGGTCGCCCCCGGTCCGGAGGTGGCCAGGCAAACCCCGGGCCGGCCGGAGGCACGCGCATAGCCGTCGGCCGCATGAGCCGCCCCCTGCTCGTGCCTGGTCAAAATATGCCGGATATCGGCGTCATAGAGGGCGTCGTAAATGGGCAGCACCGAGCCGCCGGGAAAACCGAAAATGGTATCCACACCCTGCTCCTGCAAAGTGTCCACCAGGATTTGCGCGCCTGACTTCTTCACCACAGCTCACCTCCGGTTCATAACTGCTTGAATACCGCCCCGCTGCTGGCCGAAGTGACCTGCTGCGCGTAGCGGGCCAGGTATCCCCTGGTCACCCGCGGCGCCGGCGGTCGCCAGCCGTTCAGGCGGGACTGCAACTCTTCGTCACTTAATGCTACGTTTATACGGTTATTGGGGATGTCAATCTCAATCAGATCCCCTTCCCGCACCGCCGCCACCGGACCGCCGTCGGCCGCCTCGGGGGAGATATGGCCGATCGAGGCGCCGCGGGTGGCTCCGGAGAAGCGCCCGTCGGTCAAAAGGGCGACATCCTTATCCAGCCCCATGCCGGCCACCACCGCAGTGGGGGTGAGCATTTCACGCATGCCCGGGCCGCCCCGCGGACCTTCGTAGCGGATGACAATCACATCGCCCTTCTTAATCGCTCCGCCCAATATGGCCTGCACAGCCGCTTCCTCACCGTCAAACACGCGCGCCGGCCCCCGGTGCACCAGCATTTCCGGGGCCACCGCGGATTTTTTCACCACCGCCCCGTCCGGGGCGAGATTGCCCCGCAAAATGGCAATGCCGCCGGTGGGGCTGTACGGATCATCAACACTGCGGATGACCTCCGGACGGAACACTTCCCGCCCCTGGATCTGCCCGCCAATTGTTTTCCCGGATACGGCCGGCGCATCCAGATGCAACAAACCCTTGCGGGCCAGCTGGGTCATCACGGCCGGGATCCCGCCGGCCTCGTCCAGATCCTGCATGAAATGCGGTCCCGCCGGGCTCAGGCGGCACAGGTTGGGCGTCTTTTCGCTGATTTCACTGATCATGTTCAGGTTTATTTCCACTCCGGCCTCCCGGGCAATGGCCGGCAGGTGCAGCACCGTGTTGGTGGAGCAGCCCAAGGCCATATCCACCGCCAGGGCGTTTTCAAAGGCGGCCGCAGTGAGGATTTGTGAAGGACGTACATCCTGCTGCACCAACTCCACAATGCGGATGCCGGTCAACTTGGCCAGCCGGCGCCGGGCGGCCGTCACCGCCGGAATGGTGCCGTTGCCCGGCAGGGCCAGGCCGATCGCCTCGGTGAGGCAGTTCATGGAGTTGGCGGTGAACATGCCGGCGCAGGAACCACAGCCCGGACAGGCCGTATCCTCCAGCCCGGCCAGTTCCTCCGCGCTCATGCGCCCGGCCCTGACCGCACCCACCGCTTCAAACATATTGCTCAAAGAAACATCCCGCCCCCGGTAGCGGCCGGCCAGCATCGGGCCGCCGCTGACCACTATGCACGGTATATCCAGCCGGGCGGCGGCCATGAGCATGCCGGGCACGATCTTGTCACAGGCGGTGACCAGCACCAGGCCGTCAAACTGGTGCGCCTGCGCCATTACTTCCACCGAATCGGCGATCAGCTCCCGACTGGCCAGGGAATATTTCATCCCGCTGTGATTCATGGCGATGCCGTCGCAAACGGCGATGCAGGGAAATTCCACCGGCGTGCCGCCGGCCAGGCGCACGCCGGCCTTGACCGCGGCGGCAATTTCATTCAAATGCATATGCCCCGGCACGATTTCGTTAAAAGAATTCACCACCCCGATCAGCGGCCGCTCCAGTTCCTGGTCCACATAACCCAGCGCCCTGAGCAAGGAGCGGTGAGGGGCTTTTTCCAGTCCTTTTTTGATGGCGTCGCTGCGCACGGTCAAAAACCTCCCTTGTTTTTGGTCCGGACGACTAATCTTTAAAGATCAGCGGGCCGTCCACTTTGGTCAGTTCCCGGAAGGCGCGGATCAGTTCCCAGGTCATTTCACCCGGCCTGCCGCTGCCGATTTCCCGCCCGTCCAGCTTCACCACCGGAATGGCCTCGGCCGCCGTACCGGTGAGGAAACACTCGTCTGCCGTATAAATAGCGTGGCGGGTAAACAGCTTTTCTTCCACGGGCATACCTTTCTCCCGGGCGATTTGCATGATCGTGTTCCGCGTCACACCCACCAGGATGCCCGCAAAGGGCGGCGGGGTAATCAGCACGCCGTTCTTGATGATGAAAATGTTGTCGCCGGTGGCCTCGGCCACATAGCCCTCCTGATTGAGCAGCAGCCCTTCCGGCGCGCCCATCAAGCTGGCTTCCATTTTGGCGAAAATATTGTTCAGGTAGTTCAACGACTTGATCTGCGGGTTGGAGGCTTCGGTCAAATTGCGCCGTGTGGGCACGGTGACCAGTTCCATACCCCTTTCATACAGCTCGTCGGGATAAAGCTGGATGGAGGCGGCGATACAGAAAATGGTCGGCGTTGGGCAGTTACGCGGATCCAGTCCCAGATCGCCCCGTCCCCGGGTAACCACCAGACGAATGTAGGCATCTTTCAGGTTGTTGCGCCGGCAGGTTTCCAGCACCACTTCCTCCATTTCAGCCTTGGAAATGGGGATGTTCAAGCCCAGGGAACGGGCCGACTCATACAGCCGCACCAGGTGCTCCTCCAGCTTGAACACGTGGTTGTAGTAGGCCCTGATGCCCTCGAAAATGCCATCGCCGTAAAGCAGGCCGTGGTCAAAAACGGAAACTACCGCTTGTTCCTCCGGCACATATTGACCATTCAGATAAATAATCAAGCCCATTGCCCACACTCCTTAATCTTTTGTATATACGGATTTTTCATTTCTATGGCGTCACGCCGTCTGCTTTTTGCTTATAGCCCTGCTTTACTGCCCCCTTCCCGGGGGATCACTACAATTGACACTATTAACTTCACCCCCCGGCCTGTTGTGCAGTGTGAAAATGAAAAGACCCGGCAGATAAATTCCAAGAGTGGAACCTATCCGCTCGGGTCTTTTATCCCCACGGTGTAACCGCCCCCGGCGGCCTGTACCGCTTGGTCCAGTCCCTCCGGCGGAGGCGGAACCCTAGGTACACTTCCCTCTAAAAACCGTCTTGTTGAATTTGAAATAAATAAAAACAAAAAACCTCCCGTTCCCGGCAGCCGGCTAAAGCTGCCAGGGACGAGAGGCTTATCCTCGCGCGGTACCACCCTGCTTGCCCCCGCCTCGCGGCAGGAGCCCCTTTGTGTCCCCATCAGGACACGGCTTTGATAACGGGTCGACCAACCCGTCCCGGCCTACACAATGCCCATCCGGACATTTTCAGCGGGCGGCTCCGGGGCGATCCTTTTCACCTCTACCGGCACCGGTTTGCAGCTACCCCGGCTCTCTGCGGCCTGGCAGACAGGTTACTTGTTCCCCTTCATGGCCTGTGCGGTGAATAACTTATTATCCAGTATACAGACTTAATGCAACAGTGTCAAGGAATTTTTCGTTAAGAACAGGTTCAAGTTCCGTTAACAGATAAACCGGCCCGGCGGCAACCGCCGGATTACTTTTGAGCGCAATCCGGCCGGTACCCGTTAACCGTTGGCGCTTCACAATGATCACGGTAAAAATTTGCCGCCACTCCGGCACTAAATTCACGGGTACAACCGCAATCTAAATACAGGTGCCCGGCGGGGCGTCAGCGGCACACCTGGGCCACCATAGCCCGCGCCCGGTCAATGGCTTCCCGCACCGCCTGCGGCGCCGGACCGCCCAGCACCCGCCGGGCGTCCACACAGTGCCGGATGTCGATGACCCGGTAAACATCCTCCGCCACTGCCGGGGCAAACTGCCGGAATTCCTCCAGGGTCAGTTCCTCCAGGGACCTGCCCTGTTCCAGGCAGTAATAAACCAGCCGGCCGGCCAAAGCATGCGCCTCCCGGAAGGGCACCCCCTGGCCGGTCAGGTAATCGGCCAGGTCGGTGGCGTTGGTGAAACCGCCTCTGGCCGCGGCGGCCATTTTTTCCCGCCGGATTTTCATGGTGGCCACCATCGGCCGGAAGATGAGCAGGCACTTTTTCACCGTGTCCACCGCGTCGAAAAGGGTTTCCTTGTCCTCCTGCATGTCCTTGTTATAGGCCAGGGGCAGGCCCTTGAGCATGGTCAAAAGAGTGATCAGGTCGCCGAATACGCGCCCGGATTTGCCCCGGGTCAACTCGGCCACGTCCGGGTTTTTCTTCTGAGGCATCATGCTGCTGCCCGTACTGTAGGCGTCGTCCAGCTCGATGAAGGCGAACTCGGCGGAAGACCAGAGGATGATCTCCTCGCAAAAGCGGCTTAAATGCACCATGATCAGCGCCGCGGCGGCAGTGAACTCCACGGCGAAATCCCGGTCGCTGACGGCATCCAGGCTGTTCTGGGCGACGGCGGCAAAACCGAGTTGATCCGCCACAAAGCCGGGATCCAGGGGAAAAGTGGTGCCGGCCAGCGCACCGGCCCCCAGGGGGAGCACATCGGCCCGGCGGCGGCAGTCCCGCAGCCGGTCCGCATCACGGCCGAACATCTGCACATAGGCCAGCAGGTGGTGGGCCAGGGTGACCGGTTGCGCCCGCTGCAGGTGGGTGTAACCGGGCATCACCGTATCCACGTGGGCTTCGGCCAGATCCAGCAGGGTGGTGAGCAGTTCGCCGAGCAGGCGCCGGATCTGATCAATTTCATCTTTAACATACATGCGGATATCCAGGGCCACCTGGTCGTTGCGGCTGCGGGCGGTATGCAGCTTCTTGCCCACCGGTCCGACGCGCGCGGTGAGCAACTGCTCCACATTCATGTGGATGTCCTCGGCCGCCACGGAAAACTCCACCCGCCCGGCCTCAATGTCGGCCAGCACATCCTCCAGGCCGCGCACGATTTGCGCCGCCTCCTCGTTGCCGATAATCCCCTGGCGGGCCAGCATGCGGGCGTGCGCGATGCTGCCCCGGATGTCGTAACGGTACAGGCGCCGGTCAAAGGAAATGGATGACTGGAAATCATCCACCAGTTCATCGGTATTTTTTTGAAAACGGCCTCCCCATAATTTCATTAATCACAACACCTCGCTTGAAAACTTGTCTAGATCATATCACCCGGCGGCGGACATGAAAAGAGCAATCCCTCAAATTCCTCTGCCGCCATAGTAGCTTGGGAAACCGTACCCAAACATGATAACAGTCTTTCCTTTGAAATGGATCTTATATCAACCAGGTGCTGGTATAATTGCCATAAGTTATAGACCGTCACCGAACTGACCAGCCGCAGTCTGTCTTCAGGGGTCAGTGGCGAGTTGCAGTGTGTCATGTGTGGCTCCGGGCCGGTTGCCGCTCATGCTGTGGTGCGTAGTCGTACCGGGGGAGCAGGAGCGGGGTGGCCAGCATGAGGACACCGGCGATCGCTATCGCGGTGCGTGGGCTGGTGATGCCGGCCAGCAGGCCCCACAGGGCGGTCAGGGCCGCAATGGTGGCTTTGCTGGTGACCGACCATGCGGACAAGGTGCGGGCAACCCGGTCCGTCCCGGTTTGTTCGAGCCGGTAGCTGGCGAACACCGGGTTGAACACGCCCATGCAGGTGACCAAGCCAAGCTGGACGGTGATGACGAGCACGATCCCGGCAGCGCCGGGGCGGATGAAGGCCAACCCGAGCGACCAGCACGCGCGTAGTGCGCCGATGGTGAGCATGACCCTGTGCTGCCCGAACCGCGCGACGAGTCGTTGGGCCAGTCGTGAGCCGATGATGCCGCCGACACAGGGCGCTCCAAACGCGAGGCCGTACTGCCACGGTGCGAACCCGAGGTGGCCGAGCATCAGGACGGCGACCAGCGGCGAGGTCGCCATGATCAGGCCGTTGACCAGCATCGTGTTAAAAAACAGCGGACGCAGCGCTGGGTGAGTCAGGATGTACCGCCACCCTTCGAGCAGGTCGCCGGCTCGCATCCGCGGTGCACCGGTTCGCACGGGGCGCGACTCCCTCCCGCCGATCGCACGGATCCCTACCGCCGAGAGCAGGTAGCTGACCGCATCAGCCACTGCGGTCGTCACCGGACCGAACAGCCCGATCGCAACCCCGCCGAGCGGCGGTCCGAGCGCGGTGGCGGTCCAGGTCGTGGACTCGAACCGCCCGTTCGCAACAAGCAGGTCCTCCGGCCGCACGAGCGCCTTCAGGTATGCGCCGCTAGCCGCCTTGAAGACGATGTTGGCTGCGGCGACAATGACCGACACGACCAGGAGTTGGGCGAAACTAAGCCAGCCGAGCGCGAACGCGGCGGGGACGCTCATCACCGCTGCGAACCGGGTCAGGTCCATTGCGACCATCACCGGCCGCTTGCGTCGGAACTCCACCCACGGGCCGAGCGGCACCGCCACCGCCGCCCCCACCGCCAGCCCGGCCGCGGCCAGCACTGACACCTCGGTCGGCCCAGCGTGCAGCACGAGGATCGCGATCAAAGGGAACGCGTCGAACGCGAGCCACGTGCCGAACGTGCTGACCGCATACGCCGCCCAAAGCCACCCGAACTGCCTCCCCAGCGACCGCCTGGCTACCATGCCCCCATCACACCCCTCACTGTCTTGCCCGAACAACCTCACGTTGACCAAAAGGTCAATCTTCGTCCTCGAAAGTTTTACAAGCCTAAAAAGTATACTATCAGAACATTAAGGACGCAATATTGTTTCTGCGTCCTTAATGAATATTTATCTGGAACAAAATATCTTTCCCATACGTCTAATTTATAGGGAGAAAGAAAATTAAAAGGAGAACCACAGATGAAGCTTGGTACTAAAAAGGTGATTCTTGCCTTCGCTAGCGCCGTGATCATTCTTGTTGCAGTGATCAGCCTGCTTCTCCCGGTACGGCTGGCAGGGTTTCTACCAGCCCATATGAATCAGACTGAATCTGTTAGCAAGGCGCCATCATCCAAAACCCCGCTGGCATCGCCGGATGTCAATGTTGCGGCCTTCAAAGGACAGGGCCGCCTGGCCTTCGTCCGAGATGGCCTACTTTACGTGCTGGATGGCCGTACGGGAACCGTCCGGCAAGTGACCGCTGACGGTACCGCGAAAAACCCGGCCTGGTCTCACGACGGTAAATGGCTGGCGTTCATGCATGCTACAGATTCGCAGACGTTCGACGTGTGGCTGGAACGACAGGACGGAACCCAGGCCCACCATATCCCGGGTAGTTACTGCCAGTTCTCCTGGTCGCCTGCAGACGATCTCCTGGCAGTAGGCGGGCAAAACGGCATCTGGCTGGTACCGCTGACAGGCAAGCCTTATCAACTGGTGGATGTCGTTACGAGCGCCCCGGTATGGTCGCCGGACGGCAAGCAATTGGCATACACTGTCACCCTGCCGTATGATAGCAAGCACCCGGAAGACCGCAGCGACGCCCTTTATACAATCGGCATCAATGGCGGCCAGCCGCGCCCGCAAGCGGGCACCCGGCGCCTGGTGGCGCCCCGGGCAGGCATATGGTTGGCCGGGGCCGGCTGGTGGCCTGACGGCAAAGGCCTGCTTTACTGGTTGGACCCCTGGCATGGCTTGTCCGCGGCAGCTGACGGATTGAACCTCTATAGTCTCCAGTTGGGAAGCGATAAACCGAAATCCCTGGCCCACGGACTTACTAATCCGCAATGGCTCTCCCTGGCGCCGCAGGGCCGCCTGCTGATGGTAACCGGTGGTTTGCGGATTATCTGGGCGAATAAGAGCCTGGCGCTGATCAACATGGAATCGGGTCAGGTCCAGAAGCTCCCAAACCCCACCGGCTGCGTAGCTATCGACCCATCCCTTTCGGCGGATGGCCGGCGTATTGCCTTCGTGGCCGCCAGGGACCTCGGCGATCAGGTCTGGGGCTTTAATAATGCCCGGGACCTGGCGTCCTGGGTGGCATCCCGTACCCTCTGGGTAGAGAATGCGGATGGTTCTGGAGCGCATCCCTTACCGTCCGCCGGCCGGGGAATCTACCAACCCATCTGGTCGAGGGACGGGCGCCACATCCTGTATGTAAGAGACAATTCCCTCTGGCTGATTGACGCTGCCGGAGGAGAGCCTGCCAAAATCTGCGGCCCGCTCACTGCAGAGTACCCGGATGCCGGCTCCTTCGGTTTTTACGGCTTCATCTCGTATGGTAACCAGATCTGGTATCAGCCATAAAAAAGGATGGCGGAAAGGTGTCCCGGAAGCCTATGTGATACACCATCAGCGTCAAACTTGAATCATGACAATGCTAATGCTTAATAATAGTGTGGAATTTTGTTATTTTACAATGATTCTTTCACCAAGGTGCTTTCGATAGCCAAAATGAATTTTTTGGCGGTTTCCAGTTGACTAACGGCTTCTTCCTTATTCACGAGGTAGAAATCTGTATAGTCGGATGACTCTCTTCTCACCCGGGCCTTGCTTAGTTCCTTGCCCATTGACCGATCGACGATGCCAGGTTTAACAAAATGCTGGTTGAACAAGGAAATCACGCCGCTATGTTTTTTGCTGTCAAGCTGCTTTGTCGCCAGAAGCGCCCTGACAGCGGTAAAAACGGCATAATACGAGCGGCTTAACGAGTCGCCGTATATCCCGTTATTCAGAAGTATTTCAGCTGATTTTAAGTGTTCGCGCGCCTTTTTAAGACGGTAATTGGCCAAGTCGCCAATCTGGCTCACAAGGTCACCCCGTTTCGCTCCACTTCATGGTAGAACAGGGTTTGATGTTTTTGATTTTGCAGGAATTCGACAATAGTTAAAACCACGGGGGAAATTCTGGAGTTGTATTCCAGTTCAACATCCAGGAGAGCATCACTAATTGCATCTAAAGTTTGTTCATCTCTTTTATTAACGATGATCAAGACATCTATATCTGATTCAGTATGAAAGCCGCCGGTTGATTTTGAACCAAAGAGTTTAAGCTCATAGAGGTTCTTACCAAGAACCCCTTTTACCTTTGAGGAAAATTCGTTCAGTGCCTTTTCTTCTGACAAATTTAAATAAGGCATAATAATCTGCGCTCCTTTGTGAAGCTATTAAATTGATTATACCATATCCTGTCAGCAGGAGCAATCCATGCGGTGGGCTTTTTGCATACCTCCCTGATCACCAACCGGCTCACTTGCTACGGTTTGGCCCGATCATATGCCTGGCTAGCCGGTTCCTTATACCACTGCCGGGCGTCCTTCCGCCGGCAACCAAGCACATCCGCCGTACCGGGACCCACTTCAGCAAACAACTCACGCTCACACCGTCCACTAATGATTTCCCGCACCCGTTTCTGATGGCGCCCGCGTACCGGCACCCCAAGGCACCGAAGCCTTAATCGTGGTCCTAATACATAACCCCAATGACGAAAACAAAAGAAATCCCTGAAACCCTGAAAAATATTTCAATAAAAATCCTACAATTTCCCTGTTTCGATCGTCAATACTTATAGAGGGGAGTGAATCAAGTGGAAATACCGGAAGAAATTATCAAGAGAGTATGCCTTAAAGACGAACAAGCATACGAAGAATTATTCCAACTTACCTGGAATCAAGCTATTCGCACCTGCTGGCTGATTCTAAGAAATCTTCATGATGCGGAGGAGGCTGCTCAAGATGCTTTTATTAAGCTTTATATACATCGACACCACTTACAAAATACACATGCATTCCGCAGCTGGTTCTACCGGATTTTAGTAAATACAGCATTAGACCAAGTACGTAAACGAAAGGCTGCCGTTAACATAGACGAAGTTAGCCTGGCCAACCAGGATAACGATATTCTACAAGCTGAACATCGAATAATCATTGACAAGGCGATGAAACATCTCTCATATGATGAAAGAACCGCTATCGTCCTCGTTCATTTCATTGGTTGTACAGAAGCCGAGGCTGCCAAAATCGCCGGATGGACACGGGGCAAACTAAAATATCGTTTGAACCGTGCGCGATATATTCTTGAACAAGCAATTAATGGGGAAATTAATAGCAAGATTAACCCCAAAGGAGGTATTCATCATGTCTGACATATTCCGAGAGGCATTGATGGAAGATGCTGCTCGCATTAATGTACCTCAAAAGACATGGGAACAAGTAAAGCAGAGCTATAAATTCACATCCCTAAACAATGCAATCTCTAATACGCCTCTCCAATGGGATACAATAATCCGCAAAATCTGTTACGGCTTTGCTGCCGCATTAATAGTTGGCGGATTACTGATTGCCTCTGGTTTTGTTTCTCCAGTCATGGCCAAAACACTTGAACGGATCCCTGTTATTAAGGCAATTTTTAATTTTGTTGGAGACAAAGGCCTGCAAAACGCTATCGACAAAGGGTTTAGCACAAAAGTAAACCGAACGGCGACAGACAAAGGTATTTCCGTCACCATAACAGATGTATTATATGACCAAGGCAGACTTGATATTGGATATCAAGTGACAACTTCCAGACACGACCTCAGTCCCAATAATTATCCTGGGGATATGACTATTCCACTAGACTCACCGGGAATGCAATTTTTTGCCAACAATAAGCCTATCCATGACACTGCACAAGGGACGGAACAAAGGATGGGTAACGGTCGTGTTGGTCTCGTGGAAATCTACCCTCGTGGTGATTTACCTGAAACATTTAACTTACAGATTGCAATTCATCAGATTGGAAAGCAACAAGGACAATGGCTGCTTACAGTTCCTGTATCGAGGCAGCATACAGATACAGCCACTAAGGTATTTTTACCAATGAAGGCGGAGACAATTGGACAAACTACTATTATGATAAAGAAAGTAGAAATTGCCCCATCGAGCACTATAATTGAATCTGTTTTAACCCATCCTATTAAAGAAAAACTTAGTTGGACAACAATTGATGACAAAGGACACGTCTTTCGACCTATAAGCGGATATGTAATGCACAAACACGTTGACGGTGACATGATAACTGAAACAATTCGAGAACTATTTGAATCACCAAAGATTTTTCCCAAATATCTTATTCTTGTGCCTACTACATCTAATTCTGGTTTTCCAACTAAAAAAATAAAAGTCTTGTTAAACTAAAAATATCAAACCAAACTTTATTTAATTTTAAAAACAGTAACTTGAGTAGTAAGAGGGGGTGCTTGACACCCCCTTCTTCATTCCTATTTATCTAATAATATATATACCCGTTTCCATCTGCTGGTGTATCATAGTTTTTATTGTATATGCACAACCTATAAGTACCTGGTGATACATTGTGAAATACAATTGTATTACTTTGACTATTATATTCACCATTAACTTCAATAGGTCCATAATCAGGGCAATCACATTCTGCACAATTTAAACTAGATTTTACAAGCGAATAAGTCAGATCGACCGCACAATTACCCAGCACACAGCCTGTCGCGTATTGCACCAGAACAACACTAACATTTTCCGTAGTTGAAACGGCAAAACTGTTTTTAGTGTAGATCCAACTCTGCAAACCACTAAAATTATAAGACAAATAAGCCATGGATCAAAACCTCCCATCTTTACTAAGTTTGGTAAAACTACTCATATAAGTTCTATCCCCTGATATTTCCAATTTGGCGTCAGCAGTTTATAATAGCATCCTCTCTGCCTTCAGGTACCGGGACGATTACCCTCTTCCTGGATGAGTCTCTACCTGCCGGTGGGCTCGTCCAGGACAATATGCTTCCTCAACCTCTTCAACGCCCGTTCCTTTACCTTGTGCACCGCCTGCTGCGATATCCCTAATCTTACAGCCGTTTCTTTTTCAGTAACGCCTTCCAGGACCGTAGCCGTTATAATCTCCCGCTGTAGCAGGGTCAGCGACGAGAGGGCATCCTGAATAAAAACAGCTCCTTCCGCTTCGCCTGCAACATCGACCGCGGCGGCAATAGTATCCACCATTACCACTTCCCCGTCAGAAACATCAGCCGGAGCATCCAGAATTAAGCGTTCATGTTCCATCAACCGACGACGCTTTTTAGCCAACCTGGC